>CALHNI010000066.1 GCA_938034975.1 Candidatus Goldiibacteriota bacterium | reverse complement strand
AAGTATTAAAAATAATATACATTTCCCCCTCTTTAATAAAGAGGGGTGAGGGGCGATTTAAAAATAATTAATCAAATCCCCCAGAAATCTCCTTTTTACAAAGTGGTAGAAAAAAAGAAAGAGGAGAAAAATCCCCTTAGTCCCCCTTTTGCAAAGGGGGAGAAAAAAAATAAGAATAAGAATAAAAATAAAAAATTCCCTCTCTTTTGTAAAGAGGGGTTAGGGGAGATTTTAAATTAAAAATTAAAAGAGAGCGAGAAAAAGAGAATGGATGTATGTAAATCCCCCTAAATCCCAATTTGATAAAGTGGGAACAAAGGCAACCAAAGTATATGAATAAAAGGATTTTTAAGTGAAAAAAACAAAAAACTTTTCACAATACTAGCATAGAATAAAGGAGAAAAATGATGAAGCAAATAATTAATGTCTCTGGAATGCATTGCACAGGATGCGAGATAAATATACAGTTAGCATTAGAAGAAAAGCCGGGTATAAAAAAGGTAAAAGCAGATTATAAAAAAGGAACAGTGGAAATTGAATTTGATGAAAATAAAATCGTATTAGATGAGATAAAGGATATTATCAAGGCAACAGGTTATATGCCTGAATAAAAAATATAAGGCGGAAATAATTAGCATGTATGAAAATAATAATATAGTTAAAAAAGAGTTCAAAATAAAAGGAATGCATTGTGCAAGTTGCGTTACTGTTATTGAAAAATCTTTAAAAAAAAATAAAGGTGTTATAGAAGCTATAGCTAATCTTGCAAATGAAAATACTGTTGTTGTATATGAACCAAATTTAATAGATGAAAAAAAAATAATAAATACAATAGAGCGAATGGGATATAAAGTTATAAAAGATAATGCCCAAAAAGATGAAATAAAAGAAATAAAAAGTAAATTAATTATAAGTTTAATTTTTACAATACCAGTATTTATTTTATCAATGTTAATTAAACCAGATGCATTTCCTTATCAACCATATATTATCTTTATCTTAGCAACGTTTGTGCAATTTTTTATTGGTTTTGAATTTTATAAAAACACTTTTTATTCTTTAAGGGATTTTTCTGCTAATATGGATACATTGGTTGCCCTTGGCACTTCTTCTGCTTATTTTTACAGTATATATCTTTTATTCTGGCAGCACTCTCATCATTTATATTTTGAGACGTCTTCAGTTTTAATAACTGTTGTCATCCTTGGAAGGTATCTGGAAAAAAAATCTATGAAAAAAACAAATGATGCAATAAAGAAATTAATAACATTTTTACCAAAAAAAGCAATTATTTTAAAGGATAATCAGGAGATTGAAATCTCTTTTGAAGATATAAAATTGGGTGACATAGTTGTAGTAAAACCAGGAGAAAAAATACCGGTAGATGGTATAATAACAGAAGGGAACTCATTTGTTGATGAATCGGTTATTAAGGGGGAATCAATTCCGGTGGAAAAGAAACAGGGAGACAGGGTAATAAGCGGATCAATAAATCAGAATGGATATTTTAAATTTAAAGCAGAAAAAGTAGGAAAAGATACAGTATTGCAAAGAATTATAAAATTGATAAATGAAGTTCAAAGCATAAAACCACCTATTCAAAAATTAGTAGATACTGTGTCCGCATATTTTGTGCCATCTGTTATTTTGATTGCTTTGCTGACTTTTATAATAAGATTTTATTTTTTACAAAATACATTATCAACATCATTGATGTCCGCTGTTTCTATTTTAGTTATTGCCTGTCCCTGTGCTTTAGGCCTTGCAACGCCTGTTGCAATTATGGCTGGGACAGGTATTGCGGCAAGAAATGGTATATTATTTAAAAATCCAGAAGTACTTGAAATATTATCAAAAATTAAAAATATAATTTTTGATAAGACAGGAACTATTACTTATGGTAAACCAGAAGTAATTGATATTATTTCACTTTCTTCTGAGTTTTCATTAAAAGAGATAATAAAAATTTCAGCATCCCTGGAAAGTGGCTCTGAACATCCGCTGGCAAAAGCAATTATAAATAAGAATAAAGAAGATATTTACAACATAGATTCATTTAAATCGTATCCAGGATATGGTGTTGAAGGTATGGTAAATGGAAAAAAGTATTTTTTAGGAAATATTAAATTTATAAAAGATAAAAATATAAATTTTTTAGAAAGTAAATTGACCGGATATTATTATAAAGGATTAACAACTATTTTACTTACTGACGAAAACAGAGTGATAGGTATTATAACATTGGGTGACAAAATAAGAGATGACTCAAAAGATGCAATTGATTTATTAAAAAAGGAAAAAATAAATATTTATCTTGCAACCGGAGATAACAAGGAGGCAGCAGAAATAATTGCAAAAGAAACCGGAATTAAAAATATATATGCGGATATTTTACCGGATGAAAAAGTAAATATTGTAAATGAACTAAAAAAGGGAGGTTTAACTGCTTTTGCAGGTGATGGGATAAATGATGCGCCTGCAATTGCTGCTGCAGATGTGGGTTTTGTTATGGCATCAGGAACTGATATTGCAATTGAAATTGGAGATATAATTTTAATGAAAAATAGTTTAATGGATATTTATAAAACTATTAAATTAAGTAAAAAAATATTAATAAAAATAAAACAAAATTTATTCTGGGCATTTTTTTATAATATAATTGGTATGCCTGTTGCAGCACTTGGATTATTAAATCCAATGGTAGCAGGTACTGCAATGGCGCTAAGTTCTGTTTCGGTTGTTTTAAATGCTTTATTACTTAATAAAGAATCAAAAAAACTTACAAATTCTATTTAATAAAAATCTAAATTATTTTTTAAAAAAATTGTTGGTTATATTAGTTATGAAAAAATACCAATTGTAAAAACACATTAGAAAATGCGTTTTTACGGAAATATAAAATATTTTTGCATTTTTTGTTTAATAATTTTTTATTTTATAATGCTTTACTTTGATTCGCCTGTTTTTTTAATTTCAAAAATAAGTACGCTTTTAAAATTTTTATTTTTTTATAACCATTTTTTTTATATTCCCCCCTGAAAAACGCTAATGCGTTTTTCAGGTACTAATATATAAAAAATTATAATTTGTCAACAAATAAAGAATTCAGGATAAAATAAAATATTTTAAATTTATTTAAAAAAAAATTTTCTAAATAATTTTAAAAGTAAAATTTTTATTTGCGACCTAATCCATTAGCATCTTCTTGTGGTACATCTTCATCAGCCATTGGTGTTTCTAAAAGATGCTTGGGAAGGAATTTATAATTTGCAATAGCAGTTGGGATTATCGCACTTGCAATAACAGTTGCAACTAAAAAGGAATATTGCGCCTGTGTAATAATATTTTGGGTCAAACCAAAAAGAGCTGATATTGTTCCAAATGTAAGTCCGGTTGACATAAGGAGCGTATAATACCACCGTTCTTTTCTGTGACCTTTAAAGAATTTTATAACAGGGTATAACCCAAAAATTTTTGTAAAAACTTTTCCAGAGAATAAGACAAGAAAAATTAATGGAGCAGAAAAAAGTGCTGGAATATTAACAAAAGACCCTGCGCGTATAAAATAAAAAGGAGTTAAAAACCCTATTGTTAATGTCCTTAATCTTTTTATATAAGTATTATCTTTGCCAATAATTATAGAAAGTGACATGCCTATAAGATAGGCAGGTAAAACCGCTTCGCTTCCGGACCATAAAGCAATTGCTCCAAATAAAAATAAAATGAATAAAATCCATTTGGTTCTGATTGCGTATGTTTTGTTGCCATAAATTGCAATAATTTTTTTGGTTAATTTAGGTAATAAAAGAATCAAGATTAAAGTTGAAATAATAAAAATAGTTGTTTTATATGTAAAAGGAGAAAAAATTATTCCAAGAGCAATGACTGTCCCTAAGTCGTTAATAAAACATGCACCAAGAATACCTTTGCCATAAGATGTTTTGTTAAAACCATATTCAAGCATTACAGAATATACAACAGCCATGGATGTTGTAGATAAAGCAACTCCTGCAAGTAAACTGGCTTTTGTATCCCAATTTAGTATATATTTGGCTATTAAAGAACATCCGGTAAAAGGAGCAAAGAATCCAATTAACCCAATAATCAACATTTCATTTTTCATTTTTTTCATGGAAGCAGGATCAAGTTCTGTTCCTGATAAAAAAGTAAGAAGTATTGCTCCGCTTCCTGCTAAAAATTTTATCCATTCATCGTTTGCACCAGTTTTTACTTTTGGGAAAAAAGATGTTATTATGAAGGCAGCAATAATTCCAACTATTATTTCTGTTAATGCAATAGAAATTTTAAGACGATAAGCAATTATTGTAGATACTAAAGCAAGTCCAAGCCACATAGAAGTAGTCAAATAATTTTCAACCATAAAATCCTCCACAAAGAAAAAATTTTTTCAGGAGTTATCAGATGATAAACATCGGTTAGAAGGGAACTCCATCCCTTTGCAAAGGAAATATATCAAAAAAATTTTTGATGTCAATATAAAAAATAAATTAAAAACACGTAAGAAAAAATTTTTACATAACAATTTATCAGAATTAAAATAAATAAAAAAAATTTAATTAAAGAAAATTTTACCTGTGAAAACACATCTTCTAATGCTTTTTTACGATTTTCATATTTTACTGCATGTTAATTAAATTTACCATATACTCTTCCTTTTCCTGCCCATTTATTTAAAAAATTTTTTAATTCGGGTAAAAATTCAGATGTGGTTAATGATTCAAATTCAGTTCCTGGAAGAGGAGTAAACTTATGAATATGTATTTTACAACCATATTTAATTAGAGCTTCACACAAATTTATTGTTTGTAAAATATCTTTTTTGGATTCAAAAGGGAAACCGGAAATAATATCTATATTTGGTAATAGACCGTATTTTAAGGAAATTTTTGCTGCATTTATTATATCTTTAACAGTATGTTTTCTATTTATTTTAGTTAGTATTTTTTCAGAACCGGATTGTCCGCCAATCATAATATTTTTATTACTGCAATATTTTTTAATAAGTCCAATAGTGTCTTCATTTACAAATTCTGGCCGGACTTCTGATGGAAAAGAACCCAAAAATATCCTTCCTATACCTTTTATAATTTTATAAAGAGAGACTAAAAGATTATTAAGTGCATTAAAATTAATATCAATACCGTTTTTAGAACCATAAGAAAAAGCATTTGGTGATACAAATCTTAAATCAGTAAGTTTGTTTTTTATTAAAATTTCACAATATTTTATTATATTTTCAATGCTTCTGTGTTTTGGTCTTGAACCAAATATTTTGGTTGTCTGACAGAAATAGCAATTATTAGGGCAACCACGGGTTATTTCTATATACAAAGAATAATGCGGGTCTTTTAATGGGAAAGGAGGAAAAGCGTCCAGATTGGCATGGATCCCGGATTTGCATATTTTATAATTTTTATTTATTTGCAAAATATTATTTATTATATTTTCTGCTTCTCCCTGCACAACAATATCAAAGCCTGCATTCAGGCAATCATGTGGAGCACCTGTTGGATGGGGACCGCCACAGATAAAAACAGATTTTTTGTATATGTTTTTTAATTTTTTTAATTCTATATAATTTTCCTGTGCATTTTTAGTTGAAAAAGAAAATAAAAAAAAATGTTTTTTATTTTTTTCTATTCTGGCATTTGAGTTTCCAGAATGTATCTCGTGCAGATAAACATCTTTTCCTATAAAATATCCATAAGTTTCCAATATTCCAAGTAAAGCATAAATACTATTTCTATTATTTTTTGATAAGCATAAGATAACCATGTATTTATTATATATATCAAAAGAAAAAATTTCTATAATTAAAAATACATGGGCGAGCATTTAATCGCCCATGTAAAAAATATAAAACAATTATTTTATCCTATTGCAACTCTTCCTGTTTCGCCTGTTCTTATTCTTATACATTCTTCCAGTGGTAGTATGAATATTTTTCCATCTCCGAGTTCGCCTGTCCTGGCGCCTGTAATTATTGCTTCTACTGTAGGCTTCACAAAATTGTCATTTACTGCTATTTCCAATCTGACTTTTCTTAACATATTTCCGCTTTCCCTGTGGCCCCGCGGTACATTTCGTTTATACCTTTTTGTCTGCCATGACCTATTACTTCATTTACACTCAATAGATTTACATCTCTGTTGTATAATTCTCTTTTTACATTTTCAAGCATGTGCGGCTGAATGATCGCTATTATAAGTTTC
>CALHNI010000065.1 GCA_938034975.1 Candidatus Goldiibacteriota bacterium | reverse complement strand
ATTTTAAAAATGTTAAGATAATGTGAAAAGTTCTATGAAAAAGAAAGAAGACAGAGATTAAAATATATACTAAAAGTATTGAAAATAATATACATTTCCCCCTCTTTTAAAAAGAGGAGGCAGGGGAGATTTAAAAATAATGAATCAAATCCCCCGTAAATCCCATTTTTACAAAGGTGTAGAAAAAAAGAAAGAGGAGGAAAATCGCTCTTAGTTTCCCTTTTGCAAAGGGAGAGAAAAAGAAAAAGAATAAGAATAAGAATAAAAAATTCCCCTCTTTAAAAAAGAGGGGTTAGTGGAGATTTTAAATTAAAAGAGAGCGAGAAAAAGAGAATGGATGTAGGTAAATCCGCCTAAAATCCCTCTTTGATAAATGGGGAACAAAAGGCAACCAAAGTATATGAATAAAAGGATTTTTAAGTGAAAAGGATAAAAAACTTTTCACAATACTAATGTTAAAAAGAGGAGATAAAAAATGAGAGTTGGTATAGGATATGATGTTCACAGATTAACAAGAGGTCGCCGTCTTTTTTTAGGAGGATTAGAATTTGAAAAAGCAGAGTTCGGGTTAGATGGGCATTCTGATGCTGATGTTCTTTTACATGCAGTAATGGATGCTATGTTGGGGGCTGCTGGGTTGCGTGACATAGGATTTTATTTCCCGAATACTGATGAAAAGTATAAAAATATAAGGAGCACAGAACTTTTAAGAAAAGTAAAAGATATGATAGATAAGGAAGGTTATAGTATTGGTAATATTGATGTCATTGTTGTTGCTGAATATCCGCGTATGTCACCTTACATAGAAAAAATAAGAAATGCAATGGCAGGTATATTAAATATTGATATAAAGCAAATCGCAATAAAGGCAACAACAGAAGAAGGACTTGGGTTTATAGGAGCAAAAGAAGGCATCGCAGTTTATTCAACAGTTACTTTGGTGGAAAAAAAATAAATATGAAAATTTACAACACATTAACAAGAAAAAAAGAAGAGTTTATTCCTATGAATAAAAATACTATTACTATGTATGTTTGTGGACCTACGGTATATAATTATTTTCATATAGGTAATGCGAGGCCATTTATAGTTTTTGATACATTCAGGAATTATTTAAAATATAAGGGCTGGAATGTGGTTTATGTCCAGAATATAACTGATATTGATGATAAAATAATAAATAAATCAAAAGAAGAAAATTTAACTTTTGAAAAAGTTGCAGAAAAATATACACAAGCATATTTTGAAGACATAGATAAATTAAAAATAGAAAAACCGGATAAGAGTCCTAAAGCAACAGAAGAAATAAAAGATATGATTGATTTAATAAAAATTTTAATTGAAAAAGGGTATGCGTATATAATAAATGATGGGGTTTATTTTAATGTTGAAAAGTTTAAAGATTATGGAAAACTTTCAAATAAAAAAATAGATGAATTAAAAGAAGGTGCAAGGGTAGAAGTAAACAATGAGAAAAAAAACCCGTTGGATTTTGCACTCTGGAAATTTGCAAAAGAAGGCGAACCTTACTGGGAATCTCCATGGGGAAAAGGGAGACCCGGTTGGCATATTGAATGTTCTGTTATGTCCAAAAAATATACAAATGCAGAAACTATTGATATACATGCAGGAGGCATAGATCTTGTTTTTCCGCATCATGAAAATGAAATAGCCCAGTCAGAAGCAGCAACAGGGAAAAAATTTGTTAATTACTGGATGCACAATGGATATATGAATATTAAAGGCGAAAAAATGTCTAAATCCATAGGAAATATCATACTCGCAAGGGAAGTATTAGAAAAATATAGTCCTGAGGTTATAAGAATGTTTATAATATCGGCACATTACAGAAGCCCGCTTGATTTTACGTGGGGAAATTTAGAAAAAATAAAACAGGGTTTTGAGGACATATATTATATATTACAGATTCTTAACCAGATAGAAAAGCCAGATATGAAAATAACCACAGAAAACAGTTCATATCTTAAAAATTTTATTGATGCTTTAGATGATGATTTTAATACACCTGAAGCCCTGGCTGTAATTTTTAATCTTGTAAAACTTGCAAAAGATAATATAAATAAAGAATTTAATAATGATATCCTGTATTCACTTGCATTAATTGAAAAAAATATTAAAGAAATGTGCGGGGTTTTAAAAATAATGCCAGAGATAAAAAAAATAGATGAAAGGGTTGTTGAATTAAAAGATCAAAGAGATAAATTAAGAAAAGAAAAAAAATATTCAGAGGCAGATAAAATAAAAGAAGAAATTAAAAAATATGGTTATATTTTGGAAGATACCAAAACAAGAACTTTTTTAATAAAAAAATTATAGGTTTTATCCATGATATTATATGGCAGGCAGGTAATACGTGAGATATTAAAAAATGATAAACGAAAAATTTTGAAAATTTATTTTTTAAAAAACAGTAAAAATATTGATGATATTTTTACTCTTGCAAAAATAAAAAAAATCCCGATTGAAATAAAAGAAAAAAATGAAATCAGGGAATTGACCAAAACAGATAACAATCAGGGGATTGCAGCAGAGGTGGATAATATAAAAATATTAAATATAAATGAATTTTTAGAAAAGCATAACAATAAAGAAAAAATTTCAATATGCCTGCTTGATGAGATAGAAGATCCGCATAACCTGGGTGCGATAATTAGGAGTTGCGAAATTTTTGGTGTTTGTGGTATAATTTTGCCTTCTAAAAAAAGTGCGCCGGTTAATGAAACTGTTTATAAAGTAAGCAGTGGTGCTGTAGAGTATATTGATATAGTTAAGGTTAGTAATTTAAATAATGCTATTCATAGATTAAAAGAGTCAGGATTCTGGATATATGGTTTTGATATAAGTGGAAATGATTTTCTTGAAAATGTGAAGTTTGATAGAAAAAGTGTTTTGATTTTTGGAAATGAAGGAAAAGGACTAAGAAAACTTGTAAAGCAAAATTGTGATTTTTTAATAAAAATAAGACAAAAAGGAAAAATAGGTTCATTGAATGTTTCAAATGCGGCAGCGATTGCATTTTATGATGTTATGAAACAATTTGAAAATTTATAATTTTTATATTATAATAATTTAAAGTTGTTTTTTGACAGTTTGACAGTAGTGGTAAAAATATTTTAAAAGTGGGGAGATTCCAGAGCGGCCAAATGGGGCAGACTGTAAATCTGTTGGCTTATGCCTTCGATGGTTCAAATCCATCTCTCCCCACCATTTTATTATATGGGCTGGCGTAGCTCAGTGGTGGAGCTTCCGCCTTGTAAGCGGATGGTCGGTGGTTCGAATCCACTCGCCAGCTCCATAAATTTATTTAATTAAAACGGGTGCTTAGCTCAGCTGGTTAGAGCGTCTGCCTTACAAGCAGGAGGTCAGTGGTTCGAGCCCACCAGCACCCACCATTTTTTAATTTAATAATAAGTAATACTTAATTATAAAAGATAAAAAATATACAAAATCCTGAAAATTAAAATAGAAAATTGCAAATTTTATGGGAAAAAATACAAAAAAATATTATTAAATAATTAAAATATTTAAAACAATATTTATGTTTTGTTTTTTATTAAAAGACAGATGAATTAAAAAGAATGTATTATAAAAATAATAAAAAATTTTTTTGTAAAAAACGCATTTTCTAATGCGTTTTTGCGGGTTTAATTAAATATTGACATTTTAGTTTTTTTAATAAATAATTTATTTGTTTCAGATAGAAGATAAAAGGTCTGAATGAATTAAGTATAAAATTGTTCTTACAATAAAAATTAAAGCGGGAGTAGCTCAGTGGTAGAGCGCTAGCCTTCCAAGCTGGATGTCGCGGGTTCAAGCCCCGTCTCCCGCTCCAGAAAAATTTAAGTGGCAAAAAATTTTAAGTAAAAACCAAAAAAACGAAGTTTAGTAAGCGAGCAAAGCAGATTTTATAATAAGCAAAATCGTAGTTATAATTTGTTTTTTGCTAAAAATTATAAAATATTATATATGCGGGGTCATAGCTCAGATCGGTTTAGAGCGTCTGCCTGTCACGCAGAAGGCCGCGGGTTCAAGTCCCGTTGACCCCGCCATTTTAAAAATTTTACTTATATATTTATATACAAGACATTTCTTAATTTATTACCAATTGAAATAAAAATTTCTTTACAAAAAAAATAAAATATGGTAATGTTATTGCAAAATTAAGTGCTGGAATTATTGAGTGGCCGACGTAATTCTGGCAAAAAAAATTATAAACAAAAGGAGAGAAAGTAAATGGCTTTAGTAAAAGAAAAAAAACAGGAGATTATAACTAAATTTAAAATTCATGAAAAAGATACTGGTTCCCCTGAAGTTCAGATTGCTATATTAACAGAACGGATCAATTATCTTACTCTTCATCTTAAAAAACATAAAAAAGATATTCATTCAAGACATGGATTGCTTAAAATGGTAAATAAGAGAAGGCGGCTTTTGGATTATTTAAAGAAGATAAATTTTGAGCGATATCAGAATTTAATAGAAAAATTAGATCTAAGAAAGTAAAATAATGGAAGAAATAAAAGTTAACAGAGAATCAATAGAAATAGGCGGAAAAGAAATTTCAATAGAGACAGGTAAATTAGCCAAACAAGCAGATGGTGCGGTTGTTATAACGTGTGGCGCGACGATGGTTTTAATAACTGCTGTTGCTTCAAAAGAGGTAAAAGAGGATATTGATTTTTTTCCTTTAAGCGTAGAATACAGGGAAAAATATTATGCAGCAGGAAAAATACCAGGGGGGTTTTTTAAAAGGGAAGGAAAACCAAGAGAAAAAGAAATTTTAACATCCCGTTTAATAGACAGATCAATAAGGCCTTTATTTCCGGATGGTTTTTTATACGAGGTTCAGATAATTGCAACTGTTATATCTGCTGATAAAAAAAATGATCCGGATATTTTAGCCATAATAGGTGCTTCGGCTGCTCTTGATATTTCCGATATTCCTTTTAACGGTCCGGTAGGAGCTGTCAGAATAGGTAGGATTGATGGGAAAATAGTTATAAACCCTTATATTGAAGAAATGGACAGAAGTGATATTGATATTGTTATAGCAGGAACAAAAGAAGCAGTTACTATGATAGAAGGCGAAGCCAAAGAAATAAAAGAAGAAGAATTGCTGGAAATTATTAAAATTGCTCATAAAGAGATAGTAAAAATAGCAGAAAAACTTGAAGAGTTTAAGGCAAAATGCGGTAAAGCAAAAAGAGAAGTTGTTTTGTATGTAATAGACCAGGAAATAAAAAAAGAAGTTGAGGATATGTTCCGGTCAAAAATAGAAGAAGCTTTAAAAATACCGGACAAAATAAAAAGACAGGAAGAAATTGAATTAATTAAAAAGAATATTTTGGAAAAATTTAAAGAAAAGTTGGGCGAGGAAAAATATAAGACAAAAGAAAAAGATGTAAAACTTTCGTTAGAAGAAATAGAAGTTAGCATAATAAGAAATAAAATTGCAAAAGAAAATATAAGACCTGATGGAAGAGATTTTGATGAAATAAGGCCTATAACATGTGAGATAGGCATAATTCCTAGGGCGCATGGATCAGCCTTGTTTACGCGTGGGCAGACACAGGCTCTTGTTGCAACGACATTAGGTTCTGAAGAAGATGCCCAGATTTTGGATGAATTAGAAGGTGAAGAAAAGAAAAGATATACTTTGCAGTATAATTTCCCGCCATTTTCTGTTGGCGAGGTAAAAAGTATGAAAGGACCCGGCAGAAGAGAGATAGGCCATGGTGCGCTTGCGGAAAGAGCTTTAAAAGCTGTTATTCCTTCAAAAGAAGAGTTTCCTTATACAATTCAGGTAGTATCAGATATTTTAGAATCAAACGGTTCTTCTTCTATGGCAACTGTGTGTGGAGCTACACTTTCGCTTATGGATGCTGGTGTTCCTATTAAAAAACCAGTTGCTGGAATTGCAATGGGTCTTATCAAAGAAGATAATAAATTTATTGTATTAACTGATATACAGGGTGTGGAAGATCACTTTGGCGATATGGATTTTAAAATTGCAGGCACAGAGGATGGTATTACTGCTGTTCAGATGGATATAAAAATAAGTGGTATTGACTTTGAAACAATGAGCAAGGCACTTGAAAAGGCAAAAAAAGCAAGAATTTTTATTTTAAAAGAAAAAATGATGAAAGTAATAAAAGAACCAAGAAAAGAATTATCTCCTTATGCGCCATTGATGAAAGAAATAATAATTAATAAAGAAAGAATAAAAGATCTTATAGGTCCAGGTGGGAAAAATATAAAGAAAATAGTAGAAGAGACAGGTTCAAAAATAGATATAGAATCGGATGGAAAAGTAAGAATATTTGCTGAGGATATGGAAGTTATGAAAAAGACAGAGGAATTAATAAAATTAACAGTTGCAGAAGCAGAAGAAGGAAAAATATATATGGGAGAAGTAAAAAAAATAACCAACTTCGGTGCTTTTATTGAAATTTTACCTGGCGTTGAAGGTTTATGTCATATTTCCCAGATAGCTGAAGAGAGGGTAAAAGATATAAAGGATTATATGAAAGAAGGCGATAAATTTTTGGTAAAAGTAACGGAGATTGATAAAAAAACAGGAAAGATTGCTTTATCAAGAAAAGAAGCTTTAAGGGAACAGAAAAACGATAAGTAATAAATGAAATTTTTTCATTATAAAGGGGAAAAAAGTAAATTTGATTTGAATTATTTTACATATTTTTTTCCACAAAATATAATCAAAGGGAAAAAAACTTTAATTTTTATTCCTGAAATTTTGGAAAAAAAGAAAAAAATAGCTGTCCTTGCTGATAAATTTTTAATGAAAAATTTTTATTCTTTTTTGAATTTGGATGGGGATGTTTTTTTAAAAATAATTTTTAATGGCGAATGCAGTCCAAAAGAATTTTTCAGATTAAAACAGATAGTTTTAAGTAATAAAATAGATTGTCTTATATGTTTGGGTGGCGGAAAAGCAATGGACATTGCTAAATTAGTAAAAAGGGATGTAAGCGGACTTTTACTTATTCTTGTTCCAACTTCTGCTGCAACCTGTGCTGCTATAACTTCTGTTTCTGTTATGTATGATGAAAAAGGGAAATATATAAAGACCACTGAAAGTGTATGTGCTGATTTTGTTGTGATTGATTATGAAATTTTTTATAAATTACCACTTGTATTTTTTTCAGCAGGAATTGCAGATACAATTTCAAAATATTTTGAAATAAAAGCAGCAAGAAAATTTATAAGAGAAAAAGATCTATATGGAGATATTATATTTAAAATGGCAGAAAAATTATATTTACGATTAAAAGAAATAACTTATTCTAACTGGAATAATATGAATAATGAAATAAAAGAGGAACTAACGGATATAAATATAATTTTTTCAGGAATTATATCATTGATAGGAAAATTTAATATAACAGTATCTGCTGCGCATACAATAGCACATTCGTTAACAATAAAAAATCCCAGTCAGAAATTTTTACATGGTGAATATGTTTCTTTCGGACTTTTTATCCAGGAAAATTTATTAAATAATAAAAAGAATATAAAAGAATTAGAAAGTTTTTATATAATTCACGATTTACCTTTCAAATTATCACAATTAAATATATATAAGCAGGATTTAGATAGTATTTTTGAATTTTATTTAAAATTAAAAAAAGAAGAAAAAATAATATTTCCAGTAAAGGATAAAATGGTGTATAATCAATTTATAAAAAATCTGTAAAATATAAGGATTAAAGGATGAAAAGAAAAGATGAAAAAATAGAAAATGATAATGAAATAAATGAACTTTTAAAACAACTAAAAAATAAAGACCAGTTGATAAATGTGCCAAAGACATTATTAAAAAAGGAAGAATGGGGATTATTGACAATATTAAACCTGATACTTGCCGGAATTTTTCCTGCATATTTTGTTAATATTTTGCTTGTTTCTTTTTTTACAGAATTAGGTCATCTTTATACAACTCATTTGACAGAGGTAGAAAGAAAAAAATTAATAGAATTTGAAAAACAATTCAGAAAAGGATATGAAAAGGAACAACAGTTAAACTGGCAGGAGGCAATAGAGATTTATAAAGTTCTGGAAGAAAAATACAGTAAGCAAAATCCTAAAATAGCAAATATTGCAAGCCAGCGGATTGATTGGATTAAAAAGAATTTTATTAATAAATAAATATTTTAAAAAGGGATTTTTATGAGTGAAAATAAAACAACCGGGAAAATAATATCTGAAATAAAAGGACAATTTTTTAAAAATAATTTTGAAAATGTCCTGAATTTATTGAAAAAAATTGAAGGCAATAAAATATACAATGATTTTATACATAAAATCAGAGGGGATATTGAATTTTTAAATGGAAATTTTAAAAGTGCAAAAGAAAATTATTTAAAAATAAAAAATGAATCATGGGATATAAATTATAATTTGGGGCTTATAAATTTAAGCGAAGGAAAAACAGAAGATGCAATTTTAAATTTTAAAAAAATTAAAAAAAGTAATATCAATATAAAAAATAGTTTATTATATAGTAAAAGATATAAAAGCAATGATGAATTAATGTCTGATATATATCTATATATTGGTGCACTTTATAAAATGCTTGGTAAAAAAGATCTTGCTATAAAAGCATTTGAAAATTCATTGAAAAATAACAGTCGTAATGAAATGGCACTTGCAAATTTAGGAGATATATTTTTTAATGATAATAATTATGATGAAGCAATTCAATATTTTAATAAGGCAATAGTTATAACTGATGATAAAATAAAAAAGTCATACCTTTATAATGATATAGGGCTTTCACAATTTAAAAAAGGTCTGATAGAAGAAGCAATAAAAAGTTTTAAAAAGGCAATTGTTTTAAATCCGGAAAATGAAAATGCAATTTATAATCTTGGGATAATTTATGTAAGAAGCGGAATGAAAGAAAATATGAAAGATGATTATAAAGAGTTTGTCTCACAGAATGGAGGAGTTGATATAATTTACAAATTATCCCGCTCAATTGTTGATATAACAAAACAAAATATTTTAGATAATATAGATATTGATTTTATATGTAATGATTTATCCATGAAAAAAGTAAAGGAAACTATGGTTAAAGCAGCGATGACTGATGGAACAGTTTTTTTATACGGAGAAAATGGAACTGGAAAAGAACTGGTAGCAAGAGCAATTCACCAGTTGAGTATAAGAAAAGATAAACCTTTTATTGTTGTAAATTGCGGGGCTTTACCAGAGACCCTGCTTGAAGCAGAACTTTTTGGATATGAAAAAGGAGCATTTACTGGCGCTTATAAGTCAAAACCCGGAAGATTTGAACTTGCAAATTATGGGACGATATTTTTAGATGAAATAGGCGATATAACACCTGCAATGCAGGTTAAACTATTACGGGTAGTGGAACAAAAAGAATTTGAACGTATAGGAGGAATAGAAACCAAAAAAGTGGATGTGAGGATAATAGCAGCTACCAATAAAGACATAAGAGAACTTGTTGCGAAAGGCAATTTTAGGGAAGATCTTTTTTACAGGTTGTATGTATTACCAATTTTTTTACCACCTTTAAGAGAAAGAGGCAAGGACATTCTTGCTTTAGCAAACTATTTTTTAAAAAAAAGTAATGAAAAACATAAAAAGAATTTTATGAAATTTACTGATGAGGTAACAGAAATATTTTTTAAATACAGATGGCCTGGTAATGTCAGACAGATGGAAAATGTGATAGAACAGATTGTAGTATTATATGATGATTATGAAATAAAAAAAGAATATTTACCGGATGAAATATTAAAGGAGACCAAATTATTGGTTACTTCTTTAAAAGAAAAGAAGAGGGAAAAAGAAAAAGAAGAATTGCTTACTATTTTAGCAAAATCAAAATATTCAAAAACAAAAGCAGCCAAAATGCTTGGCATAAGCAGGGTTGCTTTATGGAAAAAATTAAAAAAATACAACATTGGTTAACATTTTGTTAACATTTTGTAAATAAAAGTTAACATCTTACCTTGTTTTAAATAAAATAATATGAAAAATTTAATAAATAACAGTGTTTTTCGTTTGTGGCATATTTATTGCTAATTAAATTTGTTAAAGAGGTGAAAAATGAAATTTGAATGCATAGTAAAACAAGGCCATAAAGGTGCTGGTAAGTATAATGAGTATAAATTATATATTTATGCCCAAAATATACTAGATGCTTTTAAAATTGCAAAAAATAAAAAAAGTGTTAAAAAAGGAAAATCATATCAGTTTGGTCAGAATATCATATCAATAAAACCCGCTATAAATTAAAATTTTTATTTTAATTTCTTGATTTTTTTATTTGAATCATATATATTTATTTATAATATAGTTATAATTAACGTGAATTGTCAAAACTATGTTATATGTTGCAAAACTTTTAAGATTTTTCGTTGTCTAAATAATGTAAATAAAATTCACGTTAAATTTAATTGATAATGTGAAAAGTTCTATGAAAAAGAAAGAAGGCAGTACTTAAAGTATAGAAAACAATATACATTTCCTCCTCTATTAAAAAGAGGAGGCAGGGGAGATTTGAAAATAATGAATCAAATCCTCTTAAATCCCCTTTTTACAAAGTTGTAGAAAAAAAAGAAAGAGGAGGAAAATCCCCTTAGTCCCACTTTTGCAAAGGGGGAGAAAAAATAAGAATAAGAATAAAAAATTCCCCTATTTAATAAAGGGGAGATTTTAAATTAAAAGAAAGCGAGAAAAAGAGAATGGATGTATGTAAATCCCCATTTGATAAAGGTAGAACAAAAGGCAACCAAAGTATATGAATAAAAGGATTTTTAAGTGAAAAGAATAAAAAACTTTTCACACTACCGCCATAATCAACGTGATAATTCAGAAAATTATAATAAAGAATTAAAAACTGGTTTCAGTTTAGAACATGTTGCAACTTATTTTTAATCTCGGTATTCTTAGTTAAAACCTTTCTATTGCTTTAAAACGCCTTGTTTTCAAATATGATTTGATTAAAAAAACTATTGCTACTTTGCCCTGGTAAATCATCTTTATCGCTGCCAAAATTATTTTTTATTTTCGCTAAATTTTTATTAAACTCAAACACTTTTGTTTTCATTTGTTTAACTCTATACTCCTTAAAATCCATTCCTCTTTGGCTCCGCCTTCTTCTTAACTTTTCTTTTTAACTTTTCATACTTCTTTTTATTTTATACTTATATGGTATTATTTTATTTCACTATTTTTTCTTAACTCCCTGTTTTTTTTTATACTCTTTTGTATTCTTCTGATTTTTTATCTTTTTAATCTTAATTTTGAGATTTTTTTGTCCATATTTTTTATAGTTTCATGTTTCTATCGCGATTTTAGGATATAAAAGTTTACTTGACACTTAAAAAATTCAATATATAATTAACATAAAAACAAGGAGGTTAAAATATGAAGGTAGGTCACAGGGTAAAAATAATAAATCTTGACTATTACATTGACAGGCAGACGCGTGAAGCGGTAAAAAGACCTAAAAAATATATTGGTATGGAAGGTATAATAAAAGATATATATATGGGGGTATTTAAGATTGAACTTGAAGATGGGACTGTTGATTATTTTGACGGTAGGGAAATTGAATTTGCAGGCAGATTAAAAGAAAGAAAGGCACGCTGGGTATTTGTTTCCTGGCAGAAACATGGCAAAAGTGTTTATGACTCAGAAGAAGGCGAACAATTATTTGTTGGCGATTTACGCAGAGGCGTTGAATTTACAGGTTCAATTGAACTTGATGACGAAGAAGTTCAGAGAATACAGGACGCTGCAAAAAAGGGGATAAGACCAGTATTTGATTTATTTATATTTGAAGGTGAAGAAAAAAGAAAACATAGAAGAGAGTTAAAATCAGAAGAAGAAAAACCCTGAAAATTTATAAATTAAAAGTTTTTAATATTTTGATTAATCCGCCTCTAATATAATTCCAATAAAAATATTTATTCATTTTAACTCAACCTTTAAAAAGCGTTTTCACGGAAAAACAAAAATTTTTTATTATTTTTATGATGCATTACTTCTATTCATCCGTTTTTTTATTTAAAATAAAGAACAAGTGTTGTTTTAAATATTTTATTGTTTTTAATAATATATTTTTTTGTTTTTTTCTCCTGAAAATCTCAATCTTTAAATGCAATTTAAAGGACTCAAAATTATACTTGAAAAAAAAATTTTTTTTTATATAATTTAAAACCAAATTTAACTTTATAAAAAGGAGGTTGAAGATGGCAGAAAAGCCATTTGTCAGTATTATATTGCCGGTGAGAAATGCAGAAAGAACCATAGAAACAACCATACAATATCTTTTAAATGTGTCTTATCCACGTGACAGGATGGAAATTCTTTTTGCAGATGGCGGTTCAAAAGATAAGACAGTTGAAATAATAAATAAATGGAAAGAAAAATATCAATTCATAACTGTTATAGAAGTCCCTGATTCAAAATCGCCAGGTCATGCAAGAAATGCTGCTTTAAAAGTGGCAAAAGGTGATTATATTTTATTTACAGACGGGGATTGTGCGCCACATCAGGACTGGATTGACAAAATGATAGAACCATTTTTAAAAGATGAAAAAATAGGACTTGTGGGCGGTGAAATTTATACTTTAAGAACAGATGCGAATAATGATACTGAGGCATATTGTGAACAGATTGGATTTTTAACAATCGGTGACAGGTGTGGAATGAAAAACGGTGGTTATTATCCTGAGATAAAGAAAGATTTACCATCAGAAGTAAATGGTTCACAGACATGTCCATTTTTTGCAACTGCAAATCTTGCAGCATCACGCAAAGCAGTAGAATCAATAGGAAAAGAATTCTGGCATGAAATAACCGGCGAAGATGTGGATTTTAATTTAAGAATACTAAAGAATGGTTTTAAATTATATTTTCAGCCATCAGCAGTTGTTGATCATATGCATAGAGCAACCCCACAGCAATTTTATAAACAACTCTGGGGTTATGGTTTTGGTCATCCATTGCTAATTAAAAAACACGCTAAAAATGTCCTTGAATTTTATATTCAATATTTTAAAGGGATATCTATACCTATACCTTTTCCTGTTAAAGGAATTATTTATATTGGTGATTTTGCTTTATTTCATAATTTTGGATTTGGATTTTTGTTTTTCATTATTTTCTTATTAATAAAAGGCGGGGTATCAGAAGTTCTGAATAACTGGATATTTCTGCTGGTGCTTTTATTATTGACTGGCATTTTTAAATTAAAATTTTTCTGGCCGGTTTTTAAAATGAAACCCAAAAGAAAGTTTTTTACCTATGCCATTATTCACTATTTTTCAAAATTGAATTTTATAAAAGGTGGACTTGCCGGTATGAAAAAGTTCGGCACCATAAATATAGAGGGCTGAATAAGATGAAAAATAAAAGCCGCACCGCAAAATGCGAAGTGCGGCTTTTTTTATTTATACTCTAAAATTTATATGGAGGAAAAAATGACCGACAAAGAAATTTTAGAAAGATTGATTGATTTGCACAAGATAGATGAGCAGATTGTGAAATATGAAGATGAGGTTAGTAATATGAAAGAAAGAATAAAAAACATAGAGGAAAAAATAAAAGAAGAACGGCGGATTTTTGAAGAAAAGAAAAAAAAATTGGATTTTTTTAAGAAAAAAAAATTAGAATTAGAACTTGAAATAAAGCAGAGGGAAAGCGAGATTAAACAAAAAGATTCCCAGATATCAATGATAAAAACAAATGAGGCATATAAAGCATTACAGTTGGAAATAAAAACAATTCGTTCTGAAATAGAAAAATTTGAAGATGAGATTTTACTAATAATGGAAGAAGAATATCGGGAAATGAAACATTTTGCGGAACAGGAAAATTTATTAAAAGATGAAGAAAAAAAGTTTAAAAATGAAATAGAAGAGTTTAATAAAAAAATTGCTGAAAAAGAAAATGAAATAAACATTAAGATTGAAAAAAGAAAAGAAATGATGAAGGGAATTGACAGAGGATGGTTAGAAAGATATGAAAGAATTAGGAGCGGAAAAAGGCTGGCAATGGCATCTATTGAAGTTAATGCTGATGGTGATGGGGTCTGCAGCGGGTGTAGATTTGCAATAAGACCACAGGCTGTAATTGAAGTAAAAAAGAAAACCAAAATATTGACCTGCGATAATTGTGCGCGTATATGGTATATTGAGGAAGTTAATAATATAATGAAAGTATAAAAATGAAAAAAATTGATATCAAAAGAGAAATAGAAAAGGTTTTAAAAGAAGAAGCAAAAGCATTATTAAAGTGTAAAGTTGATAAAAATTTTGAAAATGCTATAAAAATAATTTTAAATTGCAAAGGCAAAGTTATTATTACTGGTTTGGGTAAATCAGGTCTTATAGGACAAAAAATATCTTCAACTTTTTCTTCTACTGGGACTCCTTCTATTTTTTTACATCCTGTTGAAGCAGTTCATGGTGATATAGGAATTATAATGAAAAATGATGTTGTAATAATAATATCCCAGAGCGGAGAGACAGAAGAAGTGATAGAACTCTTACCATCTTTAAAGCGTCTTTCTATTCCGATAATAGCAATAACAGGTAAAAAAAATTCAACTCTTGCAAAAAAAGCAGATTGCGTTTTAAACTCTTATGTTGAAAAAGAAGCATGCCCTATGGGGCTTGCTCCAACTGCATCTACAACAGTTCAGCTTGCAATTGGGGATAGTTTGGCAGTTACTCTTTTAAAAATCAGGAATTTTAAAAAAGAAGATTTTGCAATGTTGCATCCAGGTGGTTCATTAGGAAAAAAACTTATTTTAAAAGTAAAGGATATAATGCATACAGATGAAGAAGTTCCTTATGTTGGTTTAAATACAAAATTAAAAGAAGCAATGCTGGTTATGACAAACAAAAGATTTGGGTGCACGGCAGTTATTGATGAAAAAGGATTCATAGCAGGAATTTTTACAGATGGTGATTTAAGGCGTTTATTTGAAAAAAATGAAAATCCTTATAATTTGCCAATGCGGGAAATAATGATTAAAAATCCTAAAATAATAGATGAAGATGAACTTGTTATTACTGCTTTGTCTAATATGGAAAAAAATGCAATAACTGTTCTTTTAATTCCTGATAAAAAAGGTAAATTAAAGGGAATAATTCATCTCCACGATATTTTAAAATCAGGTGTAATTTGATGAGAAAAAATTTAAAGGATAAATTAAAAAAAATAAAATATATTTTTTTGGATGTTGATGGGGTTCTTACCGATGGTAAAATAATAGTCGGCAGTGATAATACTGAATATAAAAATTTTGATGTAAAAGACGGAGTTGGTATTTTTATCGCACAAAAAATGGGAATAAATTTTGCTATTTTAAGCGGAAGATATTCAAAAGTTATAGAATTAAGAGCAAAAGAACTAAATATAGACATAGTTTATCAAAATTTAATGAAAAAAATTGAAGCATATAATGAAATAAAACAAAAATATAAATTAAAAGATGAAGAAATTTGTTTTATTGGAGATGACCTTATAGATGTACCTGTTATGAAAAAATGTGGATTTTCAGTTGCTCCACAGGATTCATGTGATGAAGTAAAGAAAATATCGCATTATATTTGTAAAAAAAAAGGCGGAGAAGGTTGTGTTCGTGAATTTGTTGAAGTTCTATTAAAAGCAAAAGGGATATGGAAAGAAAGCATTTCTTGGTATATAAATCGTGAAGATCAAAATATTTAAAAAAGTAAGAAATTTTTTTTTAATAATTTTTATCAGGTTGATAAGATTTGTTTTTTTGTTTGTGCCATGGCGTCTTGCAACCCAATTAGGTAAATTTTTAGGTCGGATATGTTTTTATTTTTTTAAAAAAGAAAGGAATATAATTTATAAAAATCTGGATATTGTTTATCAAGGAAAATTGTCTAAAAGAGAAAAAGAAGATTTTGCAAAAAAAAATTTCAGCAACTATGGTATAGGTGTTTTTGAATTTGTAAAATTCACTTTGTGGAGACCTGAAAAGATAGCAAATCTTGTAAAAGAAGTTGAAGGTATTGAATACTTTGAAAAAGCATTTTCTGAAAAAAAAGCCATCATTGCAATCACTGGGCATTTTTCAAATTGGGAAATAATACCGCAGTATTTTGCTTTTCGGGGTTATAACATAGGAGTTATCGGTAAAAATTTATTTGATGAAAAATTAAATAATATAGTCAACCACACCAGACAAAAAGGAGGAGTAAAGGTTTTTGACAGAGATAAAATATCAAAAGATTTAATAAAAGAACTTAAAAAAGGTATGTTTTTGGGAGTTCTGGTTGACCAGGATACAAAAGTTGAAAGTAAAATTATAAATTTTTTGGGACAACCTGCAAAAACACCTATTGCACCAGTTTTGCTTGCACAAAAATTTAATTGTTATTTATTGACTCTTTTTGCTTTAAGATTAAATAACGGTTATTATAAAATAATAATTAATAAGCCGTATGATAATATATTAAATGCGTCAGTTGAGGAACTGGCTGAAAAATATAATATGGAAATAAGTGCTATGATTTTAAACCACCCTTATCAGTGGGCATGGATCCATGACAGATGGAAATCTGTTAAAGTATAAGATTAAAATTTACAAAAAGAAATTTAAAAAAAGCAGAGGTAATAAATGAAAAAATTTTTAATAATAATTTTAATTTTGCTCCTTTGTTTTTTTGGGGGATGTCAGAAAGAAAAAAAAATAAAACCCAAACTGCCGATAGGAGAAAATATAGAAGATATTCCTAATTTTATAATAGAAGGTTTTAAGTTAAAATCAACAGAAAATGGAAAATTAAAAGTTGAGATTATATCAAAAGCAGCTCAAATTTTTGAAATGAAAAAAAAGGCATTTGCCCAGTTTGTTACCGTAAAATTCTTTGAAGACGATGGTAAAATTTCGGTTCTTTATGGTGACAGGGCAGAAATAAACACTGAAACAAATGCCATTCAGGTAATTGATAATGTTGTTTTAAATGCTTCTAACGGTATTATTTTAAAAACAAATAAGTTATTCTGGGATGATAGGGAAAAGAAAATTTACTCAGATGCAGAAGTTGAAATAATAAAGGACAAAAACCACATAAAAGGTGTTGGTTTTGAATCTGACGCGGGTCTTAAAAACATTAAATTAAAAAATAAAGTTGAACTGAAAGCAAAGGACTTAAAAAATGAAAATTAGGTTATTCATAGTCCTGTTTTTTTTTGTTTCATGCCATCATATTCAGGATACCAAATACGAGGGGTTATTTAATAAAAATATCATTGATGAAATAAATAAAGTAAAAGAAATACAGCAGACAGAAAGTAAAGAAGTTATACCAAAAGCAGAAATAAAAGAAGATAAAAAAAGTAAAGATTTTAAAAGAGATAAAAAAAGTAAAATAAAAATAAAAGAAATTATAATAAAATCTGATTCAATGAATTTTGAAAGAGAAACATCAAAAGCAATGTTTGAAAAAAATGTAAAAGTAATAGCCGGAGATATTGTTCTTTATGCTGATAAATTAGAAAGTATTGATTATAAAAAAGAAGCGTATGCTGAAGGTAATATTACAGTTAATTACAAAAAAAATAGTATTAAATTGACATCAAAAAAAATAAAATATGTTGATAATTTTAACAGAGTAATTGCCAATGATGATGTTGTGGTTGTAAAAGTTATGGATGATGGAAATACTATTACATTATTTGCTGATCAGGTGGAATATGATATTGATAACGAAAAAATAATTGCAGATAAAAAAAAGAAAAGAATAAAAGTAAAAACAAAAGATATAATTGCTTTTGCTGATAAGATTTCATATGATGAAAACAGAAAAGAACTTTACCTGGATGGCAATTCAGTTATAAAAAAGAAAACATCATTTTTCTTAGCAGAAACAATTTCGTTTAACACAGCAAGTAAAACTATAAAATTAAAAGGTAATATATGGTCAAAACTCTTTTATGAAGAATTTGAAAAAACATCAAAAGAAATTGAAAAAAGTCAAAAAAAGTAGATAATAATAAATGAATAATTTACATAAAGGAGAGCCAATGAAGGAATTAAAAACAGAACACCTGGTAAAAATTTATAACAGGAAAAAAGTGGTTGATGATGTCAGCATTGAAGTAAAGGAAGGAGAAATAGTCGGACTTTTAGGACCAAATGGTGCAGGGAAAACAACGACTTTTTATATGATTTTAGGTATTATTCAGCCTGATGCTGGTGAAATTTTTATAAAGGACGGTAAGCAATTAATAAATATGACAAGTTTTCCGATGCACAAAAGGGCGCTTTATGGCTTAAGTTATTTATCACAGGAACCATCTATATTCAGGAAACTAACAGTTGAAGAAAATCTTGATGCAATATTTGAATTTTTAAAAATGGGAGAAGATGAAAAAAGGAAAAAAAAAGAATTTTTACTGGAAGAATTAAAAATATCACATCTGGCAAAACAAAAAGCCTATACTTTGTCCGGCGGAGAAAGAAGACGGGTTGAAATTGCCCGTTCGCTTGTTTTATCTCCGAGTTTTATACTTTTAGATGAACCATTTGTCGGGATAGACCCAATTGCTGTTTTTGATATTCAAAATATAATAAAGGATCTAAGAAAAAAGGGGATAGGTATATTAATTACCGATCATAATGTTCGTGAAACTTTATCAATAACTGACAGGGCATATATTCTTTATCAGGGAAAAATTCTTTTATCAGGGTCGGCTAAAAAACTTATAAATGATAAAAAGGCAAGGGAAATATATCTCGGAGAAAAGTTTACATTATGATATTATATATTCTTTTATTTATTTATCTTTTCTCAAATATATGTTATTCGGATAATTTTATATCTTTTATTGATTTTTATTATTCAAGTAAATTAACCAATCCTGAAAAATTTTACAAAAATTATTCAAGTGAAAATACTTTTGACTATTTTAATCTTGCTTCTATTTATAAGGAATTCGGAGAAAATGAAAAAGCAGGAGAAATTTATAAAAAAATTCTTGAAATAAATAACAATGAATCAAGGGCGCATTTTGAACTCGCTAAAATTTTTTATTTTTTAAAAAAATACAAGGAAGCAGAAAAAGAAATCAGATTTTTTATAAATACAAATATAATTAACTGGGAAGTTTTTTTCTGGTGGGGATGCATTTTGTTAAAAGAAAAAAAGTTTGAGGAAGCGCTAGAAAAATTTAATGAAGCATTAAAATTGGACACGCGTAAAGTAATTATTTATATCAAAATTGCTGAACTTTATGTGGAAAAAAAAAATTTAGAAGAAGCAATAAATTATTATAAAAAAGCAATTGCTGCTGATAAAACATATACAGAATTAAATAAAAAAATTGCGCGACTTTATGAGAGAAAAAAAGATTTTTTAAATTCTTATAAATACTGGGTGATTGTAAATAATATTGACCCTAAAGACATAGAAGCCAGTGATAAAATAAATTATTATATGTCAAATATAGATGAATTAAAGATAAAACAGGAAGAATATAATAAGGAAATAAAGCAAAAAAGGGAAATATATATACCACCTGATAAAAAGACAATAGCATCCGGTGAAATACCGATAATAAAAATCGGTTTACTTAAAGGAGTTGATTCTATTTCATTTAAATGTGGGAGTGATTTTGAAATTCGTAATGAAAAAGGACAGTTTGTATTAAAGGGGGAAAAATTAAAAGAGTATAACATTGATTTTGATAATAACAGGGCTTTTTTAAGTTTTAACGGCGAGAAAATATATTTTAAGGATAAAATTTTTATAATGCGATTAAATAAAGATTCAACAACAAATATTTATAATATTCATCATGGAGAAGGTTTTTACTGGGCGGAAAAAAAAGATACAACTTACCGTGGTGACTTTATGATACTTGCGGTAGATAAAAAAATAAATCTTATAAATATTATAAATATTGAAGAATATTTATATGGTGTTGTTCCTTCTGAAATACCAACACAGTGGCATAAAGAAGCATTAAAAGCCCAGGCAGTTGCAGCAAGAACATATACTTTAAAACACCTTGACCGGCATAAAAAAGAAGGTTTTGATTTATGTGCTTCACAACATTGTGCTGTTTATAAAGGTATTTCGGGCGAAAATAAAAAAACAAATGAAGCGGTTGATGAAACAACCGGAGAAGTTTTGATAAATGATGAAGAAAAATTTATTGATACATTTTATTCTCACTGTTGTGGCGGACATACACAGGATGTTTCTGATGTATGGGGATTCAAAAGAATTCCGAATTTAAAAGGAATTTATGATGGTGAACAAAACAACTGGCAGTTTCCACTTTCCCCCTTTTATTTTGAGGAGTGGGTTAGAAGTTTACCGGATGTTTATTGCAAGGCAACAGGTGATAACGAAATAAGTTTTAGATGGATAAGATATTTTGATTCTGAAAGTTTGATAATGTATATTAATAAAAAAGAAAAAATAGGCAGAATAAAAGATTTAATACCTGTGAAAAGAGCAAAATACGGGGCTTTAACAGAAATGATGGTAATAGGTGAAAAAGGTTCAAAAAATTTTAAATTTGATCCTTTAAGAAATATACTAGGAAAAATAAGAAGTAATGTTATTAAATGGGAGTATTCAAAAGATGATGATGGATTTATAGATGAAGTGTTTATCTATGGTGCTGGTTGGGGACACGGGGTTGGCATGTGTCAGCGTGGAGTCAAAGGCATGGCAGATAATGGAAAAAATTATAAAGAAATATTATTACATTATTACCCAGGAACACATATAATAAAAAAATATTAACCGGAGAAAATATGTTTATTCCATATCCTATAATGGTAAAACCGATAATAAAAGAAAAAGTGTGGGGGGGCAATTTTTTTGAAAAATTTTTTAATATTAAAAATAAAAAAAATATCGGGGAAATCTGGCTTTTTGCTGATCAAAAAATTGAGAGTTCAGTAATAAAAAATGGTGTCTATAAAGGTAAAAAATTATCCGAGATTTATAAAAAATTTGGCAAAGAAATGTTAGGACAGACACTGTTCAGCAAATATAAAAAAAATTTTCCGGTCCTTATAAAATTCATAGAGGCAAAAGAAAACCTATCCATACAGGTTCATCCGGATGATAAGTATGCTTTTAAAAATGAAAACTCTCCGGGGAAAACAGAAGTCTGGTATATTATAAATTCTTATAAAAATTCAGGCATTTTTCTTGGATTAAAAGAAAAATTAAAAATAAAATCTTTCACTAATTCCAGGATATTAAAATATTTAAAAAAATATAAAACTAAACAATATGAATGTTTTTATATCCCGGCAGGGACAATCCATACTTTACTTAAAGGCAATGCGATTTTAGAGATACAGCAAAATTCTGATATTACATACAGGATTTATGACTGGGGAAGAACTATAAATGGTAAAGCAAGACAATTACATATTTATAAAGCGTTAAAAGTTATAAAGGACAATAAAATGGCAGGCAAAATAAGAAAAAAGATATATGAAAAAGATGATAATTATAAAATAAACCATCTGATAAGTTGTAAGTATTTTAATTTATATGAAACAATAATAGAAAAAAAACTTGAAAAGTGCTATACTTTTAAAAGACCTTCATTATTGACTATTATTTATGGTAAATTAACAATGATTTATAAGAACAAAATTTATAAATTAAAAAAAGGAGATGTTGTTTTTCTGCCAGCAAATATTTCAGATGTGATTCTTAAAACAAAATTAAAAGCAAGATTTGTATTGACAGAAATAAAATAAAAGGTATTTTATGAAATTTTTAAAAATTTTTTTGATTTTAATTTTATTTATAAAGGGTGATATTATGTCAAGAGACAATATTTATAAAGAAAAGTTAGATAATGATTTAACAGTTTTAATTTATGAAAATCATATTGCTCCGGTTTGTGCTTTGAATTTCTGGGTGAAAACAGGGGCTGCGTATGAAAACGATGACGAAAAAGGAATATCACATTTCATAGAACATATGATGTTTAAAGGAACAGAAAAAAGAGGTTTAGGTGAGATAGACAGGGAAATAAAAGCATTGGGTGGTTATAATAATGCTTTTACTTCTTATGATGCAACTAACTATATCATAGTTTTACCTTCTGAACATTTAGAAAAAGGCATTGAGATTGAATATGATGCAATTACAAGTTCTGTATTTGATGAAAAGGAAATTGAAAAGGAAAGAGAAGTGATTTTAAACGAACTTTACATGGGTCTTGACAGACCTTATCAGTTTTTATGGCAAAAACTTATAAATCTTGTTTTTAAAAGTTATTATAAAGACCCTATAATTGGTTATCCTGAGGTTTTAAAAAAATTAAAAAAAGAAAATTTGGTAAATTATTATAAAAAGTTTTATTCGCCTGCCAATATCACTATTGTAATTGCCGGGGATGTTGAAACATGGAAAACAATGGAATTGATAAAGGAAACATTCGGGAAATTGCCAAAGAAAGATACTGAAAAAATTTTAAAAGAAGAAAATAAAATAAATACAGGTTTAAAATACAAAGTTTACAGTGGCAAAATAGATGGCAGATATTTTGCTATTTCATTTAATATACCTGATGCATTATCAGAAGAAATACCAGCTCTTGAAATTTTAGCCCGTATTTTGGCTGGTTCTGAAAGTTCTGTTTTTATTCAGGAAATAAAAGAAAAAAAGCAATTAGTTGATAATATTGATACTGATCTTTTTGTGGGAAGATACGGGGGCATTTTTGTTATAACTTCTCTTTTTCGGGAAAAAAAATATGAAGAAACATTACGCGAAGTTTTTTCAGGACTTGAAAAAATAAAGAAATCCGGTATAAACCAGGCAGATCTCAACAAAGTTAAAATAGAAATAATAACAGAAGAAGCCAAAGAAAATATGAAAGTAGAAAATATTGCTTTAAATCTTGGTTATTATGAAGTTTTAAAGGATCATAATTTATATTATGAATATTATGACAGATTAAAAAGAGTAACAGTAAATGATATAATGAAAGTTGCAGAAAAGTATATTAATGTGAATAATGCCGGAATAGTTCTTTATTATCCTGAAAAAGAAAAAAAATACTTTGAAAATTTTAAGGATATAAAAAACATAAAAGATATTATTCTGACAAAATATGAAGCAGAAGAAAGTCCAGTAAATAGTGTTACTTCAAAAAAATTAGACAATGGTATTTTTTTAATACATAAAAAATTGGATAATACTGATATAGTTGCCGTGGATATTATTTTTAGGGGTGGATTAATTTATGAAGGCGGTGAAGCACAGGGATATTACAGAGGCATTACAAATCTTATGATGGATGTAATGCTTAAAGGAACAAAGAGCAAAAATGCTTCTGAACTTGCAAAAGCAATTGATAATATAGGTATGTCAGTTGAAAAAAATATAAGAAAAGATTGTTTTGGCTGGGGAATAGAAATTTTAAATAGTAATTTTGAACCAGCAATGGAACTATTAGCCGATATAATTTTAAATCCATCCTTTGACCTTGCTGAAATAAAAAAGGAAAAACAGGATATAATAAACAGTATTGAGAGAATAAAGGATAATCCTGAGGTTTATATAAGTAAAATTTATAACGAAGAATTTTTTGAATGGCACCCCTATGGTTTTTATATTCCAGGTGATACTGATTCAGTTAAAAGAATACCTTCGCAGAAAATAAGGGACTGGCATTCAAAATATATTAAAGCAAATAATATGATAATTTCCGTTGTTGGGAATATCAATCTTGACAAAACTGTGGATATAATTGAAAAAAATTTCAATGAATTAAAATCAGGGAAAATACCTGAAATAAATTTGCCTGTTAAAATTACAAAAAGAAAAAAAATAAGAGAAGAAATTCTTGATAAAAATCAGACCCATATATTACTCGGTTTTTTGGGACCTAAAATGGCATCACAGGATTATTTTGCATTCAGGGTCCTGGATACAATTTTAAGCGGTGGCATGGATTCAAGATTATTTTCAGAAATACGCGATAAAAAAAATCTTTGTTATACAATATTTTCAACTTTTGATAGAAATGTTGAAAACGGTTCATTTAAAATATATACTTCCACAGATCCTTCAAAAGAAAAAGAAGTAATTGATGAAATATTTTCAGTTCTTAAAGATTTAAAGAAAAACGGAGTTTCAGAAGAAGAAATAAAATCTGCAAAAAATTTTATATCTGGTATGTATAAAGTCGGAATGCAGGATTATGCATCACAGGCAGATTCCTATGGTTTTTATGAAGTTGTCGGGCTGGGATATAAAAAAGTTGATGAGTTTTTAGATGAAATAGCAAAAGTAAAAAGGGAAGATATAGAAGATATAATTGACAGATACATAGACCTTGAAAATTACTGTCTGGTTATTTTAAAACCTGCAAATAAAAAAAGCAGATAATTATGATCAATATACAGAATTTAAATAATAAAAATTTTAAGAAATACGGTATTATTATTGGTATTAAGGATAAAAATAAAATTTTTGATGTTATATGCAAAGAAAAAGAAAAGGTAGGTTGGCGAATAGGATATCTGATATTTAAACCACAAAAAGTAAAAGTTCTTGAGGCCCACCCTTACTCAATGGAGACCTTTGAACCAGTTAAAGGAACTTCAATTATTATTGTAGCAGAAAAGGAAAAGCCGCATATTTTAAAAGCTTTTTTACTTGATAAACCAGTTTGCCTTTATAAAGGGATATGGCATGCAATAATTGCGCTTTCTGATACTATTGAAATTAAAATTACTGAAAATGCAGAAGTTAAAAGTATTTATAACAAATTAAAAAAACCGCTTGAAATCGGCTTATATTAGTTTATTTATGAAAAGAATATATTTAATTTTTTTTATTGGTATTTTTTTTACCATGCCATTTTGGTTTTTAAATACAGATATTTATATACAAAAGTTTTTTTATGATGTTTCAACGGGTTGGAAATACGAAAATAAATTGTGGGTTTTATTTTTTTATAATATTGGTATTTATCCTGCTCTTATTCTCGGTATTGTTTCAATTATACTTTTAGGGTTAGGTGGATTTTATAAAATTTTATTAAAATTTAGAAAACCGTTAATAGTAATTTTACTTACTCTGATATTAGGACCAGGATTGTTAATAAATGTTATTGGGAAAAATTTTTCTGGCAGACCAAGACCGCGTGATATAGTTGAATTTGGCGGTGATTGGAAATACAGAAAGGTTTTTGAGTTAGGTGTTCCTGGGAAAGGACATTCATTTCCATGCGGTCATGCATCAATGGGTTTTGTTTTCTATGCTCTTTATGTTGTTTTAAGAGATAAAAAAAAGTTATGGTCTTGCCTGTGGCTTTTATTTTCTTTATTTTTCGGATTTTCAATAGGAATCTCAAGAATGGTTCAGGGCGCACATTTTTTGTCTGATGTTATATGGTCAGGTGTTTTTACATTTATATCTGCTGAATTTGTTTTTTTGGTTTCTGCTTATGTTGAAAAATATTTTGCTAATATTCAGAATATAAAAAATCGTTTGTTTGAATATTTAATAACACCTGTTTTAATTATTCTTCTTGTTTTTATTTTTTTAATTGCAACGCCTTTTTATGTTGAAAAAAAATATGAATTTAATGATTTAAAAAACAAATTATATTTTTCCATAAATGTTGATGAGGGTGATATAAAATTTAAAAGTAGTGATAATAAATTTAAAATTTTATTAAATGCAAATGGTTTTGCTGCTCCAAAAAGAAAATATTATGAAAAAGTAGAAGTTAAAAATGAAAATGAATATAGTAATTTTAATGTAAAAATAATCAAAAAAGGATTATTTTCTGAATTAAATTCAATTTTAAATTTTGAAATACCTGGTTTAAACCAGCAAATATTTGCAAATCTAAAAAAGGGTTCAATCAAGTATGAAGCAAAAGGTATTCTTGATAACTGTGTTTTTTATACCGCAAAAGGCGATATAATTTTTTCACCGGAAAGTGATTCGGAAATCAAAAACATTTTTTTAAAAACCCAAAAAGGGGATATTATTATATTTTTAAATGAAAATATAAAAATAAAAGGCCCTGCTGATTTTTTTATTCAATCAAAAAAAGGTAAAGTTTTTATTTATAACAAAAGCAACTTTTTATCCGATTTTTTAAATGAAAAGGAAAGGATAAAAGGAGCAAAAGAGATAATATATAAGTCAAAAGAAGCAAATGGTATTAATATGAATATAATTTCAGACGGGATTTATGTAAAATGAGTTATATTGATGTAGAGTATTATATAGAAACCCCGGAAAATATTGAAAAAGCAGCAGAAAAAATGGCTGGGATACAGTCTGTCGGGATATTAAAAAATGTGCCGGTTATAGTAAAAAATAAATTAAGTAAATACAACGCGATAATTAAAGAAATAAACAAAACAGGATATAAAAATAAATTTGAATTACCAACCCGTATGAAAAATTTTAAAAAAGTAAATTGCGCAAAAATAATTTTATCTTTCCCAATTCATAATTTTGGTGATAATATTGCACAATTTTTAACAACCATAGCAGGAGAAATATTTGATATAAAAGAATTAACAGCTATAAAAGTTGTAGATGTTAAATTTACAAAAGATTATCTTAAATTTTTCAAAGGACCAAAATTTGGAATAAAAGGCATAAGAGATATTATAAAAGTAAAAAAAAGACCGTTTTTTGGAGCAATTATAAAACCATGTGTAGGGCTTTCCGCAAAAGAAATTTCAAAACTGGCTTATAGTGTTGCACTTGCCGGTGCTGATTTTATAAAAGATGATGAACTCCTGGGAGATGTTTCTTATAATACAGTAAAAGAAAGAGTTAAAGCAGTAAGTTCAGGATTAAAAAAAGTATACGAAAAAACCGGGAAAGTTACGATGTATGCTTTTAATATAACTGATTATCATGATAAAATATTTATGCTTCATGATATTGTAAAAAAATATGGTGGAAAAGCAGTTATGTTTAATGTTCTTGCGGGTGGTTTTTTACTTCTTAAAAAATTATCAGAATATACTGAATTGCCGATACATTGTCATCGTGATTTTTCTGTGGCAGTTATACGAAGTCCATATATCGGACTTACATCAAATTTATTTACAAAACTTGTTAGAATATGCGGTGGTGATATGATACAATGCGGTGGTATTGCAAGTTCTCTTTATGAAACTGATGAAGAAGTTTTAAAAAATTTTTCTGCCTGTACTGATAATCTTTTTCACATAAAGAAATCCCTGCCGGTATCATCAGGCGGTGAGTGGGCAGGAAAATTGCCAGTTAATTTAAGAAAAATAAAAAACAATGATTTTTTATTTTTATGTGGAAGTGGTGTTTTTGATCATCCGCAAGGTGCATTTTTTGGTATGAAAAGTATTTTTTCGGCTTATGAAGCAATAAGAAAAGGAATAAAACCTGAAGATTTTGATTGTATAGCATTAAAAAATGCAATAGAATATTTTGGTAAAGTTATATATTAAAACTTTAAAATAGCGTAAAAGATTGCGATTTTCAGAAGAAAAAACACAAAAATAATATATTAATTAAAGAACTTAAATTTTTAAACAACACTTATTTTTTATTATTTATTTTAAAAACGGTAGAGTAAAAGCAATGCATTATAAAGATAAAAAATTATTAAATAAAAATGATAAAAAAATTTTGTTTTACCGTAAAACGCATTTTCTAATGCGTTTTTGCGGTTAAAATAGCAATTATTTTGGGAGTGTAAAATGCAAAAATACACATTCTTTTTTCTTATTTTAATTTTATTAAATATAAACTGTGCAACATTTTATACTTTATCAAAAGAAATGTTACCGCTTTCCAAACGACTTATATCATCAAATTCTGTTATCCGGGAAAATGCAATAAAAGAATTTTCAGAACTTGAAATTAATAAAAAAGAAAAAATTATACTTGAAATAGTTGATATATTAAAAAATACAAAAGATGCAGATACTCAAAAAAGAATCATAACTGCTTTAATGGAATTAAAAGCAGGCTCATATATAATTATACCGCTTTTAGAAGCTGTGAAGCAGAACATGGATATTAAATCATATTCTGATTTGATAAATTTTTTAAATTCTTTAGAACCTGAAGCGGAAAAAGTAGTTTTTAAATTGATGGAATTTTTGAAAGATGATAGATGGGAAATAAGAATGCTGGCTTTATCTGTGGTTAAAAAAATCGCAAAAAAGTCAGAAATTTTGATTCCAGAAATAATAGATACGATGGAAAAATTCGGAAGCGAGCCTGAAAAGTTTAATATGATTTTTGATACACTTTCTATGATAGAACCGGATATCGCAATATATCATTTGCTTTTGGAAATAAAAAATAAAAGTGAAAATATAAGAAAAAACGCAGTAGACAAATTAGTAGAATTACAGGCAATTTTAAGTCCAAAATTAAAAATAAAAAAAGAAATTACATCTGGACTTTTAAGGGTTTTATTCAGTGATGATAATATTATAAAAAAAATTGTAAAGGATTTATTTAATAAAATTGAAGATAAAGAAATGAAAAAAGAATATGAAAAATATCTTGAATTGAGTCGTGGGGTTGCATCGGGTATTGCAAAAATGGTTGGTACAACTTTACAGTCAGTTTTTTTATCTCAGGAAGAAAATTTAAAAAAGAAAATCAACATATACTTTGAAAAAATCGGCAGAAAAGATGCTGTTATAAAATAATTTATTTTTTAAAAAGGAGGATGGATATTATGAAAAAATGGATTTTAATTCTGTGTTTATTTGCTTTTTGCTTGTTATTTATAAATTCAAAAGATATATATAGGATTAAAGTAAAAAGCAGTGCGTTTAAAAATGGAGAATTTATACCTTCGCGTTACACATGTGAAGGAGAGAACATATCACCTGAAATATGCTGGAAAATTAATATAAAAAATGTGAAAAGTTTTGTTTTAATTTCAGATGACCCTGATGCACCAATGGGAACATGGGTTCACTGGGTTGTATATGATATACCTGCTAAAATAACCTGTTTACAAGAAGCAATGACAAAGGGAAAAATTTTAAAAAATGGTATAAAACAGGGAAAAACAAGTTTTGGTGACTTTGGTTATGGCGGTCCATGCCCGCCCTCAGGAATTCACAGATATTTTTTTAAGGTTTATGCGTTAAACATTGAAAAGATTGATATTATACCTGAAAAAGCAGATAAAAATGTAATTCTTCAAAAAATAAAAAATAATATTATAGGATATGGGGAATTGATGGGTAAATACAAAAGAAACGCATTGAAAGAAAAATTATAATAAATAATTTTAATTTATATAAGCAAAATCCCAGATAACTAGTGTAATACCTTTTTTTAAGAAAATTAAAATCAATTGCTTTATTATTAAAAATCTTTTAAAATATTATCAAATTATAAAACAAGGTAAAATTATGAAAACTTATTTAAGATTATTAAACTATGTGAAACCACATATAAAGAGAATGTTGCTTGGATTTTTATGTATGGTTTTTACAGCAATTTTGACAGCGCTTTCTTTGTGGATAATAAAACCTGTAATTGATAAAATTCTTGCAAATCCTGATAAAGAACAGGCAAAATATTTTTTATCAATTTTACCTTTTGTAATAATAATAATTTATGCTTTAAAAGGGATTACTATTTACTGCCAGCATTATTTAATTGACTATGTTGGTAACAGAATAATTTTGGAAATGCGCTATTCTTTATATGCCCATATAACCAATCTTTCAATGAATTTTTTTAATAATCAAAAAATAGGAGTATTAATTGCAAGGATAACAAATGATGTAAGTATGGTTCAGGGAGCAATTGCAAATGTTATGGGAAACATAATCGGGAGTTGCCTTAATATCATAGGCCTTTTGGGACTTGCTTTTTATCTGAACTGGAAACTTGCCATGATTTCTATTATTGTTTTTCCTCTTGCAGTATATCCTGTTATTATTTTTGGAAAAAAAATGAAAGCAGCAGCACGTGGTTATCAGGAAAAATTTGGGAATATAACTTCAATACTGAATGAAACCTTCAATGGAATTCGTATAGTAAAAGCATTTGGCATGGAAGAGTATGAGAGAAAAAGATTTAAAGATGAATTAAATAAAATTTTTGATTATACAATGCGTGGTGTCCGGGCTGCTTCCATGGCATCACCAATTATGGAAACAATAGGAGCAATAGGTATTTCTGCTCTTATCTGGTATGCCGGAACAGCTGTTATAAAAGAAGAATTAACAACAGGGACTTTTTTTGCGTTTATAGGAACTTTAACAAGTTTATATCCCCAGATAAAAAAATTAAATGATATGAACAACGTAATTCAGCAGGCATTATCTGCTGCAGAGAGAATTTTTTCAATACTTGATTTAACCCCTGATATAGCAGATACAGAGGGAGTTAAAGAAATAACTGAATTTAATGAAAGAATAGAATTTAAAGATGTGGAATTTGGTTATATAAAAGAAAAAAAAATAATAAACAAAATAAGTTTTATTATAAAAAAAGGACAAATTTTTGCCGTAGTTGGTCCGTCTGGCTCTGGCAAAACAACCCTTGCTGATTTACTGGCAAGATTTTATGATGTTGATGCAGGAGAAATTTTAATAGATGGCATAAATATAAAAGATATAAAAATCCAAAGATTAAGAAAATTAATAGGCATTGTAACTCAGGAAACCATATTATTTAATGATACTGTGAAAAATAATATTGCTTATGGACATAAAGAATATGAAGACGAAAAAATTATAAGTGCTGCCAAAGCAGCTAATGCCCATGATTTTATTATTGAAATGCAGGATGGATATAATACTATTATAGGTGACAGAGGTGTAAAACTATCAGGGGGGCAGAGACAACGAATTGCAATTGCAAGAGCAATTTTGCGTAACCCTCCAATTCTTATTCTTGATGAAGCAACATCTTCACTTGATAGTGAATCAGAAATTTTAGTGCAGGAAGCACTTAATAATCTTATGAAAAACAGAACAACTTTTGTAATTGCTCATAGATTATCAACAGTTCAGAATGCAGATAATATTATAGTAATTGATAAAGGTCAAATTGTTGAACAAGGAAAACATTTTGAATTAATTAAAAATAATGGACTTTATACAAAACTTTATAATATGCAATTTAAATTGATTAAAAATGAAGAAAAATAAAGCGGTTTTTTTAGACAGGGACGGAGTTGTATTAAAAGAGGTTGGTTATTTGGATGACTTTAAAAAAATAAGTTTTTACAAAGGTAATATAGAAGCAATAAAATTATTAAGAAAATACGGATTTAAATTAATTGTTGTTTCAAATCAATCAGGTGTTGCGCGTGGATATTTTACAGAAGATTTTGTAAAAAAAACACACAGATTAATTCAGAAAAAATTAAAAAAACATAAAACAAAGATAGATGCTTTTTATTATTGCCCACACCATATAAAAGACGTAAAGGTAAAAAGATATTATAAGGATTGTTTTTGCAGAAAACCAAAACCCGGAATGGTTTTAAAAGCAAAAAAGAGGTTTAATATAGATTTAAGCAAAAGTTATTTAATAGGAGATAAATTAACAGATATTGAACTCGGTAAAAATACCGGACTCAAAACTTTTTTATTATTAACAGGATTCGGTAAAAAAGAAAAAAAATTAATTAATTCCAGGATAAAACCTGATTATATAAGTAAAAATCTGTTAACAGCGGCAAAAATTATTATAGGAGAAAAAAATGAAAAATAAATACTTTAAAGTTTTTAATGAATTTAAAAGAAAAAAAATACTTGTTCTTGGTGATTTTATATTGGATGAGTATGTATATGGTGAGACAGAAAGAATATCAAGAGAAGCTCCGGTTCTTATTTTAAAATATAGCAATACAACATATTTGGCAGGTGGTGGTGCAAATCCGGTAATGAATATAAAAGACCTGGGGGCAACTCCTGTTCCTGTTTCATTAGTTGGTAATGATAGTTATTCCAATATTATTTTAAAAATATTAGAAGATAAAAAAATAGATATATCTTTTATTATACGGGATGATAATTATACACTGCCTGTTAAAACCAGAATTATGGCAGGTAGCGTTCATACTGTGAAACAGCAAATCGTTCGTATTGATAAATATCATGAAATGCAGATTTTAAAAGAAAAAGAGGAAGAACTTATAAATATAATTGAAAAAATAAAAGATAAGGTTGATGCAATTTTAGTTTCTGATTATGATGGCGGTATAATAACAAAAAGAATAATAAATTATATAAATAAGATTGCAAAACAGGGAATGAAAGTTGTTGTTGATTCAAGATATTCTTTAAAACATTTTAGATATATAGTAACAGCAACTCCGAATGAAACCGAGGCAGGTCCGATTGCCGGTATTGAAAGTTATGAAGAAAAAGATGTTGAGACGGTTATCAGAAAAATGAAAAATGTTTTAAAATCAAAGGGTATGGTTATAACAAGGGGAAGCAAAGGTATGGTTGTTTTTGAAAATGGAAAAATATTTAAAATACCGCGTTTTGGAAGCGATGAAATTGTTGATGTATCAGGTGCAGGGGATACTGTTGCTTCAATAATAACACTTTCCATAAGTTGTGGTTTATCCATTTATGATGCTGCTTTTCTTGCAAATATAGGTGGAGGACTTGTTGTGATGAAACGCGGAGTTGCAACAGTTACCCAGACAGAATTAAAAGAGGCATTAAAAAAATGTTGAAAATAAAAAACAGAAATCAGTTAAAAGTAATTGTTGAAAAATTAAAAAAACAGAATAAAAAAGTTGTATTTGCAAATGGATGTTTTGATTTAATTCATGTTGGTCATATACGGTTTTTAAAAAGTGCAAAAAAAAAAGGCGATGTGCTTATTGTTGGTATTAATTCTGATTCTTCCACACATAAAATAAAAGGGAAAGGCAGGCCAATTATAAATGAAAAACAAAGAGCTGAAATTTTAGCATCTTTTGAGTTTGTGGATTATGTGACAATTTTTAATGAAACAACAGTAGAAAAGACACTAAAAATTTTAAGACCTCATTTTCATGCAAAAGGGACTGATTATACAAAAGATACCGTGCCTGAAAAAGAAACTTCCCGTAAATACGGAATAAAAATAGTAATAGTCGGTGATAAAAAAAAGCATTCCACAAAAGATATTATTAAAACAATAATTGAAAGATATAAAAAATGAAAAAAATTTTAATAGCGCGCACAGACAGGATAGGAGATTTGATACTTACAACTCCTTTGATAAATGAAATAAAAAAAAATATAAAAGATTCTTTTATTGCTGTTTTGGTAAGTGATTATGCAAAAGAGATTCTTTATAATAATCCTGATGTGGATTTGATTTTAACAATAGAAGATAAAAAAATATATGAAAAAATAAAAAAAGAAAATTTTGATATTGCACTGATTGTTTATCCCAGATTCAGAGTTGCATTGGCTATTTTTCTTGCTGGCATAAAAGAACGTATAGGAACTGCATATAGATGGTATTCGCCTTTGTTTTTCAATAAAAATATAAAAATACACAGGAAAAATTCAAATTTGCATGAAGCGGATTTGAATTTATTACTTGCCAAAGATTTAATAGGTGAGAAAAAGGCAGAAAAGGTTTTTTATTTTTCAACAGAAGCAGAACGGATAAGGGCAGATGAGTATATAGTAAAAATCGGATTTAAGGAAAATTTTATAATAATATTTATAGGGGGGCGTGGCTCTGCTGATAATTTATCTCCGGAAAAATATGCGGAATTATGTCAGGCAATTAATAAAGAAACAGGTAAAAAAATTTTGGTAAGTTATGGGATTTTTGAAGATGAAAAAATAAAAAGATTTATAAAAAAAATTAGAGTTAATGCGGATATTCATATAATTGAAAATCCATTGCCGATAAGAGAACTTGCTGCACTGATTGAACAATGTGATGTATTTATAAGCGGAAGCACAGGGCCCATGCATATAGCAGCAGCCTTGGGGAAAAAGACATTGTCTTTTTTTCCAGAAAAAGGCGCAGTCCCATCACGATGGGCGCCTGTTGGAAATAAAGCAGTTATTTTGCAACAGAAAAAAGGGGAAAAAATGGATGATTTTTCAATTGAATTTATCATAGAAAAATTAAAAACACTTTTAAATTAAAAGGAAAATGTGTATGAAAAAAATTTTTTTTATTTTATTTTTGATTATTTTTACTTCCTGTTCTACTATTCCTAAAAATGTATCTGTTGTTGAAATAAGAAAAGAAGAAGAAATTTTAAAAGAAGAAATAAACAGTGAAAAAGATTTACAGAATAAAAAAGAACAGATAAAAATATCGGATGTGGAATACAAAGTAAAAAAAGGTGATACTTTGACAAAAATTGCAAAAGAATATTATGGGAATATAAAATTCTGGAAAAAAATAGCAGAGGATAATAATATAAATGAGCCCTATATTTTGCATGAAAACAGGGTGATAAAATTAAAAAAAAATGAAATTACAAATTTAATAAAAAAAGATTTTAAATATCCGGTTTACAAAAATAAAGCATTCGGTGTTGGAGAGAAACTGGTCTTTGCTGTGAAATATTTTAATATTACTGCGGGGTTTGGAATTTTGGAAGTAAAAGATATAGTTGATGTAAATAGCAGAAAAGCATATAAAATAGAAGCAACAGCAAGAACATCGCCTTTTTTTGAAACATTTTACAGGGTAAGGGATATAATCACTTCATACATGGATGTAAAGGGACTTTTTTCATGGAAATACAGTAAGCATTTAGAAGAGGGTGGTTACAGGCATGATAGTTATATGGAATTTTTTCATGAAAATGGTTATGCGCAAAAAAGTGATGGTATGAGATGTAATATACCTGCATTTGTCCAGGATGTCCTGTCTGAATTTTATTATTTTCGTGCAATGTATAGGGGTGAAGATGAATTTTATATTAATGTTGCATCTGATGAATGCAAAGTTTATCAGATACTTGTTAAGAAATTAAAATATGAAAAGATAACAGTGGATGCAGGTGAATTTGATTGCGTGGTTATCCAGCCATATTTAAAATATGAGGGTATATTCAGACAAAAAGGTGATGTGTGGATATGGCTCACAAATGATGAATATTTAATGCCTGTTTTGGTAAAAAGTCAGATTGTGATAGGCACAATAGATGCTGTCTTGCAAAGCGCAACAATAGTTAAATAAAAATATAAAAAAATTTTTATAATTTATTCAAAAATCATTATATTTATTACGCCTGATTTAGATGAGTCAATAAATCCGCAATATACTTTATTTAATAACTTAAATATGTTTGGATTAGAAATATTTGATTGTGAAATACCAGCCTGGTCACCTAAATATTCCCAGTCGGTTCCATTGTATTTTTTTACTACTGCTTTTGCAGTAACAGGTTCCTGGAACGCTAAATAAACTTCATAAGGTGTAACTGCATAAATAGAAAATTCCACATTCCCTGCTGTTGCGGTTGTTGCAACAGGATTGGTTCCTGCATATATCCAATTTCCTGATTCATATTTTTTAACATAAATTTTAAAGTCTGGACTGTTTGTTGAAAAAGCACAGAATATATTTGAAGGATCAATAACAGCAATTTCAACATCTCTTATATTTGCAGAAGATATTACAGAAGTGCCAACTTGTTGCCATCCTGAATCATTAACATTATGTTTTACCTGAATACCGGAATTGCCATTTGTTATATATCCTATATATATATCATTGTTTAATGCGCTAAAATAACCATCAATACTTAACCTTCGCTGCTGAGTATCTGCTTGATTGTAAACACCACCATCGCCACCGTAGTATGTCCAGTTATACCATGGAGAATAAAGTTTTACTGATGTCCGCATATCGCTGCCGCCTTCAATATCTGTATAGGCAACATATATTGTAGTGCCATTTGATTCTATACATGGATAGTAACCCCGGCCGGCACTCTGAGTGCCAACAGGATTATTAAAATTATCTTCAGATGATTTTACGTATATATAAGCGTTTGAATCAGAAAAAACAACAAGAGTTTTATTTGTTAATTTTTTAATCATGTCTCTGCTGGCAAGAAAAGAGCCCTCAGATGAGTTTGTTACATTATAACCACTGTCAACATATAATGTGCCTGCAGACATATATGATAATGAAAAATTGCTTCCATTTTCATCCATAGAAAGATAACCTGAATTATTAAAACCATATTGGCTATATTCCTGCCAGTGTCCTGTTGGTGTTTGTGTGGGAGTATTTGTTATTGTAAAAGTTTCTGTAAAAGTAAAAGTATCAGTGGATGTAGGTGTTTTTGTTTCTGTGTTTGTAAAGGTATTTGTTGGTGAGCAGGTTATATAACTGAAATTTATTGAATAATCAGTTGCCTGCTGTTCATAACCTATAAGTCCAAAAAAGTAATTGCCTTCACTTAAAACAACATCAAAATAAAAATTACCAATCTTATTAAAAGTTAAAAATCCATAAATCGGATGCCAGACAGTGCTTGCATCATGGTTAAAAATTGCAAAGTTATAGTTTGCGGTTGTTGTAATTGATACATAAATATTGGAGGTTTCAGGTATATAAAAAGAGATAAAATCATAAGTGTTGTATTCCCAGAAATTTCTGAATTGGGTTTCATCATTGGTGATTGGTTTGGCTGTATGTGTTGTATCATCATATTCATATGAATCATAAGTTGGTGTAAAACTTGGTGTAAATGAATTAGTAAATGTGGAAGTTAAAAATTCCGTCTGTGTAGATGTTATTGTGAAAGTAGGAGTAAAGGTTGGTGTAAATGTTAATGTGTGTGTTTCTGTCTGGGTAAAAGTTTCTGTTAAAATTGGTGTAGCAGTATGAACATAAACGGATAAAGACAAGGTATAATTAAAAATATCACATCCGGGGGTATCATAATTGTATGCTCTCACACCTGCATAGTATGTTCCTGGTTGAAGATTATTTATTATAAGATTTGCTGCGTTTGATCCATCTCCGGCATCTTTTATAAAATTATTTTTATTTTCATCTGCAAAGCATTCTATATAAGTTGGATATAGTGAGTTTGTTGTTAATTCAATATCTGAGTAATCAGAGAGTATAAATTTCACCCAGTCATATTCATTACATGCGTCTATACTTTTATCATGGGATTCGGATGCATTTATCAGTTTAGACTGATTGGGAGTGTCATCTTCTTCATACTGATCAGGTGTGATTGTTAAAACCAATGTTGCTGTAAAGGTTAAAGTCGGAATAGTAGTTATATTATTAGTTGGAGAATTAGAAGGTATAACATTTTTATCAGTTGTGTCCGGGGTTGACGGCGTCTTATTTAAATTGCAATTTAAAAGAATAAAAGAAATGATAATAAGCAAAACAGGGAGAATTATTTTTTTAGTCATAATAAATTTCCTTTCTTTTTTTAAAAAGAACATGTTATATAAATTATACATTATGATTTGACAAAGTCAAATATAAATCCCTTAACGGTAATGTCAATAATTTTGTGTAA
>CALHNI010000064.1 GCA_938034975.1 Candidatus Goldiibacteriota bacterium | reverse complement strand
AAAACTATTGCTACTTTGCGCTGGCAACTCATCTTTATCGCAGCTAAAATTGTTTTTCACTCTCGCCAACTTTTTATTAAACTCAAACACTCTTGCTTTCTTCTGTTTAACTCTATACTCCTTAAAATCCCTTCCTCTTTGGCTCCGCCTTCTTCTTAACTTTTCTTTTTACGTTTTCCTACGTCTTTTTATTTTATCCTTATACGGTATTATTCTATCTATTTCATTATTTTTTCTTAACTCCCTGGTTTTTTTTATCCTCTTTTGTGTTCTTCCTCTGATTTTTTATCTTTTTTATCCTACTTTTGAGATTTTTTGTCCCTATTTTTATAGTTTCATGTTTCTATCGCGATTTTAGGGAATATGATTTGTGGGAATAAGGAAAGACATGGTATACACTTGAAAATTTAAAAATATTAATACATATAGACAGGCAATCTGATCTTAAAATTTATGAACGGTATATATCATATGTATAAAGTTCCCTTCATAAAATTCAAATATCATTTTTCCAACCTTTTTAATAACTTTAAATTCCTTTTATCCCAATTACCTTCTTTTGGTGTTTCAAGTATCATAGGAATATTTTTAAATCTTTTATCATTTACCAACTTTTTAAAAAATTCTTTTCCAATATATCCATATCCTATATTCTGATGTCTATCTGTTTTACTTAAAAACGGCGTTTTTGAATCATTTATATGAAATGCTTCCAGGTATTTTAAACCTATCACACTATCAAATAACCTGAAAACACCATTGTAATCATTTTTTATATCATACCCCGCTTCAAAAATATGTGCTGTATCAATACATACCCCTATTTTATCTTTTCTTTTTATATTTTGTATTATATATTTAATCTGCTCAAAATTTTTTCCTACTGCATTTGCAGTTAATTCTACTATAAATTTTCCTTTGAAATTTTTTGATTTTGAGATTATTATGTTTAAACATCTTATAACTCTATCAAGTGCTTTTTTTTCTTTTTGTTTTGTAAAACTTCCCGGATGAAAAATAATTCCATTTAAATTTAATTTACTGCTTCTTTTCACCTCCTCTAAAAATGCATCTATGGATTTTTTAAGTTTTAATTTATTACTACCTGCAAGGTTTATAAGATATGATGTATGAGAATAAATTTTTTTTATAGGACTTTTTTTCCATTTTTTAATAAATTTTTCTGCTTCTTCATCACTTATGATCTTTACCTTCCACTGTCTTTGATTTGCCGTAAATATCTGTAATGCTTTGCATCCTAAAGCAACTCCTTCATCAATTGCATTTATTATCCCACCCGAAATTGAAGCATGTATCCCTAAAAGCCCCATAGGTCAATCAATTTTTTTTATTAAATAACTTTTTAGTTTTTCTTTTTTTATAAACTCTTTTGCATAATCATCTGCATCTTTTTCAGTTGAAAATCTTCCAACTTGAATTTTATAAAATTTTCCTTCTGTTTTAAAAAACACCTCGTATTTTTTTTCAATTAGTTTTTTATACATAATATCAGCAAATTTCTTATTTGTATAAGCACCAATCTGAACAGTAAAAAAACTTTTTTCTTTATCAACTATCAAAGATGGATAAGATAGATTCTCTGGTTTTTGTTTATTTTTAAGCAATTCAACTGAACCAGAAAATTTTTCATTTAGTTCTTTTTCATATTTTATTACATTTTTTGTATCATTTTTATTTTTATAACATTCTATTATTTTTTCATACACAAAGGGCAGATAAATATTTTTATCATCAGCATTTGTTTTATCTAACACACTTTCATATAAATCAACTGCTTCTGAATACTTGCCTTTGGCAAATAATACATTTGCATATGCTAAATCCATCCTTGATTTATAATTATAATATATTTTTGTGTCCATATATTTTTTATAAATTTTTTCTGCTTCATCATAATTTTTTAATGCATAATTATTCAAAAGCAAATAATAATAAGATGGTTCTGTCCATATAGATTCTGAAAATTTCTCTATAATCGTTTTAAATTCTTTTTTTGATTCATCATATTTTTCACCTGTAAAAAGCAAAACTCCTTTTAAAAAAATTGCTTCTATTTCACTTTCTGTCCCGTGGTAAGTATTTATTATATCATCATACATTTTTATGGCATTATTAAAATCATTTTCAAGTTGGGCAAGTTTTAAGAGAATACCCGCTTTATATTTACTACCAGGAAATTTTTGAATAAATTCTTCCATTAATTTTTTTGCATTTTTAAAATCTTTTTTGTTGTATGTTTCTAATGCAGACACATATGCATCTTCTTCTATTTCAATAGAATAAATACACAACCCTGGTATAAAAAAAATAAAAAGAAAAAATATTAATTTAATTTTCATAATAGTATCCCAGCAAAAGAATCTCCTCTTAATTGTTTAATTTTTACTTTTACTAATTTACCTGTCAAATCTTTTTCCCCTCTTACAAAAACTTTTTTATTATTTATTGTCCCGGTTTTTAATTCATTTTTTCTTTTATAACTTATTCCATATACTAAACTTTCTGTTTCAAAGCCAATATAACTTTTGTTAATATCATAACTTATCTTTCTTTGCAGTTCAATTACATAATTTAATCGCCTTAATTTTTCTTTTTCATCAACAGTATCGCCATATTTTTCTGCCTGTGTCCCTTTTCTTACTGAATATTTAAAGGAAAAAGCATCATCAAATCTGATTTTATTCAAAATATCTACGGTATCCAAAAAATCTTTTTCTTCTTCTCCCGGGAAACCGACAAGTATATCTGTTGAAATATTTACAGCAGGAATATCTTTTCTTATTTTTTCTATTTTTTGAAGGTATTCATCTATAGAATACTTTCTATTCATAAGTTGTAAAATTTTATCAGAACCGGATTGCAAAGGGAGATGAAAATGTTTTACAAACTTTTCTCCTTTTTTAATCGTATCTATGAGTTCATCGGTTAAATCTTTTGGATGAGAAGTCATAAATTTTATACGTAACAAACCATCTATTTTATGAACAATTTTTAAAAGTTCAGGGAAATTTATTTTTGCCTTTTCATCAAAATAAGAATTTACATTCTGCCCAAGAAGCGTAACTTCCCTATATCCCTGTTTTACCATATTTTCTATTTCTTTTACAATTTCTTCATAAGGCCTGCTTACTTCCCTGCCACGAACATAAGGCACTATACAATAGGAACAAAAATTATTACAGCCCTGCATTATAGTTATATATCCATCTACCTTTTTTTTTCTTTCAAATTCAACAGAATATATATCTTTTTTTTCTTTTATAAAAATCTTCTCATTCTGTCCATCTAAAATTTCAGCAATGGAAGAAAAATTTGATGTGCCAACAACTGCATATAAATCAGGAAAAAGATTCAAAAGTTTTTCTTTTAAATTCTGTGCCATGCAACCTGCTACAATTACTTTTTTATTTTTCACATACCTGCCAATATAACTTAATTCCCTGTTTTCTGCATGCTGCCTTACGCTGCATGTATTTACTATGATAAAATCCGCTTTGTCTTCTGAATCCACCTGAATATAATCTTTACCTTTTAATAAAATACCTGCCATACGTTCAGAATCATATTCATTCATCTGACATCCAAATGTGCGAATAAAAAATTTTTTCATAAATTATTTCCTGTTCTTTTTTGAAGTTCTGCCATTAGTTCAAGATGATATGTCTGGGAAAACTGATCCATAGGGACTATCTTCCTTATTATATATTTATCTTTTAATTTATATAAATCCCTTGAAAAACTTGCCGGGTTGCAGGATATGTATATTATTTTATTGACATTAAAATTATTCAACACACTTATAATACGTGGATGAAGCCCTTTTCTCGGCGGGTCAAGCACAACGTCATCAACCTTTTGTTCCCTGATTATTTTTTCTACAAAATCTTCTGCTTTTGCATTGATTACTTTTACATTTTTTAAATTATTCATTTTTATTATTTCTGATAATTTTTTAGTTGCATTTTTTTCAACTTCTACAACTATTATTTCTCTGTATTTATTATATAAAGGTAAAGTTAAAGCACCAACTCCACCATAAAGGTCAAGTATTTTTGCATTCTGGGAAGTATTTTTTTCAATAAATTCTATCATTTTTTCAAGCATATACGTATTTACCTGAAAAAAGGATGAAGAATCTAATTTAAATTCAATATTTTTTATTTTTTCTGTTATAAATGATTTGCCATATATTGTCTTTTCTACATCACCAAAAACTTTATTACCTTTTACAAAATTAAAATTTACAACTATACCTTTTATTGCTTTTTCCTCTTTTAAAATATCTGAAACTTTAATTAACCAGGGTTTTATTTCTTTTTTTGCAACCACAAAGGTTAATAATATATCACCATTTTTATTACTTCTTATACATATATATCGCAAAAATCCTTTGTCTTTTTTTTCATCATAAATACTTATATAATGCTTAAATTTGTTGATTGTATTACAGACTTTTGATGCAATACTATTTAACTCTTTTTTTAATATAAAACATTCATCAACTCCAACAATTTCATGGCTTCTTGCTTTAAAAAAACCAAGTTTAATTTTATTGTTTTCACTTATTACTTTATACTGAACCCTGTTGCGATAATACAAAGGAGCATTGCTTATTATTTTATCAGGTTTTAAATTTTTGATTGATGCAATATTTTCAAGCATATGTTTTAAAAATTTTTCCTTAAATTTCAATTGCTCTTCATAAATAATATTCATCCAATCGCACCCGCCGCATATACCGAATAATTTACACTCAGGGTTTTTATATATTAATGAATTTTTTATAACTTCTAAAATTTTGCCCCGTGCAAAATCTTTTTTTATTTCGGTAATTTTTATTTTTACTTTACTACCAGGAACTCCATAAGGAATAAAAATAGTAAAATCTTTATACTTTGCTACAGAATCTCCACCATATGCCAAATCTGAAATTTCAGTTTCTATTTTTTCCCCAACTTTTACAGGTAAATTTATAAAATTTTTTTTTGACATTATTTCATTTATAAATCTTGCTTTTTAAAAGTTCATTTACCAATTGCGGATTTGCTTTCCCTTTTGTTTCTTTCATCACCTGACCTACCAAAAATCCTATTCCTTTTTCTTTTCCGCCTTTTATATCATCTACTATCTTTTGATTTGCACTTATTACCTTATCTATCACCTCTTCTATTATTTTAGAATCTGTAATCTGGATTAATCCTTTTTCATTAACAATTTTTTCCGGGTCTTTCCCGGTTTTATACATCTCAGTAAAAACTTCTTTTGCAATTTTCCCGCTTATTGTTCCTTTCTTTATTAATAATATTAAGTTACCTAAATCTTCTGGTTTTATTTTTATTTCATTTATATTTTTTATATTATCCTGGTTCATTTTTGCTAAAAGTTCAACCATAATCCAGTTACTGCTTAATTTGGGTTCACCGCAAACTTTTACCACATTTTCAAAAAAATCAGCTGTTTCTTTTTCTTCTGTTAATAAAAAAGCATCATATTCAGGCAAATCATATTCTTTTATAAATCTTTGTGCTTTTACAACCGGTAGTTCTGGTATTTCTTTTTTTATTTCATTTATCATTTCTTTGGATATTTCAATTGGAGGTAAATCTGGTTCCGGGAAATACCTGTAATCATGTGCTTCTTCTTTGCCTCTCATTGAAAAGGTTTTTTCTTTATTTGCATCCCATAAACGGGTTTCCTGAATTATTTTTTGACCATTTTCAAGCAATTGTATTTGTCTTTGTTCTTCATACTCCAACGCTTTCTGAACATTTCTGAAAGAATTCATATTTTTTATTTCTACTTTTACTCCGAGTTTTTCTTCGCCTTTTTTTCTAACTGAAATATTAGCATCACAGCGAAAACTGCCTTCTTCCATATTACAATCCGAAACATCTATATATCTTAAAATTGCTCTTAAAGTTTTTAAATAAATATATGCTTCTTCCGGTGTTCGGATATCCGGAGCACTTACAATTTCTATTAAAGGGACACCTGCCCTGTTATAATCAACAAGTGATTCTTCTGCCTCACCTATTTGCCCTGTTTTAGTAAGATGCAAAAGTTTTCCTGCATCTTCCTCCATATGTGCTCTTATAATTCCAATTTTTTTCTTGCTTCCATCTTTATTGATGATTTCAACAAATCCGTTTTTTGCTATGGGAGTGTCATACTGGGAAATTTGGTATGCCTTTGGTAAATCAGGATAATAATAATTTTTCCTGTCAAATTTTGTTATATCTGAAATCATGCAATTTAAAACAAGACCTATTTTAACAGCACGCCTTACCATTTCAAAATTTATAACTGGTAGACTCCCGGGCAATCCAAGGCATACTGGACATATAAAAGTATTTGGTTCTTCCCCAAATTTATTCATACATCCGCAAAATGCTTTGGTCTTTGTATTTAATTCTACATGAACTTCAAGCCCTATAACAGTTTCATAATTTTTTTTCAAATCCATATATTACTGATTTTCCTTATTTTCTGTTTTTTCTGATTCAGAAGGAGCATTTTGTGAATTCTGACTTTCTTCTGTTTCTGAAACTTCATTATTTTCTTCTTCATTTTCTTCAATCTCAAGTTCATCTATACTTGGTGCTTTTTTAAAATTTTTTTCTTTTTCCTCCCAGTCCTCTTCTGATAAAATTACAAGCGGTCTTTCTGTATATGCATTAAAATCAAATCCTTCTTTATCAATCTCTTTGGTATCTGCTCCGCATTTCGGACACTGTATTTTTATATCCATATATCCTGCTTCTTCATACTTTTGGGTGTATCTTGTAAGCAAACCATCCTTAAATGTCCATAATTCAAGCGGTTTAAAATCTGTAATCATAACCAAAAAATCATTTTTATTGCCACATTTTTTGCATAACATTTTTTGCCTCCTTTAATTTATATCTGGTTTTTTTAAATGCCAATTTGTCTCTTTTTGATATAAATACGCTATTTTATATAAATCATCTTCTTTAAATGGTTTGCCTATTATTTGCAATCCGATCGGTAAATTATTTTTATCAAATCCACATGGTATTGAAATTCCGGGTAATGCTGCCAGATTGGGTGCTATTGTAAAAATATCAGAAAGATACATTGTCAATGGATCTGATATCTTTTCACCAATTTTAAAAGCAGTTGTTGGTGATGTCGGAGTTATTATTACATCAACTTTTTCAAATGCAAAATTAAAATCCTGTTTTATTAAAGTTCTCACTTTTTGTGCCTTTTTATAATATGCATCATAATAACCGGATGACAAAACATAAGTGCCAAGCATTATCCTTCTTTTAGTTTCTTTTCCAAAACCTTTTTGTCTGCTGTTTTTATACATGTCTATTATATTTTCCGCTTCTGTATCTCTTAGCCCATATTGAACTCCATCAAAACGTGCAAGATTTGAAGATGCTTCAGCAGGTGCGATAATATAATAGACATCTATGGCATAATCAGTATGGGGTAAACTTATATCTATAATCTGTGCGCCCTTTTTTCTAAAAAATTCAATTGCAGACAAAACATTTTCTTTTACTTCGTCCTGTATCCCCTCTATAAAATATTCTTTTGGAATCCCGATTTTAAATTTTTTTATGTCGCACTCCAAATTTTCTGCAAAGTCAATGACTTTTATATCTGCTGTTGTTGAATCCTTTTTATCTTTACCGGCAATATATTTTAAAAGTATGGCGTTATCTTTAATTGTTTTTGTCATAGGTCCAATCTGATCAAGAGAAGATGCAAATGCAATCAAACCGTATCGCGATACTCTGCCATATGTTGGTTTCAACCCTGTTATACCACATAGCGCTGCTGGTTGTTTTATTGATCCGCCTGTATCTGAACCTAAAGCAGCAATGCATAAATCAGCAGCAACTGCTGCAGCAGAACCACCCGAAGAACCACCAGGAACTCTTTCTAAATCCCATGGATTTCTTGTTGGGAAAAAACTGGAATTTTCTGTGGACGAACCAAATGCATATTCATCCATATTTAATTTACCTAAAAATACAGCACCTGCATCTTTTAATCTTTCAAGCACTGTTGCTGTATAAGGCGGTTTATATCCTTCAAGCATTTTTGCAGCACATGTTGTCGGGACACCTTCAAGACACATATTATCTTTAATGGCAACAGGTATCCCTGTTAATTCTGTTATATTTTCATTTTTCATGATTTTTTCTTCTGCTTTTTTTGCCATATTATAAGCAAGTTCTTTTGTAAGTAAAAGATATGCTTTGATTTTGGGATCAACACTTTCAATTCTTTTATAGATGGAATCCAAAATTTCTGATGGCTTGACTTTTTTTTCTATAAGTTGTTTATGTAACTCTTCTATTGTTAATTTAAAAAGTTCCATATAACCTCTTTAAATTTTAACTTCATATAATTTTTGGCACTTTAAAGCCATTTTTCTCTATCAGTGGAGCACTATTAAAAACTTTTTCTTTATCTATGCTCTCTTCAATTTTATCTTCTCTAAATACATTTTTTATATCCAATGCATAATATGTTGGTTCTACATTATCTGTATTTAATTCATTTAATCTTTCAATATGCTGAATTATATTTGATAATTGTTTTGAATATTCTTCTTTTTCATCCTCTGAAACATTTAATCTTGAAAGATGTGCTATATACTCTACATCTTTTTTTAAAATTGCCATATAAACTCCTTTTTATAAGCAATTTTTATGCCATCTTTTCCTTTTAATTAAGTGTCCTTAATTTAGCATAAAAAAAGTCAGATTTCAATAAAGAAAAACCACCCTAAAATCGCGATAAAAACTTTGAACTGCAAAAATAAGTACAAAAAATCCAAAAATAATATAAAGAAGGAAAAAAAGAGGAAGAGGAACACAAAAAAAATAAAAAAATTTAAGAAAAATGGTAAGTCAAATAGGAAGTGATTTTAAGGAGTATAAAGTTAAACAGATGAAAGCAAAAGTGTTTGAGTTTAATAAAAATTTAGCGAGAATGAAAAACAATTTTGACAGCGATAAAGATGAGTTGTCAGGGCAAAGTAGCAATAGTTTTTACTAATCCAATCACATTTAAAAACAAGACGTTTTAAAGCAATGGTAAGGTTATAAATAAGAATACTGGGTCTAAAAAATAATTCATTATCATAAATATCTTAAGTTACAACATGTTCTAAACTTAAAACCAGTTTTAATTTTTTATTATAATTTTCTGAATTGCTACGTTGATTATGGAAATGAATTATATCCTGAGGGTTGTCATTAAAATTATTTATTTGCAATAAAATAATAGTTACCTGAAAATTGTGATTGAAAATTATGATTTTAAGGTAAATTCAATAAAACAATTTATTTAACTATATTTTAAGGCTTAGTCTACTATTTTTTTATCTTTTTCATTGCAAATTTACTTTCCACAAGTTCATAAACAGCAGGAACCACAACAAGGGTAAGAAAAGTAGATGTTAAAAGCCCTCCAATAACAACGATCGCCATAGATTCTTTTCCTTTTGCACCTTCGCCTAATGATAAAGCAATCGGAAGCATACCAAAAATCATTGCCAAAGATGTCATTAAAATAGGTCTTAATCTTATTGGAGCAGCATGTAAAATAGCATCGCGTATTGACATGCCATCTTCTCTTTTTTTATTTATAAAATCTATAAGAATAATTCCATTTTTTGCTACAAGTCCCAAAACCATCATAATTCCAATAAATGCATACAGATCCAAATTAACTTTTGTTATTAAAAGTGATAAAAATGCACCAATCACAGCCAGTGGCAAAGCAAGCATAAGATAAAGAGGTTGGATAAAAGAATTATAAAGTGATGCAAGTATCATATACATAAACAAAACTGCAAGTAAAATTGCAAAAAGCATCTGCTTAGTCAAATCCATGAACATTTCAACCTGACCACCTGTTATATACCTAAAGCCCGGCGGTAGAACAATTTCTTTTTTTAATCTTTGGGAAATTTTACCATTAACCTCTGACATGCTATATCCTGGTGCTAATTTTGCCGAAACTTTAACCACTCTTGATTTTTTTTCTCTTTTGATTTCTACTGGACCAGTTGCTTCATTAATATTTACAATTGATACCAAAGGAACTTTTTTCCCCATCCTGTTTGTCAATATTATATTTTTAAGGTCATCTTTCCTTTTTCTGTTTTTTTCATCCAATCTTATTACTATATCATATTCTTTTTCTCCTTTTTTATATTTAGAAACTGTTTTACCCTGTAGTAAAGTCCGTAAAAATTCTCCTACTTCATAAGTTGTAAATCCAAGTTTTTCGGCTTTTACAGGATCAATTTTTAAAACAATTTCAGGGACTCCTGGTTTTAAAGAAGTATCAACATCAATAGCGCCTGGCGTTTCCATTATTATCTCCCTTATTTTAAACCCTATTCTTTGCAATTCTTTTAAATCATCACCTGCAACTGTTATTAAAACAGGAGTATTCATGTCAGATGAACCACCGCCCATACCAATGCTTGATGAAACTTTAACCAAACTATCCAATTTCTGATTAACAAGATAATCTTTTATTTTTTGAGTGATTTGTTCTGGTTTTAATTTTCTCTTTGTAATTGGTTTTAAAGATAAAAATAGCATTCCTTCATTTGGTTTTGATCCCATCTGCATACCACCACCAGCGATTGTAAAATATGATTCTATATCTTTTTGTTTTTTTACAAATTCTTCAACATTATTTAATACATATTCAACTTTTTCAGATGGTGCACCCGGATATGTTTCAAAATTTATAATCAAAAAATCAGATTGCTGGTCCATAAATCCCTTACCAATAAATGGTAAAAGAAAAAAACTTCCGGCAAAAAGCAACAAAGCATATAAAATAACTTTCTTTTTATTATTAAGTGCCCAATTAAGAAATATTTCATAAATTTTAATCATATCCTTATAAAATTTATTCCATTTATCGCAGGAAAGATAAAATAAATTTAAAATTTTGGTCCTGCATATTTTATCATCCTGTTTTTTATACCAGTATGCGGATAACATAGGAGCAATTGTAAACGCATCAAACAATGAAACAGCAAGAGCAAAAGCAACAGTCAAACCAAACTCTTTAAAAAATTGGCCTATTACCCCTGTTAAAAATGAAATCGGCAAAAACACAGACATAACTGAAAGCGTTGTTGCTATAACTGCCATTGCTACTTCATTAGTGCCTTTTTCTGCTGCTTTTTTAGGATCTTTTTCTTTTCCTTCTTCCAAATGCCTGAATATATTTTCCCGCACTACAATTGAATCATCAATAAGTAAACCAACTGCCAAAGCAAGCGAAAGCAAAGTAATACTGTTTATTGAAAATCCGGCAAGCCATATAAGAAAAAAAGCACCAATGATTGAATCTGGCAAAGCAATAGCAGTTATTATTGCTGACCTGAAACTTCCTAAAAATACAAACACAACCAAAACAGCCAGTATTGCTCCTACTATTATATTTTCCTGAACACCTTCTTTATTTCTTATTATATTTCGCGTTGTATCACCCGATATTTCAACAGAAATATCCTTGGGCAACTCATTATTTATTGCTTTTATTTTCTTTATAACTTTTTTTGCTATTTTAACTGAATTTTCTCCACTTTGTTTATATACTGCAAACATAACACCTGGATTTCCATTCATTTTTGCTATTGCATCTGTTTCTTCCGGAGCCATTTCAACTTTTGCAATATCTTTTAATAAAACAATTTTTCCGGTCATTGTGGTTATTGGCATATTTTTTATATCATCTAACGTCTGAAACTTTCCAACTATTCTTACTGTTGATATTTTTTCATCACCTTTTATTTCTCCTACAGGATAATTTAAATTTCTTGCTGCTATTGCTGTTGTTATCTGATTTAAGTTAATTCCTTTTGCTAAAAGTAATGCCTTATCTATTTCTATTTTTATCTGTTTTTCTTTTCCACCAAAAACCGTAATACCAGCCACACCCGGAATCTGTTCTATCTGCGGTTTTATTTCTTCTTCTAATAATTCTTTTAAATAAGTTAAATCCCTTTTTCCATTTACAGAACAAAATAAAATAGGAATATCTTCAAATGAAAATCTGGAAATTATGGGTTCTTTTATTCCATCAGGTAAAAAAGGCTTTGTTGCAGAAAGTTTATCTCTTAATTTTAATTCAGCAAAATTTATATTTACACCAAGCCCGAATTGAACAGTTATAATTGAAACGCCTTCTCTTGATGAAGAAATAACTTTATCAATTCCTTCTAAAGTTGAAAAAGCATCTTCCAGTGGTTTGGTTATTAAATTTTCTATTTCTTCTGCTGATGCACCAGGGTAAACTATGTTTACCATTACAGTCGGAAAATCAACCTTTGGCATCAAATCAACCGGTAATCTGAAATATCCAACAAGACCCAAAGTTATAATTGCAGCAAATATCATTATAATAAAAACAGGCCTTGTTATTGATAATTTAGGCAAATTCATTTTTTCCTCCAATAATTTATTTTATTTTTTTTAAGTAAACAATTTTAATTTCTTAAAGATTTAAATTTATATATTCAACCTTAATATTTGCCCCATTATAGATTTTAAAATTTCCATCAACTATAACTTCTTCTCCATCTTTAAATGGTCCTGAAATTTCTATATATCCTTTATATTTAAATCCAGTATTTACCTTTACCATCTCGGCTTTATTATCCTTATTTATATATACAAACGCATAATCTTCTCCAAGCAATATTGCTCTTTCAGGGATAATATAACTTTCAACTTCTTCTAATATTATTTCAACATTTGCCGACATTCCTATCTTCATAGTTCTCCCTTTGTTTTGAGCTTTAATTACCACTGTTCCTGCCATAATGTCTTTATCTACAACAGGTGGAACTGAAAATACTTCTCCTTGCATTGAAATTGCAGGGTCATTTATGTAAAATATATTTGCAATTTGTCCTTTTTTTATTTTTAAAATATCATCCTGTCCTGCATTTACAATAACTTTTATATTTTCATCATTGGCAATTTCAGCAACAGGAAACTGTGGACTTATTGAATCCCCCTTGTCTATGTAATAAAGTTTTGTAACAATACCTGATATCGGTGCTTTTACAGGTGCCAATTCATATTTAAAACCGATCATATCCCTGTCAATATACGCTATAACTTCTTCTTTTTTTACAAAGGTTCCTTCTTCAACATTATTTTTTACAAATTTACCCGGAACTTGTGAATAAACTTTAACCTGTGGGTCACCTTCTATTATTCCCTGAAAATTTAATGTATGTGGTATTTTATATTTTTTAATTTTAACTGCTGTAACATTATAGATGTTTTCCTTGAATTTTTTTGCACCTTTAAAAATACTTTGCAATATGCTGAATAAAATTAAAACAACTAAAACTATCAATATCCATTTTGCAATTTTTTTTACTTTTTCTTTTTGCATGAAATACCTCCGGAATTTTTTTGGAATTTAAAATTTAATATTTATTTTATGAAATTTTTAAGGGTCTGGAGTTTGGTTGTATAATTATACATTGCATTCAAGTAATTCATTTTTGCCTGCATAAGCATAATCTCAGCATCCATAAGATCAATTGACTGGATGAGGCCGTTTATATAATTTGTTTTTGCAATTTTATATCCTTCCTCTGCCTGTTTTATTGTTTCATCCGCTGCTTCTATTATTTCTTTACTTTCATTTATCTGCATGAAAAGAGAATCAAGTTGGATTTTTAATAAATTTTCCATATTCTCACGGTTTAATTTTTGCTTTTCAGTATCTGCTGAACTTTCTTTTATTGCCGCTAAATTTTTAAAACTATCAAAAATTGTCCATTGAAATCCGATTGTTACATCCCATGAATTCTGCCAGTATTGACTTTCCCTGTGAAAATCCGGGGTTGTTGAATAATTATTCAGATTCGCACTTATGGCAATTGAAGGAAAAAGCATAGATATTGATAAATTCTTTTTATATTCACTTAATTTTTCCAAACTTTTGGCTAATTTTTTTTCATCGTTATTTTCTTCAAAAGATTTTTTAACATCGTCGTAAATCAAATTTATCTTTTCATAATCAATGGCACCTGATAGTTCCATATTTTCATCAAGTGCAAGTCCTATTATATTTTTCAGGTTTGAAAGTGCCATTTTATATTGAGTCTCTGCGCTTTTCAATTTAGGTTTTGAATTTGCCAGTTCAACTTTTGCTCTTAAAACTTCAAAGTTGGAAGCCTGGCCATTATTATATTTTTTCTGTGTTATCTTTAAAAATTCTTCTGTCCTTTTTACTGATTCTTCTGTAATTTTATAAAGTTGCTGGGAAATCAAAGCACCATAAAAAGCAGAAATTATATCAAGATCTAATTTTTCTCTGGCTTTTTTATAGTTAATATTTGCTATATTAAAACCCTCTTCTGCCATTTTATAACCAAAAAAAGTTTTTCCAAAAGTAAAAACTGGTTGGCTCAAAGAAAGTCGCATTATATAGTAATTCTGTGTTCCCATAGGAAAAGAAACTGCAGCTGGTCCCATAACACCAGCAGGTATTTCTATTATCATTGCCTTATAAAATGGTTGATAACCACCGGTTAAAGAAACAACAGGACCAAATGAAGAAACTGCCTTGGCAATCTGGGCTTCGGCAATCTCTTTGTCCAATTTTGCCATTTTAAATTCTCTGTTATTTTCAATGGCAAGTTTGTAACAATCCTCAAAAGTAAGTATCTTTTTTTCATTTTCATCAGGTTTTACTGTTTCTGCAGATTTTTTGATTTCTTCTGCAAAGGAATTACTCATAAATAAAAAAACAATCCAAATAAATAAAAATATTTTTTTTATCATGTTTTCACTCCATTTTAATATAGAATTTTAAAAGATAATCCTGCATTTATTATGTGTAACTCATTTTTATCTTTTTCATAAAAAGAAAGCCATGGTCTTTCTATATTTAGTATTAAAGTAAAAATTTCATTTAACTTTAAATTAAATGCTATTCCGGTATTATAATAATCTGCTGTCCATGGAATATTATCTTCTTTCAAAGTCATATTTATAATGTCATATTTTAAAAAATGATAATTAGAAAATGCTCTTCCAGTTTCAAAATATAAAGAAGGGCAAATAAAAAAATCAGGCAACATATTAATTTTTGCACCAAGATATAAAGGTAAAAATGAATAATGTTGTTGCTTATTTATCTGTTCCACAAAAAAAGCAAAAGAAATACCAGCATAAATATCAATCCATTTTAATATATTAATACCTAATTTACCTGAAAAATAAGGTGCATCCAAAGTCCCTGTTGTGTTATTTTCTATAAAATCAGGGGAAATAATTGAACTATAATTTATTGAAAATTCACTGTAAAATATTTTTTCTGAATTTACAAAAGCATAAGTGTTTATTAAAATTGTTCCAGCAAATATAGATAAAATAAAAAATCTTCTCATTTTACACCTTCCTTTAAATTTTTAATTATTTTATTAATCATATTTATTGCCATTTCTTTTTCTTTTTTATTTAAAACAGACAAAGCATTTTCAACGTATTTTTCATGTTTTTTCATAATCTTTTCTGCATATCTTTTAACATTGGGTGAAATTTTTACCCACACTGTCCGTCTGTCTTTTTCATCCCGTTCTCTTATTAAAACTCCATCTTTTACTAATTTATCCACAACATCTGTCATTGTTGGCATTTTAACACCTGCCTCTTTTGTAAGATCTGTCATCCTTGCTTTATGGTTTTCGCATAAATAACCAATAACATCCATCTGAAGCAGGGTTAAATTTTTTATATTTTCATCAAATGGCATAACTGGTCTATTTTGCTTCATTATTCTTGTCATTTCTTTCAAATTTAAAATTAATCTTTTGGTTAATGTATCCATTTTATTTCCTAATAATTAGTAAATTTAATATTTAGGTTTACTAAATATATCAAATTTTTTTAAAAAAGTCAAGATATATTTAAAAACTGAAAATCGCGATAGAAAATTGCAATTTTCAGGAGAAAAACATTAAAGGAATAAAATATTTAAAACAACACTTTTGTTTTATTTAAAATAAAAGAACAGATGAATAAAAGTAATGCATTATAAAAATGGAAATTTAGTAAATAAAAATAATAAAAACAGTTTGTTTTTCCGTAAAAATGCGATTTCTAATGCGTTTTTATGGTGAAAATTTTTTAGCAAATTAGAAAAGCCATATAATACAAGCGGAAGGATAAAAAAAAACACCTAATATTTAAAAAAATAATTATATCTATTTATTTAATATCTTTATTCATTTATTAACTTTGGTGTCCATGTAAACGAACTGGTATTCCCGCTTAAAAATATATTTATCATATCACCTGCAAAGATATCAAAATTTGTGCCAACCCATTTGCCTAAACTATCAGAATAGCCATAAACAGAAAAAACCTGTGTTTCAGGATTCCATAATAACAATTTATTTATTTTTAAATTTGATCCGCTCCCGGTGTTTCCTTCAATATCAATGACAATATCAGATGCTTTTGAATAATCTGCAATAAAAGGCAAACATCTTTTATTAGAATTTTGCTTGTCTTGATTATAATAAAAAACAAGATCTGTAGATTTATCCATGCCTGCAACAACCCATTGAAAATCAGAAATAACATTTATATAAATTCCATTTGAAGAAACAGTGCCTGCATCAACAATCCAGTCAGTTCCAACCCATTTTGATAAACTTTGACTATACCCATAAGTTATTGATGTCTGATTAAAAGAATTCCATAAAAGCAATTTATCTATTTTAGATGATGTATATGTGTTACCTTCAATATCAGCAACAATACTTGACGCTGTTGTATATTTATTTACATATGGAAGTGAAATTCTATACACATTACTCTGATCGGGTCTTGCAATAAAATTAAACTTTACTTTTGCTATAGGTAAAGATGGTTTACTCTGCCCAACTCCATTTACTCCGGCAATAGTATAAAAAGAAAATGTATTACCGGTAGTATCGTTATGAATGAAAGAAGATACTGTTGGCGTTGGTAAAACGGTTGCAATTATATTCCAGCCGGATGGAAATGGATTAAATTTTCCTTTACTACCAGATGAATAATAAATTCTATAATAATCTGTATTAGAAGTATTATTCCATGAAAACGTTACTACATCTGCGGTATTTTGAACCGTAAGTAAATTTGGTTTCACCGGTGTTTCATCAGGAGTATTTGTAAATGTTGGAGTTATTGTTTGTGTAATTGTTGCAGTAGGATATGAAACTGTAACATAAGGACTATTTTCTATTTCATAAGTTGTAGCACCATCAGGATTGCTTTCAACTATAAATTTTGCATTTCCAGGGCTACTTTGAACTGTTGCGCCTGGTCCTCCACCAGTTTTTGAACCATATATAACTGTAATTTTACCTGTATTTGCTGTTAATGATGAAGCATAGACTATAATTGCCTGTCCGGATTTTAATGAGCCATCATAAACACCACTTGTGACTGTAACAGTAAAATATCCAGGGTCAGCAGAATTTATACTTGGGGCTGACCAGCCTGAAGGAATTATTATTTTTAAAGTACCACTTCCCCATGTTGTCGGTCCTGCTGTATATTCTATTGTCATTGTATAACCTGTCCCACCTGCAAGAACAATACCGGGATTAACTGATGCTATGCCTTCGCCTGTTTGGGGTGTTGCGGTCAAAGTTATTGTTAATGTAATTGTAGATGTTGGTGTAATAGTTTGTGTTGGTGACGATGTTAATGTTATTGTAGGAGTTGCAGTTGGTTCTATTACATTAACTTCTGGTTGTGATGCTATTGGTTTAACAGAAGTTCCATAAGTTGCGCTCATTATCCCAAATACTGCAATGCCAGTATTTGACTGTGAAGTTGCACCAGGTCCGCCAAATGCCTTTGAACCATAAACAATCGTAATTTTACCTGTATTACCGATTAGATTTGATACATATACGTTTATAGTATTTCCGCTTTTTGAGTCACCTTCTAATTCGCCATTTAAAACACTCACTGTATAAAATCCCGGATCTGTTGAATTTAAACTTGGCGGTGACCAGCCAGAAGGTATTATAATTTTTAACATACCGCTTATCCATGTTGTTGGTCCTGCTGTATATTCTATTGTCATAGTATTTCCTGATGTCCCTGCCGCAACCTGTGATGGTGATATTAAAGCATTTCCTTCTCCTGTTGTTATCTCGGTTGAAGTTGGTGTTATAGTTGGTGTAAAAAATTCGGTTTGTGTTTCAGTTATTGTAATTGTAATCGTTTCTGTAACTGTCTCTGTATGGGTTTGAGTATTTGTTAATGTTATAGTTTGAGTAACTGTTATGGTAATAGTTTGTGTTATAGTTGATGTTATTGTTTCAGTATTGGTCAATGTATGGGTTTGTGTAATAGTAAATGTAACTGAATAAGTTATTGTTTCTGTTGTCGTATTAGTTATTGTTTGCGTTTCTGTCTCGGTTATTGTCTGTGTTATTGTCCCGGTTATTGTCTGCGTTTCTGTATGAGTTATTGTATCTGTTATCGTCTGTGTTATAGTTGACGTTATTGTTTGCGTTTCTGTCTCGGTTATTGTCTGTGTTTCTGTTTCTGTTATTGTCCCGGTTATTGTTTCAGTTATAGTTGGCGTTGCCGTATCTGTCTGTGCATAAGCAGTTATAAAAAATATTCCAGCTATAATTCCTGTAAAAAAAACTTTTTTCAAAAATTTCTCCTTTTTTTTAAAAAATAAATTTTTATTTATATTTATTGATTTTAATCTGTTGTTTTTAAATTATCTTATCATAACTATTTTTCTAATTGGCATACTTTTATCATTAATTTTTGTTGCTAATACATAAATACCTGGCGAAATATCTTTTATATCTTTTTCTATTATATTAATACCTTCTGAAACAGAGAATAATATTTTTTGAACAAATTCTGCTTTAATATTATAAATATATAACTGTGCAATTCCATTAATATCACTGTATAATCCGATTTTTAATTTATTTTTGTTTAAAGGATTATTCAAAACAATTATTTTATGATTTTTTATATTTGAAATTAATGTGTCTGACAAAAAAACAGGAGTATTGGTCACATTTGGCATAACAGTTATTATATTTGTTGGAGTTATTGTAAATGTATATGTAGCAGTTAAAGTATTGGTTTTAGTTTCTGTTTTAGTAAAAGTAAATGTTTTTATTTCGGTTGCAGTTTCAGTATAAGTTATTGTAAAAGTGTATGTTTCTGTAACGGTTAAAGTCGCTGTTTCTGTGTATGTAGCAGTTAAAGTATGGGTTTCTGTATATGTTGCTGTATAAGTTGGTGTAGATGTTGGTGGATGAATCTGTGCACCAGAACTTGCTTTTGACTTTACAAAAGTTTCATAATAATCCGGTGCTCCACTACCTCCTCCCCATAAAATATTCGCTGCTATTTTATAATAATAAGTTATTCCAGCATTTAAATCTGAGTCATTATCAATATAAAAAATCTGTCCACCTTTAATCTGACCGGTTATTGTAATTGAAGTATAATTATTTCCACCATCATCGCTTCTATATAATGTATATCCTGTGATTAAATCATTATTTAACCCTGTCCAGCCAACAGTTATAGAATTGGTCCCTTCATAAATAATTAAAGGTTCAGGTAGTAATTCTAATTTAACAGGTGGAATTTGGGTTGCACTGTTTATTATATCAGAATCAGTTATAACTGTTATTGTGCATGCAATATAAGAATCACCAGTCCAACCGTTTTCCGGTTCTCCTGTTTCAATAACAGATATTACTATCTGACCGGCTTGAGCAGGAGTTAATACCCAATCAGAAGAACCAACATCAGTAATAAAATAAGCAGGATTTGCTCCATCAGATGCGTAAATTTTATGTGGATATGATGAATTTTCTCCATTATTCTGATGTCCTATCTGTCCTGGAATTCCTTCCCTGTATGCATTTAACGAAGCAAAACTATTAGGGGTTGCAGCGGTTCCTGAAGTATTATCATAATTATAAACTAATCCTGATAAAATATATTCTGCTGGATATACATATCCAATTATTAAATTTATTATTATACTTGTTATAAATAAAATCCTTTTCATCAATAAACCCTCCATCTTTTTAAATTATATCATGGCACAGGAGTTAATACAAGTTTTGGTTGCCATGTAAATGAACCTGTATTGCCACTTAAAAATATATTTATTTCCTGACCAGGGTATATATTAAAATTGGTGCCAACCCATTTGTTTAGAGTTGTTGAATACCCGTAAACAATATACGATTGATTAGCAGGATTCCAGAGCATAACTTTATTTATTTTAGTATTTGTGCCAGATCCTGTTCCGCCTTCTATATCTGTCACAATATCTGATGCTTTTGAATAAATTGAAGTATAAGGTAAACTTCTTTTATTTGCATTTGCAATATTTGGATTATAATAAAATTGTAAAGTCGTAATTTTATCAACACCGGCAACAACCCAGTTAAAGTCAGACTTAATATTAAGATAAACAGCATTTGATGAAGATGTTCCGGCATCAACATACCAGTTTGTTCCAACCCATTTCTTTAAACTTGATGAATATCCATAGGTTATAGATGACTGATTAAAAGGATTCCATAAAAGTATTTTATCTATTTTAGTATTTGTGCCTTCTCCGGTTCCACCTTCTATATCTGTGACTATGTCTGATGCCCGCTGATATTTTGAAACATAAGGTAAAGATATTCTGTTTGCATTTTCTGATGAAGTATTATAAGTAAAAGTTAATTTCACTTTAGCACCCATAGTTCCTGGTTTACTTTCACCAGCTCCATTTACACCGGTTACAATATAATAGGTATAGGTATTTCCTGTTGTATCAATATAAGTATAGGAAGTTCTTGTTGTAGGTGTTGGTTCAACGGTTGCTATTATATTCCAGCCAACAGGGAATGGGTTAAATTTACCACCGGCTCCTGTTGCAATATATACTTTATAATAGTCTGTATTTATTGTAGTATCCCAGCTCAATTTTGTTTGTCCGCTTATATATTCAACATAAAAATCAGGTGGCGAAACTGGGGTTGAATCAGGTGTTCCAGTCATTGTTATTGTTGGTGTTATTGTTTCTGTTGCTGTTTCTGTTATTGTAGATGTTATCGTATCAGTTATTGTGTTAGTTACAGTATCAGTAATTGTTTCTGTGAATGTATATGTGGGTGAAGATGTTAAAGTTTCTGTTATTGTTGGTGTCGCCGTTGGCAATACAACATTCACATAAGGTTGTGTTTCAAGTATATGTGTATCAGTTCCATCAACTGCTGATTCAACTATAAATGTCGCAATCCCTGGCGTATCCTGGGATTTAGCACCTATTGTGCTTGCTCCATAGGTTACTGTAATTTTTCCAGTATTTGCAGTAAGAGAAGATACACTTATTACAATGCTCATGCCTGACCTGTATGAGCCATTATAGTTTCCTCCTGTAACTGATACTGTAAAATATCCAGGATCAGATGAATTCACACTTGGTTGTGACCAGTCATCAGGAATTGTTATTTTTAATGTCCCATCACCCCACGTTGTTGGTCCTGCTGTATACTCAATAATCATAGTATTCCCATAAACTCCGGCAGCAACAAAAGTCGGAACAATTTGTGCTGTTCCTTCTCCTGTTATTGGTGTGTTTGTAGGAGTAATTGTCTGTGTAATTGTAAATGTTACTGTTATAGTTGGTGTCGCTGTAGGCATAACAACATTTACCGATGGTGAATTTTCTATTTCATAAGTTACATCTCCACTTGTTGCACTTTCTATAATAAAAGCAGCAATCCCTGGAGTATCCTGGGATTTAGCACCTATTGTGCTTGCTCCATAAGTTACTGTAATTTTTCCAGTATTTGCAGAGAGACCAGATACATGTAAAGTTATTGTATTTCCGGATTTAGACCTTGATTCCAATGTCCCATTTGCCACATTCACAGTAAAATATCCAGGGTCAGATATATTTAAACTTGGCGGAGACCAGCCAGAAGGTATTATTATTTTTAAAGTTCCATAGCCGGGAGAATCTGCCCATGTTGTCTGCCCTGCTGTATATTCAATAGTTAAGGTATTTCCATATGTCCCTGCTGCAACCTGAACAGGTATTATTGTTGCAATTCCTTCTCCAACTAATGGAGTATTAGTTGGTGTTATTGTTGGTGTTATTGTCGCAGTAATTGTTGCTGTAATTGTCTGTGTTATCGTTTCTGTTATCGTATTAGTAATTGTTGCTGTAATTGTCTGTGTTATTGTTTCAGTTACTGTTTTTGTTATCGTTTCTGTTATTGTTTCTGTTACTGTTTTTGTTATTGTTGATGTAATTGTCTGTGTAACAGTTTCTGTTATTGTTGATGTAATTGTCTGCGTAACAGTTTCTGTCATTGTTAGTGTTATAGTATCAGTGATTGTTGTTGTAACTGTTTCTGTAATAGTTTCTGTTATTGTATGTGTAATAGTTTCTGTTACAGTCTCTGTTATTGTCTCTGTTATTGTTTCTGTTGCTGTCTCTGTCACGGTTTCAGTTATCGTCTCTGTTACTGTCTGTGTCACCGTCTCTGTTATTGTCTCTGTTACCGTTTGCGTTACTGTATCCGTTACTGTTTGCGTTACTGTCTCAGTCACTGTCTGCGTCACTGTCTCGGTTATCGTCTCAGTTATCGTCTGCGTCACTGTATCGGTTATCGTCTGCGTCACTGTTTCAGTCACCGTCTGCGTTACTGTCTCAGTTATCGTTTGCGTCACTGTATCGGTTATCGTCTCTGTTACTGTCTGCGTTACTGTCTCTGTTATTGTCTCTGTTATTGTTTCCGTTACTGTTTGCGTTGCTGTCTCTGTCACTGTCTGCGTCACTGTCTCGGTTATCGTCTGCGTCACCGTATCGGTTATTGTCTGCGTTACTGTCTCTGTCACGGTTTCTGTTATCGTCTCTGTTACTGTCTGTGTCACCGTCTCGGTTATTGTCTCTGTTATTGTCTCTGTTACCGTTTGAGTTACTGTATCCGTTACTGTTTGCGTTGCTGTCTCTGTAATCGTTTGCGTCACTGTCTCTGTTATCGTCTCGGTTACTGTCTGCGTTACTGTATCCGTTATTGTCTGCGTTGCTGTCTCAGTTATCGTCTGCGTCACTGTATTGGTTATTGTCTGCGTTATTGTCTCTGTCACGGTTTCTGTTATCGTCTCTGTTACTGTCTGTGTCACCGTCTCGGTTATTGTCTCTGTTATTGTTTGCGTT
>CALHNI010000063.1 GCA_938034975.1 Candidatus Goldiibacteriota bacterium | reverse complement strand
TAAGTTTCTGTTCTAAACTACTTAATGGGTTTTTCATTTTAATCCCTTTCTGAAAATTATTTAATTTCAGCTGGTTAAATCAAAGTAAGCTGAATTAAAACTATATTTTTAACTTATCATTAATCAGAACCTCATCAATACTTTTACGGTAAATATCACGTATCTTGGATTAGGATATGGTAAAACTGGAATTTTATTATCATTTACTATACAATCTGCCAATCTGGATATTTTGTCCCCAATGGTCTATAATTTTCATCAGCGGTTTTCCCACATTTTGAACATTTCATTTTTGGAATAACCTCTTTATGAAAATAGCTATCATCATATCCATATTTTTTTTCTGTATGCCCACAATGTTCACATTCATAAATTGCATAAAAATCCCTACGATGCTGGCGTGTAATAGTTTTAATTCTCATTTTATTCTCCTCATTTTAATTATTTTTAAATATTTTATCATTTATTAAAACTTCATCTTTTCCTTTTTTGTAAATACTAATATTATCATTATTATCCAATATCCATAATATCTTCCCTTTATAGTTTCCTCTTAAATTGTCATCATAATCAAATATTTCTCCGTCAGTAAATACTATAACAAGATCATATCTGTTTTTCTGAAGATAATCAAACATACCTTTGATTGAAGTTCCACCACCGTAACCAGGAATACTGTTTAATTTATTTCTGGGAATTATATGGAAACTATTGGAAAACACTCCAAGATCTGTTAACAAATCTTTTGTTTTGTTAATCCAGTAAAACAATCCCATAATAGTATTGGTATAAGAAGTATATGAACCACTTACATCCAATACTAACAATATCTTATTTAACGGAACTCTTGATATGTTTTTTAACATATTGTTTGTGGGGTGTTCCTTCCTGTAAGTTCTTCTTTTTAATTTATTTCCAGAATAACTTTTAATTCTTCTGATAATACTTTCCAGTAATTTACTTGTAGTTACTTTAATATCAAGTTTATTATTAAAAGCGTTACTGAATTTAACGGATTCAATAATTTTCGGGTCATAAATCATTAAATCTGTAACAGCATCTTCCAGTATTTCATAAGAATTATCATCAGAAAAATCAACTTTATCAATCAAAATTATATTACTTACTTTATTTCTGAGAAGAATATCATAAATCTCTTTCCAGCCATACGGATATTCGGGAATTTCAGGAAATGCTTCTCTTAATGAATCCAATGTTATTCCTTCATATTCTCCTATTTTACCGATTTTAAGTATGTTATTTATTATCGCATCCATTGCAATATTTGCTGTTCTGATATCATAATCTCTGCTTACTAACAAATCACCTCTGATTATATGAGCTACTTCGTGCTTTATTAACATACTTATTTCATTATCAGAAAGCTTATTAAATGCACTTTCTTTATAATGAAAATATATTTTATTATTCTTAAGAGAAACTCCGCAAAACATTTCCTGATTTTCATCCATTTTTTCAAATGTGATATATTTCAGAAACCATTCTTTCCATAAAAACGGAACACAACTGAATATCCGATTCTCAATCATTTTTTTCCCTTTGTTTCAAAGTTTCCGCTACTGGTTTCATTCTTTTCTCAAATATTTCACAGAATTTATCTTCACTGTCTCCGTCAGCTATTTCAATTGAACCGTTTTCTGGAACAATTTTATCGAAGTAATTATAAAGATTAGAAACCATCTTTTCATATTCATCAAAAGTCCCTTCCAGAATTATTCTTGCTGTAACTTCACTTATCAGTTCACTGTTACCATAATGCCATATTTCTCCAATATTATCAATGAGCTGATAAATATTGAAGTTATCCAGTTTTTTCATATCCTTATTCAGTTTCTTTATAAACTTCTCTTTATTAACAGCAAAAGTATTATTTAACGATTCATTAATTGCTTTAATAAACTTTTCATCAATCATATATCTGCAAATATTTTCAGCTTCTTCAACACCAGCTACTTTTACAACGTTTAAATAATATTCTACCTGTCTTGGATTAGGATATGGTAAAACTGGAATTTTAATATCATTTACTGGGAAGAAATTTAAATCAATCCTGTATTTATTTTCCAGATAGGTATAAATTCCGTTATTAATCGGAATAAACAGTAATCTGCTTATTAAAGCCTGTCCAGTTTCAGTTTCAGTCCATACTTCTGGTAATATCGGCTGCATTGCACAGACGATTATACTACCTTTGGGAAACGGTATATTTCTTATTTCTTTGGAAGCAAACATTGTAAGCAGTAATCCCAATTCATCCTCTTTAACTTTATCCAGTTCATCGAATAAATATACTTTAGGATTTTTTGGATCAAACCACTCAGGTAATGTCCAGACAGTTTTACCAGTTTTCTGATTGTATCTCGGCAAACCACATACTTCTTCACTGAGCATTGAATGAAGTAATATGGTTTCAAGTTTTAAATTTAATTTCTTTGCAAGATTTCTTACCCTGGTAGTTTTTCCAGTTCCACTGGTTCCGTAAAAACAGGGAACCATAGTCTGAACTTCTGGATTTAATTCAGATATTTTCTGATTAACTTCAATAATTTTTTCTAACATATTATTCCCTTTATAATAAAATTAATATAATAATGCAGATAATAGCAATTATTAAAGGAATTAACACTAAAATATTATGATTTTTCCTGAATTTACATTCTTCATCACAGAACATACAATCAGTATGAATCGCATCTTCGTAATTATTACATTGTTTCATATTGCCTCCTAACAAATATTGCTAATTAATTCCAAAGCTTCTTTTTTAATTCTGATTAAATTATCCACATCTATCTTGATAGTATTTATCATATCAATTATCCTTTCATCTATTATAAATTCCATTAAACCATTCTGGGAGTTATAAACATATTCTTTAACTATATCAGTAATATCAATTCCGTATTTATCGTATATCAGAATACCGATATTCTTATCAAAAGCAATTAGAAGAAACAGTTCCAGATATAATATTAATTCATTTCTGTCTTTTGAATTAATATTGTTTCTAATAACTTTCATATTATCTCCTTGTTTTTGTTTGTGGTTATTTGATTGTGATATTACTATCCTTGTTTCACTTTAAAAAAAAATTAAACAAAAATCAAAATCAGAGGTTTTCAAAACATATCTAAGTTATTGTTTTATAATAACTTATCTTGGAGATAGAAATTGGTATTGACAGATAAAATTAACTTTGCTACATTTGTGTTGTGAGTTTTTTTTCTTTTTCTTTTTTCCTGTTTTTCTTTTTCTTTTCTTTATTTCTATTCTTTATTAAATACGCCGATTGGAGATGTGATTGAAGGTATTCAACAGTGTTCGTCTGGTGTTGAATTAAAGTTGGTTTGTTAAACAGTCTTTTGAAAGTGTTTAATTCCTCCAGTAGTTAATGTAATCTTCTTCTATAGGATTGTAATTGAATAGTTTGTTAATCCTTATATCTTCTTTATCTGTATGCTTTATAAACGGTTTTATGGAATTGTATATGCTTACTTCTAATGCATCTGCTATATCATCTCTGTCTGCTTTACCTAAGTATTCTAACTGATATTCTAATTTATCTATGTTATTACAGTTTGTATGATATATCCTTCCTTGTTGATATAAGTGTAGTAAGTTGTTGATTATTCTCTCTTCTTTGGTTCCTTCTGAATAGTGTTGTTTCCTGCCTGTTACTGTTACTCTTATGTTATTGCTGGTTAAATATTGTCTTAATCCTTCTATATGCCCTCTTTCACTTCCTGCATATCCTACATTTATGCTCCTTATTCTGTATTTCCTGCAGTATCTTGCTATTATATCATATATCCCTTCTTTATCAGATGTGTCAAAATAGCTGTATTTCCCTGCTTTTATGTCAGTTATTATGTATTTGTTTTCTGATGTTACTCCTGTTAATATTAATACCGTGTCATCTCCGCTTATTGTTCCAGTTCCTAAATCTATCCCTATGTATAAATTTATAGGTAGTTCAATCTGCTTCCCTTCGTATTCATATGTAATTTTGGTTATGTTTTCTTCTGTTTTGATTTCATATGCAGTTATTCTTCTGAAATATTCCCTTCTGAATCTTTTATCTTCTTCTGGTATTATTATATGAAAATATTCCTGATAAAATCCGCTTATCCCTCTGTTATATACCGCTTCTTTATACATTAAAGCTGTTTCATATAACCCTATCCTTTCTGACCATTCTAATCCCCAGTCTTCTTTCTGTTGTAATTTATTGAAATATTCCCTGCATTTCTCTGTGTCTTCTTCGTATGGTATCTTACATATCCCCTGTATTGTGTCTACTTCTAAATGATTATTTACTAACTTATTTAATTTATCAAGTGGCATCAGTGGTATTTCTATTGACTTCCATTGCGGATTCTTTTTTATATCTACTATTACTGTATCATCATTAACTATTGTTCCTACTAAATATATCTTCCCTTTTATCATATCTACTGTTTTTATAGCTGCATTGTTAAACCAGTTTCTTACACTTTCCCTCGATTCTTTGGTTTTTACGTTTTCTTCTGAATATATATCATCAAAAAACATTGTCGTGGGTCTTGATGCCCCTTTTATTCTACCCCTTATTCTCTGTTTTGCTCCTATCCCCAATATATTAACACCTTTTACTTTAAAAGCCCTCCTTGTCCATTGCATTTTTGATTTCCTGTCAGTTATTTTCATTAACCCTTCCTGTTCTACCTCCTCTATGATTTTATCGCCGTAAAAGTAATGTATTAAAGAATTAGAGGCTATTTCATCCCTTATCGCAGTAGTGAATTCCTCCGCCTGAGCTCCAGTTTCTGATACTATTACTATGAACTTTTCATCTATGAATATTTCTTCACTGTCAATTATTTTAATGTCTTTTATATTATTACCTTTATCATATTCAAATTCCAGTATCGGTATTTTAATTCTGGTTTTATTGTGCATTAAAGTGTATAATGTGAATATTCTTATCGTTCCAGTTTTGGAATATTCCCTGAATGCTCTTAGTGCTCTTAATCTTTCATATTTGTTTTTGTATTTACTTGAATAAAGATTTAATAACATTGCATAGATTAATTTATGTTTGGGTGGAAATGAACTGTAAACGTGATGTGGTAAAAAGTATTTAGCCCATTTTATTATCCCTAAATTGTCTATATCTGTATTGTCTGTAAATTCACTTTCTTTTAATTCTGTGTAATGTTTATAACATAATCCATCCTGAACTGCTTTATTATTACATTTATTACATACCATAGAAACTTCCTCTTATTAAACGCCTTACTAAATTGTCTTCTTCGTATTGATACCTTTTTCTGCCCCTTCTGTCAGATTCATCTTCTGTGGCTGCTATGTATAAAGTCCTTCCGTATGGTATAAACGGATTACTGAATACTGTCTTCCAGCTTAATATTCCTGATTCATTGTCTATTACATCATCGATATTTATTACCCTGTTAGGTAAATTAAACATTGTTGTAATCAGTTTTGTGGATTCATTGTATATATCTATCTTTTTATCATCATCCTGTAATCCTGTTATCCTTCCTATACCACTTAAATTATATACTGATGTGTATATTTTACCAGCTCTTGATGATACTATTAAGTTTGCAAATGGTATTTTGGATATTTGTATCATTTTATCGTATTTATCATTCTCATTATATTCATTACCAATATCAGCTGCAACCGCAGTTCCAGCTGTTACAAAAGTTCCTACCCCTATTCCGTATTTTTTAGATATTAAATTCGATATAAGCATTATTAATTCAAATCTGCTTGCCAAATCTCTTGATTCATCATCATCAAATAATAAATATTTCATTACTAAATCAATTCCAAGTAATACTACTAAATATGTAGGGGGTATAAGTGCTCCTGTAAATGGTAAATAATTGGATAAAGCAAATAATACTGATGATATATACCAGGCTCTTACTTTCCTTGCTTTGGGATCAATATGCGGTTGTTTTGATGATCTTAAATATTCCACAGCATTTTCACAGTCTTTTAATGTGGAATATATGAATTTTAATCTTTTATCTTTTGATTTCTGTATTTTTAATGATTTTGTTATAACTGATGTATAATGATATAACATATCAAGAAATCTCTGAACTTCTTTTGTATGTGATAGTAATTTATCTCTTTTGTTGTATAAAGCATCCCAGCTTTCCATTGAACCTATTGCATATGTCAATGCCTCCCTGTGTGAATATCCATACCTTCTCATTGTTCCGTATAATATAGCTATGTGTTTCTGTCTTAATTTGGATTCAAATTTCTGGGTTATTCCTATTGATTTATCAGCTTTTAATTCTTCTACTTTCTGTTTCCCTAATATCTTTACAGCATCTTCATCTATAGTCTTATCAATCAGTGAATCTCTTGTTACTTTTAATTTACCTAATATATCATATAACTGTTTTAATTTTTCTTTGTATGGATTATCATCTCCGATATTTTCTATTTCATCCTGTGTTAAATCAAAATTGTCATCAAGGAATGCTTTATCTGTATTTAATTTATTAAGTAATTGCAGTGTTTCTTCATCATCTGGATTATTTTTTAATATTTCATCCACAAGTCTCTTTTTTATATCCAGATACTGTTTATATATTTTATGAGATTCTGATGATTTTATAATCCTTTTTATTTCACTTACTGTTGTTGCTTCATTAAATATATCATTTTCATTTAATGATGTTACTTTATCTAATACTGAATCATATATTGCAGCTGAACCAAGTGCTGTTGCTGAACTCATTAATGCTACTACATCTGCTTTTTCCTGTTCTGATATGGAACTTACTTCAGTTGGTTTCCCTAATGTATAACTGAATACTTTATCATATATATCGTGAACTTCTAATTTTCTTGTTAAATCATTTATATTGGCATTTAATAAAGATTTGGCAAATTTAAATCCGTATATTATAGCTGCATTAGCCAGATATCCCATTGCCTGAACCATTAAAGTAGAGTATTTTGCAGCCCATCCTAATAAGTATCTTACTATTATCTTCCTTGCAAACTTTAATAACCTTCCAGTAGCACTTTTATCTCTTATATTACCTTCAAAGTTTATCTGTCTGTATACATAAGTTCCGTCATAAACTCTCTGATTATCATCATCTACAACAAAATAATTTTCATATACATTGGAATATTCAGAATTACTGTATTTCGATATTTTAACTCTGCCGTTTTCATCCAATCCAGCGTAATATCCTTCTATTACATTGATAAACCTGTTATTATTATGTTCATTTTCTCTTAATATTGCTATTTTATCTCCGATTTTTAATGTATTTGCATCTACAACTTCATATTGGGTACTCAGTGGTGCTTTTCCCAAAGCTAACCAGTTTTGTAATATTCTTTTAGTCTTTGGATTGTAATCATTGGTTAATTTCAGTGATTCAATGGTTAATGAATAATTTACCTGATCAAATGTATCTGATAATATATCTATAAAATCATTTACTATATTATTTAATGTAAGTGGTATTGATAATACCCTTCCTATATTATCTGCTTCGTATTTTAATGAATTAAACATAGGTATAAAATACATTTTACCTTCAATTAACCTTTCAATTTCATTTTCCAGTAACATAGTTACAGCTTTTTGTAATGCAGCTTCTTCATCACCGTTTGTCTTTTTCATTGCTATTTCAAGTATTTTGCTTTCATATGGACTTAATTCATCTTTATTTTTCTTATCTCTTAATGATTTAAGTTTATTGCTTCTTATTGTATAATTGCTTATGTAATCTTTTCTGAATGATTCTGAATTATACATTACAGGAAAATATCTGTAAATCTGCCCTTCATTACGCTTTCTGCCATACATTATAATATTAGCTATATGCGATAACTTCGCCATTTTCCTTTCCAAAGCAGCTTTATTTACCTGATCTTTGATAATATTGTTATTAAACAGTATTTTAATCAATATATGTGTTTTAACAGCAGCTGTATGTATAACAGCTAAAAATTCCTTAAAGGCTATTACAGCATCTATATAACTGTCAAGGTTTTCTATATTATCCTTAATAGTTAAATTACCTTTAACTTTTTTTATTAAAGCATCTCTTGATGTGTATTGCTCATTATATGAATAATTGAAGGTATCACTTGGAGTAAGTGTAATATTAATCGGAACTTCTGATATTATATCGAATAATCTTCTGAAATTATTATAGAATTTTACAGGGTCAATGTTTGACATTGCATTTATTATCACATTTTTCCTGTCATTTAATATTTTAACCAATCTGTTTTTATTCTGTGTATTTGTATGTTCTCTGTATCTTGCTATTTCAAAAGCATTTATAGTCCCGTATAATTCACTGTTTTCCATCATCTGCATATTATGGGCATATACAGCTTTAGGTTCAATTACTACATCTTCTTTTTCTACTGTATATTTATCTCCCTGTTTGTTATATCTGAAAAATATATTCATATTAAATAAACTGTTAAAATGGTCATTTTTATCATCAGAAGCACTCATCAGTGGCTTTAAAAATGCTTTCGCTATATGCTGGAAATGTAATCTGTCTGTATTCGGATATTTACCAATTATATCAGTAGCTAATTTTATATTTGAGTATATCAAAGCAACTAATAAAGCAACTTTACCTCTTAATTCATTTTTTGGTATACCTTCAGTAATTTCATATTTCTTTAAATCAATCCATTTATAGTATCTTGCTATCTGTTCAATTTTATCTTCATCAAGTATTCTTGTATAATCTCCGTTTAATTCATCACTGTAAGCAGCTATTATAAAATTATCCAGTTTGTTATTTAATAATTTTATAGCATCACTTAATCCTTTTTCATAATTACCATCAGATATTTCTCTGATTATTTTTTCAATATTATCAGATTCCGCTTCTTTAGATTTTAAATCTTTTTTAATTTTTTCTATTGTTTCTTTAATTTGTTCATTATCCTTATTTTCTAAACTGTGTAAATTAATAAACTGATTTATTTCAGGACTGTATTCAGGTCTGTTTTCTTCAAGTGTTGGAAAATAATAATTTTCTTCTTCTGTGGTTCTTGTATCTTTAGTTGCACTTAACGGATCATATTTTACTTCTACAGTAGTATTTGTAATATGATTCTTAATACTATTAGTAAATTCCATAAACAGATCAGGTGTATAATTCTTCATCAGTATCAGTAAAGTATTCAATGCTTCAAGTGTATACCCAGCTTTTAATTTGTTTGATTTATAATCCTGAGACATCATTAAAGATTTTATTAAATCAGGTAAGTTCTCCCTTTCAATTGACATCATTCTTAAATTATATAATCTGTTTAATTTATCTTCATATTCATTGTTAAATCTTTTTACAGCTTCCTGTTCGTTTTCTTTAATTTCTTTAATGAACTGATCATATATTCCCTTAAATTCTTCTTCAAGTTTATTAGCTTCTGCATTATTCTTTAATGCAGTTTCTATTAAATCAATTGTCATCATTAAATTATTGGTGTTATTTAAGAATGTAGCATCTAATGTAACTCCAGATTTTTCTCTTGCACTTATAAAATCAGCTAATTTTGATAAGTTTTCTTTATCAAATAAATCTATATTATCTGTTATTCTTTTTACCTGTTCCAATGATAATTTACTGTCTCTTCCATAAACAGTATCTCCGTATGTTACTGTTAAATCACCATCTTTATTAACTGTAAATGTATATGTTCCACCATCTTTTGATTTGATATTTACTGTTAATTCTTTTTCAGTAGCTCTGTTCGGATATGATAAGTTATAATATAAAAATCTCGGTAAATATATCTGCATCCTTAATGATTCTGTAAAATAACTGAAAAATACCTTAGCATCTTTTTCTGTTATATTGGCACTGCTGTATTTTTCTATTCTTGATTCCATATATTTATTTAATGCTACCAAAGCATTTCTTACAATAACTATATTGGAATATTTGAAAAATCTGGTAAATGCTACTGTGTTTGTTGATTCAAACCTTGCTCCCATACCATATTTAACATAAACTTTGTCGGAAAATTTTAATACCAGATACCTTGCATAATCCAGATAATAAGTTCCGTAATATCCTTCTGCCATTTTCCCTTTATATGTTAAAGGATGATTTGAAGGTTGTATTAATCCTTCTGTAAATGGTATTACAAACAGTATATTTGATATGGTATTGGTTATTAAAGCTTTTCTGAATTCAAAACTGCCATAGGTTCTTCTGGTAAGCCAACCATAGTTATCATTGTCCCTGTCCATATATATATTTTCAGCAAAGATTCTTATTTCTTCTATTGAGCTTTCATCTCTGCTTACAAATAATTTTCCGTCTTCTGTTGTATATATAGCATATCCTAACTGATTTAATAACTTTTCTATAATACTCCCAGGAACTTCTTCTGGTTTCATTGAATGATTTAACAGTTTATTCAAATAAGCAAAATCTATATGGAAGTTTCTGGTTGGTATTTTACCAGTTACAAAATCATTTAATTGTTCTATAAATGATTCCAATGAATTTAATATAAAATTATACCCGTTTGAAGGATTTACTACATATCTGAACTGATGTGAATTAAACCATTCTGGTAATTCTATTTTAGCTAATACAGAATAATAATCATCTTTACTGTCTTCTATAGCTCTTGATTCTTCTCCTTTTAAATATGCAGCTATATCATTCGCAGTTATATTGGAACTACCAATTGTATCAGATAATTTATTGTTTATATTCTCTAAATTATCTTTGATTTTATTATATAAACTGGTATTTACATAAATAAAACTGCTTTTATATTCTATTTTATGTAATACTCCGCTTTTTACTAAATTGTTTATTAATTTAACAAGCCATAACTTATCAGGATCATCCTTATTTATTTTCTCATCAATAATTACATCTTTATCTGATCTTAATATATCTGTTATTTTTTCTTTATGTTTTTGATATTCATTGATATTAGCTGGTAATTTTAATCTGTTAGGTTTATTACTGCTGATTTTAACATTATCTTTTCCAAAATCAACAGTATTACTGATTTTATTAATACTTTCTCCTCTGAGATTATCATAAGCAGCTAATACTAATCCTAATAATACATTTCTGTCAAAAGTCTTTGCTGAATAATTCCCTGATGATTTCTCTTCTGCAGATAATTTAATAAATCTTTCAAGTAAAGCAACTTTAATATTAGCCCGTTCACCTTCAGTTTTCCTGTAATCATTTATTAAATTCTTTGCTTTTAATTCCACATCTTTTTTAAGATTATTTAATACCGTATTTGCAATTATCAGAAACAGTCTCCTTGCAGGTTCATTGGTCATTGTATAGGTATTATTTGATAAGTTTTTATTTAATCTTACATAGTATTTGTCTTTAAATGGAAATTTCTTATTTTTATTACTGACAAATTCCTCAAATTTACTTATTAAATCGTTCCCTTCATTACTTCCCAGTATCAGTGCATCATTTGGATATTTCTGTATATAATCAATTAAAAAGTCAAATACAGTATTAACAAAATCTTTATCAAAATATCTGCTTATAATCTCATCATTTAATATTTCCATCAAATATTTTAATTCAACTTCAGAATATCCGCTTGTAACATTACTTACTAATTTATTCGACAGGAAATTTTTCAGCTCAGTTTCCAATGAGGTTAAATCTATATTTTTTACCAGTTTTGATAAAGCAAAATCATCTGGATTTTGTATTTCAAAGTAATAATAATTATCATTTGTTTTACCGTTTGCTTTTGCTATCTCATCTGTATATCGTTTGGTTTTCCCTTTGGTTAAATTATTTAAATTTAATTTACTGTATACCAGTCTTTCTATATATGCTTTTACTTTAACATCTGTATTATTACTATCAACAAATCTTGGTATATTGAACATTTCGTGGAGTTTTGTCATCAGAAATGTTTCCTGTATAATCTTTGCAGTTGAATAACTTACATCCAGTATAACTGCAAGTATATTTACAGGATCATCATTGTAGTAATCCTTTGAATTATCATTAGGATAATCTACTGCGTGATTTGAAGTGTATTTGAATATTAAATTAGCTTTGTCTATTATTTTTTTAGCATCTTCTTTACCATTGAATATTACATTACCGTTTTTATCAGTAATTTTAACATTAGCTGCAACGAAAAATGTAATCATTTCCCTTAATTTGATTATTTCAGCTATTTTTCTGTTATAATCATATCCTAAATCAAAGAATTCTTTATTAGTCTTTTCTATAGTAGGTTTTGCAAATACAGATTTGGATTCTCCCAATACAGTAATACAATAAGCTATTGCCAGATCCGAATCAAATAATATACTTACTTTATCATCAAATGAAGATTCATTGTTTGTATTTCTTAATTTATCAATTAAATTTTTAGCTTTTTCTTCACTTATTATACGTCCGCTTATTTTCTTTATATTCCTTTCTACTTCCTCTTTATATTCCATTAATTCACTGAATAAACTGTTTACATACTTTATATCCAGTCTCCAGAACATTTTATAAACTGCTTCCCACTGATCTTCAGTAAATCCTTCTTTGGTAACTGCATATATAACGTCTGCATCATAGTCTTTTCCTAATGCCTGTATGTATTCACTGTTTACTATTGCTGTTGTTTCAGCTATTGAATTGCTTATACCAGCTACTATTACTGATTTGGCACCATCAGCTGTATCCAGCGGAACTATATAGTTAATTATTACATCCCCGATTTTAATATTATTATTTATAGCTTCTTTTTCACTTATTATAACAAAATCTCTGTGTATGTATCCTTTATCTGGATCAAATATCAGATCAGCTAATTGTTCAGCAGTTTCTATTTTTTCTACTCCAAATGTTTCCAATACCATATTCTTCAGTTTTTCATTTTTATTGATTTTATTAAACAGTTCATTAGCCCATACATTTACTGTATTTTTACTGTGTAACATATATCCTAAATCTGGTATTAAAGTAAATGTAGTTCCTTTACTTACATATTTTGTAGTAGTTCTTATATACTGGTTAATATAATTCAGCAATACATTTTTAATCGCTGGTATTGAACTTAATTTAACCATATCATCGTATATTGTATTTATCTGATATTCGGTTAAATTATTAAAATCTAAGTCTTTATAATGAGTTTTAAGATAATTGCTTAATATCACTTCATTGATATTCAAAGGATTAACTCTAACTCTGTTTAATACATCAATCAGTATTTTCTTCTTATTTTTATCCAGATTATTTAAGTTATCTATTGTTTTATCTACTATGGTTTTTATACCTTTTGTATCAGTAAATAATCCGTTTTCAAATTCTATTATCTGTGTTGAATGTATTAATTGTGCAAATCCTAATACTTCTGATACACTTTTACCTGTTTCATATATCTTGTTTATATCATTTACGTTTATTTCAAGTATTTTATGGCTGTTATCATTCTGATCTGTAAATTGTTCATAATCTATTGCATAATCAGTAAATACTTTCTGTTTGTTTGAAGTGTTTGATATTAATAAACCAACCCCTTTTTCAGTTAATATCCTTCCTAAAGGTGTATTCTCATTTATTAAACCAAGTAATGATTTAATATAAAATCCTGTTTCTGTATCATAAGTATATGGTTTGATATTACCTAAATTATTACTGCCAAATATCCTTCTTAATACTTCTCCTATATGATTGTTTATACCTATACTTGCACCATCAAGTCTCGGTTTACCATATTTATTAGGTGGGTCATTAACCAATACAACTTTTACATATAATTTACCATCTCTGAGGACAAACGGTTTATTATCTCCTGTTAAATCATTGTCTTTAAGATAATCAATTATACTGCTGTCTATATCTGAAGTATTAACAGGTGAGGTTAAATGCCCATACTTCATTATTTTTTTACCATCAACATTTATTAATTTATATTTATTACCTTTAAGTTGTTCAGCTTTGTTACCGTATTTTAATTCATTTATATAAGCAGTAATCAGATATACTGGTAACATTTTGTCTTTTCTGTATCCTTCTATTGCTGCTTTTATATTAAATGCTTCAGGAGTATCAATCTGGTTATTTAATACACTGATAACTTCTTCTTTGGTTGCTTTTAATAATTCAGTTGAATTTGATGGATTTAAATAATAAAATTCACCGTATTCAGCTTTCATTATCATAAAATTATTAAACAACCTTTCAACTATATAATCTACATCTTCTCTGTTTATCTGCAGCATTAACATCGTTTCTTTATCACCCTGTTTATTGATATAGATATATCCGTTTTCCATCATATTTACAGCAAATTCATCAGGGCTTACTCTCAGTTTGGATAAATCCTTACTTGATACTTCATTACCATTTCCTCTGCTTCTTATTACTGTATCTACAAATACTACTTTAATATTTAAGTCTTTAGTTTCTCCCTGCTTATTAAATAAATTGATAAGTTTAATAAATTCTGGTATTAACTTCTTTAACTGCGGATCATTCATTCTTGAAGAACCATTACCACCTTCATAAGTTCTGTATTCATCTGGTAATGTAATTATTCTGTAATCACCTTCATCAATTAATATTTTAATTACTTTCTGCTTTTTTAATGCTTTGAATAAGTTATATCTGTTTCTTAATTCTTTTTCATAAGCACCGTTTTCAAACAGTTCTTTTAATAAGTAATCTATAGCAGCAGTTTTATTTTTCTTCTTTTCGTAATCAATATAAGGTTTGGTAGCTTTTAATTTACTTATAGCTGCAGTAGCAATTAAATTAACAGTTTCATTGACAAAGTTAATAGCATTCTCATCTTCTCCCTGTTTTATTTTCCTTTGATCCAGGAAATATTTAGCTGGAAACATATTCTTAAAATCTTCAAAAGTCATAATATTTATTAAAGTATCCAGATCCTTATCTTTAAATCTGTCATCCAGTTTAATAATCATTTCAACAAGAGCTTTCAGATCCCCCTGAGTTATATAATGATATTCTTTATTAAATGAAGGGAAAGCATAGTAATCTTCTGTAAACTGTAAATCATTTATACCTGTTGATACAGCCTGATTATATTCAATTATATCCTGAATGTAATTTTTATCAGATTTAACATTTTCTCTGTAAACAAGCTGTGGGAAGTTGAGTTCTTCATCATTATCTTCATCAGAAGGAGGAATATCATCAAGCATATTAATATCTATTTGTATACCATCGTATATTATTTTACTGTCAGTTTCAGCTTTTGGTTCTTCTTTTTTAATATTTACATTATCATCTTTTATATTATTATCAGGTGGTTTTAAATCCTGTATTTGTTTTATTAAACCAGTTACTTTATTACCTAATAAAGCAAGATAAGAACTGTTTATATAACTTTCAGCTATTTTATATCCAAGATTTTTATTAATTATATTTATAATTTCAGTAATATAATTAGTAATAATATTAATAAGTTTTTCAAGAAGTGTTGGATCATCTTTTGTTTTTATATTAGCTAATAATATCATAAAATCTTCATTATATTCAGCATTAATATCCATTAAAGCAAATATTTCAGATTTACTTTTATTATCAGCTTTTTCTGTAGGTTCTCCTTCAGTAATTTGTAAAAAGTGTTTTAATGAATTTATGTATCT
>CALHNI010000062.1 GCA_938034975.1 Candidatus Goldiibacteriota bacterium | reverse complement strand
TAAAAGGGAGACTAAGAGCGATTTTCCTCCTCTTTTTTTTCTACCCCTTTGTAAAAAGAAGATTGATTATGGGGGATTTAATTAATTATTTTTAAATCTCCCCTGCCTCCTCTTTTTAAAAGAGGGGGAAATGTATATTATCTTCAATACTTTTAGTATATATTTTAATCTCTGACTTCTTTCTTTTTCATAGAACTTTTCATATTATCATTTTTTTTCTTTTAATTGCTGACCACAACATATTAAATCACATTCTTCTACGCATCCACAAACATTGTCAATAGTTACGATTAATCCACATTTTTCGCAATACATCTTTTTTTTCTGTTTATTACTTTTTACTGTTTTTTTGGTTTTCTTTTTTGCTGCCATGGCATAGTTTAACCTCCTTTTTAATAATTGTTTAATTTAAAAACCTGTATTCTATGATTATTAGCATCTACAACATATGCTTCTTTGAAATCTACATCAAAATAAATATCTATTGGGGTATTAAATTGCCCTTGCCCGTTTCCTTGTGTTCCCCATTTGCCTATGAAAATACCATAATAATCAAAAATTTGTATCCTGTTGTTACTTGAATCAGCCACAAAAATTCTATTGTTTGTTGTATCAACCTCCAATCCCTGTGGATTTAAAAAACTACCATTATTTGCACCTACTACACCAAATTTGTATTGATAATTTCCAGACAAGTCAAAAACAACCACATGACTAAAAGTAATATCCAATACAAAAATTTTGTTGTCTTGTATATCAATACCAATATCAACTGGATTGAAAACTGCAGATCCATGATCAGGATAAAAATAGGTAAATTTAAAAATTAAATTACCTTGCAAATCAAATTTTTGAATCTTTGGTTCAAACCCATTAGTATAATCACCTTTGACACATACATAAACATAATGTGTATTTGATATATCGTCAACTACAACACTATAAGGTGCGAACATATCAGCAGCATTCGTTCCTGAGTTTCCCCATTTCCTTAAATAATTTCCATTGCTGTCAAAAACCTGTATCCTGTTATTTGAGGTGTCAGCAACAAAAACTTCTCCAGAAATTTTATCAACATCAATTTTTTTCTGATACAAGAATTGTCCATTGTTAATTCCTTGCATTCCCCATTCACCTATGAACACCCCATTATAATCAAAAATTTGTATTCTGTTATTGTTTGAATCAGACACATAAACTTTGTTTAGGTTCTTATTTAAAACAATACCATAAGGGAGAGCAAATTGTCCATCTGATGAACCATTTGTTCCCCACTGGCGTAAATATATAACTTGAATTGTGGGAGTATTTGTAGGTGTAATTGTAAAAGTAAAAGTATGTGTTGATGTTCCAGTTGATGTTGCAGTATCAGTTGGTGTTAAAGTCAAAGTTGATGTAAATGTGTTTGTAAATGTTAATGTTTCTGTTGGCGTTCCTGTTATAGACGATGTATTTGTTGGAGATTGAGAAATAGTTTCTGTATAAGTAATTGTCCATGTTGATGTTGCAGTAAAAGTTGAAGTATCAGTATATGTTATTATTATTGTTTTAGTAGCAGTGTTGGTAGAAGTTAAAATTTGGGTTGGATTTTGTGGCTCGGCTGGGGTCTCTTTTTTGGAACAACCATAATAATAGAATATAATCCAAATAACAAAAATAACTAAAGCAATTCTATTTTTCATAAAACTTACCTCATCTTTATTTAAAATAATTTATATAAATAACAAGCCCAGCGTGAACTAATGCAACAATTAAAGTTATTATACCTAAAATTTTATGTATTAAAAGTCTATTTTTTATATTAATTTTAAAAAATCCAAAAACAAATGTAATAGTTAATAAATTTATTGATATTATACCTAGTATTTTTATAAGATCATAAATTTTCATATTACCACTTCATTTTTTTAAAATAAGTAAATCTTTTATATTATCATTTTTTCTTTTATATAACGGTTCTTTACTTTTTTTATATAACGGTAAATTCTCTTCAAAAACAACTTTATTTTTATTAATATAAAACAAACCTAACGGGAAAGGATATTCTTTTAAAGCAAGTTCAAATGCTTTTATTTTATCTTCCGGATTATATGTTTCATCTATTTTATATGTATTTTCTTTAAACCATTTATGCGTGTTTATTTTATTAAAAGATACACATGCCTGAAATACATCAACCAAAGCAAAACCTTTATGCAAAATTGCATTTTTTATTAATTCTTTTGTAAGTTCCGGTTCACCCACAGAACCACGGGCAACAAAAGATGCATCCAAAGCAATAGCAAGTGAAAGTGGATTTAAAGGCGTTTCAAAAACTCCTTCAACCTGTATTGGAGTTACCATATTTTTTTGTGAAGTAGGAGATGCCTGTCCTTTCGTCAAACCATATACCATATTATTATGAACAATTACTGTTATATCAGGATTTCTTCTTATTGTATGTAAAAAATGATTTCCACCTTCGCCATACATATCACCATCACCGCTTTCAACTATAACTGTTAAATCAGGATTTGCTATTTTTATACCTGTTGCAGCAGGTAAAGCCCTTCCATGAAGTCCATTAAAATAATGAACATTCATATATTGTGGCGCTTTTGCTGCCTGTCCTATTCCTGACACAAAAACAGTATTTCTTTGATCCAAATTCAGTTCTTTTAATGCAGAAAGAACTATTTTTCTTAGACCAAAATTACCACAACCAGGACACCAGGCAATTTCACATTGTCTTTCAAACATGTTTTCCATTTATATCATCTCCGTAATTTTTTTTACTAATTCTTCAACAGTAAACTGTAAGCCGTTATATTTTAAAATTCTATATTTTGTTTCAAATCCAGTTTCTTTTGTTATTAAATCAGCAAATTGTCCTGTGGCATTATTTTCAATAACAATTACTTTTACGGCATTTCTTAAATAATCTTTTGTTTTTTCATGCAAAGGATATACCTGCGAAAAAAATAAAAATGCCAAATCGTTATTTTTTATATTTTCCAAAGCACTTAATATAATATTATGAGTTGAACCCCAGCCAATTAATAAAATTTTGTATTCTCTTTGCCCGTATAAAACCGGTTCCAATGTTGCTTCTTTTATTTTAATAAACTTTTTAAGGCGCTTATTTTTCATTTGTAAAGAAATACCGTTTAAGTCTTCTGTAATTCTTCCATCTTCATCATGTTCATCTGAATCTACAGCAATTAAACCATCTCCATACCCTGGGATACCTCTGAGAGAAATTCCATCTTCTGTGATTTTATATCTTTTATAATTTATATCTGTTTTTACAAAATAATTTTCTGATTTTACAGAATTAAGCGGCAATTCTTCTGTATTATAATAAGTGTCTATAAAATACTGATCTGACATTATAAATACTGGAATCTGATATTTATCTGCCATATTAAAAGCAAGTGCTGATAAATAAAAAGCCTGCTGTAAATTACCCGGAGCATAAATAATTCTTGGGAAAACCCCATGACCTGCATAAAGTGCCAAATTTAAATCACCTTGTTCAGTTCTTGTAGGTAATCCTGTTGCCGGACCTGGTCTTTGTGCTAAATGAATAACAACAGGCGTTTCAGTCATTCCAGAAAGTGATAAACCTTCTGTCATTAAAGCAAATCCACCACCTGATGTTGTAACTAATGCCCTGCCACCTGCATACCAGCAACCCAAAGCCATATTTATAACGCCTATCTCATCTTCTACCTGTTCTATAGCGATATCATATTTTTTTGAATATAATGCCATATTTGTAAAAACAGATGTAGATGGAGTCATAGGATATGCAAAACACGCATTGCAACCACCAGCAACTGCACCTAAGGATATAGCATCTGCCCCATTTAATAAAAATTGTTCAGCGACTTTTTTATCTTTTTGTATGTTTATTTTAAAAATTTCAAAATAATTTTTTGCTAAATCATACCCCCTAACAGCGGCAATTATATTTTTATCAACTATTTCTTTCCCTTTTTTTGCAAATACATCAAAAATTGTTTTTTTTAAAATTTCTATATTTACATTAAATAAAGATGCAAGAAATCCTGCAATAATAGTATTTGAAAAAATAGTAGAACCAATTTCTTCTGCTGTTTTATTAAATGGAATATCAATAGAATTTTCATAATTTATATATTTTTTATCCACAATAATTCTTGTTGAATAATTTATTTTATCCTTAAATCTGTTTATTGCTTCATAGCTGAAAGGCAAAAACAGATCAATATCTTCATGCCAAGCAATAATTGGTTTATCAGAAATTATAATTGTAGTTGAATTTACTCCGCCTCTTATGCGGGACATATATTCTTTTGTTGCAAAAATATTATAACCATCTTTTTTAAAAATCAAAACAAGTAAATTTTCAACTGATTGTATTCCCTGTCCGGCTTCTCCTGCTAAAACTATTGATAATTTATTTTGCATATAAACACCATAATATTATTTAAAAGGGCAGGATTTCAACCTGCCCTTTTATTTTTTTAATAATTTTCTTCGCTTACTTCAAAATATGATTTTGGATGCAAACATGAAGGACACTTTTCAGGTGCTTCTTTTCCTTCATGTATATAACCACAATTTCTGCATTTCCATTTTACAACTTTTTCTTTTCTGAAAACCTCTCCTTTTTCTATATTTGAAATAAGTTTTAAGTATCTTTTTTCATGTTCTGCTTCTACTTTGGCTATGTATCTGAAAGTTGCTGCTACATCTTTGAATCCTTCTTTTTCTGCAATGTCTGCTGCTTCCGGATATAATTTTGTATGCTCTTCTTTTTCTCCTGCAGCTGCTGCTTTTAAATTTTCAAGAGTATTACCAATCACCCCGGCAGGATAAGATGCCTGTATTTCAACCATTCCGCCTTCTAAAAATTTAAAAAATCTTTTTGCATGTTCTTTTTCATTTTCTGCTGTTTCAAGGAAAATTGCCGCTATTTGTTCATATCCTTCTTTTTTTGCCTGAGATGCAAAAAAAGTGTATCTGTTTCTGGCCTGTGATTCTCCTGCAAATGAAGCTAGTAAATTTTTTTCTGTTTTTGTTCCTTTAATACCTGCCATATTTTACCTCCTCAAAATTTAATTACAAATTTATTGACCAGAGTCCATGTTTATTACAAAACTCTCTTACTATACCGATGTTTGCTTTTTCAATGTTAAAAACTGCTTCTGGTTTATCTCCTGGATTTAAATCTTTTCTGTAAATATATCCATCTTTTGTAAAAACCTCAATGAACTGTATCCAATGATCCGGATCCATAGGATGTGGCACAGAACCAACTTTTACTAAAATTTTTCCGTTGATTTCTTCAACAACAGGTAGATGTTTTTCTCCTGCTCCTTCTTTTGTTTTTTCATCCATGAGTTTCATATCCTGACCACAGCATACAAGAGTTCCTGCACCGCTTATTTCAACTTCTACCACATTGCCACAAACCATGCACTTGTAAACTCCTGATTTTAAAGCCATGTTGCACCTCCTTATTTTTTCAAAATTATTTTTTTTGCTTCATTTAATTTAATAAAATGTTTTCTTTCTTCTTCAATTATTTTCTGAACTAAAAAATTTTGTTCTTCTTTTACCACTGTCATAAGGGTCATATAATATAATATGGAATCCATCTCACGTTCTATGGCAAAATCAATAATATCAGTGATTTTTTTTACTTTATCATAAATTTCATCAAATTTTTTCCTGTCAAAAACAGATTTGGTTGATAAAAAAGAATTTAAATAAGTTAAATATTCATCACTTTTATTTGATGCTGATATTTCTGCAACATCATTTTTCATATTTTCAAAAATATGTTTATGCTTGACCTCTTCCTGTGCCAGGACACTTAAAACTTTCATTATTTCTTCATTATCAACAACTGCCGCCGCATATTCATAAAAAATTTTACCTGCTTCTTCCATCTCTATGGCTTTATTTAAAATATCTTTAATTGTCAATTCGGACATTTTATCCTCCTGCTTAAAAATAATTATAAAAGACCGTAAAAACGCATTAGAAAATGCGTTTTTTAGAAAAGACCTATTTCTTTATGTTTATTATATATATCATCAGCCAAACGATCCAATTGTTTAAAATCATTTTCTTTTGGAAAACCTTTTGCTGTTACTGGTTGCAAAATTTCTCCTTTAAAATTTATAAGTAATCCTTTTAAAACCTCACTTGCTTTTTCACCCCATCCATAAGAAGTTATCAAAGATGCAAATTTTGTTTTAGGGCGTAAGGCATTTGCAAGATATGCAGCATAAGCACCTAAAGGATGAATCCCTGCCAATACAGTAGGAGCACCTAATATTAAAGTTGCAGCATCTATTAAAGTCATGGCGAGTTCTCCAATATCAGTAACTGTTAAATTAAAATAATGCACGTTTATGCCACGTTCTACGAGTGCTTCTCTTAAATATTCAGCCATTTTTTTAGTAGAATCATGCATTGATACAAATGCAATAATTGCTTCATTTTTAACATTCTCAGATGCCCATTCAGCATAAGCATCCATTATTACTTTAGGATTTTTATAAATAATTCCGTGAGATGGCGCAATTATTTCAACATCTAATTTTTTAACTTTTTCCAAATTATTACGAACATTATTCCGAAAAGGAGACATAATTTCTGCATAATACCTTTTTGCCGGAATATAAAAATGTTCCTGATCAAATATCGCAGATGTTGCTATATGCGAACCAAAAAAATCACAGGGAAATAAAATTTTATCTTCTATAAGATAAGTTGCCATTGTTTCAGGCCAGTGAACCCACGGAATCATGAAAAACTGAAGTGTTTTTCCACCCAACTCAATTTTTTCGTTTTCTTTCACCACAATAAATTTATCTTCTGGTATCAAAAGCAAATCCATTAGCATATCTTTACATTTTTCATTTGTTACAACTTTTGCTTCTGAATATTCTTTTAAAATAAAAGGTATACCTCCGGAATGGTCCTGTTCTGCATGATTGGCAATCACATAATCAATTTTATTTATTTTAAATTTTTTTAAATTTACAAATAACTGATCTATTGTTGTCGGGTCAACCGTATCTATAAGTGCTGTTTTGTTTTCTCCATGGATTAAATACGAATTATAACTGGTTCCATCAGGTAGCGGTATCAATTCATCAAAAAGCCTTCTATCCCAGTGAAGTGCACCGACGAAATAAATTCCTTCTTTTATTTTTTTTACTGCCATTTTTTATTTTCCTTTAATTCAATTAATTTGCTTTTTACTTCTTTTGCATGGTTTTCTGGTTTTACATTTTCCCAGATAAAAGCGACTTTTCCATCTGGATCTATAAGATAAGTAGTTCTTTTTATTCCCATAAACTTTCTGCCCATAAATGTCTTTTGCCCCCACACGCCATATTTTTTTATAACTTTTTTTTCAGGATCAGATAATAACTTTATATTCAAATTATATTTTTCTGCAAATTTTTTATGACTGCTACAATCATCGGCTGATATCCCGAGTATAACCGCGTCAATATTTTCAAAGCCAGGATTTTCCTTTGAAAAACTTTTTGCTTCTATTGTGCAACCAGGCGTATCATCCTTGGGATAAAAATAAAGAACTATCCATTTTCCTTTTAGTTCTTTAAGAGATATTTGATTTAATTCCTGATCATAAAGACAAAAATCAGGTGCTTTTTTACCAACTTTTAATATTTTTGCCATATCTCATTCTCCTTTTTTTAAACATTTTTTACAAATACCAACAATATATATATGTTCATCCATAACTTTAACTTTATTTAAATCAGTTTCTTCCAGACAGCTTTTACATTTTAATTTTAAATCATATAAATTATTACATTTAACACATTTAAAATGAGCATGCCTTTCATTTATTCCGTCATATCTTATCTCTCCTTCTTCTATCATTATTTCTTTTATAGCACCCTTTTGTGTTAAAAGTTTCAAAGTGTTATACACACTGGTTCTTGATAATGTTGGTATTTCTTTTAATAATTTTTTATAAATTTTTTCTGCATTTGGATGTTCTCTAGTTGAATTCAAATATTCAAGAACTTTTATTCTTATCAACGAAGGTTTAATTTTATATTGTTGTAACTTATCTTTTATTTTTTGCAAATTTTGCATCAATCTCCTTTTAAATAACTTCAATTTTGTAATCATTACAATTTTACAATAAAATAAAATATTTGTCAAGTGTTTTTTAATACCGTAAAAACGCATTAGAAAATACGTTTTTACGGGAATATAAAATATTTTTGTCTTTTTTGTTTAATAATTTTTATTTTTATAATGCATTACTTTTATCCACCCGTTTTTTAAATAAATAATAAAACATAAGTGTCGTTTTATATGTTTTTTAATAATATTTTATTTTTTTTTCCTGAAAATCGCTATATTTTAATGCGATTGCCAGATAATATTTTAAAATAAAAAACAAAACACCAATAATCCCTTAATTAAAAAATAATTATAAAATATCACCTTAAGCCACAAGGTTGTCAGCTAGTGCATAAATTTTATATATTTTGCATCTTATAAATTCATCTTATTGCAAAAGCGATTTATAAAATTTATAAAATCAGATGTTCACATACAAGTTAAAAAGATCCTTTCAGTGATTTAAAATCTTTATTGCTTAATCAGTATCCCCATCCTGCTCTTTATTTCATTTTCAGATTCATCTTCTATTAAAATTATATAAAAATACATCCCCTTGGCAAGGTCATCAAAATATTTTGTTCTTAAAATCACAGTATTTATCCCCGGCTGTAAATTGACTTTTTGCGGTATCTCTCTTATTAATCTGAATCCCTGCGAATAAAGTTTTAACTTAAATAGTATTTATTATATAATATACGATTCACAATTTGCAGAAGTGCAAGGATCACTCCCACGATAAATTGCTGAATTATGACCTGAATGATTGCTCCATGAGCCATGCATATCATATGTCATAACATTGTAAAAATCAACATAAGCATTAAGGTAAGAAAAATCAATATACTGACATCCCCAGGAACCACCTGGCACTGCCATTGTAATAAGCCATGAAGGAGCTGGTTGGGGCGAAGTATTAAATTTATTTCTCAACGCAGATATAAATGTATTTAAATTACTCTGGTCAGTTGAGTTCTGCGGATATTCCCAGTCAATATCTGCACCATCATATCCATAGGTTGCGCAAAAGTTATATATGTTATTTATAAGATTATTTCTCGCGGTTGGATTATTCATCAGGGTTGAAAAAGTAGAAGAAGGAACCGCAGCACCACCAACTGATACAAGGACTTTTACACCATTTGCATGCGCATTTGTGATAAGTCCTGATTCCACATTTGGTCCTGATATATTTCCATTTGCATCAGGTTCCATAAATGCATGGCAGATATGTGTAAGTTTACTATAAGGTATTTTATCGTATTTATAAGTAGAAACCCAATCAGGATAATATGCAAGTAAACGGCAATCCGCAAAAATGGAATTTATGAAAAAAGAAAAAATAAAAATTAATAATAAATTTTTCATTATAATATTTATTTTCAATCCTTTTTTATTTCATATAAATAAAACTATTTATTTTTGAATACATCTGTTTTCCACTTTCATCTCTTCCTATTATAACATAATAATATATCCCCTTGGCTAAATTTTTTATCTTTGCCCTGTTTAGCATTATCTCATTTTCCCCTGCTAATACCTGTATACCTCCAATATCCATTATATTCCTGTATCCTACTGTATATATCTTTACCTTTATCTCTTCTAATCTCTTATTTACCCTTACCTTTATCTTTAAGTCCTCTTCTGTCTTTAATGGATTCGGATATGTTTTTATCACTTCTATCTTTGCTCCATCTTCTGTGCAGGTCTCTGTCGGTGTTACTGTAATTACCTGCGTTGCTGTATAACTCATTGTCACTATCTGCGTATTTGTCATTGTGCTTGTATATGTATATGTCGCTGTATATGTTCTTGTCTGTGTATTTGTTGGTATTGCTGTTGATGTCTTTGTTAGTGTAAATGTAAATGTTAGTGTGTTTGTTGGCATTGTTGTTGCTGTGCTCGTTAAAGTTAAACTAAAAGTCGGCATCAGAGTATTGGTCGCTGTGGCACTTAAAATCATTGTGTTTGTTTGTGTTGCCGTATTTGTATTTGTATAACTTACTGTCTGGGTAAAAGTATTTGTAAATGTATTTGTTGGAAGCAAAGTATGCGTCATTGTTTCTGTATACGTATTTGTCCAGGTTGATATCTGGGTTCCTGTTATTGTTTGGGTTACTGTGTATGTGCTGGTTGCTGTATTTGTCCTTGTATATGTTTGTGTTGCTGTATAACTTGGCGTATTGGTTGATGTCCGTGTTAATGTATTTGTAGAACTTGATGTCTGTGTTGATATAAATGTGTTTGTTGTTGTAAAAGTAAATGTTATAGTGTTTGTTCCTGTGCTTGTTGAAGTTAATGTGTTCGTTATAGTTCTGGTGCTCGTTAAGGTATCTGTCAAAGTTGCTGTATTTGTCTTTGTAGGAGTTGCTGTAAAAGTTTGTGTATTTGTTCTTGTATTTGTAAAAGTGCTTGTCAAAGTTGCTGTGTTTGTTTTTGTAGGAGTAAATGTTAATGTTGCAGTCGGATTTACTGTATTTGTAGGTGTATTTGTTGGTGTGCTACTGAAACATGCCGGCTGCGAAAGCAATGAAAGCATGGCAAATGTTACACCTGCCTGCCATATTGTTGGTTCGTTTGTTGAATAATCTTCCCAGTAATCATAATAAATTGCCTGAGATGACTGAAAAGCAGCATACGGATCAGAAGAAGGTGCTTTTGCACCATAAGAATTCCAGTTTGCCTGTGTAACAGGTCCTTCAATTGGCATACCAAAAATATCCACATTATTAATTCTAGCAATTTGATGATGCGGGTCATTTGGATAATCAGTGCCAAGCCCTACTATAAAACTTACAGACCATTGATTTTTTCCTAAAACATAATCACGCGCAAAATTTGCCACATTATCATAAGTTGTTTCTGATGGAAAAAGTTTTTTATAAAGATAAGCATTTAATATATTACAGGATAAAAGCGCCATAGAACCCCAGATGTATTGCGTTGTGTTCATTCCAAATACATCCAAATTAGAAAATCCTGAATTTAAATCACTCTGCATATATCCTTTTAATGTATTTTTAAAAGAAGTACCCACAGATGGATATAGTTCATAATGTGCATAAAAATTAAGGGTTCCCCAGTCAGTCCATCCCCATGCACTTCCTGCCTGCTGTGCATAATTCTGCGCATCAGTAAGATAAGAAGAATTTCCTGTTGCTTTATAAAGTTCAGCTGCAGCCAATTCCATATCATCATAAAAAGTTGTTTCATTATAAAACCCATTTGTTGATGGCTGTGCCGACATCCTGCTTTTACCAAAAGAATAAATCTGTTCTGCATGCATTAAACAAGTATTTGCATAAGTTGTATCTCCACGACTGTTAAATATTATAAAACCAAGCGCAAGTGCTGCTGCAGCTTTACCTGCCACATTTGCTCCTTTTCCTGCATCACAATGATACATAGGTCTGTATGGAGTTGTTGAGTAGCCATTTACAGAATCATTTTGCGGGAGTCGCCATTGATTGTGGTCAATCCCATCAGCAACCTGATAATAAAATTCAGAAGGTGCAGGATGCATTTTCATAATCCAATCAAGCCCATACTTTGCTTCATCCAAAACATCTGGAATACCATTTGAACCAGGAAGTCCATTGGCAAGATAATTATCATTAAAAACTCCTGGATTTTCCTTATATGCAAAAAGAAGTAAAAATGTGACAGCGGCGTTGTTTATCATAAATTTTATATAATCTCCTGCATCATGCCAGCCACCTTCTGCATTATAAACTGTTCCTGCATTAGGACCACCTACTGCTTTGGCATCTTTTCTTGTGTTGATTGTTGTATGACAGTTCACATTTAAATATGGATTAAAACCGCATCTTTGCGCTCTGAAAAAATTTAATATTGTTTCATGTGAATTAGCATATACACAATCACCAATGGCAAAATGATATGATTCAGCAGATGGTGAGGCATTTAATACTATTTTATATGTGCCTGGTGTAGTCAATGAAGAAAAGTCAAGTTTGTAATGATATGTATAGTTGCAATACGCATTTCCAATTCTGCTGCCAATTGATGCTGGCCCAAAAACCTCTACATTATCAGCAATTCTTTTCACAGAAAATGTAGCACCTGTCAGATTATCATTTGAAAAAAGATTTGCAACCTTAATATCACTTGCCAAATATCCAACCTGATTTACCCTGATATATCTTTCAGCAGCATAGTTTAGACTTAGGAATAAAATAAAATTTATTATAAAAAAATTTAATTTATATTTCATTTTTTCTCCTTTTGTTTTATCGCTAAAATAAATTTAAATAATAAATTCAACATATTTTTTAACTTGACTTTTATATTTAGACAATATAAAATAGCAAAAGTTTCTAATAAAATTATAATAAAAATATTTTTACCAGTCAATAGATAATGTGAAAAGTTCTATGAAAAAGAAAGAAGGCAGAGATTAAAATATATACTAAAAGTATTGAAAATAATATACATTTCCCCCTCTTATAAAAAGAGGAGGCAGGGAAGATTTAAAATAATGAATCAAATCCTCCATAAATCCACTTTTTACAAAGGGGTAGAAAAAAAATAGGAGGAAAATCGCCCTTAGTCCCCATTTTGCAAAGGGGGAGAAAAAAATAAGAATAAGAATAAAAATAAAAAATTCCCCTCTTTAATAAAGAGGGGTTATGGGAGATTTTAAATTAAAAGAAAGCGAGAAAAAGAGAATGGATGTATGTAAATCCCCCTAAATCCCTTTTTGATAAAGGGGGAACAAAAGGCAAAAAAAGTATATGAATAAAAGGATTTTTAAGTGAAAAGCATTAAAACTTTTCACACTAACATTCAATACCAAAGGAGGCAAAATGAAAAAATTTATATTTTTAATTGTTGGTATACTGCTATTTTCATCAATTTTCAGCGAATCTTTTATAAGAATAAATCAGATTGGTTATTTCCCTGATGATAAAAAGACAGGAATAGTATTTTCAAATGATAATCTTAATAATATAACTTTTTCTGTTATAAGATTATCAGATAATGCAAAAGTTTTTGGTCCTAAAAATTTAGGTAAAAACTATGGTGAATATGGCGCATTTAAAAATAATTTTATAATTGATTTTTCTGATATAAAAGGTGAGGGCTCCTACTTCATACATCTTTCAGATTCTACAAATTCACCTGAATTTAAAATTTCAAAATGTGTATATAAACATCAGCACGAGGCAATTTTAAATTTTTTTCATTTCCAACGCTGTGGTTATAATCCATACCTTAATATAAAATGTCATCTTTTTGAAAAAACAAGCAGACGGGATGCAAAGGCAAAAGGCGGACCACAAGATGGCAAAAATTTTGATGCATATGGTGGCTGACACGATGCCGGCGATTATATAAAATTTATGATAACTATAACTAATGTTACATACTTTTTATTATTTTCCTATCAACAAAACCCGGAAAATTTTTCTGATAATTATTTAAGCAATGGAACTTTAGGTAAAAATAATATTCCTGATGTTTTAGATGAAGCAAAATATGGCCTTGATTTTATTATGCGTATGAATCCAGCAGATAATATTTCATATTTTCAGGTTGGCGATGAAACTGACCATAATTTCTGGCGTTTACCTGATAATGACCATGCTAATTACAGGGAATCACCTATGAGACCTGCGTATTTTGGTATAGGCGCTAATACATGCGCACGCGCATCTGCTTCATTTTCTCTTGCCTATAAAATATGGAAAGATTTTTTAAAAGATGAAAATTATGCTGAAACCTGCCTTTTATATGCAAAAAAATTATATGAACTTGCAAGAAAAAATTTAAAAGCAATATCATCTGTTCCACCTGATTTTTATAATGAAACATCTTTTTATGATGATTTGGAACTTGCAGCAGTTGAACTTTATAAGATTACTAATAATTCATCCTATCTAAAACAGGCAGAAATGTATGCATTAAACTGTGGCTCTGGAAATGGCTATCTGGACTGGAGCAGCATAAATTTTATAGCACACTACAATCTTTATCCATATGCTTCTGATTTAATTAAAGATAAATTAAAAGAATATATGGAAAGTGACCTTGATTATAATCTTACAAAATACAATTCAAATATTTTTGGAATGTCAGCAGATTATATATGGGGTTCTATGTCGGTATTAACAGGAGTTATCATAAAAGCTCATCTTTATAAAAAATTATTTAATAATAAAAAATATGATGATATGCTTACTTCATCCAGGGATTATTTACTCGGTAAAAACCAATGGGGTGTATGCTTCATTGTTGGTATGGGTAAGTTTTTCCCTGAAAATGTTCATTCTCAGGTAACATCAATATTAAAAGAAAATGTTTTTGGGATGCCAATTGAAGGTCCTATGAAAAGAGATGAATGGGATAAATTAAATATACGACTTTCGGGTCAAAGCAAATATTCAAAATTTAACTCTGATATTGCTGTATATAACGATGACCTCGCTGATTATGCCACAAACGAAATGACAATTTATCAGGGGGCACTTACGCTATGCATGTTTTCTTTAATTGCAAATAAAGATTACTGCGAAAATGAAAAACCATACATCAGACAAAAAATAAAACAAAAATCCGTCATTAAAGAAGAAATAAAAAATATTTTTTTAATTGATGATTGCGAAGATGGAAACAATATAAATACTTTTGGCAATTACTGGTATTCATTTAATGACAGCGAAAATGGTGGAGATTCTGAAATTCACCCAAAAGCAGGAAAACCATTTACAATGACAGAAAGCGGAGCCAAAAACAGTAAATTCTCAGCAGGTTTTAAAGGCAAAGTAACGACAAAATATCAGTATGGGTATATCGGGATTGGAACAACCCTTGATAATATTTCAAAAGATATTTCAGAATATAAAGGAATTTGTTTTTATGTCAAAGGTGATGAAAAAATATATTCTGTATTAATAGGACCCAACAGAAATAAAGTTGATAATGAATATAATGATTTCAGATTTACTTTTTTAGCTCCAACACAATGGACACAGGTAATTATTCCATTTTCTTCTTTTTCACAGGATTCTGGGTGGGGGAAAAAAACTGAACTCCTGGAAAATTTAAAAAACGCAAAAGATATTGTATGGCAAACAGTTTCTCAACCACATGACTCTGTTGAATTATATGTTGATGACATAGGGTTTTATAAATAAAATAATTACTTTCTGAAAATCCCAATATAAATTGTCTATTTTCTGGAGAAAAAATACAACTCAAATATCATTAAAAAAAATAATTTTTTAAAATAACACATATTTTTTTTTAAAAAAAACTTCTGGATAAAAATAATGCATTATAAAAATAATAAAATATTTTGCTTTTTCTCAAAAATGCGTCTTTTTAAATTTTTTTGTGATATTTTTATCCACTTTCCCTTATTATAAGTTCCGGTTCAAAAATAAGTTTTTGTGGTTCTTTGTATTTTCCTTCTATTGCTCCAATTGCAAGAAAAAGGGCTTCCCTTCCCATCTTTTCTATTGGCTGTCTTACTGTGGTCAATGGTGGATTAATTATTTCTGAAACAACTATGTCATCATATCCGACAAGGGCAATATCATCCGGTATTTTTATTTTTCTCTTTTGCGCTTCCTTTATTATACCCATTGCGACCATATCTCCGGCTGCACAAAAAATTGCATCTAATTTAACTCCTTCTTTTATAAAATACTCAAGTGCTTTAATCCCATCTTCAAAATAATAATCTTCTATTTTAAAAATTTTTCTTTTATCAGGTAAAAGACCATTTTCCTCTAATGCTTTTTTATAACCTTCAAATCTTTCTTTACTGCTTGCGGAAACATATTTTGCTTCATAATCGCCTATTACGAGTCCAATATTTTTTCTGTCTTTTTTAATAAGATAATTAACTGCCTTTTTTGCTCCTAAAAAATTATCGGACTTTACAACATTAACACCAGGCGCTTCTTCTTCTACAAGAACAAGCGGAATCCTGTTTTTTTTATAAAATCGTATTATATTCATAGATGGTTTTATGTTTAAAACAATCACCGCATCAGCACGCTTTGAGTTAACTATGTTCTGCAAAACCTTTTTTTTATTTCTATATCCACCTCTTGTTGCGAATTGATTTAAATTATATTTAATTTCATCAGGTATCATTTCCATACCTTTTAATATATTTAATTCAAAAAAAGATGAAAAAAATGTTGCTACAATTGCTATTGTATTTGTTTTCCCACCTGCAAGTCCACGTGCTAAATAGTTTGGTTGGTAATTTAATTCCTTTATCGCCTTCATAACCTTTTCCCGTGTTTCAGGTGTGATTCTTTTATCATTTCTTATAACAAGCGAAACTGTCATATGTGAAACACCAGCTAATCTGGCAACATCTTCCAAAGTTACTGCCATTTGTTATTTACCTCTATAAAATATTTTTATATAATTATATCATATAAATCTTATAAAGGAATAAAAATGAAAATATTAATAACAGGCGGAACAGGATTTATAGGTAGTTATGTAACTTATAATTTATGTAAAAAGCATAAAATAACCATACTTGCAAGAAACTCAGAAAAAATACCTCTTTTTTTATCAATTAAAAATATATCAATCAAAAAATTTGATTTTAAAAATTTAAAAAACTTTAAAATTTTATGTAAAAATCATGAGTGCCTTATTTTAATTGCTTTGGGTTGGGGCAAAACAGGGCCACTTATGATACAAAATGAAACTCTGCCACAAATCGCAATGGTGGATGCCGCAGTAAATTCCGGAATAAAAAAAATAATTTTTACATCCTCAACTGCTGCAGTAGGACCTATAAATAAAACAACAGATGAAAATTGTAAACCTAACCCTTCTGATTTTTATGGTGCAACAAAAGCATCGGTTGAAATGTTTTTAAGCGCTTATTCTAACTATCATAAAGATCTTTTTATAAATATAATAAGACCTGGTTATACTTTTGGCAACCCTGTGGTTTTTGGTGGCCCGGTTGAACCTGATAATCGTTTCAGGATTATTGTAAACAAAGTAATAAAAAATGAAACGGTTGAAGTAATTAAAAATGATGGCACCCAGTTCATCTGGGCTGGCGATTTGGCAAAAATTTATGAAAAAGTTCTGGAAAGTAATTGTAAAAATGAAATTTTTTTTGGACTATCTGAAAATTTTATAACCTGGGAACAAATTGCAAAATGGGCTTTTGAATTTGCAGGTAAAAAAGTTAAAATAAAATTAAAAAACCTCGGATGGCGCAAAAATCCGCCAATTTATTCAGTTGAAAAAATAAAAAAATTCTTTGGACTTTCCTTTAACTCAGAAGAAAAAATAAAAGAACATATAAAATATTTTTTATTTTAATTATACAAATTTTAATTTATTTAAAAAAATACAAAATTTATTTATTATTAAGCCAAAAAATTTTTAAAATCAAAGGAAATAATTATGTTTTTCGGATTATTAATTCAGGTTTAAATTTTTTTATTTTATAACTGATTTTTTTTGTCTGCATTGTTTCTGCAATTTCAAAAGCAAACCTGCCTATTTCTGCTAATGGTTGTTCAATTGTAGTAAATTCCATTATTTCAGCAACATCAAAATTATCACATCCGACAATTGAAACATCATCTGGAATTTTTACTCCTTTTGATGTTAAATATTTATAAACTCCAAAAGCGGCATAATCACCATTTGCACAAAAAACAGCATCAGTTTTTTCTTTTAATAAGGTTTCAGAAGCTTTTTTCCCAAATCTTTTTAAATCATCCGGTAGATAATCAAAACTCTCAAATATCATATTATCTTTAATTATAATATTGTTATCTTTTAATGTCATAATATATCCCTGTTTCCTTTCCTGTTGAGAATATGCATATTGTGTGCTTCCTAATAAAATTGCCGGTCTCTTTTTGTTTAATTTTAAAAAATATTCGGCTGCCAATTTGCCAGCATAATAGTTATCCACATTTATCACATAACCTTTTTCTGTTTGACAAGAATCAATGAGAATTAACGGGACTGCCAGTTTTTTATATTCTTCCATAATTTCTTCCTTTAACATAACACCTATAACAATAACAGCATCAGCATTTTTTTCAAAAAGAATTTTATTTAAAATATTATGAGTTTCATAATAGTCATATCTACCGGTGTATAATACAATATCATATTTGCTCTTTTTTAATTTTTCTTCCATTCCCTTTATTATATGCAATTCATAAAGTGAAAAAAAACCAGGCGCTACAACTGCTATATTATTTGTTTTCCCTTTAACAAGTGTTCTTGCTGCCTTATTTGGGTAATACCCGAGTTCAATTATTGCCTTTTTTACTTTTTCTTTTGTTTCCTTGCTTATATTTTCATCATCATTTATTGCCATTGAAACTGTTGAATAAGCAATTCCTAATTTTCTGGCTATATCTTTTATTGTAACCCTTTTCATCTTATATACCTTCTTTGAATTTTTTTCTTATGATATCAAAATAATTTATGTTTGTAAATTGATATAGAAAATCTTATAAATAAATTATCATATTCTTTTTATTGCAAATTTTTATATTTATATTACATCACATTAATGCACCATCTTATTTGATTTCACAATAAAAATTGCAATTCTCATGTAATTTTTATTTTATTATTATAATTTCCCCTATTTTACTTTTTATTTCTTTTCCTTCTTTATCTTTTGCGATAATTACATAATTATAAACACCTTTTGCCAAATTATTTAATAATTTTTTATTAATTGTTATTTCTCTACTCCCATCTGATTTCATTATTATTTTAGATTTACTGTATGAAATTTCCATTATTAACCTGAAAGATTTTGTATAAATTCTTACCCAAATATAACTTTCTTCTCCATTTATTTTATATTTTATTTTTATATCGTTATCTTTGTAAACAGGATTAGGAAATAATATTAACTTATATCCATTATCAAATTCAAAAATTTCTTTATCAATAACATTGCTCGTTATGGTTGGAGTAACTGTTAAAATTGTCTGTTGTGTATTTGTAAATGTTGTTGTCAATGCAAATGTATAGGTATTTGTTTGTGTAAATGTATTTGTTGCTGTAGGTGTTAAACTCGCTGTTGCGGTAAAACTATATGTAGATGTATTTGTATATGTAAAGGTTTCAGTGTGTGTTGCTGTATTTGTATATGTTGATGTATACCATGTTCCTGTAGGGGTCTCTGTTAATGTCATTGTTTCTGTTGAAGTATATGTTGGTGTTTTGGTATGACTTAAAGTCGGTGTCATGGTATTTGTTGATGTATTCGTTGGCAACTGTGTCGCACCACCCGGACACACACTGCAACCAAATATTTTTACATCATCAATCCATAACTCAGCATTTGCAGGTGCACCTGAACTACCATTAAAATTGGTCTGCCACTGTATTTCTTTTGCGTGTTGTAAAACCATTTGTCTATCAACAGTAGTTCCCCATCCACCCTGTGTAAATAATGAAAATGGCACAGTTATCAATGTCCAGTTTGAAGACGCTGTAAAAGTAAATCTATAATCATCATATCCTGTTAATGTTTGTCCCGAAGAATTAGTATATGGAATTTTTACAAAATATGATTTACCATCTCCTTTAACATAAAAACTGATTCCTATGCATCCACTTATATCAGTTTCTTGATACACTGGAGCCCCGGCATTTGCATTAAGCTGCGAACCAATCCCTATACAGGGATAATATGGAATATTGATTGCGCCCACTGTCCCGGTAATTCTCATTGCATATATACTTCCATTTACACCACCTGCGGTTGGAGAACAGTAAGAACCACTTGCAGGAAAGATTGTTGTGTCCTGTGGATGAGCAGGATCTGGTGAAATATAAGTATACCAGTATCCACCAAATAAATTCTGATTATCATTATCTTCTAAATTATCCATTAAACATTCTGAATAAACTGGTGTTTGTGTTGGAGTTAAAGTAAATGTATTTGTTGCACCTGGTTGAATTGTATTTGTAAATGTAGGCGTCTGTAAAGGGCCACATATTCCACTTCCATTAAATGTCACGGTTGAATATTCGCGTGTATAAAAATATTGCATTACTTCATCTGTTGGCGCAAACCACATATTATTTAATCCACCTTCGCCATATGTGTTATATATATAATTTATATGCGCCTGTAAAGTTGTTTCATTGGTATCATAAGTCCCGGGGGTTGTACTTCCTGATTCTATATTGTGTGTAAAACAAATTAACCACCTTGGTCTTGTATCATTTGCCGCATTATCAACCCACTGATTAAAAGTGCTAACATTTGTCCCAAAAAAACCATTTCTATTTAACATAAACGGATTATCAGGCAAAACATCCGCATAATTATTACCTGTAAAATTTTCTGCTGATAAAAAAAGCCCCGAGTCTCTTATACATGTCCATTCTGTTGTATCACAATACGGATAAACAAAATTCGTGCATAAATAACCTGCCCATCTGTTTTCTATTGCTTGTTTAACAGGAATTGTTTCTGTTAAAATATTTGAACATCTGGCTGGTTGATGTGAATAGTTATGGTCAAAAAAACTCCAGTTGTTCAATCTTAAAAAATCTGCTTTTTGCCAACTCATAACATATCCATCATAAGATTCCTGCATATCTTTCGTATTTAATGCAACTCCACCTCTATATCCTTTTATATTAAAAATTGGAAATGCAACATCTTTTACCGATGGTCTCCCATCATCAAATGTAAATGAATATGCCCATTTTTTATCATTATAAAGTGTGCATTTTACAATCGCATTTGTTGCACCGCCAGTATAATTTATTCTTGATATCACAATATTATTACCTTCTGTTGTGAACATACATTCTTTTGTTAATGAATTATATGTAGAAGAAATTGGCAACCCATCAACATATACATTTACCCCATCACAGTTTCCAACATTTATTTTCAATGTCAATTTTTTCATAAATACCATAGATGGAATTGCTGTTCTATCTATGAAATAATACAAGCAATCTGTTCCAATACTTGTTGGCGTCGGAGTAGGCGTAAATGTAGTTCCCGAATTTTCCAAAACAATATTCATTGTTCCTGTAAAAGATTTATTAAATGTCACATAGAGTTTTTTATTAATTGTATCAATTGATGAAAATATGTCTGCTCCTTCTGTTTGTATAACATTATTTATTTTAATAACCGGCAATTCAGTTTTATTGAAATTATTAAAAATTATTGTTTGATTTTTTAAATTTATATTTCCAAGATTAAATGTTACATCAGCATTATCTGATGCACAATTTACTTCCCATGCATGATAAATATGATTATACCCGGCTGGTTTTAAAGTAAAATTCTGTGTAGAATCATATAGATGCATATTACCTTTTGCTGGTATTGTTCCAATTGTTGCTGTTAAAGGATTTGTAAGCGAATGAATATCTGCTATTTCATTCATTAGTTTTCTGACATTATCTTCTGTATGTTTCCCAAATTGAATAATAAGTGTATATCCAATAGAAGGATATGCGTTCCATCTTTTTCTCCATGTCCAATCTGGAAAATCTGGCTGATGAACAGTTCCTGTTTTGTCAGATTCCCCGCCTGCTGCGCCATATGGAAACTGCCATGTCATTTTATCTCCATACCAATTTTGAAATCCATTAAACTGGAAATTTATTCCCCAGTTAGGCGGCATTGAATTACTTTGCCCGCCAATATTTACAGGCGCTGATAAAAAACCACCACCCGCTGCCTGCTGAGAAAGGTCAAAAGTTGAAACATAACCAAATTCTCTGTCAGGTGAATTTTTCCAGGATAATGTATAAGGTATATTCCTGCCAGGTGTATTAAATGTATAACCATCAGAAAATGGTGAAGAACTTTTTGTTTTAAAAATATAACTAATACCGTTTTGGTCTGCAACACAATATTCAATCCCATCTATACTTTCTGTAAGAGTATTTGATGCACCTGTCCCAGTCCAATTTAACTCACAATATGGAGAACGTATATCATTTCCCCAAAAACCATATGAAGTTGAAGAAAAATCATAAGCAATAGATTGAATTATATAATCATTACCATTTCTTATCATATACTGCCACTTAACATTCCATGTACCTTTTGAATGATCTCCATCATCACCATACTCCTGCATTTGGGTTTCATATATAATATGATTTGCTCCCTGAAAAATAATATTTGTTGTTCCACCAACACCATCCTGTTTTGAATTTATCCAGCCTCGTCCCGTATAACCACTTTTTTGATATATTACATGATTTATCATATGACCAAGTCCTGATAGATCTCCATAGGTATTACTTTCATTGCAAACAACTTCTGCTCCATCTATAAATGTCAATCTTGTAATATATCCTCCTTTATATCCAGCTGGGTTTCCATTTATTTTAACAATATTGGCGCTTCTGGTCTGTCCTTTTGAATCAAGCCATATAATTTGATCACATGTATTTGAATTTACATTTACGTTATTATTAACTGTTACAGCAAATAATAAAGCAGGAATAAAAACAAATAATGTTAATAATATTTTCTTTTTCCACATATCAATTTCCTCCTTTTTTATTTGAAACGTTTCATAAATATTAAAAAATAATATATTTGAAACGTTTCATATAATAATTATAACTTAAAAATCTAAAATGTCAAGTGAAATTTTTTCCTGTATTTAGTAAAAGTAGAATTTATTAACAAGTTAAATAATTTTAAAATAAAAAATCACGGATGGAAAAATATTTTTTTGTTTAATCCCTGCATGCAAAAATCCTACCCACATATATATTTTATCATATCTGCTTTTTATCACTTTTTTTATTTTTTATCGCAACCTTTACTTTATTGGTTGTGTTTTTTATTTTTAAATAAATTATATTCGTAAAAATGCATTAGAAAAAGTTTTTCACGGAAAAACAAAATTTTTTTATTATTTTTATTTAATAAATTTTTATTTTTATAACGCTTTACTTTTATTCACCCATTTTTTTTTAATTTAAAATAAATCTCTTGTGTTGTTTTGAATATTTTAGTTTTTAAATAATATATTGTTTTTTTTGTTTTTTCTTCTGGAAATAGCAATCTTTTAATGCAATTTTCAGGTATATATTTACAATTATTTTTTATAATTGTAAACTTTATTATGTTTTTGTTTACTCATATCTTAATGCATCTATGGGACTTAACTCCGCTGCCTTACGCGCTGGCATAATTCCAAAAATTAATCCAACCCCGATTGAAAATATCAAAGCAATTAAGACTGATATAAAAGAAACAGAAACAGTCCATTTTGCAAGTAAAGATAATAAAACAGAAATAAAAACACCTAAAAGTATGCCTATAACTCCTCCTGAAGTTGTTAATAAAATTGCCTCAAGAATAAATTGATATAAAATATCTCTTTTCTTTGCTCCTATTGCTTTCCTTAAACCTATTTCCCGTGTTCTTTCTGTGACTGACACGAGCATTATATTCATAATCCCAATCCCGCCAACAATAAGCGAAATTGCTGCAATAAATCCGAGGAGCATACTCATTGTATTTGCTGTTTGTGTCATTGTTTTTTGAATTTCCGCCATATTCATTATTCTTATATTTTCTTCCTGAATTTTATATTTTTTAAAAAAATATTCTTTGATTTTTTCCTGAACTTTTTCAATGAATGAAATATCAGTAACCTGAATATCTATTGAATCTATATAATTTTTCCCTAATAATCTATACATTGCAGTTGTAATAGGCATAATTATAACATCATCATTATCCCGAAATCCTGTTGAACCTTTTTCAGGTAATACACCTATTACCTTAAAATAAATTTTATTTATTTTTATTTGCTGGTCAATGGGATCGTCATTGCCAAAAAGATTAAATAAAACCGTCCTTCCTATTACCGCAACACGGTTCCTTGTCTTTACATCACTTTCAGAAAAGAATTCACCATATTCTGGTCCAGAATTTCTAATCTCAGGATAATCAGAATTTACTCCCTGAATCAGAGTATTCCAGTTTTTTGATTGATAGATTACCTGCCCTCTGCCATTTACAACTCCAGTTGCTTTTTTTACACCTTCTATTTTTTTTATTTCTTCTACATCCTGTTCTGTAAATCTGGTAACCGAACCTGAAGCAAGATAAACCCCGCCCGAACGCCATCCACCCGGCATTACTGAAATTAAATTTGAACCTAAATTTGATAAACTTTTTTGTATTGAAATTTTTGCTCCTTCACCTAAAGCCATCATTGCAATAACTGCTGCAACACCTATTAAAATTCCAAGCACAGAAAGAGCAGTCCTTAATTTGTTTCCAAGCATTGAATTTATTGCTTGCCTCATATAATCAATCAGTGCAATCCTGTTTAATACCGAATTTTTTGTTTCATCTATTATAAATACCTGTTCATTTTCTGTTTTTTTACTTTTAAAACTTTGTTCATCTGATAATATTTTGCCATCCTTTATCCTGACTATTCTTTTTGCATACGCAGCAACATCTGCTTCGTGTGTTACTAAAATAACAGTTTTACCTGATTTATTAAGTTCTGTAAATATTTTCATTATCTCTTCCTGTGATTTAGAATCAAGATTACCGGTAGGTTCATCCGCTAAAATAATATCAGGATTATTGACCAATGCTCTTGCTATGGCAACACGTTGTCTTTCGCCACCTGATAATTCATTAGGTAAATTTTTTATTTTGGATAAAAGATTTACATCTTTTAACCTTTCATTAACTTCTCTACCATCACTTATACGCCCGCTGTAAATAATAGGCAAATTCACATTTTCATAAACATTCTCACGGGGCAAAAGATGAAACTGCTGAAAAACAAATCCAACCTTTGTATTTCTTATTACCGCAAGCGCATCATCAGAAAATTTTGAAACATCGGTTCCATTAAAAATATATTCACCTGAATCAGGAGTATCTAAAAATCCTATTATATGCATAAGAGTTGATTTACCAGAGCCAGAAGGTCCCATTATTGCAACAAATTCACCTTTTTCAATTTTAAGGTCAACTTCATTTAACGCTTTGAATGCTACCTGCCCTGTTTTATATGTCTTTGAAATCTTTCTTAATTCTATCATTTACTAAACCTTCCTGGTCTTTGTGGCACAAAAGGATTCTTTGTTTCATCTGTCTTTCTTATTTTACCAGTAAAGTCCTGCTTTATTATCAAAACCTTTTCCCCTTCATTTGCTCCACTCACTATTTCTGTATTTTCATTATCAGAAATCCCGGTTTTTATATAACGTTTTTCTCTTTTTTTACCATTTAATATAATTAAATATTCACCTGTTTCTCTATCATTTTTTATAGAATTTTTTGAAATTATTAATATATCTTTTTTGTAGTCTTTTACAATATCAACATTTGCACTCATACCTGACCTCAAATAATCAGGAACAAAAGAAGGTAAAATATCAACCTCATAAATTATGACATTATTTACTACTTTTGATTCATAATAAATATGGTCAACAACTCCATCTATTTTACTACCAGGATATGCATCAAAAACGATTATGGCTTTTTGTCCTTTTTTTACTTTCCCTATATCTGTTTCATCAACCTGGGCTTTAATTATTAACCTGTCCGAAAGAACCAGTAAAACATCTGACTGAGTTACTGTCTGTCCTGGTTCCACACCTTTTACTATTACCTGTCCTGATATAGGCGCAATAATTAAAACTGGCTTATATATTTCTTCCCATTCTTTTAAATCTTCACCTTTTGCCCTTGCTGCATCTAAAATCGCCGCTCTGTCCGATGAACTCATATATAAAAGAATATCCCCTTTTTTAACAAAATCTCCTTCTTTTACGAGAATTTTTTCAACCCTGCCTGCAACTGCTGGTTTAATTACTAATCTATTCTGTGGCATTACCGTCCCGTTCACATTAATTACTACTTTTATCTCTCCTTTTTTTACTTCTTTAATTATAAAATTTTCCCTTTTTTTATCCGAAGTAAAAATTTTTAAAATAATAATTAAAATAATTACTGCAATTAAAATTATAAAATTTATTTTAGATTTTTTCATCTTCAAGAGTTCCTCCTTTTATTTTTATCCATAATGCTTCGTATAATAATAAATTTATCTGCGAATTCAAATAAGATTTCTTAAGATTTACAAGATTATCCTGTATAATAATCCAGTTATCAAATGATAATAAACCATTTGAATACTGTATATCAGCAATCTTTGCACGTTCTTTCGCTGCATTTAAAAATTTTTCCTGGATTTTACAGGAATTTAACACATCAATAAAATCATACCAGGATTTCTGGATTTTTAAAAAAATATCTTTTTCACCGTATTCAAGTTCCATCTTTGCCTGCTTTAAATTTTCATCAGCTGCATTTTTTTTAGAAAATAATAAACCACCATCTAAAATTGATAATGAAATGTTAATTCCGACAGACCAGTTTAAATTGTCATTAGTTGGAAAAACATCATCGCTTTTTGCTAAATTTACAACTAAACTAACCGATGGCCAAAAAGCACCAAAGGCAGATGCCACCAAATATTCAGCAATTTTTTTGTTTTTTAAAAGCAAAATATATTCATAATTTTTTTGTAATAAATCATCAAAATCCGGCTGTTTTTCTGTGTCAATGGTTAAAATAAAATCGCTTTTTACTTTTAAATCTGAAAAATCTTTTTCCCCCAATTCTTTGGCAAGTTCATACTGTGCTAGTATAAAATTTTTTTTCGCCTGTTCATTTTCAAATTGCGCCTGCAAAAAACTCGCTTCTGCATTTAGATAAGAACCTTTGTGTTCTTTACCTGCTTCATATCGTAACTTTATATCCAAGAATTGTTTCTCCCTTGATGATAAAATATCTTCTGTTATATTTACAAGTTCTTGTGCTTTTAAAAGATTTACAAATGCCTGCCTTAACTTATACCTTATATTTGCAGATGTTATTTTGTAATTAATTTCGGCAATTTCTACCTCTACATTTGATTTATTTATGTTATTTAATGTCTGAAACCCATTAAATAAAACTTGTTTACCGGATATGCCATAAGAAAAGGATGTAGAATATGAATTAGAATATGTGACGCCATAACTTCCAGTTTTATTTGTGTTTTCTGAAGAAATTTCAATACCTGAACGTGATGCAGAAGCTGATGCTGAAATCTGTGGGAAAATAGAACTTTTCGCTACCCAGGCATTTGCTTTTTCCTGATTTAATTTTGCTTTGGCAGATAAAACTTCCGGATTTTTATTTAATGTTTCATTCACACAATCCTTCCATGTCAATTCTTTTGCTTTTAAGTTAAATATAAAAAATAAAAAAAATATTATAAAAATTCTCTTTACCATATAATTTACCTCTTAAAATTTTATACTTTAGACGATTATCCTTAATATATTGTTCCTTATAATTTGTTTAAATACAAGGGAAAACATTAAAATTACTTAATCGGATTATTTTTGCAAATAAAAAATTATTTTTTCTATATGCTTTGAATTTTAAAGAATTTTAAAATAAAATTAAGCAACTGTAATAGATAATTTTGCAATAACTCTTTTGATTTTTTCTTATTCTTTTTTTCTTATAAATTAAAAATCAAAATACATCCTGAAAAACGCTTTAGCGTTTTTCAGTGGAAAAGAGAAAATATATAAAAAGGTTTATAAACAAATAAGAATTTTAAGAGTGTATTTGTTTTTAAAATTAAAAAACAGGTGAATTAAAGTAATGCACTATGAAAATAAAAAATTATTAAACAAAAAAGACAAAAATATTTTATATTTCAGTAAAAACGTATTTTCTAATGCGTTTTTACAAGCACATATAAAAAGTTGCAACTAAAAAACTTTTAATATAAATTCATTTTAAGTCATATTATAAAACTAATAAAAATAACATTTAATAAATAATTACCATTTTTTCTAATTTGGATTTTACTTCCTGACCGCTTTTATCCTTTACAAATATAACAAAATAATATATCCCCCGACTTAATCCTTTTAAATCATTTTTTGGTATTTTTATTTCATTTTCTCCCTGTAATAAAACTTTTTCATATACTTTTTCTCTTATTAACCTCAATCCAGTTGTATAAATTCTCATATTTAAAAAATCTGCCTTTTTTGTAATATAAAATTTAATATATATATCAGACAATCCTGTTGACGGATTTGGATATATTATAATTCGCTTTTCTTTGATAAATTCTAATTTTTCTGATTCAGTCATAGACGGCGTTGCCAAAACAGGTGTCAATGTCACTGTTAAAGTTATTGTTGCTGTTTGTGTGTATGTATGCGTAAAAGTATGTGTCATTGTCACAGTAATTGTTTTTGTTGCTGTATTTGTATAAATTACTGTGCCTGTTAAAGTAATTGTGCTTGTCTGTGTATTTGTATGTGATACTGTAAAAGTGAATGTTCCTGTTGGTATCTGTGTGTTTGTATTTGTTAATGTTGCTAATTGTGTCCCTGTTATTATCTCTGTAAAAGTTGATGTCTCTGTTGGTGTTTGAGTGTATGAAAAAGTAAAAGTATTTGTCGCAGTTTCAGTAAATGTAAATGTTCCTGTCATTATAACAGTCTCTGTCTCTGAATTTGTCATAGTAATTGTATTTGTTTGAGTTTGAGTGTATGTAGTTGTAAAAGTATCTGTTGCAGTAAATGTTAAAGTTTTAGTTGGCGTTCCTGTATCTGTTAAGGTTTGCGTTTGTGTGCCTGTTACGGTTTCTGTATATGTCATTGTTTTTGTTGGAGTTCCTGTAACTGTAAAGGTATTTGTGGTTGTCAAAGTATTTGTAATAGTTGAAGTAAAAGTTGGCGATTGAGTCTCTGTCATCGTATTAGTCAAAGTGTGTGTAAAAGTTCTGGTATTTGTTGATGTTGCTGACATTGTAATAGTTGGGGTATATGTATTTGTATATGTTGGTGTCATGGTATTTGCTAATGATACTATCAATTTCACATCATCTATTTGGAAATTAATAGCACCACTTGTATAATTTGTCCATTGTATAGCAATAATTTCATTTTGTGTAAAAGTTGCAGGTGCACCCCAGCCACGTTGATGTAATCCTGATGTTTCAAAAAATACCTGAACTTTTGTCCAGTTGGCAGGTGCAGTAAAATTCACCCCAAAATAATCCCCGTTTGATATTGATGGCTGGGTAAATTGTAACCAGTATGTCCCACCATCACCTTTCACATAAAATTCTATTCCAGAGTATAAAGTAAGATCAACCGCTGTTCCACCTGAATTTAAATTAGTCCCTACCCCACCATAACCACCTGATACTATATTACCGGTCATTTGCACTGAACATATTGTAGAACCACTTACTCCACCTGATGTAGTAGAAAAAGGAAAAGGCAATAATGTTGAATTATTGTCTTTGTAGGTATACCAGGAACCATCCCAGTTATTAATTCCATTACAATCTTCAAAATCATCCAAAAGCACGCTCGTTACTGGTGTTGGTGTATGAGTTATTGTAAAAGTATTAGTCGGAGATACTGTCACGTTCGCACTCACCCCTTTAAATGTTATAACACTTTTTGCAGGTAAATTATATGTAAATGAATTACCAGTAACCAGCACTGCACTTTGCTGGGTTAAATCATTTGATTCATCTGTTAAATAAGGAGTAACAGAACTTACTGACATTGCATTTAAATTAAATCTCTGATTTGAGACTGATGATGAATTTGTATTTATAACAACAATGGCAAATTCTCCTGTTAATGAATTTTTATATGCTGATGCATAAACTCCAGATACAGGATTTGAAGAACAACTTATCCTTTTAAACCCTGGCCTTATAAATTTACTAAAATTTCCCATAACCCAGAATCTTTTCGGAATACCATAATTAACACCGCGTAACCCTTCATTTGCTTGATCAGCAGCAAGCCACCAGTATAAAAATGCATTATAATTAGCATTCACAAAAGAATTATGTATCCATATCGCGGTTGTAATACCATGCGTCATTGTAGCATCATAACTTTCAAAACTTGATCTTTCTGTTTGCCAGAATTCCTTATTATATGTGCCAGCTGCTGTGCAATAAACAGGTCCAGCACCATATATATGCTGCGCAATTGCAAAAACATAATTTCGTGCTAAAGCATCTGAAAGAATAGTGTCAGCATAAGTGCAATCATTTCTAAAAGATTCCGGAACTAAAATTTTTGTCGTTATATTATTTGCTGCAAAAGCAGGTCCTAAATAATTTTTTATAAAATCACGCAACTGCGCTCCTGTCCATGAACAACCATCATAAGAAACCTGATAATCTGGTTCATTTGCAGGTGAAATTGCATATAAATTAACATTATAACTTTTAAGTGTATTTATATAATTTACCAGATAATCAGCATATTCATCATAATATTCAGGTAAAAGATAACCACCGTCAGAATTATCAACTCTGCCGTTACTCTTCCATGCAGCAGGCGGAGTCCATACTGTTGCCATTACAAGTGCCCCTAAATTACTCGCTGCCTGTAATGGCGCAAATGTAGATGCCCATTGACCCTGATCAGGTGGTATGCGTGCCCTTATTATTGTAAGTCCTATACCATTTGTCTCACTGAAAAATTGCTGAATATTGTTTACTAAAAAAGTATTTGTTCCGCATGGACAACCACTCCATTCACTCCATGCAGAAGAACCACCAAATCCACTTATGGTTTGATATGTAATACCCCAATCAATATTACAATCTGCCCCATAAATTATGCCATTTGTTAAAAATATAAATAAAATAATTATTAAATAACGTAAAAAAGCATTAGAAAATGCATTTTTATGGATATATAAAATATTTTTGCCATTTTTGTTTAATAATTTTTTATTTTTATAGTTCATTACTTTAATTCACCTGTTTTTTAATTTTAAAAATAAATAAATTTTTTAAATTTTTATTTGTTTATAAACCTTTTTTATATTCTATTTTTCCCTTGAAAAACGCTAAAGCGTTTTTCAGGTTTATTCATTTTTTATTTTCCTATAATAAGTAATTTCTGTATTCCAGACTTTATTTCTTCATTATTTTCAGATTTTAAAATTAAAATATAATAATAAATTCCATTTGAAATCTGATGTAATTTTTTAGCATCTATCTTTATTGTATTAAAACCAGCAAAATAATTCCCTTCTATCTCTATCTCTATTATTTTTCTTAAAGATACTGTATATAAATTTAATCTTACTTTATTAAATTTTATTCCTGTAAAAAATTTAATGAAAATCTCTTTTTCTTTTAAATTTATTGGTTGTGGATATAAAACTATATCCTTAATTATTCTATCCCTGTTTTCTATTTCTAATGTAAAAGTATATGTTGGCGTTGAAGTTGCACTTAGCGTTAAAGTTGCACTTGGCGTTAAAGTTGCACTTGGCATTAAAGTTGCACTCGGCATTAAAGTTGCACTTAGCGTTGAAGTTGCACTTAGCGTTGAAGTTGCACTTGGCATTAAAGTTGCACTCAGCGTTAAAGTTGCACTTGGCATTAAAGTTGCACTTAGCGTTAAAGTTGCACTTGGCGTTAAAGTTGCACTTGGCATTAAAGTTG
>CALHNI010000061.1 GCA_938034975.1 Candidatus Goldiibacteriota bacterium | reverse complement strand
AAAGAAAATATAAAAAAAGGTTTATAAATAAATAAAATTTTTAAAAGAGAACTTATTTTTAAATTAAAAAACAGGTGAATAAAAGTAATGCATTATAAAAATAAAAATTATTAAACAAAAAAGATAAAAATATTTTATATTTCCGTAAAAACGCATTTTCTAATGCGTTTTTACGGACTATATATAGAATATATGAAAATGCTATATACAATATAATGTATATTTATATTTTAAGATGAAAAGGGAATTTAATTTAGATATAGAAATGATACAATATGGCTAAAAAGAAAAAATAAGTTAGATTTTTAATTTAGAAACAACATAGTATTATTAAATAATGATAATATGTTGTTTTTTTCTTTTATTTATTTAAATTAAAATGTATAATAAACTAAAAAATAGTAGTTTTTATAAATAAATTTTAAAGTATGAAAATACCTGAAAATTATAAATTGTAATAGGAAATTGCGATTTTCAGGTGAAAAAATAAAAAATATTATTAAAGAGATAAAATATTTGAAAGAACATTTGAGTTTTATTTAAAAAAATGTAAATAAAATAAAAGCAATGAATTATAAAATATGCTATTTTCCTCTAAAAAATGCGTTTTCTAACGCAATTTTATGGTATTATATATTTTGTGGATACTATTACAATATCAAGCAATTTTTGAGTTTTCCTTTTCATAATAATCAAAAACTCAAATAAATTTTTATTGACTAAAAGGTATGTATATGCTATATTTTTGTAAATAATTTAAGGAAAGGAGGATTTTTTTCATGAAAAAAAGATCAATTTTTATTGTTTTTTTAATTTTAATTTTTTATAGTATTTATGCTGATTTTAGAGATGATGAAAAGCCAGTGTGGGGTATGTTAAATGATACAGCATATACATTGCAAGGTGGTGAATGGAATATTGATTTATGGGGTCCTGTAAACTGGGGTATAACTGATAATTTACAGATAGGAACTATGTTTTGGATATGGTTTTTACAGATACCAAATTTAAATTTAAAATTTAATTTAATTCCTGAAAGTGCTGGGTTACCAGCATTTAGTATAGGTGGCAGTTATTCCCAATTTTCTATTATGTTACCTTTAACAGATTCAAATGGCAATAAAGTTGATACAAAAGTAAATATAAGTTGGTTTAATATAGGTGGATATTTAACAAAACAATTGACAGAAAAGTTATATTTATCAGGTGGATATATTTACAATGGTTTTAATGCTTCTTCTTCTGTAAGTACAAATGATTTTCTTGTTTTTTCATTGACAGGCACTGGCAATGCATCAAAAATTTTAATGGATTTGATTATAGAATCAACAAAATCAACCAGATTTTTTACAGAAGGAGTTTTGAATCTGGGTAATAACTTAAATTTTGATGCTGGTGGTGGTGTAGAATGGGCAATGGGAGATATTTTCAGGTTAAAGATTGGTATTTATGTTCCTGTGCGGGAAAATTTAATTTATTTGCCATTCATAGATTTACATTGGAGATTTAAATAAAAATTAAAATTTTAAAAGGAGGAGCAAGATGACAAAAAGCGAATTTTTAGAGAAATTAGCAAGTGCATCAAGTGTTGCCAAAAAAGATGTAAAAAAAGTGATGGAAGCATTCACAGAGATTGTTATTAGCACTTTGAAAAGTGAAAAAAAGGTAAAACTGCCAGGGCTTGGAGTATTCGCAGTAAAAGACAGACCGGCACGAACTGGAAGAAATCCAAAAACAGGTGAACAAATACAGATTCCTGCAAAAAGAGTAGTAAAATTCAGAGTTGCAAAGGATGTAAAAAAAGCGGTATTATAAATTTATAATAAAAAAAAGCCGTAGTTTGTATAAAATTACGGCTTTTTTATATTTATAATTCCAATCTTAATTGCATCTTTTAAAATAAAATGACCCTGCTATAAAATAAAACCAATAGCATATAGTCAAATATTTTCAATATGCACATTCATAATAATTCAGAATCAAGTTATTAATTTGATTTTGTAAGATAAATTTAAAAAAATCCTTATTTGGAGAAAAAAATGAAAAAAATGAAAATTTTTATTATGGTTAATATTTTGGTAATTGGATTGATTATTTTTTCTTGCAAACAAAATGTAGCACCGGCAGAATCCCCAGCCGCACCAACTATTACATCAACCTTTACTTCAACTTTAACACCTACTTCAACTTCAACACCTGCAACAGTTGAAATTAAATGTTTAGGAACACCAACAGTATGCACAAATACTTATGATACTGTTATAATTGAACACACTTCAAATAATTATGGAGGATTAGGCGAAGTTAATTTGGGATTTGATGGGATGAATAAGAGAAGAATACTTATTAAATTTGATGTTTCCTCTATTCCGGCAACCGCTAATATTCAAGAAGCAAATCTGATTATTAATGTGGCTAGTACCGTTCATGCTGTAAGTGATCCTTTTATAATAAGTGTTCATAAAATAAATTCTGACTGGGGAGAGTTTACAGAGACATGGAATACTCATAATGGCGGAGATTTTGACATAAATGAAATTGGAACATGTAATGTAACAGTAATCGGACAATATATCATAAATTTAGATTCAGCAGTAGTTCAAAAATGGATTAATGGCACTATCGGGAATTATGGAATTTTATTAAAACAGCAAACAGAAAATACTGTGAGTGATTATATAAACATAAGTCTGAAAGAAAATATACAAGAAAATCAAAGGCCAAAATTAGTAATAAAATATATTAATTAGTTAAATTTGACACATAAAAAACATAAAAAAGTTCAGAATCAAGGAAACATAATATTTATTAAAATTTAAATAAAAAATACACAAGCGAATAATTTATTCACTTGGTTTTTATTAAAATATTTAATAATTTTTTTCAGTAAAAAATACAAGAAAAATATTATTAAAAACTAAAATATTTAAAACAATACTTGCGTTTAATTTTAAATTAAAAAACTGGTGAATGAAAGTAATGCATTATAAAAATAAAAATTTATTAAAAAAGATAATAAAAAAATTTGTTTTTCCATAAAAACGCATTTCCTAATGCGTTTTTACGGTGTTATTTTCTTTATTGATTTTTTTGTTTTAATAGTTTAAAATTTTTATAATGGTTAAAAATATAATAAAAAAAAACAAAAAGGGATTTTTATTTAAAACTTTTTTAACAGAACTTTTTATAGTAATTACTATTTATTCTATAGCATTGGCAAATGATGATATTTTAAATGCAACAGGCGTTAGAGCAACAGGTATGGGTGGTGCTTTTTGTGCTATCTCTGATGACTTTTCTTCTTTTTACTGGAATCCTGCGGGTATAATACTCACAGAAAGAATAAATATAAATTTGCTTTATAATTTTATTTTTAAAGGTCAACAGATATGTTATGGCGGTAATTATACTCATATATTACCTGATAATATGGCTATTGCTACAAGTTTTCTTCATGATACTTATTCCCAATCTGCTTTTGAAAGGAATTCTTTTTATATCAGCTATTCCACTTATTTTGATGAGAATAAATTGATTTCTGCCGGAATAAATTTAAAATTTATTAATAATTATTTTTACGGGTATGAAATAAACGGGACTGGCACGGGTATTGATATGGGATTTTTATATTTCCCTGTAATTTTGGAAAAAAAATTAAGATTTGGATTACTTGTCCGGGATATTGATACAACAATATCCTGGAATAATAATATAAAAGAAAAAGAGCCAATATTGTTTAAAATAGGTTCATTATTAAAACCAGATGAAAGTTTTTATGTTGCTTTTGATATTGATATAATACATTATGGGAATAAAAGAAATGATAAAAGGGCATTACATTTTGGTGTTGAAAAATGGTTTTTAAGCAAAGCAATTGGTAATTTTGGATTCAGAACAGGTATAAACTGGAAAGAAGCAACGACTCCTCCCTGTAAATTGGCCTTTGGATTTTCCTATGGCAGAGAAAATTTTATTTTTAACTATGTTTATATACCTGATTTTGATTATCTAAATGAAACACATAAAGTTGATTTTTCCTATTTTTTGGGTGAAAAAGTAAAAGCAATATATAAAGAAGAATTACCAGAAGCAAAAATAAAGCCGGAAGAACTAGAAGGTGTATTAAAAATAATTTCAGAAAAATTCAAAAAAACAGAACTTTCTTTTTCATCAAAATATTTTTCTCCTAACAATGATAAAATAAATGATAAAATTTCATTTTTAATTAAAAATTATCCTGTGGATTCAAAAAATACCAAATGGATACTTCAGATACAGGATAAAAATAAAAAAGTTGTAAAAGAAATAAGCGGAAGTGAATTCCCAAAAGAACCAATCATATGGGATGGTGGTCTGGATAATAACAACACTGTAAAAGAAGGTGATTATGAAGTTTTATTCAGGGTTTTATATGGTGATAAAGAAATTTTTAAAACAGTAAAGGTGGTTACAGTTGATTTAACTCCACCGGTATTTGATCAAAAAATATTTCCTAAAATTTTTGCCCCTGTAGAAAACAGCAATTTTAAAAACATGCAGATTTTAATAAATTCAAAATATCGTGATATTGATTCATGGACAATGATAATAAAAAATGATGCTGGTTATATTGTGAGAAAATTTTCAGGAAGCGGATTTACAGATAAACTCATCTGGGATGGCAAAGATGCTCTCGATAATACTGTAAAAGACGGAAAATATCAGATAATTTTAACCATGCGTGATTTTGCCGGCAATGAATATAGTTTAAGCGAAATATTTGTTGTTGATACATATATAACTCAAATCAAAATTAGTTTAAAAAACAGAATATTTAAAATTGGTAAAGAAAGTGTGAATTTTCAATTTAATTTTAAAGAGCCTGAAAAAATAAAAAACTGGGATCTTGAAATTCTGGATTATAAAGGTAATATAATTAAAAGTTTTAGAAATAAAGGGTCAGGGGTAAATATAATTAAATGGGATGGCACAAATATAAAAAATGAATATCAAAAAGAAGGTGATTTATACTTATACAGGCTTATTGTTAATCAAAAAAATGAAATTGTTATAAAAAAAGAAGGAGTGTTTCAGACGGCTTTTCCTGAATTCACAGAAGTTGGATTGCAGCTCACTCTGGCAGCAATTGATTTTCCGGAAAAAAGCAAAGAAATACCACTGGAAGAATATGCTTATTTGAATCAGGGAGTAGAAGCGTTGAAAAAATATGCAAAAAATTATATGCTGTTTATTAAAGGATATTCAAATGATTTTGAAGGCGAACCAGAAAAAAATTTAGCGCTTTCCATTGAAAGAGTTTTAGCTGTAAAAGATTATATGATAAAAACAGCTGATATTTCAGAAGAAAAAATTTATATAAATGCTTATGGAGATGGTGAGTATTTTGATACAATATCAAAGGAAACTATTACTAAAAACGGGAGGCGAGTAGAATTGGAATTAATAACTAAATAATGAATTTAAAACAATGTGAAATCAACAGAAAATTTTGATTTTCAGAATGAAAAATATTATTAAAAAAATTTTTTAAACAACATATATACTTTATTTTTTATTAAAGGACGAATGAATTGAAGTAATGCGTTATAAAAATTTATTAAATAAATATATAAAAAATTTTATTTTTCTGTAAAAATGCGTTTTAACGGGTTAATAATGCATATTGATTTTGTAATTATAAAATAATATAATAAAAAAAATTATAAGGTGAATAATCTATGATGAATGAAGAAGAAAAAAAATTAAGCGTAAAACTTGCATTTACATATTATCAAAACAAGGAATACAAAAAGGCAATAAATTTATATAAGAGATTATATGAAGAAGATAAAAATGATTTTAATATCTTAAATATGCTGGGAGATGCTTATTTAAAAGACAATCAACCCGCGCAGGCAATAGAAATTTATATTGCTACTTTGAATATTTTTGAGCAAAAAGAAATGTATGATAAAATCATACGATTGATTAAAAAATTGCTTAAAACTTTTCCGGACGAGCCAAGATTAAAAAACAAATTAAAAATTGCGCTTCGTTCGCTTATACATAATGCGGAAAATAAAGTAATTCAGCATGAATATAAAGAAGCAAAAGATATATATGAAAGTATAAAAGAATTTGATTGTGAGGAATTTCCTATTATATCCAAATTAAAACAGACAGAAGAAGAAGAAAAAAAATACATTGAAAGAACAAAAAAAATAGAAGAAACTAAAAAAGAAACCATATCAGGAAATGAAGATTTAATAGCAAAATTTGATAAAATGGCTCAAAATTATATAAAAAATGGCGATTATGATGGAGCAGTAGAAACTTACATAACTGCTTTAAAACTCGCACCTTCAAATAATGATTTAAGACAAAAATTGCATAATGTTTATCTTATTATAGCACAGCAAAGTATGGGACAACAGGTAGGACAGCAGGTATGGGAAAAAATAGAAAAATCACCAGTTGATAAACTGGAAGAGGCAAAACGAAAAGCATTGGAAGAAAGACAAATGCAGATAATAAAAGAAGAAGAAGAAAGAGCAAAAAAACTTCTTGAAGAAGAAGAAAAAATCCAGCAGGAACTTGAAAAGAAAGAAGCCGAGATAATACAGGCAGCAGCAGTTGAATTAAAACAAAAATTAGAAGAAGCCCAGAAAAAAGAAAAATTAAAAAAAGAAGAAATACAGAGAATAATGAGAGAACAGGAAGAAAAAAAGCGTGAATTACTGGAAAAAGCAAAACGGGAAGCAATAGAAAAATGGAAGAAACAGAGGGAAGTTTTTAAACAGCAATCAAGCACAGGGAAGGAAGAAGATAAAAATAAAATGTTTGATATTTTAAAAAAATCGTATGAGGTTCCCAAAATAGGTAAAGAGGATGATTTGCTTAATAAAAACGAACAGGATAAAAAGTTGCAAGAAGTTGAAGTTAATAATGATAATTTAGATTCACTTATTACAACTGCATATATTTATATAAATCAGGGACAGATAAAAGATGCACTTCATATTTGTAATAAGATATCTGAAAAATTTCCCGAACATCCAGAAGTAAAACATATACTTGAAGAAATAGCAAAAAAGCAGAAAATATGACCTGAAAGGCGTATTGAAAGATTGCTATTTTCAGGAGAAAAAACACATTTAAAACAACACTTATTTTTTATTTTAAATTAAAAAACGGATGAATAAAATTAATGAATAATAAAAATAAAAATTTATTAAATAAAAATAATAAAAAATTTTGTTTTTCTGTAAAAATGCGTTTTCTGACGCATTTTTATAGTATGAAAATTATATTTTATGAAAGTATTTAAATTAAAAACAGGATTTAAACCTGCTGGTGATCAGCCACAAGCAATAAAGAATCTTATAGAAGGGGTAAAAAAAGGGGAAAAATTTCAAACCCTGCTTGGAGTCACAGGTTCTGGAAAAACTTTTACCATGGCTGCTGTCATAGAAAAATTAAACAAACCAACACTTGTGATATCTCATAATAAAACACTTGCAGCTCAACTTTATATGGAATTTAAAGAATTTTTTCCAGATAATGCTGTTGAATATTTTGTTTCATACTATGATTACTATCAACCTGAAGCCTATATTCCACAGAAAGATATGTATATAGAAAAAGATGCTTCTATAAATGATGAATTGGATAGAATGCGCATGGCTGCAACATATAAATTATTAACCAGACGAGATGTTATAATTGTTGCAAGCGTTTCTTGTATATATGGTATTGGCTCGCCGGAAAATTACAAAAATATGGTTTTATATCTGGAAGAAGGAATAAAAATTTTAATACAGGAAATATCAGGCAAACTTATAGATATGCAGTATCATAGAAATGAATTTGAATTTTATCCAGGGATATTCAGAATAAAAGGCGATATTATAGAAATTTTCCCGTCTTATTCAACAACTGCGATAAGAATTGAAATAAATGGAGATGTAATAGAAAACATTTTTGAAATAGACCCAGTGGAAAAGAAAAAATTAAAAAAATTAAAAAGAATAATGATTTATCCAGGAACACATTATGTAATGCCACCTGAAACAATGGAAAGGGTAATAAAAGAAATAAGAAAAGAACTGGAACAACAATTAAGAATTTTCAAGGATAAACCAGTTGAATATGAAAGATTAAAAACAAGAACTGAGTATGATATTGAAATGCTTTCAGAAATGGGATATTGTAAGGGCATTGAAAATTATTCGCGAATTATAGAAGGGCGTAAACCAGGGGAGCCACCTTTTACTTTAATTGATTATTTCCCTGAAGATTTTTTGATGTTTATTGATGAATCCCATGTTTCATTGCCACAGTTGCATAGTATGTATGCAGGTGATTTGTCTAGAAAAAAAAATTTAGTTGATTATGGTTTCAGATTGCCCTGTGCGTATGATAACAGGCCATTGACTTTTGAAGAATTTGAAAAAAGAATAAATCAGGTTATTTTTGTTTCAGCAACTCCAGGAGATTATGAGATAGAAAAAAGCACAAAAAAGAACATAGTTGAACAAATAGTAAGACCAACCGGGCTGGTTGATCCAGAGGTTATTGTTCGTCCTGTGAAAAATCAGATTGATGAATTGATACAGGAGATAATTAAAAGAGAAGAAAAAAATGAAAGAGTGCTTGTTACCACTTTAACGAAAAAAATGGCAGAGAGTTTGACAGACTTTCTTTTAGAAAGAGGAATTAAAGCAAAATATCTTCATTCTGATATTGATACTTTAGAGAGGGTAAAAATAATAAGGGAATTAAGACAGGGCAAATTTACAGCTCTTATAGGTATTAATTTATTAAGAGAAGGACTGGATATACCTGAAGTATCACTTGTTGCCATACTTGATGCGGATAAGGAAGGTTTTTTAAGATCAGAAACTTCTTTAATTCAGACAATGGGAAGGGCAGCGAGAAATATAAACGGGAAAGTTATTTTATTTGCGGATAAAATTACTGAATCAATGAAAAAAGCAATTTCCGAAACCGAAAGAAGAAGGAAAAAACAAATAGAATATAATAAAAAGAATAATATAACACCCCACACAATAACAAAAGAAATAAGAAATATACAAACAAGTGTATATGAAATGGATTATTTTACAGTTCCGCTTTTAGAAGAAGATATAAAAGTGGAATTTAAAGATAAAGATGATTTAATAAAAAAATTAGAACAGGAAATGTTTAAAGCAGCTAAAAATCTTAATTTTGAGAGGGCTGCGCTTTTAAGAGATAAAATAGAAGATATCCGAGCAGGTGCAGAAATAAAAAAGAAAAAAAAGAAATATGATTTAAAAATATAGAAACCTGAAAATAGCATTATTAAAAGATTGCGATTTTCAGAATAAAAATACAAAAATAATAAATTATTTAAAAATAAAATATTTAAAACAACAATTGATCTTTATTTTAAATAAAAAAAACTGATGTATAAAAGTAATGCATTTAAAAATAATAAAAAAAATTTTGTTTTTCAGTAAAAACGTGATTTCTAATGCGTTTTTACGGCATTTTAAAAATGTTGACATAAAAATTCAAAAGTTGTAAAATTAAAAAAAGGAAGGTGTCTTATGAATGATGACATAACAAAATTACGTGAGACATTGCAAAAAGTTGATTTTTTTTATTCTTTGCATTTTGATGAAATTGATTTACTTATTAAGGCATTAAGGAAAAGAAAAGTTGGACCAGGAACAGTAATAATAAGGCAGGGTGATAAAGGAGATGCTTTTTATTTGATAAGTCAGGGAAGGGTTTCAGTTAATATTAAAAAGGGTTTGGTTGGCCAGAAAAAAGTTGCGGAACTGGTTGGAGGTAATTTTTTCGGTGAAATGGCACTTGTTACAGATGAACCAAGGACAGCAACAGTAATAGCAGAAGAACCAACAGAGTTATTTGTCCTTTATAAGTCAGATTTTAAGAAAATTCTTCTTAATAATCCGAGAATTTCAGAAATTATTAAAATGGAACTTCAAAAGAGAAAATCTGCAAATAAATGATTTAATTTTTTTAATTAAAAACTGAAAAGTCGTTTCATAATAAAAAACAAAAATTCAATATTTGAAAGGAAGTGAAATTTAATGTCAGAGATAAAAGCAGATGTAAAACCTGGTGAAGCAATTAATTATGTTTTAGAAGGCATTGATGGTGAAGTAAAAGAAATAGTTTTGAGCGCGATTGAATTTTTTTCAAAAGAAAAATCAGAAAGTGGAAATAAAATAGAAGATGTAGTAAAAGTAAATAAATTAAGAAATGCATATAATACACTCATAACATCACTTATAAATAACAGATTAAATAATTTAAATAAATATCAACGATTATTTTTAACCACAGGAGCAATTGCGGATGTTGTAAATATAAATGGAAAAGAAATAAAACTTTTGGACAGTAATGTCTATGCAAAACTTTTAGAAACTTTTGAAAAAGTGCCGGAATCAACTTTTAAAGATTTTATTTTTCCTGTACTTGATAAAATGAAAGCAATTGCAGAAGGCAAAATACCATTGATTGATACTTCCGGTAAAAAAAGGAGAGTTGTTGAAGAAAAGATTGACCCAAAAAAATTAAAGGCAAGTTTAGAATGGAAGAAAAATGATAGTTTAAAAGCAGGTGCTAATTTAATAAGAACAATAGGTAATTACATAGACCAGATTGCTGGTATGGATATAGTTAAATTAAAAAGTTTAAAGACAAATTTTGATGCTGTAAAAAAATATTTTGATTTACTTCAAAAAGGTAAAAAAATATCCGGGGATGAATTAAAATTAAGAAAAGCACTGGAAGAAAGAATAGATATGATCGCAAAGGCACTTTCAGATTTTACAAAATTATATTCTGAAATTTTTCAAAGAGCAAACGAAGGAATTGTTGAGATAAAAGAAAAAATAGATGATATAAGACAAAAAGAAGTTGAACTGGAAAAAGCAGAAACAATGGTAGCAGAAGAAAATTCCAGGGTTGTTGATTCTTATAAGGAAGAACATCTTGACCTTATAAAACGTGATATCAGTATTATAAATAGTTTTATTGTAAATGCTGCTGAAAAATCACCAAACAGAGTCCCGTTTTCAGGGGCAAGAATACTTTTAGATTCTCAGATACCTGACATAGAAAAAGCAAGTGAGTATTATTTTTGTACACCAGAAAATGTAATTAAAGCTCTTGAAAAAATAACAGCAATACATATAAATGCATTCCCCAAAGACCAGGACGGTTTATATATAATTCCGCCAATAATAATTGAACCAATAAGAAATTATGTGGATTTTTTGGAAGACAGGTTTATAATGGGATTTGTAAGTGGAGAACCGGCAAAAAAAGGGGCAAATATCTCATTTACTCCTGTGGAAGTTCAAGTTATGAAGGCAGTTGGCCTTTATCTTGCAAAAGATCCGATTTATAATTATCGTGGGGAAATAAACGAAGGAACCTTTATGGGCGATTATACTGGTAAAATAGAAAAAAAAGCCCAGGTCAAATGGACAGGCGAGGATAAAAAATTTAATCTTGCAATAACTTCTGAACTTGTAGATGCTGCGTCCCGTGAAGATGCAGTTCAGGATTATATAGATTTTGTATTTAATGTTGTTAATGGATTAGGTCCTCCACCTAAAATGAGTAAAAGAAAAGTATGTGTCCTGTTAAGATACGCAACGATTTATAGTATAGAAAACAATGTCAAATTGCTCTTGCAATACGTTGCGCAGTCAGAACCATTAGAGGTAAGGGATACAATAATAAAATACTATAACAGAAATTATGAACAGGCAAAAGATGTTGTCAGAAAAATAGTAAAAGAAGATGCACAGGTTCAAAGAACCCTTGGAAATAATCCGGAATTTGTTATTGCAAAGATATTTGTATAAAAAAGATTTATAATAATACCTTAAAAAAGCATTTCCTAATGTTTTTTTTAGGGAAAATAAAATATTTTTATAATGCATCACTTTTATTTTCCGTTTTTTAAATTTATAATATTTTTCTCCTGAAGATTGCAATTTTCTATTATTACTTTCAGGATATACATATACTTATACTTAATAAGAATAAAATTAAAATATAAAATCCAATTTCTTTTTTATTTATAAATGAAAAAAACACAGTAATTAAACCTGATAAAATTGCAAATACAAAAATTAATTTATTATCCAATAATAATATCCCTGAAATTAAATAAGAAAATAAAATCAGAAATAAAGATACAATATTTAAAATTTTTTCTTCTGTGTTTGCTAAAAAATGCAAAGATAAAAACAGAAGAAATAAGATAGCAGTTAGAGTAAAAGTAATTTTTTGTGGGGCGTAGATGCCGTAAATAAAAGCAAAACCCAAAAGCACAAAAATACAGGACAAAAGAGAATAAATTATTATTTTAAAAATAAAAATTTTATAAAGATTAAAAGGATTTTTAAACAATAAAACAAATAAAGAAAAAACAAAAATATTTATTAAAAAAACCGGATAAGATATTGATATTGAAAGGAAAAGAGAAAGTAAAATAAAAATAAATAAAAATAAATCAAAATATTTTGACAGGGATTTTTTTAAATCTGTGTTTTCATCATTGTTTAAAAGCAGAAAAATTAAGGAAATAAAAAAAATAAGAAAAATTCCGCTTAAAATATAAAATATTGTAAAAGATGAATGAAAAATATTTGTTTTAGATTCAATAAAATTTTGTTTTGCAGCAGCCAAGACCCCATATAAAAAAATTAAAATATTAAAGTATATTATATGTTTATTAATGATTACAGTTAAAAATTGTTTAACCAGTTTTTTATTATATATTATGGACAATAAAAAAAGAATAAATAATAAGTAAAAAATTATAAAAATTGCAACTTTGCTTTCTGAATCATACGGGAAATTAATATTGGAAAAAAAATTAAATATAAATGCATCATGATTTTTTAAGAAAAAAATAATGGGTAATAATATAAAAACCGGAAAAGCCATAGAGGAAATCGCCATAAAATAAACTGTTAATGTTCCAATTAAAGCAATTAAAAAATTATTTTTTTTAGTATAAATATAAATAAAAGATAACAAAACAGCAATTAAAACTTCTATTCTTACGCCTAAAGATGCTTTTGGAATTTCAATTTTAAAATTAAAAAAATTCAAAAGTGCATTCATATATTCGGTTGAAGTGTAAAAATATGTAATTTCAGAACCAAATGGAAAATATATAAAATAATCAAGAATAACAGGTAAAATTATAACAGGATAAGAAAAAAGCAAAACTTTTGATATTTTTATTAAATTTTCTTTTGTAAAAATATAAAAAATCAAAACAAGAGTTGAAAACATTGCCAACCATTCCAAAGTCCAGAAATTTAAATTATGTCTTAAAGAATCATAATAATTTGTAGTTAAAATGTGGCCTATTACTCTTTTTTTTTCCAATAATCCTTCAAAGAAACTTCTTATGAATGCTATTGATAATAAGGTTAAAATAAAATTGTTAAAAGAAAGCGGATAATTTTCTAATTTATAAATAATTTTTTTTATAATTTTTTTCATATTGGAAGTCCTTATGAAATTATTTTCCATTATATCTTATTTCAAAACTTACTTCATCAAAAAACAGAACTGATTTAGAAAATTCATTTTGAAATAAAAATGGGGCTAATCTATTTGCGATAGAAAATTCTATATTTGCCTGTTCCTGCCTGTCTGTGTTTTGATATACTTTGCCGAGTTTAAAATGAGCATCAGCAAAATCAGGATATAAATCTATAGCCTTTTTAAAATAAGTTTCAGCATTTTCGTAATCCTTTTGTGAAAAATACATAACTCCTATATTATAAAAAATATCAGAAGAAAAAGGATAAATATCAAAACATTTTTTATAGTAATAAATAGCATCTTCGTATTTTCGTATTGAAGCAAAAGCATTTCCAATGAAAAAATAATTATTAAAGCTGTATGGATTTAATTTTATTGCTTTAAATAAATAATCCCTATCTCTCGGCAGGTATTTTAAGGTAAGATTTATACCATGATTAAGATAAAAATTTGAAATATAGTCAAATGGTTTCATAAAAATTGTGACTATTATCAAAAATATAAAAAAAACATTTAAAATAATTGAATTTATTTTAAAAAAATAAAAGGATAAAAAATTTCTTATGTTAGAGTATAAAATTCCACAAATTATATAAAAAAGCAATGCAGAAGGAAAAATAAAAAGTGGGAAATTAAAAAAAGATTCAATTAAGACAGAAGAAAGCGAGGCTACCGAAGCAGATGAAAATAAAAAAATTTTATTATCCATATAATAAATTGACCTGTCATAAGAATAAAACAGGGAAAAAATAAAAAATAAAAACAAAAATAAACCTAAAAATCCAAATTCTGCTAATAATTGAAGATAATCATTATGGACGTAAGATGTATTTATAAAATTAAAATTTTTATCGTTTTTTAAAATATCTGACTGATATTTGGGAAAAAAATATTTAAAAGATCCGGGTCCATTTCCTGTAATTAAATTTTCTTTTGCAAATGATAGAGCAACCTTTGATGTTAAAATCCTTGTTTTTATTGCTGAACTATTTTTTGAAAAAAGGTTAAAAATTCTTTCAGCGTTGTTTTTTATTGCATTATGAAAATGAGGAGTTATAAAAAAAGTAAAAAATAAAAAAAAGGTAATAAATATAAAATGATAAATGAATGTTTTATTGAAATTTAAAAAATTATTTTTTAAAAGCATTATAAAAAAAATAAAAAAAGAAATTAAAAAAGATATTAAAGGACCACGGGATGAGCAAAGGATAAGTGTTATTAAAATTATAAATATATTAAATGAAAAAAATAAAGTATTCTTAGTAAAAAAATAATAAGAGATAAAAATATATGGGATTAAAATAACCAAAAATTCTGCAAAAAAAATTGGATTGCCAAAAAAAGAAAATGGTCTAATATTTTTTAAAAAATACTGGTAAATGCCATAAATACATGAAACAAAAACAAGAATATTAACTAAAATAAGAAATTTTTTTAAATTCGGTTTTAAAAAAAGTAAAATACCCAAGGCAAAAGGCGTAAGTAAAACTGCTGTAAAATAAGAAGGAAGATAAAATTTTATATTAAACAAGCGAATAAAAATATAAAAAATAAATAAAAAATAAAAAACCAAAAAAAGAGTTATTTTTATTTCCTGTTTCTGTTCAAAAAGGGATATTATAAAAAAAAGCAGAATGAAAAATAAAAAACCAGATGCCTTTGCAAGTTGATAAGAATCATAATAATTTTTTGAAAAAAAAACAGTAGACAAAATAATACAAAAGAACAAAATTGTTTTTAAAAGATAACTAAATTTTTTAAAATCCATTTATTATTTTAAAAAGTCGGATACTGTGGAACCGGGGTAGGGATTAAAAATGTAAATTCACCAAAAGACATAACCGAGACCTTATCACCTAAATTACCAAAAATATTCATATTGGGATTGTAATAAACATAAAGCCGTGCATTAGGATCATTTGTTGTATCAACAGTTAAAGTGCCATATTCATCTATATAAATTGTGCCGTAAATGCATATATCGCTTGCACCTGTGCTAGAGGACCCCCTATTACTTGATACAACACAATTATAAGTGGACCTTGTATTTCTTTGGCCTCCTATTTTTAATTCGCCAGCTGTATATAAAAAACCAGCATGTTTTATATTGTATAAATTCCAGTTTTTTTCATTGTTTCCGGTTTTATAATAATGAGTTCCATCGCTTGCCTGCGGGTAATAGTAATTATCAGGTGGAATAACATAATCAATTAAAGCATCATTAGGAGAAGAATCATCAGAGTTAAATTGAAAAACGCCGGCAGGTGCTGCGGCTGCTGCTTCAGGAAGTCCTTCTGCAGGATAATTCCCAATAAGTTGTAAAGGACCCATTACAAATAAATATCCCATAGTGCCAAATTGTTCATTTGCATCTATATAAAGTTTTAAAGTATTTGCAGACTCAGTAACAAGTAGTTTTCCGGTATATGTGTTCCAGTTATTGGTGCCTGTTTTTGTAAGTGGTAAGGCATCAGTTGTATCTATGAAAAGCACATCTGCAGAAGAACTTAATTTTTTCACAACAGTTGAGATTACACTACAGGAATTTGCATAAAGATCAGCTAAATCATGTAAACCGTCATTTATAAAATATGGATTTAAATTTCCTGCCTGGCCGCCTATTGTAACAGGACCATAATAAGCATTGTTTTCATAAGCAAGTTTTTTAAATGCTTCTAATGCGAGATCAGGTGCTTTGGCAAATTCAGAATATGGATGACAATGAGCAGATGGTGACATATCATCATAAACATAACCAAAATTATAAGTTATTCCACCACAGCCACCTGTTCCTCCAATTGCTGTATATATATTGCCTTTTGCGTAAACATGCGGCATCCAGGGATCCGGAGTTACCCAACTTTTTTGTGTATCTCTAATAATAGGGATTTTACAATAACCATCATTCGGATTTGCTGAATATATGTCTCCCCAATAAAAAGAATACATAGAATAACCATTATCATCAATAACATTATTATTACAAGGCAAATCAATTTTTCCTTTTGCAATCAAAGGTCCACCATAACCAGTTTTTTTAACAACAGCATAATACTGTGATGTATCTGCTGTTCTTGTTATTTTTACTTTAATACCTATTGTTCTGTATTCTGATTGTCCCTGTCTGGTAGATGGATTTGCAATATTTGTATAAAATAAATTTCCAGCAACAATATAAATAGAATAATATCCTATGTTTTCAACATTATATTCTTTATCATATTTAAAACCAGCAAGAGGCACATAAAACCAGTTAGACCCCTGCTGTAATTTGGCAAGAGCATGTTCTAAACCAATAGTTGCAAGTTCCTGTTTCTTTAGTATGTTCATAGATTTGATAAGCATTTTGGATTCCTGCCTAAAAAGAAAAAGCAAAGTTGTTGCAAATATTGAAAGAATAACTGCTATTATTAAAACAACAGGATATGTTTGTGCTCTTTGTTTTTTAAATTTAATTTTTTTCTTTTTCATAAAATAAATCACCTTTTTTGTTTAATTTGCATAATAGCCGGATGAATGCATTCTTTTTACTGCGATTGCCTGTTTTAAATTTACGCGTTGCAGTTGATTTTGAAAACCTGTTTTTACAAATCTTGCAGATACCAATATAATTTTATCACGTTTTGAATCATCATAGGTAATAATAAGTGATTCTAAATTTGTAGATAACGTAATATACTTGTAATAAGTATTTGCTTCAACAGCATTTTTATCCCTGATATCAGTCCCAGGAACAAGATATGGATAAGCAACTATTAATTTATTATCCTGCTGGTATATGCGAGTATGATTTTTATTTGGATTATTTGCAGAACCGACAGTTATTGTATCAGAACCGCTTCCACAGCAATATCCGGTTGTGGTTTTTACATAAAGCGGTTCCACTAATATGCCTGAAATAAAACTTTGAGCAGGCTGATTATTATTAAATCTTGATATTCTTATTGTGCTGCCCTGGCAGTTCTGGACAAATTTGGTAAGCAAAAGCATTGTAAGGCGTGCTTCTGAATATAAAGCAAGCCGAGCAGAACTGTTATGCCATATTTTTAATCCATCTGTGAAAATTTTTAATGTGCCATAACCAAGGGCACCTAAAAGTAAAGAAGTCATCAAAAGTTCAAGTAATGTCCAGCCGATTTTGTTTTTTAAAATTTTAGTTTTACTCATTTTTTTTACCTTTTATTTTTAATAACTTGTCCATGATGAAAAATTATTATTTGTAGAATTTGGTGCAACATTTGATATTGTGCTGTATAATTTGACAAAAGTTTTAGCCGGAAACGATAGATAACAATAATAAGCATATAAATTATAGTTGGTTCCCATCGGAACAGAAACAGAATAATTATAATCACCTTTGCAAATAGTTGAAAAATAAGGGTATTTATCCCTGAAATAGTTATTTTGCGCTTCATAAGGAGGATTTCCTATTCTATAAGTGTGTGGAAGAACTGTTACAGATGTTGGTTGTGCAATTATCAAAACACCTTCATCAGGTTTAACTGGCGAATTAGAAGGAAAATTTACTGTGCCTTTTATAGGTTTGTTTTGCATTTTTATAACAAAATTTTTATTTGGAGTTGTAACTCCATGGCTTACCTGAACATTGTTATAATATCCTTTTTCAGGTGTAACCCAGGTATAATCAGAACCGGTTAGTTCTATTTTTACAAGATTATCAGAACCGGTTGGGATACCTTCTATAAGATAATAACCATTAAATGTATTTGACATACCATCGCCAAGTAATTTACCTGAACCATAATTATCTACGACTTTAACCTGAATAGATGGGACTGGATTTCCTGTTGTTTCATCAGTGATTGTCCCGCTAATACTGCCAACTTTTATAAGGTAAATTTTTTGATTTGGATTGAAAGAAGAAGTGACTGCTACTTGTTTGGGATTTCCTTCAAATTTGTAATTTATTTTTGATGCTGATAAAAGATAATTACCGTTATTAACAGGTGAAAAAGTATAAAGCCCTGAACCGCTTGTTGTGACATAAGTTATAGTTCCACCAACATCTGCTAATATAACAGTTGCTCCTGAAATAGGGGTTACCCTATCATCTGCATCATAAACTTCTACATTTAAAGACCCTGTTCCACTCGTCAACAGTTGTAAATAAAGATTTACAATATAAGAACCATTTTGAGCAACAGTTTGAACTTTTGATGTCATATAAGTGTAACCTGATATATCAGTAAAAACTGCAGTAACAGTTACAAGCCCAACATCAGGGTCAATATTTTTTATGCTATAATAACCAGAAGTATTTGCAGTTGTTGTCCAAGAAAGCCCATCATTAGCCCATATAACTCTTCCATCAACACGATAGTTATTAACATTTATAGGATTTCCATTTGTGTCATAAACAGTTCCGGAAATTGTTGCAACTCTTTTTTTAGGGCAATTAATTTCAATACCAGTTATATCGGGAGTTGATTCTGTTACAATAATTGGATTACCAGAATATGCTGCTGTCTGGACACCGTCGCCAGATGCATAAAGATAATAAATACCAGGAACAACATTGTAAATTGTAAAATATCCACGTGCCTGCGGATCAGATTGTGTATTATCTGCATATACAGTATATTCAGGATGACCGGTTATATAAACCAGAGTTGCTGCTGCCTGACCTGGCGGATTTGATTGTCCGCCTGTTTCTTTATACTGAACTCTTCCTTTAATTTTTATACCGCTCATTGCTGTTCCTTTGTCACCAATATAACTTATCATTTCTGTCCTTACAATATTTCCTGAGCCGTAAAAAGATGGATATGTAACAATAACTTTTGCCATTTTCATAGGTAAATCAATCTGTTTTGTATTATATTCTGCAATTGTTATTGGAATTAAATTACCTGTAGTATCTTCTTTGGCATATTGAACAATTTTATAAACAGTCATAACCTTTCCTGCAAAAGTTACATATTCAGGAGCCCATGGATTTTTTTCATTGTGTAAATTAGATAGTGGTTCAGGCAGACATTCATCAGGAGTAACATTCAAACTTCCGAAGGTGTAATTTTTTAAAAGTTCTATGTTTTCTTCTGCAAGATGAATAGCATTTGATTTAAATTTAGAAGACATAATTCCTTTATAAATATATGATAGTAGAATAACAATCGAAAGTATAATAAATGCAACTATTACTGAAGAAGCAACCACTTCTATCAATGTAAATCCATTTTGTTGCTTCATTATATCCATTACGTTGCTCCTTTTATAAAACGCATTAGAAAATACGTTTTTACGGAAATATAAAATATTTTTGTCTTTTTTGTTTAATAATTTTTTGTTTTTATAGCACATTACTTTAATTCACCTGTTTTTTAATTTTAAAAATAAACACACTATTAAAATTTTTATTTTTTATGTATCTTTTTTATATTTTCTCTTTTCCCCTGAAAAACG
>CALHNI010000060.1 GCA_938034975.1 Candidatus Goldiibacteriota bacterium | reverse complement strand
TTTAAAATATAAATAAGGAGGAGAAAAATGGCAGAAGGTAAATTTATAAGTTTTACGAGCAATATGGCAGATAACAGCACAGAATCGGGATTTCAATTTACTTTTTATTGTGATTTATGCAGGGAAGGGTATAAAACAAGGTTTATAGAATCAAAGACATATAAAAAAGGAAAATTTATAAAAGATTTAGGAAGGATTTTTAGCGCTGCAACACAGATGGCAGGTAAATATGGGGTGGGTTACGGAGCAGAAAGGGCAGCTGATGCATTAAGTCAGAAATTTTCAGGTATGTCGCCAGAGTGGCATAAAGAACATGAGGCAGCTTTTGAACTCGCAACCAATGAAGCAAAAGAACATTTTAAAAGATGTCCAAAATGTAAAAAATGGGTATGTGAAAATGACTGGAATGAGCAGGAAGGTTTATGTGTAGCAGATGCACCGCGTGTAAATGTAGAAGTTGCTGCGGCAAAGTCCAAAAAAGCAGTGGATGATATTTACAAAAAAGCAGCAGAGACACAGGTGTTTACAGGTGAAATAGAAAGTAAACAAACTATATGCCCGCAATGTGGCAAACCAGCTGGAGAAGGTAGATTCTGTAATAATTGTGGAGCACCACTTAATCTTACCAAATGTCCAAAATGCGGAGCAAAAAATCCCGCCGGAGTTAAATTTTGCGGGGAATGTGGAAATAAAATAATTTAAAAAAGGAGAATTTTAAAATGAAAAAAAATATTTTTTTAACTGTGTTTGCTATTTTTTTATTTTTAATTTCCTGTAAGAAAAGTTCTGAACCTTCAAGTCCGGTTATACCAGCATCACCAACTGTTTTTTTTACTTCTACACCAACAGAAACTAATACATCCTCTGTAATAATTGATACTGCAACAATAACCCATACAGAAACAGAAACATCTTCTGAAACAATTATACTAACAGAAACTTCAATATTAACTTTAACACAAACATCAACACTAACTTTAACATCAACTTATACTTTTACAGCAACACCTACATTTACTATTACATCAATACCGACATTGCTTCCTATAAAAACTAAAAAAATATCAGCTGGTTATTATCATAGTTTAATTGTTAAAGATGATAGTGATGTGTGGGCAACAGGATACAATTATAATGGACAATTAGGAACAGGTGATAATGTTGATAAAAATGCCTGGACTTATGTTTTGTCAGGAGTAAGTGCAATAGCAGCAGGATGGCGTCATAGTATGGCATTAAAAAATGATGGAAGTGTATGGACAACAGGAGATAATGAATATGGACAGTTGGGAACAGGTAATAATTCAAATACTAATAATTGGATACAGACAAATAGTAGTGTAAGTGAAATAGCATGTGGGTGGTATCACAGTTTAATTTTAAAAAATGATGGAAGCGTATGGGCAACAGGAGCTAATGAATATGGACAATTGGGCAAAGGTGATAATTCTGATACAAATACATGGACACAGGTTGCAACAGGAGTTGTTGCAATAGCAGCAGATGGTTATCATAGTTTAATTTTAAAAAGTGATGGAAGTGTATGGGCAACGGGTAGAAATAACCTAGGACAATTAGGGACAGGAAATAATTCTGAGATAAATACCTGGACACAGGTGTTAACAGATGTTATTGCTATAAAGGCTGGTGGATATTTTAGTTTAGCTGTAAAAAATAATGGTTCTTTATGGGCAACTGGTGACAATTATTTTGGGCAGTTAGGAACAGGCAATAATGACGATATAAATATGTGGAAAGAGGTTATGTTAGGGCCTGTTTTATCCTGTTCGGGTGGCAGCTCACATAGTTTGGTTTTAAATAATGATGGTAGTTTATGGGTAACTGGCTATAATAATTTTGGACAACTTGGGACCGGGAATTATCAGAATAAAAACATCTGGTCAAAAGTTATAGATGAAAATGTAATTGAAGTATCCGGTGGTAATGAACATAGTATTGTTTTGCTTAATGACGGCAGCGTATTAGTAACAGGTGATAATGGTTATGGACAATTAGGCAGATCCTCCGGACTTGGGACAAATATATGGGAAACGACAAATTATGTGTCAACACCAACGAATACTTTTACTTCTACACCAACTTATACAATAACTTCAACTCAAACTATAACAAATACATTTACTCCATTACCAACTATTGCCATTGATGCAAATGTTATTTTATGGGATAAAATGGAAGATGAAAATATTTATTTTGGGACATCAACAAAAACAGTTATTGGAACAGTAAATTATATCCCATCATATTTATCCAAAATGGGAAATTGTTTATCATTTATGCCATCTGATAATTATATAAAGTATAGTAATATTGGAACAAATACAGGAACTGTTGAATTCTGGATAAAAACAAATATTTATGATAAAGGTATAATGTCGGGACAATGGTATAATGTATCTTCTCCCCCGGCTGCTGGTTATGTTATGGGTATAAGTATAAATGCTAATGGGAAAGTAACTTTTTTTTGCTGGCAATGTGATTATACAGATCCTGTATCAAATAACGCGGTTAATTTAAATGAATGGACATATATTGCAGTTACATTTGGGAATGAAGGGTCTAAGATTTATATAAATGGAATTCTTGAAGCAACGGATACAGATCCTGCAGTTCCTGCTTGGAGTATGTCTGATTATTTATATTTACCCCCATGGGGGATTTCAGGTGGAGAAATTATGATTGATGAGTTAATAATTTCAAATATAATACGCTCAGAGCAGGAGATTCAGAATCGTTATTATATATGGACACATTAAAAAAGGAGAAAAATGTTGACAAATGAGAGTCCTTGTGTTATACTTTAATTGTTTAAAATATAAATAAGGAGGAGAAAAATGGCAGAAGGTAAATTTATAAGTTTTACGAGCAATATGGCAGATAACAGCACAGAATCGGGATTTCAATTTACTTTTTATTGTGATTTATGCAGGGAAGGGTATAAAACAAGG
>CALHNI010000059.1 GCA_938034975.1 Candidatus Goldiibacteriota bacterium | reverse complement strand
CCCTTATATTCCATTACTTTGGTCAATGCTGCTGTTAATGTCGTCTTCCCGTGGTCCACATGCCCTATTGTCCCAACGTTTACATGTGGCTTTGTCCTCTCAAATTTAGGCTTACTCATATTATGTGCCTCCTTATTTTTTATGTAGTTTTTGTACCTGCATATTTTTCAATAATATCATCTCTTAAATTATTCGGTACAGGTTCATAACTTGCAAATTGCATTGTATATGTTGCTCTGCCTTGTGATAAAGACCTTAAATCTGTTGAATATCCAAACATACCTGCTAAAGGAACAAAAGATTTAATAACCTGTAGTTTTCCTCTTTTTTCTACTCTTTCTATTTTTCCTCTACGTGCATTTAAATTTCCTATTACATCGCCCATAAATTCTTCAGGAGTTACAACCTCAACTTCCATTATTGGTTCTAAGATTAAAGGTGCTGCTTTTTTAAAAGCTTCTTTAAAAGCAATAGAGCCTGCTATTTTAAATGCAATTTCTGACGAGTCAACTTCATGAAAAGAACCATCATATAAAGTTACAATAACATCACACACAGGATAACCTGCTATAACACCTGAATCTATTGCCTCTTTTATACCTTTATCAACAGCTGGGATATATTCTTTGGGTATTATTCCTCCAACAATCTTATTGACAAATTTATAACCTGCTCCTTTTTTATTGGGTTCAACTTCCAATATTACATGACCATATTGCCCTCTTCCACCTGTTTGCCTTATATATTTACCTTCTGCTGATGCTTTTTTGGATATTGTTTCCCTGTAAGCTACTTCTGGTCTGCCAATGTTTGCTTCAACATTAAATTCTCTTTTCATTCTGTCAACTATTATTTCCAGATGTAATTCTCCCATTCCTGAAATTATTGTTTGCCCGGTTTCCGAATCAGTTTTAATCTTAAATGTGGGATCTTCTTCAGCAAGTTTATTTAATGCAATTCCCATTTTTTCCTGGTCAGCGCGGGTTTTTGGTTCTACAGCAACAAAAATAACAGGCTCTGGGAACGAAATTTTTTCAAGAATAATCGGGTGATTTTCATCGCATAAAGTATCGCCTGTAAAAGTATTTTTCAAACCAACCGCTGCAACAATATCTCCACAATGGGCTTTTTTTATTTCATGCCTGTGATTAGCATGCATTCTTAAAAGTCTTGCAACACGTTCTTTTGCTCCCTGGGTTGAATTATAAATATAAGAACCTGTTTCAATTTTTCCGGAATAAATTCTAAAATAAGTTAATCTTCCGACATAAGGATCTGAAACTATTTTGAATGCAAGTGCTGTAAATGGTTCTTCATCTTTTATATTTCTTTCTATTATTTCATCTTCATTTTTAGGATTAAACCCTTTTATAGAACCCAAATCATCAGGTGAAGGAAGGAAATTAACCACTGCATCTAAAACCGGCTGAACACCTTTGTTTTTAAATGCGGTTCCACATAAAACTGGCACAATTGAAAAAGACAATGTCCCTTTTCTTATAGCTTTTATTATATTTTCTGGATATATCTGTTTTCCTTCCAAAAAATCATTCATTAATTCCTCATCAAAATCTGATATTGCTTCTAAAAGCTTTTCTCTGTTTTCTTCTGCTTCAAATTTAAATTCTTCAGGGATATCTGTTACTTCATATTTTGCACCTAATGTTTCTTCCAGCCATATAATTGCCTTCATTTCTATGAGATCAATAACGCCCTTAAATTTATCTTCTGAACCTAGTGGTAATTGAATTGGAACAGGTTTTGCTGATAATTTTTTTTCTATGCTATTTACTGACATCCAGAAATCAGCACCAACTCTATCCATTTTATTTAAAAATACAATTCTTGGAACCTTGTATTTATCTGCCTGCCTCCAGACTGTTTCTGATTGGGGTTCGACACCATTTACCGCATCAAAAACTGCAACTGCGCCGTCTAAAACCCTTAAACTTCTTTCAACTTCAATTGTAAAATCAACGTGTCCTGGTGTATCTATAATATTTATTTTATGTTCTTTCCAAAAGCAGGTTGTTGCCGCAGAAGTAATAGTTATACCTCTTTCTCTCTCCTGTTCCATCCAATCCATAGTTGCAGACCCTTCATGGACCTCGCCGAGTTTATGCACTTTGCCGGTATAATATAAAATTCTTTCAGTTAAAGTGGTTTTTCCTGCATCAATATGCGCCATTATACCTATATTTCTTACTTTTTTTAATGGATATTCACGCGACATAAAAACTCCTTTAAATTACCATCTGAAATGCGCAAAAGCTTTATTTGCCTCTGCCATTTTATGAGTTTCTTCTTTTTTCTTTACTGCTCCACCTTCACCTGATGCAGCGGATAAGATTTCATTTGCAAGTCTTTCTATCATAATTTTTTCTTTTCTTTCTCTTGCCGCATTTACTATCCATCGGATAGCAAGTGATAATCTGCGGTCAGGGTTAACTTCAACTGGTATTAAATAATTTGCTCCACCTATTCTTCTTGATTTTAATTCTAACATAGGTTTTACATTTTCTAATGCCGTTTTATATGTTTGCACAGGGTCTTTGCCCTGCTTTTCTATTATTTCAAATGCTCCATAAACAATTTTTTCTGCAATGCTTTTTTTACCTTCTAGCATTACACAATTTATTAAACGCGAAATAATAATATTATTATATTTTGGATCAGGTGCTATATATCTTTCTTCTCGTTTTTTTCTTCTACCCATTTAGATTTACTCCTGTTTTTTTAAGTTTTTTTAACTTCTTTTGGTTTTTTAGTTCCATATTTTGATCTACCCTGTTTCCTATCTGCAACGCCTAAAGTATCAAGAGCTCCTCTAATAACATGGTATCTTACCCCTGGCAGATCCTTTACTCTGCCACCTCTTATGAGAACAATCGAATGTTCCTGTAAATTATGACCAACGCCTGGTATGTAACTTATAACTTCCATCTTATTTGTCAATCTTACTCTGGCTACTTTCCTTAATGCAGAATTTGGTTTTTTGGGAGTTACAATATAAACTCTTGTGCAAACTCCTCTCTTTTGTGGGCAACCTTTCAAAGCAGGTGCACTTGTTTTTTTTCTTTGTATTTTCCTTCCTTTTCTTACTAATTGATTAATTGTCGGCAATTTTTTCCTCCATAAAATCCATTTTTATTTATTAAATACAAAAAGACGGAAAAACTTCTCCGTCTTTTTTTCAAAGTTTTTCCAAAAAACTTAAAAGAACCTTAAAAACAATCACTTATTATATAAATTCAAAAAATATTGTCAACAAAAAAATTATTCTTTTTTAACTTTTTTAGATACTTTTCTCCTTTCTACATTCCTGAATTTTTTAAATTCTTCAACACCTGTTCCGGCTGATATTAAATGTCCGATTATTACATTTTCCTTCAACCCTTTTAAATTATCTATTTTACCGTTTATTGCAGCATCTATTAAAACACGAGTGGTTTCCTGAAACGAAGCAGCTGATATAAAACTTTCAGTTGAAAGCGCAGCTTTTGTTATACCAAGTAACAACGGTTTACCTTTAGCAGGATTTTTACCTTCTTTAATAACCTTTTCATTTTCTTTCTTAAATTCAAATCTATCAACCTGTTCATCAATTAAAAATTTTGTATCACCAGGATCTTCTATTTTAACCTTTTTCATCATTTGCCGTATAATAACTTCAATATGTTTATCATGAATAGTGACTCCCTGTAATCTATAAACTTCCTGAACTTTATTTAATAAATACTGCTGAACAGCACTTTCTCCACGAACATCCAGTATATCATGCGGGTTTATATTACCATCTATCAATTGTTCACCTGATTCTACTATATCTCCCTCTCTTACATTAACATATTTTCCAGGAGGAATAATATACTGTTTTTTTATCCCACTATCATTTTGTATAATAATTTTTCTTGCTCCTTCCTGTGTTTCCTCAATAATAACCCTTCCATCTATTTCAGCAATTAAAGCCTGATTTTTTGGTTTACGGGCTTCAAAAAGTTCAGCAACTCTTGGTAATCCACCTGTTATGTCCCTTGTTTTCATAAGTTCACGTGGAAATTTCGCCAAAACCTGTCCTACAGTAACTTTCTGACCATCATCAACTTCAAGACGTGCACCAGTTGGAATTGAATACGACAAAATAATTTCATTATTTTCATCAACAATATTAATATGGGGATATTTTTTCTTATCTCTGCTTTCAATTATAAATTTCCCGTATTGGCCGGTTGTAGCATCGGTTTGTTCAATCATTGTATCGTCATCAATATCATCAAATTTGACTTTCCCTTCCTTTTCAGTAAAAATAGGAATATTATATAGGTCCCATAAACCAATAATATCCCCTGCTTTTATTTTTTCACCGTCTTTTACTTTTAATATTGTACCATAGGGTATATGCAATAATTCTCTTTCCACATGTTTTTCATCATATATACTTATCTCAGCATTCCTGTTTGTTACAATCATATTGTTTTCCTGATTTATAACATATCGTAAATTTGAAAAGGAAACAATGCCATCATGTTTTGCCCTTATCTCTGATTGTTCAACAACTCTGCTTGCTGTCCCACCTACATGGAAGGTTCTTAAAGTCAACTGTGTCCCTGGTTCACCAATGGATTGAGCAGCAATGATTCCAACTGCTTCTCCTAATTCTACCAATCTACCAGTTGAAAGATCTGCCCCATAACATTTTGCACAAATACCATTTTTTGCCTCGCAGGTTAAAACCGATCTTACCCTTATTTTTTCATAACCTGCTTCTTCTATCTGCTTTGCAACAGAAGGTGTAATTAATGAATTTGCTTTAACAATAACTTCATCAGTTATAAGGTCCACCACATTATCAAGAGCAACCCTCCATGCAATCCTATCGCTTAATGATTCTATAACTTCTCCACCTTCTTTTATAGCAGTTATATTTATACCATTTATTGTTCCACAATCTTCTTCAGTAACAATTACATCCTGGGCAACATCAATTAACCTTCTTGTTAAATATCCGGCATCTGCGGTTTTAAGAGCTGTATCTGCAAGTCCTTTCCTTGCACCGTGTGTTGAAATAAAATATTCTGTAACAGTTAATCCTTCCCTGAAATTTGATACTATCGGAGTTTCAATTATTTCACCTACCCCACCTGTAATTTTTTTCTGTGGTTTTGCCATAAGACCACGCATACCTGCAAGTTGTCTTATTTGCAATTTAGAGCCTCTAGCTCCTGAATCTGCCATCATAAATACAGAATTGAAACCGCCTTTGTCTTCTTCTAATTCTTTCATCATATATTCAGATATTTTATCTGTGGTCCTTATCCAGATATCAATTATTGAATTATATCTTTCGCCTTCAGTGATTGTTCCCTTTTCAAAAAGTTTACGAATATGCTGGGTTTCCTTTTCAGCTTTTTGAACCAGTTCTTTCTTTTCCTTCGGAATTTTTAAATCTTCAACACTTATCGTAATACCTGCCAGGGTTGAATATTTAAATCCCAAATCTTTCATTTTATCAAGAACTTCTGCTGTTTTTTTTGCCCCATACTTTTCAAAAATTTGCGATACAAGTTTTACAACCTGTTTTCTATCCATTTTTTCATTAACAAATTCAATATTTTCAGGTAGTATTTGATTAAATATTATTCTTCCTACTGTTGTTTCAACCTTTTTATTTTTCATTTTAACATCTATTTTTTCATGTAAGGATATAATTTCATGATTGTATGCTATTAATGCTTCTTCAGTAGAATAAAATATTTTTTTACTATCTGAACCTTTTTTTTCTTTTGTTAAATAATATAGCCCAAGGACAATGTCCTGATTTGGAACTGTTATTGGTTTTCCGTTGGCTGGAGATATTATGTTATGCGAAGAAAGCATTAAAAACCTTGCTTCAATTTGTGCCTCATAAGAAAGCGGAACATGAACCGCCATCTGGTCACCATCAAAATCAGCATTAAAACCCCCACATACCAAAGGATGTAGAGTTATCGCATTACCTTCTATAAGTATAGGTTCAAATGCCTGGATTGAATGTCTATGCAATGTAGGAGCACGATTTAATAAAACTACATGATCTTTTAAAATATCTTCTAATATATCCCATACTTCAGCTCTCACATGCTCTACCATTTTTTTAGCACTTTTTATTGTATAACCCATTTCCTGAACTTTATTTATAATGAATGGTTTAAAAAGTTCTAAGGCAATTTTTTTTGGCAATCCACACTGATATAGTTTAAGAGTTGGGCCAACCACAACAACTGATCTTGCTGAATAATCAACTCTTTTTCCTAAAAGATTTTGTCTGAACCTTCCTTGTTTCCCTTTTAACATATCACTTAAAGATTTAAGTGGTCTGTTTCTTGCACCAAGTACAGGATTTTCACGGCGACTATTATCAAATAAAGCATCAACCGCTTCCTGAATCATCCTCTTTTCATTTTTTATTATTAATTCTGGAGCATTTATTGATATTAATCTTCTCAATCTGTTATTCCTGTTTAAAATCCTTCTATATAAATCATTAAGGTCAGAAGTCACAAATCTACCCCCATCTAACTGAACCAGTGGCCTTAACTCAGGTGGTATAACTGGTAAAACGTCAAGAACCATCCATTCAGGTTTATTTCCTGATTTTCTAAATGCTTCAACAACTTTTAATCTTTTTATTATGTCCTTTTTTTTCTGAGTTGAAGGATTTTTTCTTATCTCATTTCTTAATTCTCTTGCGAGTTTATCTAAATTAATCTCTTTTAATAATGTCTTTATTGCTTCTGCTCCAATTTGTGCAATAAAACTATCACCATATTTTTCTTTATACTTAGTATACTCCTCTTCATTTATTAATTCATATTTAACAACTTCTGTTGCTTCGCCTGGGTCTATCACTATATAATTATCATAATATGCTACCCGTTCCAGACTTTTTGTTGACAAATTAAGTAAATAAGATAACTTACTGGGAACACCTTTTAAAAACCAGATATGAACAACCGGCACAGCAAGTTCAATATGTCCCATCCTTTCTCTTCTTACTCTTGATTCCGTAACTTCAACTGAACACTTATCACATATAACACCTTTGTATCTCTGTTTCTTATATTTTCCACACGCACATTCATAATCCTTGATAGGTCCAAAAATCCTTTCACAAAAAAGCCCATCAAATTCAGGTTTAAATGTTCTATAATTAATTGTTTCCGGTTTTTTAACTTCGCCTTTAGACCACGCTCTTATAACTTCAGGCGATGCCAGGGAAATTCTTATTGCATTAAAATCTATTTCTTTAGGTTTTTTTTCTTCCGGAATTTGCAATAAATTTTTTAAATCTATTTTTACATTTTCATCTGTTTCAACTGATTTTTTTTTCTTTCTTTTTGAATCCTTAGGCATAAAAAAATCTCCTTTTAATTATTTTTAGCAGATTTTTTCCTTTTAATTAGTTCAATATTAAGGCAAAGTCCCTGTAATTCTTTAACAAGCACATTAAAAGATTCCGGAATTCCGGGTTCCGGAATATTTTTCCCTCTGACTATAGCTTCGTATAATTTCTTTCTCCCTTCAACATCATCACTTTTTACTGTCAAAATTTCCTGTAAAGTATGTGCAGCACCATAAGCTTCTAATGCCCATACTTCCATCTCACCAAATCTCTGCCCGCCAAATTGTGCCTTCCCACCAAGTGGTTGCTGTGTTATAAGTGAATACGGGCCTATTGATCTTGCATGAATCTTATCATCAACCATATGAATAAGTTTCATAATATACATAACACCAACTGTAACCCTGTTTTCAAAAGGTTCACCTGTTCTTCCGTTATAAAGAATGGTTTTTCCATCTTCATCAATATTTGCTTTTTTCAGCCATTCTTTTATTTCATTCTCTTTTATTCCATTAAATACAGGTGTCATAAATTTTACTTTTAGATTTTTAGCCGCATAGCCAAGCTGCGTTTCAAGTAACTGTCCCACATTCATTCTTGATGGAACACCAAGCGGATTTAATATGATATCAACAGGTGTCCCATCAGCAAGATAAGGCATATCTTCTACCGGTAATATTCTAGAAACAACCCCTTTATTTCCATGTCTTCCTGATAGTTTATCTCCTACAGAAATCTTTCTTTTTTTTGCAATTAAAACTTTCACAATCTTATTTACACCAGGAGGCAAATCATTATTTTTTATATTTTTAGAATTTTTAAATTCTTCTTCTATATTAGATTTTCTGTATTCATAATATGCTTTTTCCAATAAAATTAATTTATCTTTTTCTTCCTTACTGATATTTTTTTCATTAATTTCTTTTATTCTTTCTTTAAAATTATTTTCTATTTCCTGTATTTTTAAATTTTTATCTTTTTTTAATTTTCCCAATTTTTCATCTTCTTTATCTTTGCGTTTACTTTTTTCTTTACGGGAAAATTCTTTTATATCAATAACTATGCCTTCTATTCCTGGCGGAACCCTTAATGAAGAGTCCTTCACTTCATCAGCCTTAGAACCAAAAATAGCTTTTAAAAGTTTTTCTTCTGGTGTTAAATTACTTGCTGTTATTGGAGTTACTTTGCCAACTAAAATATCACCTGGCTTAATATAAGCACCAATTCTTACTATACCAGTTGCATCAAGATTTTTTAATGATTCTTCACTCACATTAGGAATATCCCTTGTAATTTCTTCTGCACCTAATTTGGTATCGCGAGCTTCAACTTCATATTCTTCAATATGAACAGAAGTAAAAATATCTTTTTTTAAAAGATTTTCACTGATTATTATGGCATCTTCATAGTTATAACCAAACCACGGTAGAAATGCAACAATCACATTTTTCCCAAGCGATAATTCACCTTTATCCATTGCAGGACCATCAGCAATTATTTCCCCTGCCTTTACCACCTGCCCTTTTTTAACAAGGGGTCTTTCATTTATTGCTGTATCCTGATTTGTTCTTTTAAACTTTTTTAAATGATAAATATCTAAATTTTCTTTTATATTTTTATCATCTTTTGTATCTTTTAAAATAATAATTGTTTCAGCATCAACATATGCTACAATTCCTGAATTTCTTGCAACAACAGCTCTGCCTGAATCCAATGCTGCTTTTCTTTCCATTCCTGTTCCAACAAGTGGAGATTCTGTCACAAGTAATGGTACAGCCTGACGTTGCATATTAGAGCCCATAAGAGCTCTATTTGCATCATCATGTTCTAAAAAAGGAATTAAAGATGCAGCTACTGAAACAACCTGCTTAGGTGAAATATCAATATAATTTATTTTTTCTGGTGGAACTAATGGAAAATCACCTTTATATCTTGCAAGCACTGTTTCCTGAATAATTTTACCATTTTCATCTGTTTTTATATCAGCAGGTCCTATATAAAAATCATCTTCTTTATCAGCAGTTAAATATTCAACTTCATTTGTTACTACCCCGTTTTTTACTTTTCTATAAGGTGTTTCAATAAAACCATATTCATTTACCCTGGCATAAATCGCAAGTGATGTTATAAGCCCTATATTCTGCCCTTCTGGCGTTTCAATCGGGCATAAACGCCCATAATGAGTATAATGAACATCTCTTACTTCAAATCCTGCCCTTTCCCTGTTTAACCCACCAGGTCCTAATGCTGATATTCTTCTTTTATGAGTAAGTTCGGCAAGCGGATTTACCTGGTCCATAAATTGTGAAAGTTGTGAACTCCCGAAAAATTCCCTTAATACAGCAACAAGCGGTTTAGGATTTATTAAATTTGCGGGTATTGCATTTTTGGGATCAATTATGGTCATTTTTTCCCTGACCATTCTCTCAACTCTTGCAAGTCCTGCCCTGAATTGATTTTCAACCAGTTCGCCAACGCTTCTTACCCTTCTATTACCAAGATGGTCAATATCACTTTTTTCAAGACCTTTAAAATTAATTTCATAAAATTTCTTTATTGTTTCTATTATATCTTCTATTGTTAAAATTTTTTCATTTTCACTTTTGGTTCTGAGTATTTTGTTAAGTTTATATCTCCCAACATATCCCAGGTTATATCTTTTGGGATCAAAAAATAATCCTTTAAAAAAATTTACTGCGGCATTTAAAATAGAATGTTCTCCCTGACGCATCTTTTTATATATTTCAAGTAAAGCACTTTCTGAATTTTTATTTTTATCCTTTTCAAGAGTCTTTAATAATAACAAATAAGGATTTTCTTCATCAAAAATTAAAGTTGAGACCTTTTTTATTTCTGCTTTTCTTATTTTTTCAAACAACTGATTATTAATCACAGCCCCTGCATCGGCAATAATTTCACCTGTTTTTTTATCAATAACATCTTTTGCCAAAATTCTTCCAACCAATTCCTTTTCACTAACATCAATATTCTCTGATTTAAAAAATAAAGATAAAATATCCTCGTTAGAGCCTTTTGATTTATCGTTTCTATCATATCTTAAAGCTCTTAAAAAAGTTGTAAGTAAAAATTTCTTTTTCCTGTCTAAAATAATATGCGCAACTTCATTTGCATCAAATTGAATTTCTATCCAGGTCCCCCTGTATGGCACTATACGAGCAACATATGTTGAAAGCCCTGTGAAAACTTCTTCTTCTGTTTCTTCTTCAAAACTCACACCTGGTGATCTATGTAACTGACTGACTATTACTCTTTCTGCTCCATTTATTATGAATGTGCCTCTGGGAGTCATCAACGGAACATCACAAAGATAAATATTCTGTTCAGGAACTTCCTTTATTTCTTTTGTCCCTGTTTTTTCATCTATTTCTTTTATTATCAACCTGAAGGTTCCTTTTAATGGCGCAGCATAAGATTCTCCCCTTTCAATACATTCATCTACCGAATATTTTGGTTTACCAAACTCATAACCAATAAATTGAAGGGTATATTTTCCATTATTATCTTCAATTGGAAATATACTGTTAAAAACCTCCTGTAATCCCTGATTTTTCCTTTTATCGGGCGGGAGTTCAATCATTAAAAATTCTTTATAAGATTTTTTCTGAATCTCCATAAGATCAGGAATTTCAAGAATTTCTTCAATGTTTTCCTTTTGCTTTATTCTCACTGGTTAACTCTCCTTGAATTAATTAAATTTTATTTTATTTCTACCGCAGCGCCAACCTCTTCCAGTTTTGCTTTAATCTTTTCTGCTTCTTCTTTTGCGATACCTTCTTTAACTGGCTTTGGAGCATTATCAACTAAATCTTTTGCTTCTTTTAATCCAAGATTTGTAAGTTCTCTTACTACTTTAATAACCTGTATTTTTTTATCTCCTGCACCTGTTAAAATAACATCAAATGTTGATTTTTCTTCTGCCTGAGCATCTGCCTGCCCTGCAACTGGAGCAACTCCCATCATCACAGGTGTCGCAGCAGAAACACCAAATTTTTCTTCTAATGCTTTTACCAGTTCATTTAATTCCAGAACGCTCATTGATTCTATCTCCTTAATAAAATCTTCTTTTTTCATGGCCATCTTTGCCACCTCCTTAAATATTTTTTTTAAGATTTTTTTTCTTTTTTATCGCTGATTGCCTTTAAAACATAAACAATATTTTTCTTAGGACCTGATAAAACATTGACTAATTTAACTATAGGTTGATTGAGCAACATGACAAGTTTGGCTATAAGTTCTTCCTTTGAACCTACTTTTGAAATTTCATTTATTTCTTCTAAAGTACAAGATTTTTGTTCAATATAACCACCTTTTATTTTTAATGCTTCGTTTTCTTTTAAAAAATTTGTTAAAGTTTTTATTGCAGCAACATAATCCTTACAAAATACAATTCCGGTTACACCTGAAAAATAACTTTTTAAATTACTGTTTATTTTTAATTCATCTAGGACTCTCTTTGATAAGGTATTTTTTATTACTTTGTATTCTGCTCCTGCTTTTTCAAGTTCTCTTCTTAATGTATTTATTTGTTTGACTGTCAATCCCTGAAAATCCGTAATTATAATGCCTGATGATTCCCTGAATTTTGTTATAGTATCTTTAATTATAATCTTTTTCCTATCAAGATTACCCATATTAATTATATTACTCCTTTCACATTATAAGTATTTTTTAAAATCTATCTGAAGCCCTACTCCCATAGTTGAAGATAGAAACATTGATTTCACATATTGTCCTTTTGTTGCAAGCGCAGGCAATTTAAGAAAAAATTTTATAAACGCTTCTACATTTTCAATTATCTTTTTTTCTTCAAATGAAACTTTTCCAACACTCAAATGAACCACACCCTCTTTATTATTTCTAAATTCAACTTTTCCTGCTTTAAACTCATTTACTGCTTTTTTTAATTCAAAAGTAACAGTGCCTGACTTTGGATTAGGCATTAATCCTTTTGTCCCAAGTATTTTACCTAACTTACCAACTTCTTTCATTATATCAGGTGTGGCAATTACAACGTCAAAATCTATCCAACCGGTTTTTACTTTTTCTATCAGTTCCTCTGCGCCAACATAATCAGCACCTGCCTCCAGGGCTTCTTTTTCTTTTTCTCCTTTTGCAAAAACAAGTATTTTTACTTTTTTCCCTGTCCCATTTGGCAAAACAATTGTATTTCTTATCTGCTGTTCTGCCTGCTTTGGCGCTTTGGCAAGATTAACTGCAATATCAACACTCTCATCAAATTTGGCAGTAGCAGTTTCTTTAATCAATTTAACTGCTTCTTCAACACTGTATATTTTATTTCTATCTATTTTCTTTTCTATTTCTCTATGTCTTTTACTTGCAACTTTCATTTTATTGCACTCCTTAATTTTATTCTTAAAATTTCATTCAATTATTATTCCCATATTTCTTGCTGTGCCTTCAACCATCTTTATTGCAGATTCAAGTTTGGTTGTATTTAAATCTGGCATTTTTATTTTTGCAATTTCTTCAATTTGCTTACGGGTTACTTTACCAACTTTGGTTTTATTAGGTTCATTTGACCCTTTTATAATATTAGCACTTTTCTTTAAAAGTTCAGCAACAGGTGGAGTTTTCATTATAAAAGTAAAAGACCTGTCTTCATATATATCTATTACCACTGGAATTATAGTATCGCCTTTATCCTTTGTTTTATCATTAAATTGCTTACAAAACTCCATTATATTAACGCCATGCTGCCCTAATGCAGGACCTATAGGCGGCGCAGGGTTAGCTTTGCCTGCTGGAACCTGCAATTTAACCTGAACTAACAATTTTTTCTTTTTACCTGATTTTGTTGGTGCTCCAGCCATAATAAAATCTCCTATTCTTTAAACAATTTTTTCAACCTGTGCAAATTCTAATTCCACAGGTGTTGGTCTTCCAAAAATTGTAACAACAACTTTCATTTTTCCTTTTTCAGGTGTTACTTCTTCAACAACACCATTAAAATTTATAAATGGCCCTTCTGTTATCTTCACATGATCTCCAACATCAAAATAAGAAGCCATACGTGGTTTCTTTTTTCTATCTTCCATAAGCGCCATAATTTCATTTACTTCCTTATCCGATAAAGGTATAGGTCTTGTTTTTGTTCCAACAAACCCTGTAACTTTTGGTGTATGCCTTAAAATATGCAAAACTTCCTTTCCTTCTTCAGTATCAATGTCTATATCCATTTCTATAAGAATATATCCTGGGAAAAATTTTCTGTTTTTTATAACTTTCTTTTTCTTTCTTATTTCTGTAACATCTTCCGAAGGAATAAGTATATTAAAAATTTTATCCTTTAATTTATAAGTTTCTATTCTCTGTTCCAAATTTTCTTTTACTTTACTTTCCTGTCCTGCGTAAGTACTTATAATATACCATTTTCTTGCCATAATTTAATTCACCTATTTAAAAATTATTTTAACCAATTTAGCCAAAATAAAATCTACTATGCCTATGTAAATCATCATAATTAAACTTGTTAAAATAACTACCAAAATTGACGCAAGAATTTCTTTTTTACCTGGCCAAGTAACTTTTTTTAATTCCAGCCAGGAAACTCTTATAAATTCAATTATCTTTTGCATAAATCAAATCTCCTGTTTCCGCTTTAGTTTAAATTTGTTTTATTCTGTCATTCTATTAAGCAACATTAAAATTTTTTTATCAATTCACACAAAATTTAATTTTTTTCTAATTTATCATATTTAAGTTTTTTATTTAATTGCTTTAAAATATCTTTATATTTTCTAAACTTTTTATTTCATGTAATAAAATTTCTCTGGCAGGCCAGGCAGGACTTGAACCTGCAACACTCGGTTTTGGAGACCGATACTCTGCCAATTGAGCTACTGGCCTATTTTACTTTACAACAGATAAAATTAAAATATTTTATATTTATAAATTATTTAGTTTCTTTATGTATTGTATGCTTTTTACAAAATTTACAATACTTCTTTATCTCAAGTTTTTCTGTATGTTTTTTTTTATTTTTTGTTAATGTATAATTTCTTCTCTTACAATCCGAACAAGCCAAAGTAATTATTTCTCGCATAATTTTTTCCTTATAAATTATTCAATAATATCAGTGATAATACCTGCACCAACTGTCCTTCCGCCTTCCCTTATCGCAAACCTTAATTCCTTCTCCATCGCTATCGGAGTTATCAACTCTACTTCCATCTCCACATTATCCCCCGGCATTACCATC
>CALHNI010000058.1 GCA_938034975.1 Candidatus Goldiibacteriota bacterium | reverse complement strand
GATGGTAATGCCGGGGGATAATGTGGAGATGGAAGTAGAGTTGATAACTCCGATAGCGATGGAGAAGGAATTAAGGTTTGCGATAAGGGAAGGCGGAAGGACAGTTGGTGCAGGTATTATCACTGATATTATTGAATAATTAAAAATCATGAGGAAGAGGAGTAAAAAATGCAAATAGAAACTCAAAAAATTAGAATAAGATTAAAAGCCTATGATCATAAACTTTTAGATAAATCTGTTACCGATATAATAAAAAAAGTAAAAGAAACAGGAGCAAAAGTTTTTGGTCCTATACCTCTTCCAACTCAAAAACATAAATATACAATTTTAAGATCTCCACATATAGATAAAAAATCAAGAGAACAATTTGAAATGAGGATACATAAAAGATTAATTGATATAATTGAACCAAATAACGATACCGTAGAAAAATTAAAAAATCTTGATTTGCCAGCAGGTATAGATGTTGAAATTAAATTGTAATAAGATTTTTATGGAGGTTTAACTTTGATACAAACTTTATTAGGAAAAAAAATAGGAATGACACAGATTTTTAATAAAAAAGGCGAAGCTGTTCCTGTAACTGTTATTCAGGTTGAAGATGCTATTGTAGTTGATAAAAAGTCACAAGAAAAAGAAGGATACAATGCATTAAAAATAGGTTATGGTAGTGATGTAAAACCTAAAAATTTACCAAAACCTATAAAGGGGATTTTTAAAAATGAAAAAAAGAGAATTGATTTACCATTTAAAAAAATTTTAAAAGAAATAAAGGTTGATAAAGAAGACCTTGATAAATATAAAATTGGTGACCTTATAACATTGGAAGTTTTTAAAGATTTTGAAAACAAAAAGGTTGATATTACAGGAATTACCAAAGGCAAAGGGACACAAGGTGTAATGAAAAGATGGGGTTTCAAAGGTGGTGCTCAAAGTCATGGTTCAATGAGTCATAGAAGACCAGGCAGTATTGGGTCCAATACTTTCCCTGCCAGAGTTTTAAAAAATAAAAAGATGGCAGGTAGGATGGGAGGAAAAAGATTTACTGTTTTAAGTTTAAGAGTAGAAAAGGTTGATGTTGAAAATAAATATATGCTAGTGAAAGGGTCAGTTCCTGGTAATAAAAATGGAATAGTTATAATAACAAAAAGTAAAAAAGATAATTAAAAATGGAGATAAAAATGAAACTTAATGTATATGACATAGAAAATACAAAAACAGGTGAATTTGAAATGGATGATAAAATTTTAAATATTAATGTAAAGGATGACCTTATACATAATGTTTTGCTTGCGTATCTTAATAATCAACATATTGGATCTGCTCATACAAAGACCCGTGGGGAAGTATCAGGTGGTGGTAAAAAACCATGGAGACAAAAAGGCACAGGAAGAGCAAGACATGGCAGCATAAGGTCACCAATATGGAAAGGTGGCGGTGTAACTTTTGGACCACGTGCACATAAAGTGAGATTTAAAGTAAATAAAACAGAAAGCAAAAAGGCATTACAGGCAATATTATCAAAAAGAATAAAAGATAACAGTGTTGTTTTACTAAAAGATTTTAATGTAGATGTAAATAAGACAAAAGACGCAGCAAAAGTTTTTTATAAATTTATTAATGATAAAAATAAAAAAACATTATTAATTTTAGAAAAAATTGATTTTTCTCTTCATAAGGTTATAAAAAATATTAAATGGATCAAAATGACAACTGCCGCAGAAGTTAATGTGTATGATCTTTTTATTTATGATAAAATTTTAATAACTAAAAATGCAATAGAAAAATTATTAGCGAGGTTTAATTAAAATGGATGCGTATACTATTGTTAAAAAACCTTTAATAACAGAAAAAGGGACTTTAATTAAGGAAAAAGGTAATTATTATTCATTTATTGTTGATAAAAATTCTACAAAAACAGAAATAAAAAAAGCAATAGAAGAAATATTTAAAGTGCATGTTTTAGAAATTAAAACAGTAGTTTTACCTGGTAAAAGTAAAAGATTTGGCAGAACAATATCCAAAGCAAAAAAATTTAAAAAAGCATATGTGAAAATAAAACCGCAGGAAAAAATAGAAATAATAGAAGGAGTATAAAAGAATGGCTATAAAGGAATTAAATCCAACTACGCCTTCAAGAAGGCAGATGACAATAGATACAAAAGAGGATATAACAAAACAAAATCCGGAAAAAAGTCTTGCTTTTGGTATGAAAAAATCGTCCGGAAGAAATAATTTAGGTAGAATTACATCAAGATTCAGAGGTGGTGGCCACAGGAAGGTCTATAGAATAATTGATTTTAAAAGAGATAAAAAAGATGTGCCAGCGGTTGTTGAGGCAATTGAATATGATCCAAATAGAAATGCAAGGATTGCATTGTTGAAATATAAAGACGGAGAAAAAAGATACATATTAGCCCCACTTGGATTAAACGTTGGAGGGAAGGTAATAAGTTCTAATGAAGCTGAAATAGAAATAGGAAATGCTTTACCTTTACGAAATATTCCGGTAGGAACCATAGTTCATAATGTTGAGATAATTCCAGGGAAGGGTGGTCAGGTTGCAAGAAGCGCCGGAACTTTTGTTCAAATTATGGGTAAAGAAGGAAATTATGCAGTTGTAAAATTATCTTCAAATGAAATAAGAAAAATACATCTTGATTGTATGGCTACGATAGGACAAGTTGGAAATCTTGATCATGAAAATATTGTAATTGGCAGAGCAGGAAGAACAAGATGGATGGGAAGGCGTCCAAGAACAAGGGCAATTGTAATGAACCCTGTTGACCATCCAATGGGCGGTGGTGAAGGTAAATCCAAAAGTGGTGAACATCCAAGATCTCCAACCGGTGTTAAGGCAAAAGGATTCAAGACAAGAAATAAAAAGAAATACTCAAATAAATATATTATTTTACACAGGAATCAAAAGGGAGGTCAAATATGAGGTCTTCAAAAAAAGGACCATATATAGACCAGAAATTGCTGGATAAGGTTATAAAGATGGTAAATTCCGGGGAAAAAAAAGTTATAAAAACCTGGTCACGCAGATCAACTATATCGCCGGAAATGGTTGGTTTAACATTTGCTGTTCATAATGGAAAAAAATTTGTTCCTGTGTATATTACAGAAAATATGGTTGGACATAAATTGGGTGAATTCGCACCAACAAGAGTATTTAAAGCTCATGGTGAACATAAAAAAGAATCAACTGAAAAGACATAAATTGAATTAAACAAGGAGAAAAGATGGAGGCAAAAGCAAAAATAAGATTTTTAAGAATGTCACCAAAAAAAGTAAGAGTAGTTGCTAATGTTATAAAGAGAATGGATGTGAATACGGCTTTAACAAAGTTAAAATTTATAAATAAAGCAGCGGCGCCGCATTTAAATAAAGTTTTAAAATCAGCAATAAATAATGCTACAAAAAATTTTGGAGTTGATGCTGACAAATTATTTATAAAAGATGTTATTGTTGATTCCGGTCCGATTTTAAAATATGCAAAAAGATATATTCCAAGAGCGTTCGGCAGAGCATCTCAAATACATAAAAGGACGTCACACATTACAATTATTGTTACAGATAATAAAATTATAAGGAGTAAATAAATTATGGGTCAAAAGGTTCATCCAGAAGGATTAAGGCTTGGTATAAATAAAAACTGGAAATCAAGATGGGTTTCTAAAAAAAGTTTTAAAGAATTTCTTATGGAAGACCAGGCAATTAGAAAATACATTAAAGAAAATCTTAAAAATGCGGGTATATCCAAAGTAGAAATAGAAAGAGCCGGTAGCAAAGCAATTGTAAGGATATATACATCCAAACCCGGACTAATAATAGGTAAAAAAGGAATAGAAGTTGAGGGATTAAAAAAAGAATTGGAAGAAATGACTAAAAAACAAATACTTATAGAGCCAGTTGAAGTTGCAAAACCAGAAATTGATGCACAACTTATTGCTGAAAATATTGCAAGGCAGATTGAAAAAAGAGTTCTATACAGGAGAGCAATGAAAAAAGCAATGCAATCTGCAATGGAATCTGAAGCAGGGGCACAAGGCATTAAAGTCTGTGTGTCTGGAAGATTGCAGGGCGCTGAAATAGCAAGAGAAGAGTGGTATGTTTCAGGAAGAGTCCCTTTACAGACTTTAAGGGCTGATATTGATTATGGTTTTGATGTAGCTAAAACAACTTATGGAACCATTGGAGTAAAAGTTTGGGTTTTTAAAGGTGAACAAATAGGAAATAATAAGAATACAAATTAAGGAGTAAGTAATATGTTAATGCCAGCAAGAGTTAAATTCAGAAAACAACAAAGAGGCAGAATGAAAGGAATAGCCACCAGTGGTAACAAAGTAAATTTTGGTGAATATGGTTTAAAAGCATTAGAACCTGCCTGGATAACAGCAAAACAGATAGAAGCTGCACGTGTTGCAATAAATAGGATATTAAAAAAAGGTGGAAGATTATGGGTAAAAATTTTTCCTGACAAACCATACACAAAAAAACCTGCAGAGACGAGGATGGGCAAAGGAAAAGGTATGCCTGAATACTGGGTTGCCGTTGTAAAACCCGGCAGAGTTTTATTTGAATTAGGTGGAGTTTCACAAGATATTGCTAAGGATGCCTTTAAAAGTGCAGCAGCCAAATTGCCAATTAAAACAAAATTTATATATAGATATGATAAATAGTCTATATTTTTAGGAGGAAGTAATGAAATCGCAGGAAATTAGAGATTTAACAGAAGAAGAAATTATAAGAAAATTAAATGAATTAAAAGAAAATTTATTTAAATTAAAAGTAAAATTGTCAACAAAGCAACTTGAAAAAACACATCAAATAAAATTTATTAAAAAGGACATAGCAAGAATGTTAACAATTTTGAATGAAAAAAGAAGAAATGCCAAAGATAAGGAGGCGGTTAAAGGATGAGTTCAGAAACAAAAGTTTTAAAGAGAAAAATGTTAACAGGTAAAGTTATAAGTAATAAAATGGATAAAACAGTCATTGTTGCAATAAATAGATTTATAAAACATCCTTTATACGAAAAATATATAAGAAGAACTACAAAACTTATGGTCCATGATGAAAAAAAAGAATGTAATGTGGGAGATATAGTATTAATAAAAGAAGTAAGGCCAATAAGTAAAAGAAAAAATTGGTTATTGGTTAAGATATTAAAGAAAGGTAATCAAAAGAATATAGAATTAAAAAAAGAAGAAATCGAACTTGATAATAGGAGTAAAAAAGATGATACAGGCACAAACTAAATTAGAAGTTGCGGACAATTCAGGCGCAAAAGTTATAATGTGTATTAAAGTTTTAGGAGGCACAAAAGCAAGGTACGCAACAATAGGTGATGTTATTGTTGCTTCTGTGAAAGATGCATTGCCGGATGCTCAGGTAAAAAAGAAAGATGTTGTAAAAGCTGTTATAGTAAGAGTTAAACAAAAGGTGAGAAGAAAAGACGGAACCTATATTAAATTTGATAATAATTCGGCAGTTATTATTAATGACCAATTGCAACCGCGCGGAACAAGGATTTTAGGACCAGTTGCAAGGGAATTAAGAGAAAAAAATTTTTTAAAGATTATTTCTTTGGCACCAGAAGTTGTATAAAGGAGAAAAAAGAATGAAGGTAAAAATAAAAAAGAATGATATTGTAACAGTTATAAAAGGTAATGATGTTGGGAAAAGTGGTAAAGTTTTAAAAGTTTTTCCCAAAGAAGGTACGGTAATTGTTGAAAAGGTAAATTTTGTAAAAAGACATAGCAGACCTTCACAGAAAGTAAAACAGGGTGGTATTATTGAAAAAGAAGCACCTGTTTCAATTGCAAATGTTATGCTTATATGTAATAAATGTGGTAAAAAAACAAAAGTTAAAATAAGTTTATTTGGCGATAAAAGAGTTAGAATTTGTAAAAAGTGTAATGAAATGATTGATGAGAGTAAATAAAGGAGGATAAATTTAAAGATGACAGCAAGATTAAAAGAAAAATATGAAAAAGATGTTATTAAAAATATTATGCAGGAAAAAGGATATAAAAATAGATATCAGGTACCCAAATTAGAAAAAATAGTTATAAACATGGGCGTTGGAGAAGCAACTCAGAATATCAAAATTCTTGATCAAGCAGTTGAAGACCTAAAAATGATAACTGGTCAAAAACCTGTAGTTACAAGAGCAAGAAGTTCTATTTCCGCTTTTAAATTAAGAGAAAATACCCCGATAGGTTGTAAGGTAACCTTAAGGGGTCAAATAATGTATGAATTTTTAGACAGGTTGATTTCAATAGCGCTACCAAGAGTCAGGGATTTTAATGGTGTTCCAAGAAATTCATTTGATGGAAGAGGAAATTATACATTAGGAATTAAGGAACATATTATTTTCCCAGAAGTTAAACATGATAAAATAATTCAGGTCCTTGGTATGGATATAACTTTTGTAACAAATGCAAAAAATGATGAGGATGCATTTTTGTTGCTTCAAAAATTAGGTATGCCATTTAAGAAAAAATAAATGAATTAAAATATTATTTATTTATAAGGAGGAATATAAGTGGCAAGACTTGCAATGATAAATAAAGCAAAAAGAAAACCAAAATACAAAACAAGACAGAGGAATCGTTGCTTTATATGTGGCAGACCACGTGGTTATATGAGAGAATTTGGTTTATGCAGAATTTGTTTTAGAGAATTAGCATACCGGGGTGAAATACCTGGTATAAGAAAAGCAAGTTGGTAAGGAGGAAATATGGACTCAATTGCTGATATGTTAACAAGAATAAGAAACGCTAACATAAGATTTAAAGAAAGCGTTGATATACCTTCTTCTAAATTAAAGCAGAATATAGTTAAATTATTAAAAGAAGAAGGTTTTATAAAAGGTTATAGATACATAGAAGATAATAAACAAGGGATAATCAGAGTTTATTTAAAATATGCTGATAATAATAAAAAGCGGATTATAAATAGTTTAAGAAAAATAAGTTTGCCTTCAAGAAGAGTTTATGTGAAAGCAGGCGAAATCCCAAAAGTTAAAGGTGGAATAGGAACTTTAATTATATCAACATCCAAAGGTATTATGACAGATAAAACTGCCCGCGAACAGCATCTGGGTGGTGAAGTAATCTGTGAAATCTGGTAAAAGGAGATTTAAAAAATATGTCACGTATAGGGAAAAAATTAATAGAGATACCTGATAATGTAAAAATTGAAATTGAAGAAAAATCCATTATAATTACAGGTCCAAAGGGAAAAACAGAGCATAAAATTAATGAAAATTTTGATTATATATTAGAAAACAAAACATTAAAAATAGTTCCAAAAAATAAAGAAATGGATAAGAAAGTTAAATCACTTTATGGACTTGAACGCGCTATTTTGCAAAGTAAAATAAATGGAATAACAAATGAGTATACAAAGGCACTTATTCTGCAGGGGTTAGGATATAAAGTCCAATTACAAGGTAATAAATTAAATTTTTTAATTGGTTTATCGCATCCTATAGTATATGAGATTCCACAGGGAATAAAGATTTCCTTGGAAGAAGTTAATAAAAATTTTAGGATTATTATTTCTGGTATAGATAAACAACTTGTTGGTCTGGTAGCAGCTGAGATAAGAGATATAAAAAGAGCAGAGCCATATCAGGGGAAAGGTATATTATATGAGGGCGAAAGGATAAGAAGGAAGGTCGGTAAGAGTGTTGCTGCCACAGGAGCTGGTGGAGCTGCCGGTAAATAATAATTATGGAGGATATATAATAAGATGAGAATACTAAAGAAAACTAAAAAAAGAACTGCTAAAAGAATAATAAGGCATTTAAGAATAAGAAAAAAAATTTTTGGTACCAAAGAAAAACCACGGTTATGTGTCTTCAAAGGTAGTAAAACAATATATGCACAGGTAATTGATGATACTGAGAATAAGACCATATTTGGTCTTGCAACTAATTCAAAACAAGTTAAGGATAACATAAAAGGAAATAACAAAGAAAGCGCTGCCAAACTCGGTAAAATTATAGCAGAAAAATGTAAAGAAATAGGTATTGTAAATGTTGTATTTGACAGAGGTGGTTATAAATATCACGGTGTGATAAAATCTTTTGCAGATGCAGCAAGAGAAAATGGGTTAAAATTTTAGTTAAAAATTTAAGGAGGATATTTTTGAAAGTAAAAACCGATTTAAAAAATTTAGATCTAAAAGAAAGAATAATTCATATAAATAGAGTTGCAAAAGTAGTAAAAGGAGGCAAGCGTTTTAAATTCAGTGCACTTGTTGTGGTTGGTGATGGACATGGTTCGGTAGGTTATGGACTTGGTAAAGCGAGAGAAGTTCCTGATGCCATTAAAAAAGCAGTATCAAGGGCAAAGAAAAATCTTATAAAAATACCTTTGAAAGGAACGACCATACCTTATGAAATAACAGGGGATTTTGGTGCTGCTAAAGTACTGTTAAAACCTGCAGCACCAGGAACAGGTGTTATCGCTGGTTCTGCAATGAGGGCAATTGTTGAAGCAGCAGGAATACATGATATTTTAACAAAGTGTGTTGGCAGGACAAGTAATCCTTATAATGTTGTTTATGCAACATTTGAAGCATTATCGCAACTTGAAGAACCTGAAAAAATTCTTTCATTAAGAAGAGGACAGACAAATGACAAAACTGAAAGTTAAATTAAAAAGAGGTCTGGCAGGAAAAAATAAAAAAATTATAAAAATAATAAATGCCCTTGGACTTAAAAAAACAGGAGATGTAAAAGTCTTTGAAAAAAATAAAGCAATAGAAGGTATGATAAAAAAAGTATTTTATATGGTAGATGTTACAGAAGAAAATTAAGATTTTTAAAGGAGTAAATTTATGAAATTTAAAGATTTGAAAATAAACAGGAAAAAAAGATTAAGAAAAACAGAAGTTGGTCGTGGTCCTGGAAGTGGTATGGGTAAAACAGCTGGCCGTGGTCATAAAGGACAGAGAGCAAGGAGTGGTGGAAGAAAACCACCATGGTTTGAAGGTGGCCAGCAGAGACTGGTAAGAAGATTACCCAAGATCGGATTTAAAAATATTTTCAGAAAAGAATATACAATACTTAATTTGGAAACATTAGATAAAAAATATGATGCAAATTCAATAGTTGACATAAAAACTTTAATTGAAAAAAATTTAGTAAAGAAAAAAGAAGCGAAAATAAAAATATTAGGAAATGGTAATTTGCAAAAACCATTGAAAATAATAGCGCATAAATTTTCAAAAAGCGCTATAGAAAAAATAAAAAAAGCAGGTGGAGAGGTGGAAATTATAAAATGATGGATTCTTTTACAAATATTTTCAGAATACCTGAATTAAAACGAAGAATATTTTTTGTTTTAGGCATGATTTTTGTTTTCAGATTAGGCGCTCATATTCCCACACCAGGAATTAATATTCAGGCTATGAATAATTTAATACAGGCAGAAGCAGGCGGTTTTTTAGGGTTTTATGACCTTTTTTCTGGTGGCGCATTAAGAAATTTCACAATATTTTCTCTCGGAATAATGCCTTATATTTCAGCATCAATTATCATGCAATTATTAACAGCGGTGATTCCAACTTTAGAAGCTCTTGCTAAAGAAGGAGAAATAGGTAGAAAAAAAATAACTCAGTATACAAGATATCTTACTGTTTTAATATGTATTATCCAGGCACTAGGCATTTCATTTTGGTTAAGACAATTACACGTAGGTGAATTAAAAGTTGTTCCAAATTATAATTTGTTGTTTTTAATTACAACCATTATAACTTTAACAGCAGGAACTATTTTTTTAATGTGGTTAGGTGAGCAGATGACAGAACATGGAATAGGAAATGGTATGTCAACCTTGATTTTTGCAGGTATAGTAGCAAGAATACCAATAGAGATAGGTCGTATGATAGGACTTTTACAATCCGGTTCTATATCATTGTTTCAGGTTTTATTTTTTATTGCTATTATAATAGTTTTAACAGGGCTGGCTGTTGTATCGCAACAATCATATAGAAGATTACCGGTTCAATATGCACAGCGGATTGTTGGCAGAAAAATTTACAGAGGGCAAAGCACACAGTTACCTTTAAAAATAGATTATTCAGGAGTTATTGCAGTTATTTTTGCGTCTGCAGTTATGATATTTCCTTCAATGATAGCTAAATTTTTAGAAAAACCAGGAGCAACCGGTTTAATTGCAAATATAACAATGTGGATAGAAAACCTGCTATCGCCGGGAAAGATAATTTATACTATTTTATACGCAGGACTTATCATATTTTTTTGTTATTTTTATACGGCAATTACATTTAACCCTAAAGATGTTGCTGAAAATATGAAAAAATATGGCGGATTTATACCAGGAATAAGACCTGGTCCTCCTACAGCTGCGTATATTAATGATATTTTAAGCCATATAACTTTGGGAGGTGCATTGCTTGTAACAGTTATAGCTGTTGTTCCTGATTTTATTGGTAAAGAATGGGAATTGGGAATGTATTTTGGTGGTACAACACTTTTAATTGTTGTTGGTGTTGCCCTTGATATGGTGCAACAGATAGAATCTCATCTTCTTATGCGGCATTATGAAGGAATTATGAAATCAGGAAGAATAAAGGGAAGAAGAATATAAAATAAAAATTAAGGAAGGAAAAAAATGATATTTATTTTATTAGGTCCTCCAGGAGCAGGAAAAGGAACTTATTCACAAAGGCTAATAGAAAAATTCAATATACCACAGATATCAACAGGCGATATATTGAGAGAAGCTGTAAAAGCAAAAACAGAATTAGGAATAAAGGCAAAAGATTATATGGATAAAGGTCTTTTGGTTCCTGATGAGGTTATAATAGGTATAGTTGAGGATAGAATAAAAGAACCAGATTGTAAAAATGGTTTTTTACTTGATGGTTTTCCAAGGACAATAGAGCAGGCAGATGCCCTGGAATATATTTTAAATAAAAACAAATTAAAACTTGATTGTGTTGTTAATTTAATTGTAAAAAATGAAATATTATTTAAAAGATTAACAGGCAGAAGATTATGCAAAAAATGTGGAGCAAATTATAATATTTATACCTTACCACCTGCTCAGGAAGGAATTTGTGATAAATGTCAAAGTGAACTTTATCAAAGAGATGATGATAAGCCTGAAACAATAGAGAAAAGATTGCTTGTTTATACAAAACAGACAGCACCTTTAATTGAATATTATAAAAATAAAAATTTATTAAAAGAAATTGATGCATCAGAAGGAACAATAAATGAGATAGTTGACAAAATAGAAGATATTTTAAAAAGTTAATATTAAATGCAAAAAAATGATATTCAAATAAAAAGTTTAGAAGAAATTGAAAAATTAAGAAAAAGTGCACAGATAGTTAAAAATGTTCTTGGAAAGTTAAAAGAACTGGTAAAACCAGGGCTTGCAACAGAAGAATTTGATATACTTGCGATGAGCGAAGTTAAAAAATACGGAGCTAAACCAGCATTCTTGGGCTATCGCGGTTTTCCCAAGGCAGTTTGTATATCCATAAATAATGAAGTGGTGCATGGGATTCCTTCTAAAAACAGGATTTTAAAAGAAGGTGATATTGTAAGTATTGATTTTGGAGTTGAATATGATGGATACTTTGGAGACGCTGCAATAACAGTGCCTGTTGGGAAAATATCCGCAATAGCAGAAAAGTTGATAAAAGTAACCAAAGAAGCTCTTTATGAAGGTATAAAGAAAGCCAGTCCAAAATATAAACTTTATGATATTTCAGCTAATATTCAAAAGTATGTCGAAAAGAACGGTTTTTCTGTGGTTAGAGATTATGTAGGACATGGCATTGGAAAACAACTTCATGAAAATCCACTTGTGCCAAATTTTGGAAAAGAAGGAACAGGTCCGGATTTAAAGCCAGGCATGGTTCTTGCCATAGAACCAATGGTAAATGAAAAAGGATATAGCGTAAGAGTTCTTGATAACAATTGGACAGTTGTTACTGTTGATAATGGATTATCAGCACATTTTGAACATATGGTTGCAATTACTGAAAAAGATCCAATAATATTAAGTTATTAATAAATAAAAAGGAGTAATTAAGTTAAATGTCAAAAGAGGATTTAATAGAAACAGAAGGAATAATTAAAGAGGCGTTACCAAACGCGATGTTTAGAGTTGAATTAAGCAACGGTCATAAGGTCTTAGCGCATGTTTCCGGGAAGATGAGGATGAATTTTATAAAATTATTACCCGGTGATAAAGTAAAATTACAGTTATCTCCATATGACCTGTCAAAAGGAAGAATTATTTTACGTCATAATAATAAATAAATATTATTGAAGGAGTTGTTAAAAATGAAAGTAAGAGCATCTGTAAAAAAGATATGTGAAAAATGTAAAATAATCAGGCGTAAAGGTGTTGTCCGGGTTATATGTGTTAATCCAAAACACAAACAAAGACAGGGATAGTTTAAAAAATAATTAAAGGAGGTTAAAAATTGGCACGTATAGCAGGAGTTGATTTACCAAAGAATAAAAGAATTGAAGCGGCTCTTCCTTATATATACGGTATAGGGCGTTCTCTTTCTAAAAAAATTTTGAAAGAAGCAAATGTATCTCCGGACACAAGGGTGTTTAATTTAACTGAAGCGGAGATTCATAAAATACAATCCACAATTGTAAATATGGGCATTAAAGTAGAGGGAGATTTGAGAAAAGAAGTGGCACAAAATATTAAAAGATTAATAGATATAGGTTCATACAGGGGAATCCGGCATAGGAAAGGATTACCGGTAAGAGGACAAAGGACTCGTTCTAATGCGAGAACAAGAAAAGGACCAAGAAAAACAGTTGGGACAAAAAAATTAGAAGCAAAACCAAAAGAATAATTAATATATTAAATTAAAGGAGGATAATTTGGCTAAAAAGAAACAAAAACAAATTCCAGAAATTGCTGTTGCACACATTAAATCAACTTTTAATAATACAATAATAAGTATTACAACTAAAACAGGAGAGGTAATTTCGTGGGCAAGTGGTGGAACTGTGGGGATGAAGGGTGCAAGAAAAAGTACACCTTATGCGGCACAACTTGCAGCAGAAAAAGCAGGGAAACAGGCACTTGACCTTGGAGTTAAAAAAGTTGAAATTTATGTGAAAGGTCCTGGAGAAGGCAGGGAACCGGCAATAAGAGCTTTACAAGCGGTTGGCTTGGATATTATTTTGATAAAGGATGTAACGCCAATACCTCATAATGGTTGCAGACCGCCAAAAAGAAGAAGAGTATAAATTTTATAACTTTAAGGAGGATTAAACTTGGCAAGATATACTAAAGCTTTATGCAGATTATGTAGAAGAGAAGGAATTAAGTTATTTTTAAAAGGAGACAGGTGTATAACAGAAAAATGTGCTTTTTCAAGAAGATCTTATATTCCGGGAGTTCAGCATGTAGAAGCACATTCAAGAAAACTTTCAGAATACGGCAGGCAGCTTAGAGAAAAACAAAAAGCAAAAAGAATATATGGAATTATGGAACGACAATTCAAAAGATATTTCAATATTGCAAATAAAAAAGCAGGAGATACAGGATTAAATTTACTTAAACTTTTAGAGACACGGCTTGATAATGTTATATTCAGAGCAGGGTTTGCAAAATCAAGAATTATTGCAAGACAATTGGTAAATCATGGCAAAATAATGGTAAACGGTAAAAAAGTAACAATTCCATCTTATCAGGTAAAACAAGGTGAAGTAATATCAGTTAAAGAAAAAGCCAGTTCGTTAGAAATTATTCGTGTGGCAATAGAAGATGCCAAAAAAAGAGGGAACACACCGTCCTGGTTAGATGTGGATTATGATAAAAAGGAAATAAGGGTAAAAAGTGAACCAACAAGGACTGATATAGCAATACCTGTTCAGGAACAGTTAATAATAGAATTATATTCAAAATAATAAAGAAAGGGGCAGTACTCAGAATGAAATGGAAAAACCTTCAAAAACCAAAAAAATTGGAAAAACAGGATATTAATGAAAAATTTGGAAGATTTATTTCAGAACCTTTTGAACGTGGATATGCTGTTGCTATAGGGAATGCTTTAAGGAGAATACTTTTATCTTCTATTCCAGGAGCTGCAATCACTGCTGTTAAAATAGAAGGTGTCCAACACGAGTTTTCAACAATTCCTGGTGTTATGGAAGATGTTTCAGAAATAATTTTAAATTTGAAACAAATAAGATTGACTGTTGATGGGGAGACGCCTAAAAAAATTTATCTTGATGTAAGCGGGGAAAGAGAAGTATTAGCAGGGGATATAACACCAAATAGTGATGTGCATATAATAAATCCTGAATTACATATTGCAACTTTAACCAGCAGAGATGCCAGGTTGCAGATGGAAATAGAAGTAGACGCAGGAAGAGGATATGTCACAGCAGATAAAAATAAAAGGGATGATATGCCAATAGGCACAATACCTGTTGATTCTATTTTTACTCCGATAACAAATGTTAAAGTGGAAGTTGAAAATACGAGGGTTGGTCAGATAACGGATTATGATAAACTTATTCTGGAGATTACAACGGATGGCAGAGTATCACCAGAAACAGCATTAACGCATGCTGCTTTAATATTAAGGGAACATTTAAATATCTTTATTACACAAGAAGGTGAAATTGAAATAAAAGAAGAAAAAATTGATGAAGAAAAAGAAAAATTAAAAATTTTGCTTGAAAAGAGTGTTGAGGAACTTGAATTATCTGTAAGGTCGTCAAATTGTTTAAAAAATGCCAATATTAAAACATTAGCTGATTTGGTTATTAAAACAGAAGTTGATATGTTAAAATACAGAAATTTTGGAAGAAAATCTTTGAATGAAATAAAAGAAGTTCTTGAAGAGATGGGGTTATCACTTGGTATGAAAATTGATAAAGATTTATTAAAAGAAATAAAAAAGTCAGCAAAAACTAAAAATAAAATTTAAAATGTAAGGAGTATGGTGATGCGTCATAGAAAAAAAGGAAAAAGATTAGGAAGACCAATAGGACATAGAAAAGCAGTTCTTAAAAATTTGGCTAAGCAACTAATTATGCATGGCAGGATAAAAACAACTTTGACAAAAGCAAAAGTGTTAAGAGAGATTGTTGAACCACTTATAACAAGAGCCAAAACTGATAATTTGCATAACAGGCGCTACGTAAATAGGGTGATAAATGATAAAAAACTGATAAGAAAACTATTTGCAGAAATTGGACCATATTTTCGTGAAAGAAACGGTGGATATACGAGGATATTAAAATATGAAAATCGTCCAGGGGATAATGCATTAGTTGTATTTATTGAATTTGTAGATTATGAGAAATTATACAAAAAACCCGAAAAGTCTGAAAAAGAAAATGATAAGAAAAAGGAAATAAAAGAGGAAAATACAAAAACTGATGATAAAAAGAAAAAATCAGAAAAATAAATTAAAAAATAATTAAGGAGGAAAGTTATGCCACTTGTTGGAACAAAGGAAATGTTTAAAAAAGCAAATGAAGAAGGTTATGCAATTGGTGCTTTTAATGTCAATAATATGGAAATTTTGCAGGCAATAGTTGATGCGGCAAAAGAAGAAAAAGCACCTCTGATATTACAGGTTTCTGCTGGTGCGAGAAAATATGCCAGACCAGGATATCTGATTCATCTTGTCAAAGCAGCTGAGGAGGATTCCGGATTGCCAATTGCCCTGCATCTTGATCATGGAGAAGATTTTGAAATTTGTAAATCGTGTGTTGACGGTGGATTTACATCTGTTATGATTGATGCGTCCAGGTTTCCGTTTGAAGAAAACATAAAATTAACAAAACAAGTTGTTGATTATGCGCATTCAAAAGGAGTTGTTGTAGAAGCGGAACTTGGGAAACTGGCAGGCATAGAAGATGCGGTTAATGTTTCCGAAGCGGATGCTAAATTTACAAATCCTGAACAGGCAGCTGAATTTGTAAAAAGGACAGGTTGTGATTCACTTGCAGTTGCAATAGGAACAAGTCATGGCGCTTATAAATTTAAAGGAGAAGCAAAACTTGATTTTGACAGGTTAGAACAGATAATGAAATTATTACCACAAGGTTACCCCCTGGTATTACATGGAGCATCATCTGTTCCGCAATATCTTGTAGAAAAGTGCAATAAATATGGCGGAAAAATGCCGGGTGCTCAAGGGGTTCCTGAAGAAATGCTAAGAAAAGCTGCATCTATGGGAGTTGCTAAAATAAATATTGACACAGATTTACGTCTTGCTATGACTGCGACAATTAGAGAAATTTTTGTAACAAAGCCAGAAGAATTTGATCCGAGAAAATATTTAGGACCAGCCAGAGATGCAATAAAAGAAGTGGTAAAACATAAAATTAAAAATGTATTAGGTTGCAGTGGGAAAATATAATAATAAATTCGTATTTAATATATAAAAAAATTTAAGTTAAATGAATTTAAAAATGTTATTTTTGAATTTGAGATGAAAATCTAAATAAAAAATTGTGATTTTTAGAATAATATATATAATTTTAAAAAATAAAATATTTAAAACAGCAATTGAGTTTTATTTTAAATTAAAAAAAGGTAAATAAAAGTAATGCATAATAAAAATAATAAAAAAAATTTTGTTTTCCTTAAAAAATGCGTTTTTTAGGTTTTATAAAACTATTGCCAAAGTTGAAAAATTATGATAATATAATATAGTTTAATTCCTTTAAATATTGTGATAAAAAAGGAGATATTATTTTATGAAAAAAAACTATGAATTAAATTTGTTTTTAAATCCGTCTTTAACAGAAGATGAGATAAATAAAATTCTTGAAAAAATAAAAAATTATATTTTAGAGGGAAAAGGTGAAATATTAGAAATAACAAATCCGGATAAAAGAAAATTGCCTTATAAAATGAAAAAAAACAGAGAAGGTTATTATGTTTTAATCAGATTTTCTTATGAACCCGAGTCTGTTGCAAATTTAAGAGATAAAGTAAAATTATCTGAAGGAGTAATAAGATTTGTTATATCTGTGGCTGTTGAGATTAAAACAGCAACAAAAAACGAAGAGAGAGAGGAGGCGGTTGAAAAAACAGTTGCACAAGAAGAAAAAATTGAAAATGAAGAAAATACAAATTTAAATGATATGTAAATAGTAAGGGAGGTTAAAAATGGCAAATCTTAATAAAGTTTTTTTAATTGGTAATTTAACAAAAGATCTTGAATTAAAATATAATAAAAATGGACAACCTGTTACAAATATGAGGATAGCAGTAAACAGGGTTTATACTACACAAAATGGAGAAAAAAAAGAAGAAGTTTGTTATGTAAATGTCGTGGTATGGGGTAAACAGGCAGAAAGCTGTAATGCTTACTTAAAAAAAGGATCTTCTGTTTTTGTTGAAGGCAGATTACAATTAAGGTCTTGGGAAGATGAAGAGACAAAGCAGAAAAAAAGTATGCTTGAAGTTGTTGCAGACAGAGTGCAATTTCTTGATAGATTCAAAAAAAATGAAAATGTTGATGTTGAACCTGCTGCCGATGCAGAAGCAGGTGGCGAAACAGCCGTAAAAGAACCACCATTTTGAAAAAGATAATATAAAAATCACGGAGGAATGAATGTTTGACAAGCAGGCGAATAAAAAATTTTCGGAAAAATCACTTATTTTTAAAAGAATAAAAAAACGTAAATGTAAATTATGTTCAAATAAAATGAATATAGTTGATTATAAAGATGTTGAGTTCCTGAAAAATTATATTACAGAAAGAGGTAAAATAATTCCGCGCAGAGTAAATGGGAATTGCGCCAAACATCAGCGGATAATAACAAAAGCAATAAAAAAAGCCCGTGAAGTTGGTTTTTTGCCTTTTCAAGTAGAATAGTTTAATTTCCTTCAGGTAGAGATTTTATGCCATTTCAGATTGATTATTTTATATTAAATTTTATTATATTTATCACAATTTTTTTATCACTTGATGTTTTAATTTTTTTTATGATCAAGAAAAAAATAAAATGGATAAATATAATAATAAGCAGTGTTATTTATTTGCTAATTTTATTTGTTTTATTTGTTTTTTTTATAAAAAAAACTACGTTACATAATTTTTTTAATTATTTAAATGTTGAATTAACAGGGAGTTTAAATAATTTCCTTCAAAGTGAGATAGCAAAAGGATTATCAAAAGAAGAAGTAGAGAATTTAAGATTGTTCTTTGAATTTTTTATCATTAAAATGATTTTTGCATATATATTTTTATTTGTTCTGGTTGTTGTTTTTTTGAACTACCTTGTAGTTAGATTATTTATGATAAACAAATATAAAATTATAAATGAAATACCGCAATTTAAAATGTGGTATCTAGATGAAAAAGTTATCTGGATACTAATTTTGGCTTTGTTGTTTATTATTTTAAAAAAATATTTAAATAATGAAGTAATATTTTCTATAACACTAAATATAATTTTTGTTCTTGCAAATTTATATTTTTTAATTGGACTTTCGCTTGTGTTTTTTTTTATGGAAAAATACAAAATACCGTTTTTTATGCAGGTTTTATCTGTTATTATAATAATATCATGGAATCATTTATCGTTTATTATAATGTTAACTGGAATTCTTGATACATGGCTGAATTTTAGGAAAATACAAAAAGGAGGTAATTTAATATGAAGGTAATTTTAAAAGAATCTATAAGTAGTTTGGGGAAACCGGGAGATATTGTAAAAGTTAGTGATGGTTATGCAAGAAATTTTTTAATACCAAAAGGTAAGGCGATTCCGGCAAGCGAAGGTAATATAAAATTGCTTCAGGAATCTTTAAAGAAAAAACAGGAAATAAAAAAAGAACAGGATGAAAATTTAAAAAAGATTTTAGAAAAACTACAAGGTGTTGAGATTACGCTTGAAAAAAAAGCAGCGGATGATAATAAACTTTTTGGTTCAGTTAGTGCTGTGGAAATAGCAAATGAATTGAAAAATAAAGGTATTGAAATTGAAAAAAATAATGTTATACTGGAAAAAAATATTAAAGAATTAGGAACTTATTCAGTGCCAATAGTTTTAAAATCTGGTTTTGAGACTAATATTAAATTAAATATTATAAGGGGAAAATAAAAGTAAGTAGGTTATAAAATAATGGATAAAGAAATTATTAAAGGCAAAATTCCGCCACAAAACATAGAAGCAGAACAATCACTTCTTGGTTGTATATTTATAAACAATAATGCTCTGGTTGAAGTAATACCGATTATTCGGGCAAATGATTTTTATGACCCTAAAAATAAAAGAATATTTGAGGTAATGCTGGAACTTTATGAAAAAGGGAACGCTATTGATATTTTAACAGTAACTGAAGCATTAAGAATAAAAAATTGGCTTGATATTGTAGGTGGTGCTTCTTATATTGCGTCTCTTGCTGATTCGGTTCCGACAGCAGAAAATGCAAAAGATTATGCTGAAATAGTCCGTGATAAAGCAGTTTTAAGAAGTTTAATTGATACTTCAACAGCAATTATTCAAGATGCTTTTGGTGAAGAAAAAGAAACTAAATTAATTGCCGAAGAAGCAATAAAAAAAATTTTTGATGCAACAGATAGACAGAAAAAAGATTCTATAATCCACGTTGGGAAATTAGTTGATAGCGTTTATGAAAGAATTAAAATGCGGGGAAAAAACCCTGATGTCATAATTGGTTTACCCACAGGTTTTAGGAGAATTGATGATGCTATATCAGGATTGCAACCACAGGAACTCATAATAATTGCAGCCAGACCTTCTCTTGGTAAAACCTCCCTTGCCTTGAATATTACATATGATCTGGCAGTTAAAAATAATAAGACCGTATTATTTTTTAGTTTTGAAATGGGAAAAGAAATACTTGTTGAAAGATTACTTTCAATTGGTTCAAAAATAAATTTAAAGAATTTAAGGAGAGGACGTATTATAAATAGACAAGATAATTTGATGCTTATGGATGTTGCTCAATTACTTACTAAATCACAAATTTTAATTGATACGGATGATAATACTGTTCTTGACATAAGAGCTAAAATATGTTCTGTTCAAAACCAATTCAGGAAACAGAATAAGAAACTTGATCTTGTTATAATTGACTATTTGCAACTTATTAAGCCAAGTGATGTAAGAATTTCAAGAGAACAACAGATTGCCTTTATTTCTCGCTCCTTAAAAGCAATTGCGAGGGACCTTGAAATTCCGGTTATTGCACTTTCACAATTAAACAGGGATATTGAAAAACGGGAAAGAGCAAGCAAAAAGGAAAAAAGAATTCCACCAAGACTTTCTGACTTAAGAGAAAGTGGAGCAATAGAACAGGATGCGGATGTTGTTATTTTTATTGATAAAATATCAGATGAAGAAAAAGGTTGGACCGAAAATTATGATGATGGTAAGGTGGTAAATAGGAATTTAAGAGAATGTAATTTGATCATAGCCAAAAATAGAAATGGCCCATTAGATGAACAAAGAGTTGTCTTTTTACCAGATATTACAACTTTTACAGAACTAACTGAAAAAAGTACTGATGAAAATATAAGTGGTTATGATGCTACAAAAGAATTTTAATTTTAAAAAATATCCTGTCTGGGCAGAAATAAATTTGAAGGCACTTGAACATAATTTTAATTTGGTTAAAAATAAAGTAAATAAGAGTGAAATAATCCCGATTATAAAGGCAAATGCTTATGGGCATGGAATAAAAGAATTAGCTGAATTTTTTGTAAATAAATTAAAAGTAAAAAAGTTAGGGATTGCCCGTGTAAATGAAGGGGTATTGTTAAGAGAATCAGATATTAAATCTGTTTCATTGATAATTTTAGGTGGATTTGTAAATGAAGAAATAGATTATATAATAAAATATAACCTTGAACCATCTGTTTTTTCAAAAAAAGAAATTATTAATTTGGGTAAAAAAGCAGATAAATATAATAAAATAATAAATGTTCATTTAAAAATAAATACAGGGATGAATCGGTTGGGAATTAAACCTGATGAAGCTTTATTTTTTATCAAATTAATTCAAAAATTCAAAAATTTAAAAATAAAATCGGTATATTCTCATTTGGCAAACGCCGATATGAAAAAAGATGATTTTTCCATGCGGCAATTCAAATCATTAATAAACTTAAAAAATGAAATAAAAGATACTGTTTTTCATCTTGCTAATTCTGCAGCAATTTTAAAATATCCTTTTACTTATTTAGATGCAGTAAGACCAGGCATAATTCTTTATGGCTCATTTATGGATAAAAAGATGAAAAAAAATTTTGGATTAAAGCCAGTTATGACTTTAAAAAGTAAAGTTTTAAATATTATTAATTTAAATAAAGGGGATAGGGTAAGTTATGGTGGTTCATATATGGCAAAAGGTAAAGAGAGAATTGGTATTATAGGTATTGGTTATGGAGATGGATTTAGAAGACAACTGTCAAACGATTGGTATGTTTTGATAAAAGGCAAAAAATCAAAAATTGTTGGAAGGGTTTGTATGGATTTAACTGCAATAAAAGTTTCGTCAGATGTTAAAACAGGAGATGAAGTTCTTATATTTGGCAGAGATAAATATGGAGAAATAGCAGTTGAGGATATGGCATTAAAATTAAAAACTATTTCTTATGAGATTTTTACAGGTATATCAGAAAGAGTACCAAGGATTTTTATATACTAAAAAGGGAAATTAATATGATTATATTAGGTGTTGACCCAGGGGTTGCATCCATAGGATATGGAATAATAGAAAAAAAAGGTAATAAAATAAATTTTATAACTTGCGGACTTATTTCAACTGATAAAGAAAAAAGTATTGAAGAAAGATTAAGTAAAATTTATAATAAAGTATCACTTTTCATTAAAAAATTTAATGTTGAAGTTATGGCGGTTGAAAAATTGTTTTTTAATAAAAATGTGAAAACAGTAATGTCTGTTGGCGAGGCTAGAGGAGTTATTTTGCTTGCTGGTTTTAAACATAAGGTTCAGATATTTGAATATACACCATTGCAGGTAAAAATAGCATTAACTGGCTATGGTAGAGCTGAAAAATTACAAATAGGAAAGATGGTAAAAATGTTGTTAAATTTAAAACAAATACCAAAACCAGATGATGTTGGTGATGCATTGGCAATTGCTTTATGTCATGCGAGTTCTGAAAGAACTTTATCATTAAAGAAGGTATAAATTATGATTGATTTTTTAGAAGGTAGCATAGAAGATTTAAAAGAAAATTATGTTATTTTAAATTTAAGTGGAGTAGGTTTTAAAGTTTTTATATCCTTTCCAACTTATGAAAAATTAAAGGAAAAACAATCAGCAAGAGTATTGACTTTCATGATGGTGAGAGAAGATTCTATTGATTTATACGGGTTTTATTCTCAGGAAGAAAAAGATATTTTTTTGCAACTTATAAGTGTATCTGGTATAGGACCAAAAGCTGCTATGAGTATTTTAAGCAATATAACTGTGGAGCAATTCAAAGAAGCAATACTATCGGGCGATGAAAAATTTTTAATGCGTATACCACGGTTAGGTTCAAAAAAGGCACAGAGAATATTAGTTGAACTAAAAGATAAATTTAAAAATATTTTGGAAAGTTCAAAAGGTATATTAACATTAGAAGATGATTCCATAGAAGCCTTGACAGTTCTTGGTTTTAAATATTTTGAAGCAAAAAAAGCAGTAAGGGAAGTTTTGAAAAATTTTAATGGTAAAACAGAAAAAGAAACAATAATAAAAGAAGCATTAAAATATTTGAGTAAATAAATTAAAAATGAAAAAAGAAAATAAAAATAGAAAAGAAAGTTTATTAGATTCTGATGTTAAGGTAAATGATATAGCGGTTGAAAAAGACCTAAGACCCAAGTATCTTAAAGATTATATAGGTCAGGAAAAAGTTATAGAAAAATTAAGAATTTTAATAGAAGCAGCAAAAAAAAGAAAAGAACCGCCTGAACATATACTTTTTCATGGACCACCAGGACTTGGGAAAACAACACTTTCTCATATAATTGCAAATGAACTCGGAGTTAATATAAAGGTAACAGCAGGACCGGTAATTGAAAGAGCAGGGGATTTAGCTGCAATTATTACTAATTTGGAAGAAAACGATATACTTTTTATAGATGAAATACACAGGTTAAACAGGGCAGTGGAAGAAATAATGTATCCTGTTTTAGAAGATTTTGTTCTTGATATTGTAATCGGTAAAGGGCCTTCGGCCAAAACCTTTAGAATAAATTTGCCTAAATTTACTTTAATTGGTGCAACAACGAGAATAGGACTGGTTACTGCTCCTTTGCGTGACAGGTTTGGTGCAACTTACCGGGTTGATTTTTATGATATAGATTCTTTGAAAAAAATTTTAAAACGTTCAGCGGATATACTGGGGTTAAAAATTAATGATGAAGCAATAGAAGAACTTGCCAGGCGTTCAAGAGGAACTCCGAGAATTGCAAACAGGTTATTAAAAAGAGTAAGGGATTATGCCGAAGTAAAAGCAGATGGTAAAATAAATACAGATATTGTAAACGATGCTTTAAAACTGATGGAGATTGATGAAATGGGTCTGGATGCAATGGATAAAAAGATTTTAAATACCATAATAGAAAAATTTAAAGGCGGTCCTGTTGGAATAGATACAATTGCAGTTGCAGTTTCAGAAGAACCAGATACAATAGAAGATGTATATGAGCCATTTTTAATACAAATTGGTTTCCTTCAAAGAACACAAAATGGCAGAAAAGTAACAGAAAAAGCATATGATTATTTCAAAATTAAAAAAAACAGCCAGGAAAAACTTTTTAATGAGTAAAAACCTGAAAAACGCATTAAAGTTTTTTAGTGGAAAAAATATAAAAAGGTTTATAAATAAACAAATAAAAATTTTAAAAGTGTGATTATTTTTAAAATTAAAAAACGGGTAAATAAAAGTAATGCATTATAAAAATAAAAATTTATTAAATAAAAACAATAAAAATATTTTGTTATTTAGTAAAAATGAGTTTTCTAAAGCATTTTTACGGATAAGAATAAGAATTGCTGCTGTAATACTGAATAAAAAAAACGAATTGTTACTTGTGAATCATCAAAAAAACGGGAAGTCATACTGGTTATTCCCTGGTGGCGGAGTAGAATATGGAGAAACATTTGAAAAAGCGTTAAAAAGAGAATTAAAAGAAGAATTATCTTTGAAAATAAAAAAAATAAAAAATTTTGTTTTTATCAATGAAATAATTTATCCTGACAAAAAAAGACATATAGTAAATTTATATTTTAAAGTTGAAATAAACAAAAATGATAAAATTAAAGTGAATTCTGATTCAATTTTGAAAAATGCTCAATTTTTTAATATTAGAAAATTTAAAAAAATTTTGTTTTATCCTGATATTAAAAATGTTATAATAAAAATGTGGAAAAATGGATTTAAAAAATCATATGGTTTTATAAAAACCAGGTGGAAAGGTTAATTTTTCAAAAGGAGGATTTTAATGGAAGGATTAACAATATCTGTAAGTGATAAAGGCGATGTAAAAGTTATAACTTGTAAAGGTTTTATAGATACAACAACATCACAGGAATTAGAAAACACATTAAGTAATTTATTACAAAAGCATCATTATAAAATAATAATTGACCTTTCTGATATTGACTATATAAGCAGTGCTGGCTGGGGTATTTTTGTAAGTGAAATAAAAAATATACGAAAAAATAAAGGTGATTTAAAACTTGTAAATATGAAACCAGAAGTTATGGAAATTTTTGAACTGCTTGATTTTACAAATATTTTAGAATATTATAAAGATATTGATGAAGCTTTAAAGAAATTTAAATAATTTTATGGTAATTAATAACGAAAGATATGTATATCCTTCAAAAAGAAAAAAAATAATAAATATAAAAAAAATTTTTTTATATTTCCTTATATTTTTATGGCTCATTATTTTTTTTGTTAATTCAACTGGTTTATATCCTAAAATAGATATTAATTATTTCAGGGATATTATTATTTTAATTTCATTTTTCGTGGTTGTTTTATATTTTGAAAAATTAAAGGGGAAATTTACAGAAAAAGATATATTAAGGATATTTTACATTGCTTTTATAATTATAATATCAATAATAAATTTTTCCGGTGGTATTAAATCATTATCAAAGTGGATGCTGATTATTTTTATTTTATTAACCGCATATCATAAAATGATAAAACATTCTTTGATTTTTACCGTAACTTCTTTTCTATGTTTTATAAAGCAGATAAAAAATTTTACCGCTGATGATTTTTTTATTTTTGTTTTTTCTTTTATAATAATTTTATTTTTTTATGTGGTTTATGAATTTCAGGGGAAAGAAGAAAATATAGAGCTAAGCACAGGTATTGAGAAAGATGTCCGGGATTTTAAAACACAGGTTTATAATCTTCTTTTTAACTATTTAAAAATTTATCATTCAATTTTAAATCCTGTTTCAATTTTATTTTTTATAAAAAGTAATAAAAAAGAAGGAATTTTTGAAATTTTAACTTTTAATTCGGGATATCCAGAATTTATAGATAAAAAATTCCAGATTGATATAAATGAAGATATTTTGGGAGCGACAATTAAGAATAATGATTTTTTTATTATGGATGTTAAATATGTAAAAATACCATATTACATTAAGCCGGTTCAGGATATAAAAAAAATGGTCATAAAAAAAATAGTAAAAGATAGAATAATAGGGGCGTTAATTGCAGATTTTAATATTGATGTTATTAAAGCTGATTTTATAAAAGAAAAGATGACAAATTTATCAGAAGAAATACTTAATATTTTAAAAATTTTTGAATTGGGTAATTATGTTGTTAATAAGGAGAAACAATTGAGTAAACTTTATGATATTTACGAACAACTTAATATTCTTGAAGGAAAAACAAAAGTAATGCACAATTTTTTGGATAAAATAAAAACATTTGATATTGAATCAGGGTATATTGCGGAGTTTGATTATGAAAAAAACAAGTTCATAGTAGGTGAAAATTTTGGATACCCGTTAAATATAACAGGTAATGAAATTTCTATTGAGGATGATGAAATTTTAAATTATATCTGTGCATCAAAAAAAAATTTAATCATTGAAAATGTTTTACAGAAAAATATTTTTTTAAACTTTAATAATGAAAATATTGATAGTTTTTTTGTTGGCCTTTTGAGAAAGAAAAATTCATTCTATGGGTTGATTAAATTAGATAAAAAAACAGGTAAGAAGTTTAATGATTTTGAAATAAAAACAATTGAAGCGTTACTTTCAGGTATTACAATATTATTTGAGAATGCAGAGTTATATGAAAATATGACAAAGCAGGCAACATTGGATGGTCTTACCCAGATTTTAAATCATATAACATTTGAAAAAAAGTTAAGAGAAAGTCTGGAAAAATGCGATAGAAGAGAACTTTCTTGTGTTTCAGTAATTCTATCTGATATTGATAATTTTAAAAGTTTTAATGATACATTTGGGCATCAGGAAGGCGATAAGGTTTTAAAAAAAGTTGCTCTGCTTTTAAAAGAATTTGAAAAAAAATATGAAGGGACTTATGCTGCAAGATATGGTGGTGAGGAATTTATTTTTATTCTTGAAAATTATGATATATTCAAAGCAAATAAAGTTGCGGAAGAGATAAGAAGTAATTGCGAACAGAACTTACAGGGTGGAAATGAAAAAGAAAAAAGAAAAATTACTTTAAGCATTGGTGTTTGTACTTATCCTGATTATGCAAAAACAATGCGCGATTTAATTAAAAATGCTGATGAATTTCTATATCTTGCAAAAAAACAAGGTAAAAACAGGGTTAAAAGTATTCTGGAAGAAAAGGGCATGGGATAAATAAAATATAGATAAAAGAAATTTGTTGTTGAAAATTTAAATCAAGAAAGGAACTTTTATGATAAAAATTACAAATTTGTTTTTATTTTTATGTGTTGTATATATTCAAACAATAAAAGCAGATGAAAAGTTAAAATTATCAGATATCTTTTCTGATAATATGGTTTTACAAAGAAACACAGAGATTGTGTTATATGGTTATGGGAAACCAGGGGCAAAAATTGAAGTTAATTTTATTGATGAGAAAATAACAGATAAAATTAATGATAAAGGAGAATGGAAAGTAAAATTAAAGTCTAGAGAGGCAGGTGGACCATATGAAATGAAAATTTACTCAAACAATGAAAATTTATTAGTTAAAAATATTTTAATAGGGGATGTATGGTTTTGTTCGGGGCAGTCAAATATGGAATGGCAATTAATGCATGCAAAAGACGGTATAGAAGAATTAAAAAATTTTAAGTATCAGGATAAAATAAGGTTTTTTACTCAACAACAGATACCTTCGCCTTATCCTTTAAGAGATGCAAGTGGAGTTTGGCAATTATGTAATAAAGAAAATGCACAAAACTTTTCAGCAATTGCATATTTTTTTGGAAAGAAAATCTACGAAGAGACAAATGTTCCAATTGGTCTTATTAATTCATCCTGGGGTGGAACACCAATTGAAATATGGCTTGATGCAAAAATTTTAAAAGGGAATAATGTTACAGAGTCAATTTTAAAAAAATGGGGTAATTTATCGGATTTTGACTGGAAAAAATGGAATTATGGTAAAGGATTAGAATATAAAATAGAAATTTCCGGATTGAAATTCATTCCAAGAATAAGTGATAAAAAACCATTAGTTGTCCGGTTATGTGAAAATTGCTCAGGGGACATAGGCGGTTCATGGTATTCCTGGGCAAAGCCTGGTTCTACTGCCAGTTATAAAAATGAAAAAGACAGAGGCATTATAAATGGAATTATTGGTTTTAATGCATGGGCTGGGGCAGGGACATTGCTTAATAATAATGGTGTTATTGATCTGACTGATTATGAATTTGTTGAATTTGGTGTGCGTGGAAATGGAAAATTTTCTTTATCATTATGCCAACCAGATATAGAAGATTATGATTTTTATACAAGTCAGGATTTTGAAGCAACCTCTTCGTTTAAATATATCAGAATACCGATAAAATCACTTAAACAAGGAGGTTGGGGAATAGCAAAGTCATTTTCGCAGAATGCTATTAAACAAATTCAATTCAATATTAAATCTATTTCTATTGAATTACCATCGGTTTTATATAATGGGATGGTCTATCCTTTTACTAATTATAAAATAAAAGGAATCCTATGGTATCAAGGTGAATCAAATGCAGAAAGGGCAAAACAGTATGAAACACTTTTACCACTTATGATTAAAAACTGGAGAGATACATGGGGATATGAAATTCCGTTTTTTATTGTCCAATTACCGGGTTTTATGCAGAAAAGGGAACAACCATCTGAAAGTTCATGGGCTGAATTAAGAGAAGCACAATTTAAAGCAATGCAAAACATGCAATCAGTTATAACTGTTTCAACAATTGATTTAGGTGATGAAAATGATATACACCCTAAAATAAAAAAACCATACGGAGATAGATTGGCACATTCTGCACTTGTCCTGCTTTATGATAAAAAAGGACCACTTACAGGACCTGTTTATGATTCAATGGAAATAAAAGGGGATAAAATTTATATTAAATTTAAGAATACAGGAGATGGATTAGTTTTTAAAGGAGGCGATTTAAAAGGTTTTGCAATTGCAGGGGAAGATAAAATTTTTAAATGGGCAAAGGCAGAAATAAAAAATAAAGATACTGTAGTTGTGTGGCGTGATGATATAAAACCGCCGGTTGCTGTCCGCTATGCCTGGGCAGATTTTCCGGAATGTAATTTATATAACAGGGATGGCCTTGCAGCATTTCCATTCAGGACTGATGATGGAAATAAATAAAGTAGAAATTGGATAATTGCTGGGTCAATCCAATGTGGTTGCCTGAAAAACTGAACATTTGAAAAAAGAAATTGGAGAAAAGGAAGCAAATCCCATTTAGTCCCCCTTTTGCAAAGAGGGGATAGGGGAGGTTTAATTTAAAGGGAAGAAGCAAATCCTCCTTAGTCCCACTTTTGTAAAGGGGGAGAAAAGAAATAAGAATAAGAATAAAAAATTCCCCTCTTTAATAAAGAGGGGATAGGGGAGATTTAATTTAGAGCAATGGAAAATCGAAATTGGAAATTGGAGCAAGGTATTTTTCATAAAATTAAATTTGATATTAATTGATTCTGCAGGGACAACCCAACATCCTTGCCCGATGTATAATTGCCATCAGTGATGTTTTTAAAGGACGGACAGCCCATAAATTTAACATCAGGGGATGGGCAATATTCCTGAATCTTTGGTTTTGTTGTTACATATCACCCATAACCCTAAATCCGCAATAGAAAATTATAGGGTTGTTGCATTTTTTTTCGTAATAAATTGTTTGTGGTCATCCTTTCGGCTCTTACTAACTAACTTTTTTAGGCTTCGCAAAAACCCTTTATTTCCTATCACTTCCTCATCTCAA
>CALHNI010000057.1 GCA_938034975.1 Candidatus Goldiibacteriota bacterium | reverse complement strand
GATCAGATATATTGATAGTATCCCCCACAATAAAGAAAGTATAAAAAAAATTAAAATGGATATTTTTGTATTTTGAATTATCAATTTATTTATTTCTTTTTCAGATAGACCACATCTTAAAAATCCCAATTCACCACTCATAATTGGAATAGCAATATCCCGTATTTTCCCTTTTTCTGTATTTAAGATTTTTATGCTTTCTTTCATTTCGTTATAAATGTTGGCATTCAAAAATTTTTTTGTCACTTTAATCTCTGGTAATATAATTTTTATATTTTTATCTTTATCTAATAATAATAAATATGTAATTTCTTTTTTATTTTTAATTGCATTATCTAAAATGTAAAATAACTCTAATTCATTTTGCATTATTATTGCATTCTCAATTTTATTTATTAATGTATTCAAGGTTTCAATTCCATTTTTTTCTAATTGTTTAGTTAATACTCCGTACATTAAAATATTGGTAATCACAATAAAACTTCCCCCCATCATTATAATTAATCCAATTGATATTCCAAAATTTTTTATAAAAAAACTGGCATCTTTTATTTTTTCTATAATTACACTAAAAAATTTCATTTTCTTTATTTAAAATTTGTTTTAATTCTAAATATACTTGTTCGTTTGCCGCTTCAAATTTTTGAATACCTAATAATTCCAGAATTTTTTTACCTTGCTGATCTTCAGCCATTTTAAGAAAAATTTTTTTTAGTTCGCTTTTTGTTTTATTATCTATTTCTTTTTTAACAACAATCGGTGGAATTCCAAAGTCAGGTGAAATTTCTATTATTTTTAATTTTGTTGCTAAATCTGTTTTATTTTTTAACTCTACTTCGTAAACCATACTATCTACACAAGCACCATCAACAATATTCTCTGCAACTGCCTTTATAGAATTATCATGACTTTTAGTGAAAACAATTTCATAAAAAAAACTTTCAATAGAACTGTTTATTTTTTTTAATCTATATTTAACATATAAAAACCCTGATAAAGACAACGGATCGGTAAACGCAAATTTTTTACCTTTTAAATCTTCAAATTTATTGAAATGGTTTTTTGCATTTGTGATGATATATGAATTATAAATTGTTTTCCCATTAACATTTGGAACAACCAATATTTGAACCCCTTTGTCCATTAAATCTTTTATATATGCCCCTGTACAAACAAATGCTAAATCACATACATTTTCCAAAAGCAATTCATTTATTTCTTTATAAGTTTCTCTATATATTATTTCTACTTTTTTTTGTAATTTATTACTTATATAATCTTTTAGTTTAGTATATAAAATTATACTTGCTTTTGGCGAAATAACAGGCGCTACAGCAATACATATAATATTTGATTTATTTTTCAAAATAGATGTTGATATTATCCCTTCCTGATTTTGTGATTCAATTTGAACAAATTCCTGTTTTTGCTTTAAAAATAATATAAAAATTAAACTTGCTATAACTAAGTATCCACCAAAAATTATTATTTTTTTCATTAACTTTTTATCATTATAAGCAACATTTTAAATTTTTCAGTTGCCAAAACTGCATGGGGTATATCAGCAGGCATTATAAAAAAATCTCCTTCTTTTACCACAATTTTTTCATCACCTATTTTAAATTCGCTCTGTCCTTCCACAATATAAACCCACGCATCAAATGGTGCTTTATGCTCTGATATTGATTGTCCTTTATCAAGAGCAAAAAGTGTCATAGTAGATTCTTTTTTATAAATCTGTTTTGACACAATTGAATCTTTAGCATATTCTATGCTTTTTTTTAAATTATAAATGTCCATGAGCAGTCTCCTTATTTCATATCAAGTAATCTTTTTTCTCCTTCTATTGTTTTTATTTCTGTTATGTCCTGAGTAACTTCAAGCGTCCCTAAATATTCTCCTTTTTCATTTTTAACCGGATAATAACTAATCATTATTTTTTTACCATGAAAATCAATCCAGAATATTGCCTCATTCATTGTTCCATTTTTAAATCCATTTAAAATTGCATTTACTTTATCTACGCTTTTAGGCGGATGACAATTCTGCACTTTTCTGCCTAAATCCATTTTTGTCCTTGGAAAAATCCTTCCTTGTTTAGGTGTATTAAAAAATTTAACCGTATCCTGCGCATCAACAAATGAAACATCAACAGGCAAAGAATCCATGATTGCCTCAATTGTTTCAATGGATAATTCTTTTAAATTCATTTTAGTTTACCTCCTTTTTTATGGTTTAAAATATCCTAAATTATCGCACTCCTGCTTAATGTCTTTCCATTCTTCGTCCGTTATAACATTTAAAGCAGTTACATACAAGATATTTTCTTCTTTTTGTGTATGTGACCCAAATTTTTCAAGTAAAAATTTTGATATAACTTCCAAATTATAAATAAAATCTTTATAATCAAAATGTTTTCTGTTTTTTAATAAATTTATTAATTGTTTTTTCTGTTCTTTCATTTCAGTATGTTCATGCCACATTATTGCTGGTGGTTGTTCTATTCCTTTTTTTTCCAGAACAGGAAATAAGGTATTTTCCTGCCTCACATTATGATTTTCTGCTTCCATCAGTTTTTGCGCTAAATTTTCTATCGTTTTTATATTTTCTTCTGCTTCTTCAAAATTTTTAAAATTTTTTAATTTTTTTACTTCATCAAGCAATTTTTCCATTAAATCAAGAATATTCTTATGGTCTTCCTGAAAATCTTTTATTGGATGACCTTCCGGAACTTTTAAATTTGGATTTCTTATAACATCTTTAAATAATTCAAGATGAATATCACATGCCTTCATTAAATCTTCTATTTTACCCCCTTCTTTTATCAATTCTCCTTCTGCCTGGGCTATAATTAGCGGATTTGCATCTTTTATTATATCTTTAAATTCTTCTTTTAATTCTTTCAATTCGTAATCATTGGTATCAGATGTAACTTTTTTTAACAATTGTTTTAATTTTTCTTTTTTTATTTCTTCATTCATTGTAAACTCCTAATTAATTTATAACAACACCAAAAATAATAATTATTCCATTTATAAAGTGTAAAAGAATTGTCATTGAGCATGCTGGTGCTAATTTTAATGGTTGATTGTAATTTTTAAATAAAATTTTCATAGCTTTTATTGCAACAGGTATTGTTAATACTATAATTAAACCAAAATATGAAATTATTTTTAAATAAACACACAATAATATTAAAAAATACGCAATAAATATACTTAAAATAAATAAATATTTCCCTTTATCCACTCCAAAACGAACTAATAAATTCTTCTTATCCGTCATTTTATCAGCTGTAAAATCCGGAAATTGATTTATTTCAATAATAGAAGCAGCAAAAAGTCCTAATGAAATTGATAACAGAAAAACATTGAGTAAATTATCATGTCCACCCTGAACATAATAAGATGTTAAAACCATCAAAGGCCCAAAACATAAAAAAATCAATATTTCCCCCAAACCCATGTATGCCCATTTAAATGGTGGTGCAGTATAAAATATTCCACTTATTAATGCTAAAATTAGTATAAAAAAAATTATTAAGCCATATTTGACAATAAGCGGCATAAAAAAAACTATACCCCCAATATAAAGGATTATTCCTTCTATTAAAACTTCTCCAGGTAAAATTTTTCCTAATTGAATCAACCTGCTCCCACCTGTAAATGGGAAAATATATTCATTATTTACATTATCTGTCCCATTTTTATAATCAAAATAATCATTTAAAACATTTGTCTCAAGATGCAAAAAAATAAAACCCAAAAGTATAAAGATAAAATTTTCAGGATTAAATTTATTTATTTCTTTGACACCTATGATAGTTCCTATTATAACAGGTATTATTGTTACAGTTAAAAATGGTGCTCTTAATTCCTGTAAATATATTTTCATTTTGTTTAACATAGTTTCCCTCAAAATCATTCTTTATAAAAATATATTTTTATTTTATCATCACTTTCTTTTTCTGTCCATGATTTAAAACCGAGTGTTTCTAAATAATTAATCATTGGTGCTGGAACAAATTTCTGTATTAATATGAAACCTTCGCCTCTATTTATTTTATTTGCAAAATCAATTATATGTGTAAATGGCTCACCTTCTATGTCTCTCGCATCAAAAATTTTAAAATTTTTTGTTTTTGAAAACCATTCGGGTTTTTCTTTTTCATCTTTTAAACCAAACTGTTTTTTCAAAAAATCTTCCTGCATTCTTGGAATTTGTTCTTTAAAATATTTTAAATACTCTTCACCTTTGCCAATTGCAGCATTTAATTGATATAAAAGTTCTTTTATATAAATATTACCAATTTCTGCTGCTTTTTTAAGTTTAGTTACTTTTGCAACTGTATTAAATAAAACTGGATTATAAAGTCTTTTATATTTTGGCGAGAACTGCACAAGAACTTCTTTTAACTGTGGGTATTTTGATAAAACTTCATAAACAGTATCTTCTTCAGTTATTAAATCCTCATTTTTTTCTGACATAAAATCACTTCCTTTCAAATATTTTTAAACCCATTCTTCCTGGAGTACTTCTCCTTTTATCCCTATTATTACAGATTTTATAGGTATTTTTCTCTTTGTTTTTTTAGCGGCATTTTGTGCAATATTCAATAATCCCACACAACATGGAACTTCCATTATTACAACAGTTATTGAATTAATTTTTGCTTCATCAATTAAAACGGTTATCTTTTCTTCATAAATTTCCTGGTTTTCATCAAGTTTTGGACAACCAATTGCTATTGCTTTACCTTTTAAGAAATCAAAATGAAAATTACCGAATGCAAATGCTGTGCAATCTGCGGCAAGTAATAAATCTGCTTTAGTAAAATAAGGCGCTAAAGGAGAAATTAAGTGTAACTGAATCGGCCACTGTCTTAATTCTGATTTTTGTTGTATACTACTTTTATGTTCATTATGATTGTCATCATTTCTGAAATACATCATTCTTGAACCAGGACATCCTGAAAAATTGTCAAAGTTCATATTTGCCTCCTTATAATCAGGAATTTTGACCCCATTTTTTTCTAAAAATTCTATTGCCTGTTTTAAATATTCCATCTGCCCATGTTCATATAAATGTTTAAGATGTGCTTTGATTGTATTTTCACCGGCTTTGATAATATTTTTCATAACTTTTTTTTCATCATATGGTTCTGCTTCTTTTTTTTCTAATTTTAATGCTCCAACTGGACATTCACCCACACACGCACCAAGACCATCACACAACAAATCAGAAACCAAACGCACTTTCCCATCTATAACCTGCAAAGCACCTTCCGGGCAGTTAGGCACACACAAACCACACCCATTGCATTTTTCCTCATCAATTACTACCATATCACGCAGCATATTTTATTCCTCCTTCCCTTTTACAATCCTATACCACTTATTAATCTAAGCTGAAATACAGGGGCTCCTGCTTTTACCTCTGATATCGCTATTGCACTTCCAATT
>CALHNI010000056.1 GCA_938034975.1 Candidatus Goldiibacteriota bacterium | reverse complement strand
AATGAGTAATGACATGGATTTTTTATGGTATAAATTATTTAACGCTAAAGGTTATGGTAATAAAAGTATACATTTAATTTATGAGAAAATTCAAAATATTGGCATATCACTTGAAAAAATTTTCCAAATGGACAGGGCGGAATTTGAAAAAATTTTCCCGGAGTTTGGTAAAGGGAGGTTGAATAAAACAACATATAAAGGCATTAAAGAAATAGATGAAGAAACAATTTACTGGGAATATCAGAATTTAAAAAAAGAAGGGGTTAAAATAATTTACCGTGGTCATAAATTATATCCTGAAATACTTTTACAACTTAAAAATTATAATTTGCCACCTATTTTGTTTTGTAAAGGTTATATTTCATTATTAAAAACCGAAGGGATTTCTATTGTGGGTTCAAGAAATTCTTCTGAAGAAGGTTTACGGATAGCGAAACAATTTGCAGCTGAATTAGCATTACAGGGTAAAAATATAATTTCTGGATATGCCAGGGGCATTGATACGAGCGCTCATTTAGGTGCACTTGAAAAAAACGGAACAACGACCATTATTTTGAGTTCTGGAATTTTGGAATTTTCAAAGAAAAAGATATTCAATAATGTTTCATGGGAAGGGAATACACTTATTATCTCACAATTTCCACCAAAAGCAGAACGGAATGCAAAAAATGCAATGCTTAGGAATAAATTAGTTTGCGCCCTTTCAAAAGCTGTTATTGTCATTGAATCTGGAGAGGAAAAGGATAAAGATGGAAAAATGAGCGGAACTTTTGATGCAGGTAAAACTGCTTTGCAGATGAAGATTCCGTTGTTTGTTGTTAATCCTGTTTATTTCACAAATTCACCTTCTGGTAATAAACAATTGATTAAAAACGGTGGAATTGAAATTAATCCTGAAAATGGTATTGCAACACTTTTAAATTATCTTGATACAAAAAACAGAAAAAAAGAACAAACAATTAAAAATGAAATACAGCCGTCTCTTTTTTAAAAAAAACTAAAAAGTGTCAGGGTCTGCTTTGAGCATTGATAATTTATCCCTTCACGTGAATTTTTCTTATTGACTCTATCATGTCTTTTCTCATTCTAAAAAATAATATAAAAAATCATTTTAAAAAAATTAATTTTTGCTATAATAATTAAAAATATGATAATGTGAAAAGTTCTATGAAAAAGAAAGAAGGCAGAGATTAAAATATATACTAAAAGTATTGAAAATAATATACATTTCCCCCTCTTTAATAAAGAGGGGTTAGGGGAGATTTTAAATTAAAAGAGAGCGAGAAAAAGAGAATGGATGTATGTAAATCCCCCTTTGATAAAGGGGGAACAAAGGTAACAGAAGTATATGAATAAAAGGATTATTAAGTGAAAAGGATAAAAAACTTTTCACAATACTAAAAATATCTTTAGGAGAAATGTATGAAAAAAGTTTTGATTTTTTTATTTATTCTGATTTTAGTTAATATAGTTAATCTTTTTTCCCAGGAAAACAAGATTCCATCTATTTCAGTAACAGGTAGGGGGGAGATAAAAGTAGAGCCGGATATTGTTGTTTTTCATCTTATCTCCCAGACAAAGGATAAAATTTTAGAAAAAGCAAAATCAGAAAATGATAAATTAACTTCTGAACTTATAAACGTTATTAAAAAATATTTGGATAGCGAAAAAGATATACAGACAGGCAGATTAAATATTGAACCGCGTTTTGAAAAATCATATGAAGAAAAGGGTTTTTCAGGATATTTTGTATCAAAAGATATAATTTTTGAATTAAAAAATTTAAAAAAATTTGAACAATTATTAACAGAACTTGTAAATAAAGGAGCAGACAGGATAAGTGGTATTTATTTTAAATATTCAAAAGAAAAAGAAGTCCAGAGTCAGGCGAGAATTGAAGCAGTAAAAGATGCAAAGAAAAAAGCAATTGAAATAGCAAAAGAATTAGGACAGAATATCGGTAAAGCAATCAGGGTAAGTGAAAATACAGGTTATCAGCCACAACCGATGAATTTGAGGATGCATGTATTCGCAGCGGGAAGTGATTCGGTTCAGGGTTCAACTTTTGAACCAGGGCAGATAAAAATATCAGCAGAAGTTTTTTGTGAATTTGAATTAAAGTAATGATTTAAAATCTATTTAACGCATAAAAATATTCAATTTCAATATCCTGAAAATTACGATTGAAGATTGCGATTTTCAGAAAAAAATAAAATATTTAAAACAACACATGATATTTATTTAAAATAAAAAACAGGTGAATAAAAATAATGAATTATAAAAATGAAAATTTATTAAATAAAAATATTAAAAAAATTTTGTTTTTCCGTAAAAACGCGTTTTCTAACGAGTTTTTGCGGAATATCTTATTTATTGCGAAGTTAAGCAAAACGATACTATCAAAAAAAGTGTGTAAAAATAATTAAACATAAAATTGGACGCCTGCGGTTTTTTAAAATTAATCTCAGCAACTTTCTTAATTCCTTTGCGATATATAATTTTTTTATCACATCGTTGATTCCAACCATGATTTAACTACTCATTAAGCCTCATAAACCAAGGCGCCTGTAGTATTTGTTTTTTAAAAATTCTTTCGTTTTTAACTTTGTATCAGACCAAAAATAATTATAAAAATCTTGTGGAATAAAGTCCTTAATTTCTGCTATACTTTTATTGTCGGGATCCTGTAAAGGAATTTTTTATTTCTGTAAAATATATTTTACAACGAGTCAAGACCATTTTCTTTTGTAAAAACGCGTTTTCTAACGCTTTTTTACCGCATAAACAAAAAAATTGCAAAAATTAACAAAATATATTATAATTTTAATACAGAATAATTTAAAAAAAGGAAATATTATGAAGAAATATAAAAAAATTTTCTTGATAATTTACATCATTTTTATTTCATCTACTTTAAATGCAGCGATGAATATTGTAAAAACTGTTAATAAAACAGCAGCATCACTTGGAACAAACCTTACTTATATTATATATTATGAAAATACAGGACCTTCTAATTTAACAGGTGTGATAATCTGGGACACAATACCACAAAGAACTTCATTTTTAACTGCTACAGCCGGTAATGTCAACGCAGGTGTATGGAATTTAAATATAGGAAATTTAAATGCAGGTGTTTCAGGAAGTATTACCATTACTGTTCAGATAGATTCAACTTTAAATACCGGAACTGCAAATATAATGAATATTGCTTATATACAAAGCAATGAAGAAGGCGTAAAAAAATCAATGCCAGTTTTCACAACAGTTGTTAAAACACCAGGTGGTGCTGTTCAATATGTGACCTATGGAGCATGGGAAGATAATATAAAAAAGAATATGGGATTTATTCATATTTATACACTTGCCGATAATACAAACCTTATTTTGAATTACGCGGATAATGCAATGACACAAATAAATAATCCTACAACATTAAATGGTGGACAAAATTATGCAGCGGGGAGAGTAATTAATTTTCCCAACGATGTGCCATCATATAATAATCAAACAGGGGATTGTGCAATAAGTAATGGTTTAAATGAAGTATTATCTCATAATGTAAACACCCGTTATTTTAAATTATTATCAAACAAACCATTTATATGGATCTTTGATTCAATCGTGGATGATAACTGGTCGGATTCCCAGATAATACTTATGTCAACTGATTTTAAATTTTCAGGTTCTACTTTTTTTGCACATCTTTATTATGACAGAAATCCATATTCAACTTCTCCGATGCATGCAAATGATATAAGATTTGGTGACTCACTTGGTATAATTAATGTAAATGATTTTCCGATTGCCGCATATATATATGTATCTACTGATTTTGGACAGAACTGGTATTTCAGGGTAAGTAATACTGTAATGCCTGAAACTTCAGCAACAGGTGGCATCTGGATGTATGGCGGAACAACGAGAACTTGCGAAGGCGATTATAAAGTAATTTTACGTGCTCTTGATTCAAATGGCGAAGATGCTGGCGATGCAATTGGTATAGTATGGAAAGGAAATCTTTTTGCAGGCTACAGAAAGCCATGCGGAGGATGTGTTGCAGATGTGTCATGTTCCCAGGGAGACAGAGATAGTGACCATGATAATAATAATACCTTTGCAGTAAATAAAAAAGGAAACAAAATTTCAGATCCTGATTCTGATGTGTTATATGGATGTATATCAAAGGCATATGTATATAATAATAGTTATTCAGGAAGAGGCGAACTCGTAATTACCAATGTTGCCCCTGCATCTAACACCGCAATAGTTGATATTTATAAATACAGATCAACATCAACCGGACTTGTAGATCCTGTTCCGGTAAGTGATGGTTCTTTTGGCAACAGTGGTAACTGGGTTTTGTGGAAATCAAACCAGACCATAACAGGTCAGAGCAGTTTAACAATTTATAATGGATTGCCTTATACAGACCAGTTATCCCCTCCTGCTGCAGAGTATTACGGGAGTTTTATAAAAATAGTTTTAAAATCAGGAGGACCTATTCAGGCAGTAGGTGGTTCAAATGTATTTGGTGCACATTATGGACAGGCAGATTATTTGGAAGCAGTTGACACAAAAATTGCAGCAGGAACTGAATTTTATTTAGGCAATGCAAATTATCAGGCATCAAGGACATGGCCACCTAATCTTGACTGGTGGACAGATAATAAAGGTGGAATTTTAATTGCCTTATGCCCATTGCCTAACACAACAGTTCAGATTGTTCAGGGAAATTTAGTTGATGTTGGTGCAGGAACTGAACATGGCACCAATGCCTATTCAGGAACAACTCCATTAATACAAACAACAGGTGCAACACCAGATCAGGCATTAAAATTTTATAGTTTAAATACAAATACAACTTATAAAATAATTTCTAATAATAAAATTTATCTTATGTATCAGAATTTAAAAGGTAGAGAAAAAGTTTTTTCAGGGGTTGTAGTTGATGTTGAATTTTTATACCCACAGGCAAATTTAAGCAAAAGTGCAGGTTCATCACAGGTTTATCAGGGAGATACTGTGACTTATACTATTAAATTTACAAATAATGGTATGGGAGATGCTTATAATACAATAGTTATTGATACAATTCCAACAGGTGCTTTATATGCTGGTGCAAGCAGAGCGCCAATTGGAAGCACAGGTAATGTTTTTACCTGGGCATTAAATTCACCTATATTGGCAAATGGCGGCCAGGATTCTTTTGATTTATATCTTCAGATAAATGCTTCTGCAAATAATTGTATTACCAATTCTGCTGATGCACATTATACAGATTCAACAGGAAATTCAAAATTTTCCCGCACATCAAATGAATCAGTTGTATGTGTGATGGCAACTAATACACCAACAAATACAAGAACATCAACACCGACTTTTACATTTACTTATACACCGACCAGGACACCAACCCCTACACCTGCTCCTGATTTTTCTTTGTCAAAATCAGTATCACCTAATCCAGCAAAATTAAAAGACACAGTTACTTATATCATAATTTACAGAAATATCGGAACTTCAGCAGCAACGGGTGTTGTTATATGGGATACTTTGCCTGATATGCACCAATATTTACCTGGCAGTGGAGGAAATTATGATCCAATATCAAAAATAATTACTTTTAATATTGGAACTGTTGGAATTGGACAGGAGGCAACAGTATCATTTGCAACAACAATATCAGATGATGCGCAAAAAGGGTTGCATATAAAAAATATCGCTAATTTATTATGCAATGAAAAGTCAGTAAAATATTCAAGCAATGAAACAGATCTGGAAGTTATAGTTCCTGATTTAAAATTAGAAATAGTTACAAATTATCCAAATCCTTTTAACAAAGATACGGTTTTAGTTTTTAATTTATCTGTAAAAGCAGAAGTTACGATAAAAGTTTTTACTTTGGCAGGAGAAATAGTAAGAACTTTAAAACCTTTGGATGTAAAAAGAAATCTTGTTAATCAAACTGATATAAGGGCAGGTGAAAACAGGGTGCGCTGGGATGGACTTAATGATTACAATGAAAAGGTAAGTTCAGGAATTTATATCTATAAAATAGAAGCAAAAACAAAAGATGAAAATACTTATAAATTTTCCAAACTTGCAGTTATGAGGTAAATTTTTCATCTGTATATTTTCTATCCGGGGTTATTATGAAAAGTAAAAGGTGTATTGCTTTATTTTCAGGTGGGCTGGATAGTTTGCTTGCAATAAAAATAATTCAGCAGCAGGGTATAGATGTTGTTCCGGTATATTTTAATACCGGATTTTTTTTTAATACTATAATTGAAACCAAAGATAAGTTAATATATAAGTTAGCAACTCCGTCTGACATTAAAGTAAATGTTGTTGATATTTCTTCTGAGTTTTTTGATATTATAAAAAAGCCTGAATATGGTTTTGGCTCAAATATGAACCCATGCATTGATTGTAAAATTTTAATGTTAAAAAAAGCAAATGAGTTAAGAAATGTATATGATGCAGGTTTTGTAATAACAGGTGAAGTTTTGGGGCAAAGACCTATGACACAGAATATTAATTCTATGAAATTGATAGAAGAAAAGTCAGGATTAACAGGTTTTCTTTTAAGGCCTTTGTGTGCAAAAAATTTGCCCGAAACAGAACCGGAAAAATTAAAATGGGTTGACAGGGAAAAATTATCTGATTTAAAAGGAAGATCAAGAAAAAACCAATTAGAACTTGCAAAAAGATTAGGGTTATCAGAATATATAGTTCCATCGGCAGGCGGATGTATTTTAACTGATCCTGGGTATAGCAAGAGGTTAAAGGATTTTTTATTATATGATAAAAAAGGTAAAATTCAAAAAGATGATTTATACTTACTTACAATAGGCAGACATTTCAGAAAAAATGATTTAAAATTTATAATAGGAAGAAATTTATCTGAAAATGAAAAGCTTTTAAAATATAAAGGAATTGATGGTATAAATATTTTTGATTGTGTTGATGTGCCCGGACCTGCTGGTTTTTGTCGTGGTGAACTTACATCAGAAGAAAAAAAATTTATTGCATCTGCTGTTGCCAGGTACTCAGATGGTAAAAATAATTTAAAAGTAAAAATAAGTATAACATATAACAATAAAGAAGAAATAATAGAAACTCAACCTTTAAAAGATGAGGAATTAAGAAAATTTATAATATGAAACTTATAATTGATGGTTATAATTTAATTTACAGTTTGAATTTTAAAAAAAGTTTAAAAGAAAAAAGAGAAAAGTTAATTTCTCTTCTTGATGAGTTTAAAAATTTAAATAAAGTAGATATAACGGTTGTTTTTGACGGGACGAATCAGGAATCAGAGCACAGGGGCTATGAAAATAAAAATGGGATAAAAATTATTTTTTCTGCATCAGGGGAAACAGCAGATGATGTTATTATAGATATTATAAAAAAAAGAAAAGAAAAAGCCGGAAATTTCGTGATAGTTTCATCAGATAATAAAATAATAAACTTTGCAACTGAAAATTTTATCAGGGTCATTCAAAGTGAAAGTTTTGCCGATTATCTGGTTTAGCTTTTATTCAAAAATATTGTTTGGGTGGGATATGCAAAATCAATTTTTAATTTTGAAAATTCTTCATATAATTTAAAATTTATTTCTTGTTGTATATCCATATATTTATTATAATCACTATTATTGACAAAATAAACAATTTCATATATCAGGGCATAATCACCATAACTTACAAAATGTGCCCTGTCAAATTTGGTTTCATTTATTGATTCAATTATACTTTTGATTATTTCGGGTATTTTTTTTAATTTTTCAAGATGGGTATTATATGTTACGCCAATTTTAAAAACAACTCGTCTTGAATGCATTCTTTTAAAATTTTTAACCCGTGAGTTTGTAAGATCGGAATTTGAAAATATTAATTCTTCCCCGCTTATGCTTCTTATCCTTGTTGTTTTTATTCCGATTGTTTCAACAGTTCCCATTGCATCGCTTACAACAATGAAATCTCCGACTTCAAATGGTTTATCAAAGATTATGATGAAGTAGGAAAACAAATCGCCTAAAATTGTTTGTGCGGCAAGTGCAACAGCAATACCACCTATACCTAGACCCGCAAGAACTGCAGAAATTTTATAACCTAAATTATCAAGAATAAGTATAACACCAAGTCCCCATATTATAACTTTTAAAATAATCAATATGCCTTTTAAATTTTTTATTTTTGTGGCATCTTTGCTTTTGTTTAATAGATATGTTTCTGCAATAAAGGAAATAATATTAACTGCAAATCTTAAAATAAAAAATGTTGCTAATATGATAAATAATATATTTAAATATCTTAAAAATTTTATATCTAATTCAATAAAATTAAAGGCAAAGTAAAACAGTGATAAATAAAATAGAGGAATTATGGAACTTTTAATTGTGTTTTGAAAAAACATAAGTAAGATTGAAGGTTTTTCTTTTTGAAGTTTGCCAAAAATATTATTATAAAACTTTTTAAATATGGCTATTAGTAACAATCCCAAAAGTATAATTAACAGGAAGGATGATATTTTAAAAAGTATTAAATTTTTTTTAAAAATTAATATAATTTCATTTATCATATCTTTTTCTCCTTTTGTAATTGTGTTATAAATTAATTTTAAATCAAAAAAAATAAATTTTCAATTGACAATTTTTATAATAAATATATAATTAGGTTAACCTAATTATTAGGTTATACTAATTAAAAGGAAAAATAAATGAGCATAAAAGCAAAAGAATTATTAAATATGCTTATAGATATAAGTAATACCATAAGAGCAAATAAAAAAATAGAAGTATTTAACGAGGAAATAAAAAATTTAACAATAGGACAAGGACACACCATTCAAATACTTTATTTTTCAAATGGTAAAACAGTAGGTGAACTCGCAAAGATTTCATCTGTGACTTTGGCAACGATGTCGGAAAATATCAAACGGCTTGAAAATTTAGGTTTAATAAAAAGGGAACATGACTTAAATGACAGACGCAGGGTTTATGTTTATATAACACAAAAGGGTAAAAAATTAATTGAAAAACATGAAAGAATTTATCTGAAATATTTAGATTTGCTTTTGAAAGAATTAAACGATGAAGAAAAAAAAATAATAAAACAGGTTTTAAACAAAATTATAAATTTACTGAAAAAGTTTAAATAGTTTAAAACGGAGGATATTATGAATAAAAGAATACAAAAATATTTAAAAATATTTATTGCAATAATTTTTATTTTTATTTTTATTCAGATAATAAAAAAAATAATTTTAACATCCGGTAAGTCAAGCGAGGTTTACTTTGAAGTCGGTATTGAAAAATTATTTTTTAAAGAAATAACTGAAATCATAAAATTTGAAGGGATAGCAGAGGGCGATCCACAAATAAAAGTATACCCAACAGTTGCTGGTAAATTTGAAAAAAATATTGTAAATGAGGGAGATAGTGTAAGGAAAGATACGTATCTTTTATATATAAACAGAGATATAGTCGGATTTGAATATAATTTAGCTCCGGTAAAATCACCAATTGATGGTATTGTTGTAAAACTATATTTTTTTGATAAAGGGGATACTGTTTTGCCACAGATGCCTGTGGCTGAAATTGCAAATGTAAATAAAATCAAAGTTGTTATTTATGCAGGAGAAAATGATTTAATTAAAATAAAAAAAGGACATAAAGCATATATATCCTTAATTTATGATAATAACACTAATTTAAAAGGAAGTGTTTTTTCAGTAACTCCTTTTGTTAATAAAGATACCTTGGCCGGTACAGTTGTAGTAAAAGCAGATAACGGTGATTTAAAAATAAAACCAGGACAGTCAGTTAAAACAGAAATTTTAACAGAAAAAAGAAGAACTTTTTTAATTCCTGATAAAGCAATATTAACAGATGAAAATGGAACTTTTGTTTTTATAAACGAAAATAATATAGCAAAGAAAATTTATATAAAGACAGGTTATATAGAAAATGATCTTATAGAGATAAAAGGAGATTTAAAAGAAGGAATGGAAATTGTAACAGAAGGAAGCTTTAAATTATATGAAAACGCAAAAATTAAAATTTTAAATTAAGGTGGAATGATGAATATAGCAAAATTAGCAATTGAAAAACCTGTATTTGTAGTTATGATAATATTATCACTTGTAACTCTGGGGTTAATTGGTTATAAAAATATGGGTGTTGATTTGTTGCCGGATGTTGAATATCCGACAATTACTGTTATTATAGTTTATCCAGGAGCCTCAGCAGAAGAAATAGAAAGTCTAATCACAAAGCCGATTGAAGATGCCCTGGGAACTTTGCAGGGATTGGATTCTATTATTTCTACTTCAAAGGAAAATATGGCATATATTACAGCAAAATTTGGTTTAGGAACAGATATAAAATATGCTGAGATGAAAGTAAAAGAAAAAGTTGACCTTGTTAAAACAAAACTTCCTGATGACATAGAAGAACCCAAGATTACAAGATTTTCTTTAACTGATATACCTGTAATTGCTTTATCATTACAGGGAAAAAAAGACCTTGCAACTTTGCGTGAAATTGCAGAAGATAAAGTAAAACCTGAATTAGAAAAAATCCAGGGCGTAGGTAAAGTGGAAATATGGGGTGGAAGACAGCGGGCTGTTATGATTAATTTGAATAAAAACATTCTGGCGGCAAGAGCAATAACACTAAACCAGATTATAGAGGCAATAAAAAAAGAAAATCTGAATATCCCGGCTGGTTCATTAAAAGATGATAAAAAAAATATAATTGTCAGAGTTAAAGGTCAGTTTGAAAATATTGAAGAAATAAAAAACATACCGATAAAAACATATACCGGTGAAGTTGTAAGATTAAAAGATATTTCAAATGTGGAATTTACTTTAAAAGATGAAGAAAGCAGGACAAGAGCACAAGGAGAAAATGCTATCAGGATTGGTGTTTATAAACAGAGTGGCGAAAATACCGTAGCTGTTGCCAAAAAAATAAAAACAAAAATTTCCTATTTGCAGAAAATATTAAAGGAAGATGTAAATTTAAAAATATTCAGGGACCCGTCAAAATATATAGAAATAAGTATTAAGGGATTACAGGAAGATATTTTACTTGGTGCTTTATTTGCAATGTTGATTGTGTGGTTGTTCATGGGTAATTTTAGATCAACCATAATAACAGCAATTGCTTTACCGAATTCATTAATTGGTGCGTTCTTTTTTATTTCAAATTTTGGTTTTACAATAAATTTAATGGTTTTACTTGCTCTTTCGCTTTGTATCGGGCTTTTAATAGATGATTCAATAGTTGTAAGAGAAAATATTTTCAGATATTTGGAAAAAGGATTAAAACCAAAAGAAGCAGCTGAAAAAGGGACAAATGAAGTAGCACTTGCAGTTGTAGCAACCACTGCTTCAATTATGGCTGTATTCATACCAATATCATTTTTACAAGGTGTGGTCGGGCAGTATTTTAAACAATTTGGTTTAACAGTGGCTTTTGCACTTACCATATCCCTTGTTGATGCTTTTACAACAGCACCAATGCTTTCTGCTTACTGGTGGAAAAAGCATAAAGTGACAAAAACAGGGGTATGGCAATTTTTTGATAAACTTTCACAAAAGTGGAATATTTTTTATGAACGATTGAACAATAGCTATAGAGAAATACTTTTATGGGCACTTGATAGGAAAAAAAATGTAATAATTTCAGTTACGCTTTTATTTATTTTTAGTTTGGTATGTGTGAAATTTGTTGGACTTGGTTTTTTACCAGACACAGATTACCATCAATATGAATTGAAATTTGAAACCTACCCAGGTGCCACACTTAATGAAACTGATAAAAAAATACAGGAAATAGAAAAATATATATCATCACGTAAAGAAACAGAAAAATATTTTTCTGCAATAGGAATAAATGGAGAAAATACTGGTATGATATTTGTGGATATAGATAAGAAAAAACAGAAACAGCCAACACAAATAATTGTGCAGGAGGTAATAAGTTATTTAAAAGAGAATTTTGGGAAAGAACTGATAATAAATCAGGAAGAAACAGGTGGCGCTGAGATTATATCGGGTGGCGGAGATAGTGCTTCCCTTGTTATAAATGTAACAGGTCCGGAAATTAAAATGCTGGAAAAAATTGCAAGAGAAATAAAAAATATAGTTTTAGAAACAAAAGGTGTTTCAGGAGCTGACCTTTCTTATAAATCAGGTAAATCAGAAATAATGGTAAAGATAGACAGAACAAAAGCAGCATCTTTGGGGATAACAAGTTATGATGTTGGTGTTCTTTTAAATTTACTTATAAAAGGTGCTGAAATAACAAAATTCAGAAAAGGAGAAAAAGAATATGATGTAATTTTAAGAATGGAAAAAGGGAAAATTTCAACAGTTGATGATTTAAAGGATATAATTTTAACAACTCAGAGCGGAAAAAAAATACCGCTTTCTGCAATAAGTTCAATAGAATATACAACCGGTCCTGTAGAAATTTTAAGGGAAAACAAAAAAAAGGTAATAAAAATAACAGGGAATTTACAACATGGGTTTGCATTAGGAGATGTTATTAATATGATAAAGGAAAATATTAAAAATAAGATTAAAATTCCGCAAGGTTATGAATATAATTTTTCTGGGCAGGCAACACAGATGAAAGAAACAATAATTCAGATGAGTAAGGCTATGTTTTTTGCATTGCTCTTTATGTATATGATACTCGCTTCGCTTTATAATTCTTTTATCCAACCATTAATACTTATGCTTTCGGTTCCGCTTGCCATAATTGGTGCAATACTAGCACTTTTACTTTTAGGAATTAAGATGGATGTTATGGCTATGATTGGTATTTTAATGGTCTTGGGACTTGTTGCAAAAAATGGGATACTTCTTATAGATTTTACCAATCAGAAAAGAAAAGAAGGGTTAACTCCAAGAGATGCATTGCTTTTTGCAGGACCTGTAAGATTGCGTCCGATTTTAATGACAACTTTTGCAATGATATTCGGAATGTTACCGCTTGCTTTGGGTTTTGGTGAAGGGCCAATGAGAACAAAAGCAATGCCTGTTGCTGTTATTGGCGGGTTACTTACTTCTACTTTTCTGACCCTGGTTATAATACCTATAGTTTATGAAACTTATGAAAATATAAAGGAAAAATTAAATAATCCTAAAAAGCATTAGCAAATATATTTTCAGGTTAAATTAAAAAAATTACAATAATCATTCTATAATTATATCATAAGTATCTATTTTTTCTTTTTTTTCATTTTCCCATTCGTATAGTTCTAACCGGATTATTTTTTTATATTCTTCTTCTTGCCCGACTGTAAAATAAACCCAGCCATTCCATTCACCTTTTTCATTTAAAGGAAATTCTCCCTGATACCAGATTTCAGTTGCAGAAAGTAAAACATAAATTTTAACAGAACCCTTTGCCGGCGGATTTTTTATTCTGCCGTTTAATTCATATTTTTTATCATCAACACGCATTCCCAACCCTATTGGATTTGCCAGCCATAATTTTATCTGTGGATCAGACCAGGAATTTATTTTTTGTAAATTTATATTTGTTATTATAAATCTATCCGAATCAATGTCGTCAAAATCCCATTTTTTAGGTCTTGAAATTTTTTCTACGGAAGGCGGGGTTACTTTTTCTGAAAAATAATAAATTATAAAAAAAATCAAGATGATAGTTTCAACAGAAATAATAAACACACAAATATTTTCAAATTGCATTTTGGTCTCCTTATATCAGTTTTTTTTTATTATAAAAAATTTTTTATTTTATTCAATAAAATAATTATTTAGTCATTTGGATCCTGAAAAACGCATTAGCGTTTTTTTCAGGGAAAAAAGAAAATATAAAAAAAGGTTTATAAATAAATAAAAATTTTAAAAGTGTACTAATTTTTAAAATTAAAAAAGGTGAACAAAAAATAATGCATTATAAAAATGAAAATTTATTAAATAAAATATAATAAAAGTAGTATGTTTTTTCGTAAAAACGCATTTTTTAATGAGTTTTTACGGTGGATGATATATTTTTTATTCTTGCATTCTTTAAAAATTTTTTATAAGCCATTTTTTCATAGATGGTGATTTCCTTTATGAAAAACGAAGGGGTAATTCGTGAAATCGCCATTACATCCTTAAAAAATTTTATGTTGATTTAATAAAACTGGTATGTAATAATTTAACCAGGTGGTTAAACTAAATGGTTAATAATAAAAAAATTGACAAGGGAAATAACAAAGATAAGATTTTAAAAGCAGCATCCGAAGAATTTATAGAACATAGTTTTTATGGGGCACGTATGCAAAAAATAGCAGACAGGGCAGGGGTAAACAAGGCAATGATACATTATTATTTTTCAAATAAGGAAAATATTTACAGGGAAGTTCTAAAAACGGTTTTTAATTTGCTTATAAATAAATTAAATGCAATAAATGTTGATGATATGGAAAATGGAGAACCAGAAACGAAAATGAGACAGATAATTGATGTATACACTGAAATTTTTACAAATTATGGCAGTTATGTTAAATTATTCATCTATGAAATAATAACCGGTGGCAGATTTTTACCACAGATAATTTTTGAAAATATTTATAGAATTCCTTTTAATCCATTTACAGGGAAATTATATAAATATTTTGAAAGTCAAATAAAAAAGGGGAGGATAAGAAAACTCAATATATTTCAGATGCTTATAAGTCTGATAAGTCAAATGGTGCCTGTTTATATAGCAAAACCTGTTGCTGAAAATTTATTAAAAAAAATCGGGATTAATGAAATTATTATAAATAAATTTATTACAGACAGAAAAGAATTTGTTATGGATATTTTAAAAAACGGTATTTTTATAAAAAATAAAAAAAGGAGTAAAAATGGAACATAAATTACCACCATTAAAAGTCAGAGTTGCAATTGCAGGTTTGTTGATACTTTTGTTTTTATCAATTTATCTTTTTTCAAAATATGAAAGAAACACAGGAAAAATAGAAGTAGCAGGAACAATAGAAGTAAAAGAAGTTGATATAACATCACGTATTTCATCCCGGGTTGAAAAAATATTTTTTGAAGAAGGAAGTGAAGTAAAAAAAGGGGATAAACTTTTGGAATTTGACTTTAGAGTGCAAAAAACACAAAAAGAAGCAGCAGAAATTTTATTTTTTAATGCTGAGAAAAATTTTAAAAGAGCTGATGAACTTTATAAAACAAATGCCATTTCAAAACAGCAATATGAACAGGCACAGGCGAATTTTTTATCCGCAAAAGCAAATTATGAACAGGCAAAAATTTTTTATGAAGATACAACCCCAGAAGCACCATGGGACGGAATTATTTTAAAGCGCCATATAGAGACAGGAGAAATGGTTTCTGCTAATACACCGCTTTTCACACTTGGAAATTTAAAAGAAGTTAAAGTAACATTTTATATTTCTTTAAAAGAACTCGGAAAAATAAAACCAGGACAAAAAGTAAAAATAAGAATAGATAGTTTTAAAGATAAAACATATGAAGGCAAAATTACGTATATATCAGATAAAACTGAATTTACACCAAAAAATATACAAACAAAAGATGAAAGAGTAAAGCAGGTTTTTGCAGTTGAAGCAATTATTCATAATGAAAACTATGAACTAAAACCCGGTATGCCATGTGATGTCATTATTGATATAGAAAAATAAAATGGAACCTATTGTAAAAGTTAAGGATTTAAAAAAGTATTTTGGTGATACAAAAGCAGTTGATGGAATTTCATTTGAAATTTTAAAAGGAGAAATTTTCGGACTTATAGGGCCTGATGGTGCAGGAAAAACAACAGTTCTGAGAATACTGGCGGGATTACTTAAAATAACTTCAGGGATAGTTAAAATATCAGATTTTTATCTTCCGCAGGATATAGCAAAAATAAAAGAAAATATTGGTTATATGCCGCAAAAATTCAGTTTATATACTGATTTAACAGTTAAGGAAAATATAACTTTTTTTTCTGAAATTTTTCAGATTGAAAAAAAAGTTTTTGATGAACGAATTGTGCCATTGATGAAAATGACACGACTTTACCCATTTATGGATCGTCTTACTGGAAATTTATCAGGTGGAATGAAGCAAAAACTTGCTTTGATCAGCACATTAATACACAGACCCAAAATTTTAATTCTTGACGAACCAACAACAGGTATTGATCCTGTATCAAGACGTGAATTCTGGGAAATACTCCAAAGCATAGTTGTTGATGGTGTTACAGTAATAACAAGCACTCCTTATATGGATGAAGCAGAATGGTGTTCTAAAGTAGGGCTTATTTTTAAAGGACATATACTTCAGATAGATACACCAAAAAATTTTAAAAAAAAATTTCCATTTGATGTTTTTGAGATAGAAACAGATGATAAAGAAAAAATAATAAAAAAATTAAATGAAATAAAAGAAGTTATTGATATAAGAATTCTTGGAAAAAAAATCCGGGTTATAATAAAAAATAAGGATATAAAAGAAATTTTTGATAACAAAACAGAAGCAAAAAAAGTTAAACCGATAATAGAGGATATTTTTATTACAAAAATTAAATCAGTATATTAAAGGAGTGTATAAAATTAAATGCAGGAAATATCAGTTTATACAAACAATTTAACAAAAAAATTTGGAGATTTTATTGCTGTTGATAATGTTTCTTTTGAAGTTAAAAAGGGAGAAATATATGGTTTTCTTGGAGCAAATGGTGCTGGTAAAACAACAACCATAAGAATGCTCTGTGGCTTGCTTAAACCAACTTCGGGTGAAGGATTTGTCTGTGGTTTTAATATAAATGAAAATGTGGAGGATATAAAAAAACGTATTGGTTATATGTCACAAAAATTCTCTTTATACAACATTTTGACTGTAAAGGAAAATTTGGAATTTTATGCAGGTATATACGGGCTTGATAATATTTTAATAAAGGAAAGACTTAAAAAAATAACTGAAAAAATTGATTTGACTGAAAATCTGGATAAATTAGTGGAAGATTTACCAGGCGGTATAAAACAGCGTGTTGCCCTTGCCTGTGCAATTATACATGAACCAGATGTTATTTTTTTGGATGAACCCACAGCAGGAGTAGACCCGATTTTAAGAAAAAAATTCTGGAATATAATTGATGAACTTTCCTTTCAGGGCAAAACAATTTTTGTTACAACTCATTATATGGATGAAGTTGAGCATTGTCATAGAATAGCTTTGATGAATGAAGGAAAAATTATAAAAGATGGGAGTATTGATGAAATAAAAAAGCAGTTTTTTGAAAAAAACATATATGAAATTGCTGTTGATAATCCTGTTGAAGCATATAATATTCTTATAAATAAAAAAAACAAAATCCGGTATATTTCTTTACATGGTCCATATATTCATATTATTACTTCTTTAAATAAAGAACAGTTAATTCAGTTAATTACTGTTAATAACATTAAATTTACAGAATTAAATATATCAGAGCCAACGATGGAAGATGTTTTTGTCAGTTTAATAAAAAAACAGGATATGTGAAAAATGGATTTAAAAGGAATAAATTTTGAAAGGATTTTGGCAATATTTTTAAAGGAATTCATACATATAAAACGTGATGCAAGAGCCCTTGCAATTGTCTTAATTGCTCCTGTTGTTCTGCTTATTCTTTATGGTTATGCGGTTACTTTTGATATTAAAAAGATTGATTTGGGAGTTGTAGATTATGACAGGACAGCAATGAGTAGACAATTAATAAAAAAATTTTTATCAACCTCATATTTTAAACTTTATGAAAAAGTATATGGTGATATGGAAAAAAACATTGAAGCGCTAAGGATAAATAAAATTAAGGCAATACTTGTTATTCCTGAAAATTTTTCAAAAAGTGCAAAGAAAGCAAAAGAAGTAAAAATACAATTTATCGTGGATGGTTCTGATGCAAATACTGCAAATATTGCAACTGGTTATGCAAAACTAATAATAGCGACTTATTCAAGGAATACAATTTTGGAAAGAATAAATAAAAAAGGGATAAATCCTAAAATTATACCAGTTATTGAACCAGTTCCGCGTATCTGGTATAACCCTGAATTGAAAAGCACAAATTTTATTGTGCCGGGAATCATTGCAATTCTTATGATGTTAATTGCTGCAACTTTAACTTCTTTAACAGTGGTAAGGGAAAGAGAAAGGGGGACATTTGAACAACTAATATCAACACCGGCAAAACCTATAGAAATTATGATAGGAAAATTGTTTCCTTATGTTTTTATCGGGTGTATAGATGTTTTTGTTGTTGCAATTGCAGGGCTTTTATGGTTTAAAGTCCCTTTTAAGGGAGATATTTTTACATTTTTATTATTTGTTTTGCTTTTTATTTTTTGTGCAATGGGGCAGGGATTATTTATGTCAAGCATTGCTAAAAATCAGACTATTGCTGTTATTGCAACAGTTTTTTCTACTGTTTTACCTTCTATTTTGCTTTCAGGATTTGTTTTTCCAATTGATTCAATGCCATGGATTATAAGGATTTTAACATATATAGTTCCTGCAAAATATTTTTTAACTGCTTTGCGTTCTATTTTTTTAAAAGAAGGGACAGGTTTGGGAATTCTTTATCCTGAGGCATCATTTTTATTGGTTTTTGGTATCATATTTTTATTGCTCGCTGCAAAAAAATTCAAGACAAATTTAGAGTAAATAATGAACCTGAAAATCAATAGAAAACTGCGATTTTCAGAAAAAAATACAATAAAAATATTAATTTTAAAAACTGGTGAATAAAAATAATGCATTACAAAAATAAAAATTTATTAAATATGATAGATAAAAATATTTTGTTTTTCCGTAAAAACATATTTTTAAACAAGTTTTTACGGTTGAATATGCCAGTTATTTCTATGATAAAAAAAGAATTTATTGAAATAAAAAGGACCCGTTTGATTATTTTGCTCATTATTGCACCTATAATTCAGGTTATTATATTTGGTTATGTTGCAACAACAGACATAAAAAATGTCAAAACAATAATATGCGATAGAGATAATTCAGCATTGAGCCGTAAATTAACAGATAAATTTTTGCAATCAGAATATTTTAAAGTCGTATCATATACAAGGAACGAAAAAGATATAGATAAATTTATTACAGGTAATAAGGCAGTTATTGGAATTTATATACCTGAAAAATTTTCAGGAAATATAAAAAAGACAAAAAGAGTGCCTGTGCAGATAATCATAGATGGTAGTGATTCCAATATGTCCACAATAAGTTTAAACAGAGCTGTAATGATAATAAATGCTTTTTCAGAAGATTGTTTTAATGAAAAGATGGGGATTATAAAAAAGGTTATAGGTGGATTACCATCTGTAATTATGGAAGAAAGGGTATGGTATAATCCGGAACTTAAAAGTTCAAACACAATGGTGCCTGGTGTTGTTGGTTTAATTTTAACCATTATTACTCTTGCTATCACAGCAGTAGCAATTGTCAGGGAGAAAGAAAACGGGAACATAGAGCAAATTGTTGTGACACCGATAAAACCTGCAGAAATCATAGCAGGTAAAGTAATACCTTATATTTTAATTGCTGTTTTAGATATTATTCTGATAACTTTGGCAAGTATTTTGGTTTTTAAAATAAATTTTGAAGGAAGTTTTACTTTGTTGGTTTCTTTATCATTTTTTATGATATTTGCCAATTTAGGAATTGGTATTTATATTTCAACAATTTCTGTGACTCAACAGCAGGCATTACTTTCTTCCATATTTTTTGCAGTGCCGAATATTTTACTTTCCGGTTTTTTATTTCCAATAAAAAACATGCCTGAAATTTTGCAAATTTTGACATATTTAATTCCAATGAGATACTATATGGTGATTTTGCGGGGAATATTTTTAAAAGGACTTTCTTTTATGGAACTTTTACCTCAGACAACTGCGCTTTTTATTATTGGAGTTATTATTTTTATACTCGCAATAAAACAGTTTAGAAAAACTATAGAATGAAGAAATAATTGTTATTGTTAAAGGTAGAGCCAAATAATAAGAAAAAATGTAATCATTATTACTAAAAAATGAATTAAACATAAATTAATTTAATAATATATAGTCGTAAAAATCGTGTTAGAAAATACATTTTTATTAGGAAACAAAATTTTTTATTTTTTCTATAATAAATTTTCATTTTTATATTTTATTACTTTTTGGGTGTAATGCATAAGTTATGTTGGGAGATGATTATTTTTAATGTAGGAGCAAATCTTGAATTACCCTTACGTTTTTGATAAAAAAATTAAGGCCCAATGAAAACAAGGTATTTTTGAACGATATTAAAGTGGCGCAAAAAAAAAAAATATATTCCTCCACATAACTAACCGATTACCTTTAGGGTTAAAAAAATCTTGACAAAAAATTTTTTAAAATATATATTATAAAAAATGTTATTTAAATAAATTTATAAATAATAATGTAAGGAGGTGTAATGATAAATTATGGGAAAAATAAAAATCAAAATAGTAATTGGTGATTTTTTAATATTTGGGTTAATAATTTTATCAAGCAATAAAAATGAAGTGCCTACAGATGTGTCTAATTCATTACCTTCAAATACACCAATCAATACAGCGACACCAACAGTTACAGAACTTCCTAGTTTAGGGAATGCAGTTGATTTTCCCAATTTAACTTGGATAACAGGAGGAGTTTCCAATTGGTATTACATAAAATCAAATTCTGCTAAATGTGATGGAGATGCGGCAAGAACTGGTACAATAATGGATAATCAAACGACATATCTTCAAACAACAGTAACCGGGGAATGCAAAATAGATTTTTATTGGAAAGTTTCTTCTGAACAAAATGATTTTTTAGTATTTTATATAGATGGTTATCAAATGAACCAAATATCTGGGGATATAGATTGGACACATATGACATATATTTTGCCTGCGGGAACACATACATTAATGTGGATGTATATTAAAGATATTAGTAATACTGCTGGAGAAGATGCAGGATGGATAGATTGTTTTAATATAGAAAATATCACTGCAACACATACTGCAACTCAACAAGTAATAAATACATCAACAGCAACTAACACAGAGACCCAAATAATGACAAATACAGCTACATCAACAGCAACTAATACAGAGACGTTCACAATAATATACACACCAACAGTAACTAATACGAATACAGTAACAACAACATATACCATGACTCAAACATTTACTAAGACAGAAACACCATCACTAACATCAACATCAACACCAACACCAACGCCAACAATAACACCTACAGCAACTTTGCACTGGGTTATAGTTGGAAATCCTGGTTTTTCTTCAGGTTTAGCAAAATATATTTCGTTATGTATTGATAATGGCACACCGTATGTGGCTTATCAAGATGGAGGAAATTTAAATAAAGCAACAGTGATGAAGTATAACGGTAGCAATTGGGAGGGAGTGGGACAGCCAGGTTTTACAACA
>CALHNI010000055.1 GCA_938034975.1 Candidatus Goldiibacteriota bacterium | reverse complement strand
TCTGGCGACCACACTGGATGCCAATCATTTGCGCTGTTATTAGTTAATCTTATCTGATTACTCCCATCTGCTCCCATTACATATATCTCATAGTTGCCATCTCTGTCACTTACGAACGCTATTTTTGTTCCGTCTGGCGACCACGCTGGATTCCCATCATATATGCTGTTATTCGTTAATCTTATCTGATTACTCCCATCTGCTCCCATTACATATATCTCATAGTTGCCATCTCTGTCACTTGTAAATACTATCTTACCTTTTCCTCCTCCTACTGGCGTTGGCGTCTTTAATTCGCTTCCTGTCGGAGAACTTTCTTTTTTAGAACAACTAAACATCACCATCATAATTAATACTACTATAACTATTACGCTTTTTCCACTTTTCATCCTTTTGTCCTCCTTTCATTTTTATTTCTTATATTTTATAATAGTTTTGTCCCATATAGTAAAATTTTTATGACTGATATATTTATTTTTAGCAAATTATTTTGGTAATGTCAATAATGAAAAAGGGCCTTAACTCCGCAATAGAAAGTATTGAAAGAGGCTGTTTTTTTGTGTAAAATAAAAAAAATTTTTTATTTAAATTTAAATCCTTCACCGATGGATGAGATAAAAAGAAAACAGCCTTATGAATAATAATACACAGCAAAATTAATTTAATTTCCAGTTTAAAAAACATCTGATTGCATCACTCCTAAAAGTGGTCTATTATTTTTTGTTAATTTAGCAAATCATATAGGTCTAACTAATTTAATAAATAATCTTTTTCCATTACCCTGTTCAAACAGGGGCATAAGAGCATATGATTATATAATGTCAATAATACTAATGCTCATAGGTGGTGGTAAATATTTAGAAGACATAAGGCAGATAAAGATAGATTAGGGGATAAAGAAGATATGCGGTATAAAAAAAGTTCCATCAGCAGATGCAATAGGAAGATTTTTAAGGAAAAGAGAAAATATAAAAATAGTGAAAAAAATAATAGAATATTTAAATAAAGAGATAATAAAGAGGGATGATGTAAGAGATTATACATTAGATGTAGATGCGACAATGATAGAGACAGAAAAAAATGAAGCAGAGATGACATACAAAGGATACAGAGGAAATTCTGTATTATTAAGTTTTATACCTGAACTTGATATATGTATTTATGATGAATATAGAGAAGGGAATGTGCATGCAGGTAGCAAAGTATTAGAGCATATTAAATATGCATATGAATTTCTAGGTAAATTAAATAAGAATTTAAAATATTTCCGTTCTGACTCTGCTGCTTATTCCTCTGAAATAATCAATTATTGTTTTGAAAAAGGAATAATATTCACTATAACAGCAGACCAGGATATATCTATAAAAACACTAATAAAATCAATACCTTCTGATGATTTTAAACCCTTATATGACAAGTATGGTGTTTTAACTGATAGAGAGTATGCTACAACAGTTCATTGTATGAACAATTCAAATAATGCTTTTACTTTGATAGTTCAAAGATGGCAAGGTGAACAAGGAGTTTTATTTGATGAATACAAATATAACTATTATGTTATTGCAACAAATAATTTTAATGACAACCCTCAGGATATAATTCATTTCCATAATCAACGTGGTAATTCAGAAAATTATAATAAAAAATTAAAACTGATTTCAGTTTAGAACATGTTGCAACTTAAGATATTTATGCTAATGAATTATTTTTTAAACTCGGTATTCTTAGTTATAACCTTTCTATTGCTTTAAAACGCCTTGTTCTCAAAGGTGATTGGATTAAAAATCTATTGCTACTTTGCGCTGGCAACTCATCTTTATCACTGCCAAAATTGTTTTTCACTCTCGCCAACTTTTTATTAAACTCAAACACTCTTGCTTTCTTCTGTTTAACTCTATACTACTTAAAATCCCTTCCTCTTTGGCTCCGCCTTCTTCTTAGTTTTTCTTTTTACTTTTTCCTACTTCTTTTTATTTTATCCTTATACGGTATTATTCTATCTATTTAATTATTTTTTCTTAACTCCCTGGTTTTTTTATCCTCTTTTGTGTTCTTCCTCTGATTTTTTATCTTTTTTATCCTACTTTTGAGATTTTTTGTCCCTATTTTTATAGTTTAAAGTTTTTATCGCGATTTTAGGGGTATTTGTTGAAGTTGACGTGTTTGTATATGTTGCAGTAAAAGTCCTTGTATAAGTAAATGTATATGTTTGCGTTGGAGTTGGTGTTGGTGGCACATAAGTAAATTTTATATTATCTATATAAACTGTTCCTGTTTGCTCTTTTGCTATTTCAATGGTTACATATTCAATATATTGCAGGTCAAGTGTTCCATTTCCTACTCCACCAGTCTTTATAAATTGACTTAAATCTGCCTGAATATGCTGCCAGGAGCCATTACCTGTTATAATGCCAGACCATTGCCATGCTTCAGGTCCATTTTGCCAGTTAGTAGCACAATCAGGCGCAGAACCAGGCGCTGAGCAATGTTCACGCAAATAAATCCTGTATGTCTGTCCGGTCTGAGGTTTAATATCAAATTCCAGCATATTGGTATTTCGCGCATCATAGGGTCTGCCGTAAGATGAATAAATATTTATATTATAACCCCAGCTTGTTGAATCGCCTGTATAATATATAACTTTTCCATCACCTGCTCCCTGATAAGGTGTTGTTGTATTTCTTATATTTAAACCTGCTCCCTGAGGTGTCGCTGCCGCACCACCCCAACAATCAGCCCTGCCCTGGGTTTCAAAATCTTCAAATATTTTAATTTGCGGTGTAGGAGTTGCAGTCGGATTTGAAAAAATAAAATGGTCAAAATACGATGTAACAGAACCCTGATTACCATCTATCTGTATGCCAACATCAGCAATATATGCCTTGTCAAGCACACCATTCCCTGCTGTCCCTATCCTTGTTGAAAATGCTGTAATCGGGATTACAATGAGTTGCCAGTTTCCAACTCCTGTATAAGAACCACTATAACCTGTTGCCCATCTTTCAGCACCACCTGGTGCTGATGCTGCTTCCTGTAAAAAAACAATAAAATTTTTATTCGCTGCAACATATGCCCATAATTCCATATGGGTATTTGATGTTATATCTTTTATATTTGTCGGGTTATCGTAATTGGAATTAAGATAAAAACCAGCACCATAACTTGCACCTGTTCCAGTATTACATATAAAACTTAAGCCATAATTCCCAAGGCGAGCCGGTGGATTTGTATTTTTAACTGCCATTTCAGAAACAGATGCACCATTTGCTGTATCTGCATAATAATAACTTGCCGGATCATAAAATCCATATTCAAAATCTTCATAAACATTATATGGGGGTGTATTGGTCGGTGTAGGTGTAGGGCCGGTGGGCGTTGGAGTTGGAGTCCCTGCAAATTTAGTTGCAACTGCATTTAACAATGGTTGATTTAACTGTCCTGCACAATAATCCTGTCCTAATGCCCATATTATAACTCCTGGATAGCCCTGTGATGATACAAAATCACATTTTTCATTTATTGTCTGAACATCATCAAACCCAATAACTGTTCCTGAACCTGTTGCAACTCCACATCCCCTTGTTGAATCATGGGTTATCGTATAACCACCACCAACTATTGTACAATATTTTATATCATTCTGACTTGGTGCACTCGCTCCAACACATAAACTGTTTGCATTAAATAATCTGCCGTAAAACGGTAATCCCATGAGAGTTTTGTTAACCGGCATTCCACCGGTTGTATTCCACCATGCCATCGCACCATCAACATGATCAAACTGACCGCCACATCCATTATATAAAGCAGCATTTGGGCCGGAAATTCCTGAACCGGATGTAAAATAATCATAAGACATGACATGGAAATAAGTAACATAAGAAGACATTGCTGCAACATCAAACCATTGACCATAATAATTATTTGCAGCTGTTGCAACACTTAAATAATACTGTTCTCCAAAATAATTTGTTCCTGTTAATGCACTTCTTAATTGCTGAACAAAAGCAGTATAATTTGCCTTATCAGTTGCATCAGAAGGAAATTCCCAGTCAAGGTCAACACCATCTAAGGGATAAGTAGAATCTTTTACTAAGTTTACAATGTTATTTACAAAAGTTGTCCTGTAATTTGTAACCGCACTGTCAAATTGTGTCCCGTTTCCATCACCACCAATTGAAACAATTACACGAACACCATTGGAATGTGCCGAAGGTAAAATTGCCTGTCTGCAGGTTATAAAATTAGCATCAAGAGATAGTGTCCCGTTATTATTTACAATTGCAAATGCAAGTCCGATATGAGAAATTTTATTGTAACTTATTGAACTTGCCGGTAAAGTTCCATCACCATTATACCAGGTAGGATAATACCCAAAAACAACTTTGGATAACGAAAAAATTCTTACGCTAAATAATAATAGTAACAAAAATAATAATAATTTTTTCATTTTTTTCTCCTAAATAAATTTTACGTTAACCTATATTAATTATAGCATATACTTTTAATTTTAGACAACTTTTTTTAAAAAAAGTTTTTAATCAATTTACGTGAAAATAAATTCAAAAAAAATTTTATTATGCAGATTCCCTTATTACCAATTCTGGTTTAAAAATTTCTTCAGTTTCTTTTATAATTTTTCCTTCCATTGCATTTACTGCTATTTCAAACGCTTTTTTCCCCATATCAAAAGTCGGCTGCCTTACAGTGGTTAAAGGCGGAATAATAGTTTCCGAAACTATAATATCATCATATCCAACTATTGATATGTCCTGGGGTATTTTTATCCCAAGTTTACGTGCCTCTGTAATTACACCCATTGCAACCCAGTCACCTGCTGCTGAAAAAATTGCATCCACATTAAGTTTTTTTTCTAATATTTCTCTTATTGCCTGTCTGCCTTCTTCAAATAAAAAATGTTCAACAAATATTAAATTTTCTTTTTTAAAATCCAAACCATTTGCTTTTAAAGCATCACTATATCCTTTTAATCTTTGCTCAGGAGCCAAACTTGCACTTAATTGTGCAGAAATTATTGCAATATTTTTCTTACCTTTTTTAATTAAATACTCAGTTGCAATATATCCGCCATAATAATTATCAGCTCTTACTATATGGACGTATTTTGCCTTTGCATCAATTAAAACAATTGGAACATTTTTATTCCTGTATTCTTCAAGAATTTTAATATCAGGAACAAACCCGAGTCCTATAATTGCATCTGCTCGTCTGCCATATAAAAGTTCAAGCAATAAATCATTTCTTCTTTTTTCATCCGGTCCTGTTGTAAATTGTTGTATAACATATTTGTTTTTATTATCAAGGTTGTATTTTTCAAGCCCATGCATTGTGTATATCTCAAAAAATGAAGAAAAGTAGAAAAACGGAGTCACAAATGCAATTGTATTTGATTTTCCCTGTATTAAACTGCGCGCAGAATAATTGGGATAATAATTTATCTCTTTTATTGCTCTTAAAACTTTCTGTCTGGTTTCTTCGGTAATTCTTTTATCATTATGAATTACCATAGAAACCGTTGTATGTGAAACTCCGGCTTTTTTTGCCACATCTTTTATAGTTGGTCTCATAAATTTTTCCCTTATAAAATATTTTTTTATCATATTATCAAAATCTAAAAATTTTGCAATAAATTATTTTTTAGGATTTTTAATGGGGTTATAATTCAAATTTGATTTTTCAGGTTATACTAAAATTGCCTTTCATTTATTTATTAACATAAATTTTGCTATCTTCTTTTCAAGATAGCCCTCTTTAATCTTTGCATTTATAACTGCAACATAAGAACCACTGGAAACTTTGGCTCCTGTTGATGTTTTAAAATCCCATTTTGCTGATTTTTGTTCTAATGGAACATAAATTTTATTTACCAGTTCACCTGAAATGTTATAAATATAAATATTCATATCTCCAAAACTATTACTTTTCCATATAAATTCTATATAACCCTTCCCAGTTTTGGTTAAATATGGATTGGGAAATATTTTAATATCGGAAATTATTTCGTTATCCTCTCTTAATAAAACAACTGTTTTGGAAGCTGTCATTGCTTTGCCATCAGCTGTAACTAATGTCACCTGAATTTCATAATTGCCGGTTGTAACTGCAATCCCTTGGTTATTTTTCCCATCCCATTTTATATAATCGTTTGCATCATCTTTATTATATCTAATTATTATATCTCCTCCTGTTTTTTCAACCGGTATAATATCTTTTACTTCTAGGACAAAATTACTCACAGAAGGTATCCTATATTCGCGTCCTGTTTTTACAATCTCACCTGCACTGTTAAATATTTTATATTCTATATATTCTTCTATTTTAATTACCTGAATATCTTTTATCCACACATTGGTATGGCCATACTGGTCCATTTCTTCAAATTTTATATAATAAGAACCTGTATTTGCATATTGTCCGGCATTGTTTTTAACATCCCATACAAATGCTGTTCCGCTTTCATACATATTAGCAGTATCAGGGACTTCTATACCCGGTAATTTTATTTCTAATCTTTTATCTGTTGTTATCATTGTTGTATCGTTACCATCCACTTCAAATTTTATTTCATTTATAACATCAGATGCACGGGTTGATACAAGCAATCTTACAAGTTCACCTGCTGAATTATAAATGCCTATTTTTATTATGTATGGAAAAGGTGGCAATGTCATTGTTATTGTTGGTGTTGCTGTTTGTGTAGGCGTATCAGTCGGAGTATATGTGTTTGTCGGTGTGTATGTATCAGTTGCTGTATTTGTCCTTGTAAAAGTATTTGTAGAAGTATATGTATCCGTTGGTGAATTTGTATTTGTCGGCGAATTTGTATTTGTCGGTGTATTTGTATTTGTCCATGTATTTGTCACTGTAAATGTATTTGTCGGTGAAAATGTATTTGTTGGAGAATTTGTATTTGTTGGTGTATTTGTATCTGTTGGCGGATTTGTATTTGTCGGTGTATTAGTATTAGTTCTTGTATTAGTGTTTGTTGGAGTATTTGTATTTGTGAATGTATTTGTCGGTGTCCATGTTGGCGTGGGTGTTCCTGTCCAGGTTAATGTTGGGGTATTTGTTGGTGTATTGGTAAGAGTATTTGTTGGTGTATTTGTCCGCGTATTAGTTATTGTATTTGTATTTGTATTTGTGAATGTATTAGTTGGTGTCCATGTTGGCGGGGGTGTTCCTGTCCAGGTTAATGTTGGGGTATCTGTTGGTGTATTGGTAAGAGTATTTGTTGGTGTATTTGTCCGCGTATCTGTAATTGTATTTGTCGGAGTATTTGTTCGTGTATTAGTTGGTGTATTTGTTAAGGTTGGTGTAAATGTATTTGTAGATGTATTTGTATTGGTTGGCGTATTAGTGTTTGTTGGTGTATTAGTCATTGTGGGTGTATAAGTTATTGTTGGTGTATTTGTCTGTGAAAGTAATACATTAACTGTTGCAACTGAAGTTGCTCCATGCGTTTCCTGCGCTATGTTTAATATGTATGGCGGAGTATTTGTAGGTGTTGATGTTGGTATAGAACACGGCGGAACACCAGTATTAGGATCCGGATTTCCTACTGATTTATATTCCTGCACTAATGTTCCACTATCCGTATAAACAGCTATATACCTTGTGTCTCCTAATGGAAAATTCTGTAACCTTGAATAATCATCACAGGTTGAATCAAAAGGACTTGAATAATCTGTATAATGTATACGGAATGCAATTCTTGCATAACGGTTAGGTTCAACATTTATAGGTGTTGTACTTGTTATATCAATCGTTACCAAAGTATTTGCATTCCTGTTATTAGCATCATAGCATTGTGGAAAAGATGATATTGTTCTATTTGTACTTAAACTTGTTCCGGATGCTGCCCAAGGTTCAATACTTTGAGCATCAATATCAATTGTCACAGTTTTACCATTTGTAACATTAAACCATAATCTTATTTGATACTGGGAAAAATTTTCTGTTGTGCTTCCACTGTTATATAGCCTTATTTCACCTTGCATTTGCTGCCCTGAGCACATATCAGTACTCGTTGATATTTGTAAATCAAGTTCTGCAAATAAAAAAGAATTAAAAAAAACTATTATACAAAAAAATAATATTTTATTTTTATTTAGTAAAATTTTTTTACTCATTTAGTTTTTCCTTAAAATTTAACTAATATTATGGCCAGTTAACTCTTCCTGCCCATGTTACACAACCGCTGCCACCTACCGGCACATTTGGTATTGTCCAGACAATCTGTCCACCACCAACTGTTCCGCCATTAGGATTATATGTAACTGGATTTATCTGAGACGGAATTATATCAACTATTACAACGTTAGTAGTTATCTGGCCGGAATTTTGATAGCAAATAATAAAAGTTGCTGTCCCACCAACTGTAACTGTAGTTGGATTTGCTGTTTTTGTTATTGAAACAAATTCTGTACACGCAGGAGTAAATACAACTTCATTTGAATTTATTGTCTGAATTCCGGTGCCGCTCATTGAACCGCGGTTGGTAACTGGTGTGCAAGTATTAACAAGTCCCCACCATGTATATGTCCCACCGGCATTTGAAATACTACCCAAATTCCAGCGTAAAACAGGAGATGTTGATACAGGCGGACTCACTCCAGCATATCCCTGATATGAAATACCTGTTGGAATAGTATCATAAAGAGAAGTATTAACAGAAACTCTTGGTTGATATATCATAAAATTATTATAATGGTCATTTGTCCATCCACTATCGCCACCTTGTTCTGCAATACCTGTATACCAGTTATCTGATGTGCAGGAAGAATTTGGTGGTGGATTTGTATCTGTCCAATTAATTAACCAACCAGAAGGTTCCGGATCACCTTTTCTCCATACCTTTGCTCTGAATGAATAATCTGATAATGCCTCTACTTTTACACGATACCATTTACTTGTTTCAATATCCATGGGTGGGTCTGCAATTGCAGGTGCTCCAGGTCATATACAACTCGCAGGGTTTCCACTGCATCTTTGAAATCCTAATGCACTTTTTCCACCAGATGATGCTGATCCTATCGTTGCATCAACAGATAATACTACTGCATAAGCAACTGATTGTGCTGTGCCTGGTCTGTTATTATTTCTGATAAATATCAACGAATCAGCACCTTCATAATTAGCATCTATCATAATATCAGCAACAATTGTTCCTGTGCAAAAATTATTAACCCCGCTATATAATAATCCTGGATATCTTTGTGTTGAAGGATATATTGAACCTCTTATTATTTTATCCCCGGTTTCACATTCATCATATACAGCCCACTGTCCATATTCTCCACTATCTGAATTAAAAGTCCATCCTGGTGGTGGTCCTGTGCTTGAATTATAAGTATTTGATATAATATCATCAAACGGTTGATATGCAATCAATTTTGAACCGTTAATATTATATTCTAAATAATAAGTAACAGTCTGCCCTAATCCTACCTGAGTTGTTCTTATTGACTTTTCTAAAGTTACAGCAGCTTGTCCAACTGTCAAACTCGTTGAATGGCTTTTATTTATTGTGCCACCGCCTTCTTTTGTCATTGACCCATTTGCAGTATTATTTATTACAGTGCCATCTGGTATATCACCAGTCATTCTTAATAAAAACCATACAGTTCCGCTTGCATAACCCGGCTGTCCACGCCTGTCTGGTAATGTCCAGGTTATTGTCCCGCATCCTGGAGTTGTGCAACCTATTGATGGTCCGCTCCAATAACCAAGGGGACCAACCGATACAAGTTGAAATTGTCCGGAAGGCGGATTTGGTATTGTATCAGTTATTATCAGAGTGCCGTTTGCATAAGTATAATCTATTGAAAAAAGAACTAAATCACCAACATCTTGCAAAACTCCTTCAACTCTTTTAACTAAAGAAAAATCAGATGCTGGTTTTGGTATTGTCCAGCCAGGAGAAATATACCCATGATTCCTATTACTTACACATGTTGTTGTTGAATCATCCCAGTTGCCTTCTGAAAAATTACTATCTTCCATACTTATTAATAAATATAATTGTGTATTGTTACATCCTGGGAACATATTTTCAGGCGGAACTGTTAATACATATTGTTTTGTGAATGTTCTACCATTATTATTATCACAATCCAAGCAATCAGAAGGGCCACCACCTGGGCTTGTTTGCACAACATACCCCATATTTTCACCTGGATTTGCATTTGCATAATGAACATCAACACCACGCGCACTTAATATAAATATTTGTCCAACTCCTGATAATTGGGCATTTTGGAAATAATTTTTTGTACTTATTGCAACTGCCATTGTATGAGCATTGTATAACTGACCACAATACGTTACTGTTAATGTGAATTGCTGACCAAATCCTGGATTTGGCGGATTTAATGTAGCGGATATTATTCTTGGTGTTGCATTAATTGAAATATACAAAAATAAAAACGTTATTAAAAATAGATAAGATAATATTTATACCCTTTCATTTTATGCCTCCATAATTTTTTATTGGTAGTGTGAAAAGTTTTAACGCTTTTCACTTAAAAATCCTTTTATTCATATACTTTGGTTGCCTTTTGTTTCCCCTTTATCAAATGGGGATTTAGGCGGATTTACATACATCCATTCTATTTTTCTCGCTCTCTTTTTATTTAAAATCTACCCTAACCCCTCTTTATTAAAGAGGGGAATTTTTTATTTTTATTCTTATATTCTTTTTCTTTTCCTCCTCCTTTGCAAAAGGGGGACTCTTTTTTTCTACCCCTTTTTAAAAAGGGGATTTATGGAGGATTTGATTCATTATTTTTAAATCGCCCCTGCCTCCTCTTTTTAAAAGAGGGGGAAATATATATTATTTCCAATACTTTTAGTATATATTTTAATCTCTGCCTTCTTTCTTTTTCATAGAACTTTTCACTTTATCTTTGTTATAACTAATAATCAAATAAAGATTATTCTTAAAAAAAATGCAAGAGCAATAAATGGGATAAAAGCAATTTTATCATATCTTTTTTTTATTTTTAATAAAAGTAAAATTGCAGATATAAATCCGCCTATTATAAAAGTATAAAAAATAACATTCACTACCTCATAGATTCCCACCCATAAACCAAGCGCTGCTAAAAATTTAATATCTCCTTCTCCTATTTTGCCATTACTGAAATAATTTAATAAATAAATAATAATGCCTCCTGTAAAAAAACCTAAAACCCCGTCTACAATATCATTTTTATTAAGATCAAAAATGTATAATATAAGACTAATTAGTATAAATAATAATATCAAACCATTTTGTATTATCATCTTTTCTAAATCAATACCCGAAAAAACAACTATGAATCCTGATATAATTATATAAAAAAAATAAACTTTTTCAAGTCCAAATTTAATAAAAAGCAAAACAAATAATAATCCTGTAATAAATTCAATTATAGGATATTTTATTGATATCTTTTTATTGCAAAAACGACATCTTCCTCTTAGCAAAAAATAACTCAAAATTGGGATATTATCATACAATCTTATTGTTGATTTGCAATATGGACAGAATGAACGTTTTGGTGAAAAAATTGATAATTTTCGTGGAATTCTATAAATACATACATTTAAAAAACTACCTACTATTGTTCCAATAATAAATAATAAACTTATATATAAAAATTTTTCTATTCTTTCCCTCCATTTTTAAAAATTAAATTACCCCACCTGCAACTTTTAAGTTACAGGTGGGGTTCTTAATTAATCGCTACCATAATAGACATACGAAGTACCAGATAAATCTGTCTGGGAATTATATACCCAAACATCTCCACTACCGCTATAATATGCCCATCCATCACCATTAGTTGGAATAGCAGCTGTTAAATTAGTAGGAAGCGCTGTTAAATAAGTAACAGTATTGCATGTTCCTGACAGTATATACCCACCTTTATGTCGCACTTTAACTGCTGGCAATTTATCCAAATAGTTCCCAAATTTAGAAGATGTATTTAAATCATTTGGCCAAATTCCATTATTGTCGCCATAATAAATAGAAATTGCTGACTTAATAGCTCCAATATTTCCTTTGGTTGTGCCTTCTCTTGCTTTTTCTATCATATCAGCAAATTTGGGTATTGCAACTGCTGAAAGTATCCCAATAATGGCAACAACAATCATCAACTCAATAAGCGTAAAACCTCTGTCTTTACTGAATAATTTCATAATTTCACCTCCTTTCTATTGTTGAATTTTATCTTTATATCAATTATACTTATAAAATAAAAAAATGTCAAGTATTTTGTTAAAATTTTCCATGTTTTAATTAAACTGCAAAATCGTGATTAAATTTTTATTTTTATCCTACCAAAGAACCCATCATAAACATTGGCAAATAAAGACCAATAACCATACCACCAACTACAACTGCTAAAACAGCCATAATCATTGGTTCAAGCATTGCAAGTATAGCTTCAACTGCAACATCAACTTCCTGATCATAAAAATCAGCCATTCTTAAAAGCATATCATCTAATTTACCTGTTTCTTCGCCTACTGAGACCATCTGAATTACCATACTCGGAAAAAGTTTTGTAGATTTAAGTGGCTCTGTTAAATTCTGACCTTCTCTTACAGATGCCCTTACTTCTAAAAGTGCTTTTTCAATAACTTTATTACCTGCTGATCTGGCCACAGTTTCTAATGCATCTAAAATCTGAACACCGCTTTTTAAAAGTGTCCCTAATGTTCTTGAAAATCTTGCTACAGCTGTTTTTTTAATTAATGGACCAAAAATTGGTAATTTTAGCATATACGTATCTATGACAAAGCCTCCCTTTTCAGTTCTTTTTATGATTGAAAACAAAAATCCCAAAACCACAAGAGATATAATCTGTACAAGTGCCCATTTTTGTTCAAAATGACTAATTTCTATTAGTATTTTAGTAGGTAAAGGCAATTCTCTACCAAAACTCTCAAATACAGAAGCAAAGGTTGGAACAACTTTTACCATAAGTATTATGATTATAATTACAGCAATAACAGATACAGTTATTGGATAAGACATTGCACTTTTTATTTTTTGTTTTAAATTTTCTGATTTTTCAAGATAAGTTGATAATCTGTCAAGAATCTGGTCCAAAGCACCACTTAATTCACCTGCTTTTATCATATTGCAATAAAGCGGTGAAAATATATTGGGAAATTTAGACATTGCATCAGATAAATTTGCACCGCCGCCAATTTCATCTCTAACTTTTGAAAGAACACTTTTAAAAACCTTATCTTCCACCTGATCAACTAAAATAGTCAATGCCTGTAAAACCGGCAAACCAGCACTTATCATTGTTGAAAATTGTCTTGAAAAAATAGCAACATCCGATGTTTTTACTTTTGGACCCATTTTAAATATATAAGCAAGACCACCTTGTTTATTTATAGAAACAATCTGCAACTGCTGCATTTTTAATTTGTGACTTAAAGTTTCTTCACTTTCTGCTTCTATTTGGCCATCTATTACCCTGCCATCAGGAGTTCTTGCTTTATATGAAAATAAAGGCATATAAATTTACCTCTTTAAAATTTTATTATCGCGCCGCAACAAGCCGTTGTAAATCCTTTGGGTCTGTTGTTCTTGAAAATATTTCGTTATAAGTAACAAGCTGACGCTGATAGAGTTCCGCAAGCGATTGATTCATAGTCCTCATTCCATACTCTGTTCCTGTCTGCATTATTGAATAAATCTGATGAACTTTCTCTTCCCTGATTAAATTTCTTACAGCAGGATTAACAATTAAAATTTCTGCTGCAAGGCACCTTCCTGAAGAATATGCCTTTGGTAAAAGTTGCTGTGCTATTACAGCCTGTAAAACAAAAGATATCTGAGCCCTTACCTGCTGTTGCTGATGTGCAGGAAATACGTCAATTATTCTGTTTATTGCCTGAACAGTATCAGGCGTATGGAGTGTCGCAAAAACAAGGTGTCCAGTTTCAGCAATTGTAAGCGCTGCTGAAATTGTTTCTAAATCTCTCATTTCACCAACAAGTATAATGTCCGGATCTTCCCTTAAAACATATTTTAAGGCATCTGCAAATGACTTTGTATCTGTGCCTACTTCACGCTGGTTGACAATACAATTTTTATGTGTGTGTATGTATTCAATTGGATCTTCTATGGTTATAATATGTCCTGCCTTATGCGAATTTAACCAATCAATCATAGCAGCAAGAGTGGTTGATTTCCCGGAACCAGTAGGTCCAGTTACAAGAATCAAACCCTTTGGGCATTTTACTATGTCATTTATAACCGAAGGTAAACCTAATTCATCAAATCCAAGTATATGCATGGGTATATTTCTTAAAGCAGCAGCAACGGCACCTCTTTGTTTATATACATTCATCCTTACTCTGCCTATACCTTCAACTCCAAAAGATATATCAAGTTCATTTTCTCTCTCAAATTTTTCTTTCTGTTCATCAGTTAAAATACTATAAATTATATTTTGACATTCTTCAGGCCGTAATTTTTCAAATTCAGTAGGTGTTATTTCACCATCTATTCTTAACATTGGTGGAACGCCTACCGTCAAATGTAAATCAGAAGCACCTTTTTCAAACATTATTCTTAGCAAAGTGTCAATATTTACCATTTAAATATTCCTCCAATTTATGTTTAATGTATGTTTTACTTTCATTTTTAAATTATACAATTGAAATAAAACCCTGTCAAGTTTTTTGGAAAAATTTTACGTTTCCTTAATTAATTGACTGATAAAAATTGGTTTTATGGCAGAACTACTATATTTAAATTTTATATTAATATTCACCTGTTAAATTCTTAATTATATTTATATGCTCTTCCTTAACAACTAAAAATTCCATCCCGGCCCTGAATTTTTTAATGCTTTCATCAAATTTAATCCACCTGACTTCGGCAAAAGTCGTAAGAGGTTCCTTATTCTCTTCAATTATAATGTCCAACCTTATTACCTGTTCTAAAGATAACTTTTCATCACAAATTAATTGGATACCGGAAATGCTGATATCAGAGCTTTCAACTACTTTTTTTTCATTAACTGCTTCGTCTAATTCATCTTTACTTAAAACTCTGTAAAAAACTTTTAATTTTTTTACAACTCTTTTATGTCGGCGTTTTTCAATAAAAATTTCACCTTCAGGCATTTTTTTCCTCTAAATTTATTAATATTATTTTATACCATATTTTTCTTTAACAATTTTTTCAGCTTCCAACCAATCTGAAAGTTCATCACCCAATTTATTTTCTTTAACACGCTTTAAATAAATTTCATTTGCTTTCTTGCGAATCTCTTCATTTAATTGTTCAACTGTAATTGTTTTTTCACCACTTTCTTTCTTTTTTCTTGCCATATAAATTCACCACCTTTCTCGTATTCCTTTTACATCTGCTGGAAAATCGCCCACAAATGCTTACATATAAATTCACCACCTTTCTCGTATTCCCCCTTGATATATTTTTTTATTTATTATTTATCAAAAAAATTGCTATATTCAAATAAGCAGCAAAAGAAACCCATAGCAGATAAGGAAGCATCAGCCATGAAGAAATATTTGAAATGAAATTAAATTCTCTAATACAGATTATTATTACAATCCATAATGGAATAATAATAAATATACCACCAAGCAATGATTTTAAACCAAAAAACACATAAGACCATAATCCATTTAATATTAATTGTAAAATAAAAAGAAATAATGCAAGTTTTATATATGATAATTTACCTGCTTTTTTTACAAGAAAAAATAAAGTAAATGACATTAATATATAAAGTATAGTCCATATAGGAGCAAAAACCCAGTTTGGTGGTGTTAAAACAGGTTTTTGAAGCAATGCATACCACCCTGGTATAGATTTATATGTAAACATTACACCAATAACACCTGGTAAGAAACTGATAATAAGACAGATGATAAATATATAGAGATTTTTTTTATTCATATTTTTCCTCCTTTTTTAAATTATACAATTTAATTTTAAAAATATCAATATGTTTTTATTTCCCTGATGGCAATAAGGAAAGACATGGTATACATTTAATAAAAAGATTAAAAATAATAAATTTTGTCAGGCAAAAATTCAATGATTCAAAAAAATTTAGAACTATCCGAAAAAAGTTGCCTTTTGCTCCAATTATTCTTGACAAAATGTGCAATAAAGAGTATATGTTTAATATCTTGAAAATTGCATTTAAAGATTGCGATTTTAAAGAGAAAAAAATACAAAAACGATGTGTTATTTTAAAAATAAAATATTCAAAACAACACTTGTTTTTTTATTTCAAATAAAAAAATGGGTGAATAAAAGTAATGCATTATAAAAATGAAAATTCATTAAATAAAAATAATAAAAAAATTTTGTTTTTCCGTAAAAACGCGATTTCTAATGCGTTTTTACGAATATCTTTACTATTTTATATTTTTGTATTATTAATCCTTAAAAATAGGTAATTTAATGGAATTAAACGATAAAATTTTTGAAAAATTTTTATCCAGAAAAAAAGAAATTAAAAATATCTCTAAAATTGATATATCATCTAAAGTAATTTGCAAAAACTCAACAGAGTATTTGTTATCAACTTCTATTCACACTGATAATCTATGTCTGCCTGATTTTGATTTTTTTAAAAAAAATTATATTAACACCCTTGAATTGATTTATGGAATAAGGGAAAAAAAATCAAAAAAATTATGCAAACAGGGAATTGATAGTTTATTAAAAGCAGGTGAAATTAACTGTTTTAAAGATGAAGTTGAAAAAATTTTATCAGCATTAAATAGTGACTTTGAAAATTTAAAAAATACTTTAAAAACACGTTTTTCCTGTTCTCACAAACTATTTTTTTTGCTTCTTTCTTATTTTAAAAAACAGGACCTTTTATTTATAGATATTGAAACAAAAAATCTTTTTTCAGAATCAATCATTATTACAATCGGACTTGGATATTTTGAAAATGAAAAATTTATTGTCAGACAATTTACAATATTAAAAGATGCTGCAGAATATGAAATTTTAAATGAAGCATCAAAATATTTTGAAAACAAAAAAGCAGTTATAACGTTTAATGGAAAAACTTTTGATATTCCTTTTTTGGAAAATCGTCTTTCTTATTACTCAATTGAGCATCAAGACATTGGATGTCTTTTTAACTTTGATTTATTTCATTTTTCCAAAAATGCGTTTAAAAACGAATTAAATTCATTTTCTCTCAAAGATATTGAAAAATATATACTAAAAAAACAAAGAAAAAACGATATACCATCAGACGAAGTTGATTTTTATTATTCAAGTTATTTAAAAACAGGAGACATCAGGTATCTTAATACTATAATTTATCACAATCTAGAAGATATAAAAGGAATGTATTTAATTTTTAAAAAAATATGTGAAAAATGGATAAAATAAAAAAATTAATCAACAAAATAAAATCAGAAAATTATTATAAAGGACAAATTACAAAAATTATTGAATTTAATTCTAAAAATCCTGATTTTTCAGATAATTTTAACGTTATTCCGGAAATAAAAAAATATTTAGATGAAGTAAATATTAAAAATCTTTTTTCTCACCAATATCAAACAATATCTAAAATAAAGAATGGCAAAAATGTAATTATTTCAACGCCTACTGCTTCGGGTAAAACCCTGGCATTTAATATTCCAGTGCTTGAAGAAATAAAAAAAAATTATGAAACAACCGCTCTTTTTATATATCCATCAAAAGCATTAGCCAATGACCAGTTAAATACCCTGTTAAATATAAAAAAAATATCCAGTCTTGATTTCACAGCAGGAATATATGATGGTGATACACCATCTGATAAAAAGAAAACTTTAAGAGAAAATACCAATATAATAATATCAAATCCTTATGAATTACATCAAATTTTACCTTTTCACTTTAAATTTAAAAAATTTTTTAAAAATTTAAAATTCATAGTGCTGGATGAAGCACACAGATACAGGGGAATTTTTGGTTCCAATATTGCTATGCTGATAAGACGACTTAAAAGAATTTTAAAATTTTATGGTTCAAAAGCACAATTTATTGTTTCAACAGCTTCTCTTGCAAACCCGGAAGAATTCTGTCTTAAACTCACAGGAGAAAACTTTGAACTCATAGATAAAAGTGGTTCGCCTTCAGGGAAAAAATATCTGATATTATGGGACTCTTCATTACTTCCTGAAAAATCTGTTTTCACACAAACAAAGGATCTTTTGCTTACATCAACAAATGCAAACTTTCAGACACTTTGTTTTACAACTTCAAGAAAATCAGCCGAATTGATAAGTATATGGGCGAACAAAGAAATTAAAAATAATAAAATATTTTCATACAGAGCCGGTTATCCGCCGGAAACAAGAAGAGACATTGAAAAAAAATTAAAAAATGGAGAAATTAAAGGCGTTGTTTCTACAAATGCCTTGGAACTCGGCATAGATATAGGTCAACTTGATGTTATTATAATATCCGGATATCCTGGTTCAATTTCATCTTTCTGGCAACAGGCAGGAAGAGCAGGGAGAAAAATGCAAGACTCTGTTATATTTTATATTCCGTATGAAGATGCTCTTGAAAAATATTTATTAAAAAACCATGAAATTCTGACTGATATGAAATTTGAAAATGCTGTTATATCAATAGATAATCCAAACATTTTAACTGGACATATATTATGTGCTGCTTCTGAATTGCCGATTTCTGAAAAAGAACTTTTTGATAATGATAATACCACAACAATAATTAACTTATTAATTAACAAAGGACTTTTAACATCAACTCCAAAAGGAATTATTTATGCAGGGAGTGTAAGACCACAGGAAATTGTTTCTCTTGATAACATTGGTGGTAAAAATATAAAAATAAAAGTTGAAAATAAAATACTGGAAGAAATATGCTTAAATCGTGCCTTTAGAGAAGCCCATCCCGGTGCTGTTTACCTTCATCAGGGGCAAACATATTTAATAGAAAAACTCAATATTGAAGAAGGTGTTGCCTATGCCAAAAAAGAAAATATTGATTTTTATACTGAAGCATTAAAAGATGAAAATGTAAAAATTATAGACATTATAAAAACTAAAAATTTTAATAATTTTAAACTTTATTTGGGTAAAGTTGCTGTAACAGAAATTTATAAAGGTTATAAAATTAAAAAATCAGGTCATGTTATTTCAAATGAAATACTTAACCTGCCACCACTTGATTTTACTTCTGAATCTGTCTGGATGGAATTAGATGATTCAATAAATGACAAAATAAAAAAATTATGTCTTGATTTTAATGGTGCAATTCACGCAACCGAGCACGCAATGATAGCGCTGGCTCCTGTTTTTGCAATGTGTGAACCGAATGATCTTGGCGGAGTATCCTATCCTATTTATAAAAATGGCAAATCAGTTATTTTCATCTATGACGCTTATGAAGGAGGAATAGGTATTTGCTCAAAATTGTTTGAAGTTTTTACATTACTAAAAGAAAAAACCCTGACCATGATAAAAACATGCGAATGTGAAAACGGCTGCCCTTACTGTGTTTATTCATCAAAATGCGGGAATAACAATAATCCGATAGATAAAAATGGCGCAATTACCCTGCTTATGGATTTATTTTAACCTGAACTATTTTTAAAAAAAGAAATCTTATTAATTAACCAAATGAAATTTTTAATACAATACCTTTTTTTATTTTAAATATAAAAATCGGCAAATAAAAGTAATGTATTATAAAAAATAAAAATTTATTAAATAAATATAATAAAAAAATTTTTTTTCCTAAAAACTTATTTTCTATTGCTTTTTTTGCGGTGTTAAATTATATATTTACCAACTGATATAATTATTGAGATAATATATGTTAAAAAAATATAAATTGATATTGCATAATATGAATCTGTTATATCATGTAAATTTAGTTTAAGTTTTGAATTTAAAAGTTTATCAAGTATAACCGGTATTATAATTACAAATATAATTCCGGCTAAAATAAAATAAATCCAATTTGTTATAATTGTTTTTTCAAGTTCAAAATTAAGTTTAGGAAGCAAAGGGTAAATAATAAATTTATTTAATAAAAAATACATAATAAAACTTATCGGCACTATAAAAAAAAGATAAAATTTCCTTAATACGTTTTTATTTTGTTTTTTAGTTTCTATTATCCTGTCTATGCTTCCTGATTCAGATAATACTTTATATTGTCTGAAAAATAAATTTGTAGCCCAGATTTCAAATTTTATAAATTCTCCTGATGATTCATGCCATATATAAATCAGATAAAAAATAATACAAAAAATTGCCCATAAAAAAGAATCATTTAAAACTGCTGAATGAACAAATACAACTGTTGCAATTGAAACACAAAAGATCATCACCATATTAATCTTGGTAAAAAAAACTGACATTTTTTCACAAAATCTGAAAAAAACATACTGCCCCATAATATCTTCCAGTTCTTTTTTTTGTTTTTCAAGAGATTTAACAACAACTTCATCCTGTCCATAAATTGTTTCATCGTTCTTGTATTTTTTAATTTTTGAAATTATCCTGTCATAATATCCCCAGAAACCATCAGACATAATTTTAAAAATTGCGGTAATAATGTTATAAAGCATTGTAAAAAAAATTAATAAAAATAAAAAATATATAATCATTCTTTTCCACAGGGCACATCAAATAAACTTCTTATATTTTTGACTATTTTTTTTCTTTCTTTATCTCCCATTAAAGATGTATATTGCACTGCAATTGCAAGTGTGCCTATTCCATGGGAATTTTTTACCCAATCCACCTGTCTTTCATGGTTCATTGCACAAGTTCTTACTTTATCTGACTCATCCACATCAATGATATAGTATTTACCTGTTTCCCTTATATCTTTGCATAATATTAAAAAGATTCCTGGTTTATCAACAAGATATTTGACACTATCAAATGGTCCTGAAAAAGTATAATTTCCGAATTTTAAATAGTTCATTAAATTATTAATGACAACTAAAAATTATTTAAAGGATTTTATTGCTTCTTCAATGTCTTTATAATATTCAAGAATATTTGTAAAATCCAATAATTCAAAAATTTCTCTTACTTCCTGTTTCATTTTAATAAATTTAATATCACCTTTATTCATCCTTGCTGTTTTTACATGGCCCACAAAAATACCCCAACCTGCACTGCTTATATAATCAACCTTTTCAAGGTCAACAATTATTTTGAATTTTTTTTTCAATATAAGTTCAGATAAAACATTTTCAATTTCCGGGGATGTCATAGAATCTATATAACCTACACACTTGACAATAACAATACCATTTTTTTCTTCTAATTTTGTTGTTAACCCTTCCATAATTTATCCTCTTTTTTGTTTATTTTTTTACGTTAAACTGACTAAATTATACATGAATTTTTAAATTTTTTCAATTCTTATTTTTATTCGTAAAAACGCATTAGGAAATGCGTTTTTAAGGAAATATAAAATATTTTTGGCTTTTTTGTTTAATTCACCTATTTTTTGATTTTAAAAACAAGTACACTCTTAAAATTATTATTTATTTATAAACCTTTTTTATATTTTCTTTTTTCCTCTGAAAAACGCTAATGCGTTTTTCAGGTTTATTTAATAAGTTTTCATTTTTATAATGCATTACTTTTATTTCTCTATTCGTTTATTTTATTTTAAATAAAACAAAAGTGTTATTTTGAATATTTATTCCTTTAATAATATTTTTTGTATGTTTTTCTCCAGAAAAATCGTCATTTTCAATCGCAATTTTCAAGTTTATTTTTTATATCATATTCATAAGTTTTTAATTTAAATGAAGGGGGTGTGCCGAAAATTTTTATAGGGTTAATTACCCTTGAAAATGCACACCCACCTGTTATTTTTTTATTTTAATATTATTATTTTTTTCTAAAAAAATCAAGATTTTTTACTCAGGTATTGTTTTAAATATCTTATTTTTTATAATATATTTTTTTCTCATAAAAATCGCAAACTTCTCAATTTCAGGTTTTTAATATCTATTTAAACCATATTTCATCTACAAAAAGTTCGCCTTTTCCTTGTTTGCCACCTAATTGAATACCAACGGTTGAAATTGCATCAGGATCAAACGTATTATTTCCTGCCTGATTACCTGAATAAATGTTTCTATGTAATTCATCATAAGGAATTATATATTCTGCCCATTTACCAGAACCTGTCATATCAGGTCCGTTCCAGAATTCTCCATCAGCACCATTGGCAGCACCTTCGTTACAAAAAATATAAAAAGTGATTCCTTCCGGTGCTTTTATCCATAAATGTATTGCTTCTGTTCCTTTGGCATCTATAAATCCAGAACCATAAGATGTTCCGGCTCCAAATCCACAACCCCAATCAGAATCAGTTCCAGTATCAAAAACTGCTTTTGCACAATAATTGCCTTTATATGGATTTTCCTGGCTTATCATATATGCTGCTGATGCACCGCCTACTTTATTTGCATAACTATATGAACCAACTAATGTCCCATTTTCAAAATCTTCAAATTTAACTGGTTCAGATTTTTTAATCTGTTTCATTCCGATATTATATTTTTGGGAAATATTAGGGTTTTTAAATCCTATTATACCAGCACATGATATAAATATAAAAATGAATAATATTGATAAAATTAAATAAATTTTATTTTTCATCTACCTGCTCCTTTTACATATTATTTAAAATATATATCATCTATGTACAATAACCCCTGGCCCTGCGCACCACCTATTTGTGCGCCAACTGTTCCTATTCCTGTCATATCTATTATGTTATTACCACTTTGATTACCAGAATATATATTTTTATAAAATTGCTCCATAGGTATTTCATATAATTCCCATTTTCCTGTTCCAATTAAATTGGGAGAATTCCAATATTCTCCATCTGCACCATTTGCAGATGCTTCATTTACAAAAACATAAAAATTAAGCCCTGGCTTTGCTTTTATCCATAAACTTATATATTCCCTGTCTTTTGCATCTATAAATCCACCGCCATAAGTGCTTTGGGCTCCAAATCCACAACCCCAGTCAGAATTAGTCCCTGAATTATAAATTGCCTTTGCACAATATCTTCCAGCATGTGGCTCATCTTTGCCTGGTTCTGATATAATATATTGCGCTGATGCACCACCTGCTGAATTTGCATAAGAGTAACTGCCAACTATTGTGCCTGCTTCAAAATCTTCAAACATGACAGGTGGTTTTTTAGGTATATATTTTTTTTCTTCTATTTTACCACCAGTAATTTTTGGTGTTTTTAATGTTATAATTCCAGCACAGGAATAAAATAATATAAAAATTATTATTGCTGTTATTAAATATTTTATTTTATTCAATTTTTATCCTCCGTAAATTTTTAATGTCAGGAGAGAATTTTTAAATTTAATTCTCCCCTGACTTAAATTTATTTAATATAATTCAATGTCATCTATATAAACATCAAACGTGCTATTCGGACCTTTAAACTGAAACTGTATTTCACTTGCAGCTGCTTTTACAATACCTATATTTGCAGGTGGTGAGCCCCAGCCATCTGTTGTAAAATTTGAAAATGGTATAGTTACCTGATGCCAAGTGTTATCAAAATTAGCATTAGGCACAGAATACTTAAAGTCATCATATGCAGCTAAATTTTGACAAACATTTTTATTTACGTCACATGAACCTGTATAAGGTAAAATAACATTCATAACCATTGATCCAGATTTTGTCCCTTTTATCCAGAATTTTATACCAGTATATGAACTGATATTACTTTTCTGGCAACCTGGGCATCCTGCATTCGGATTAAGCTGCGTTCCAACACCTGCAAATGCATATGTTGGCGTAGAACCTGTTGACCCATAAACACGTAATGCATAAGATGAATTATATCCGCCTGCTGTCATACTTACATATCCACCTGCCGCAGGCCATATTGTTGATGACCCACCATCCCCTGCATCATTATATGTATACCAATAGCCACCCCATAAATTTTCATTATTACCATCTTCGCAATTATCAATCATACCTGCTGGTATAGATTGAGTATTAGTTGGGATCGCTGTTGGTCCACCTGGTGTATTTGTTGCTGTTACTGTAGGCGTATCTTCCTCTGCTACTGGTGTTGTATTTCTTTTGCTGCATCCTAAAATAATTAAGCCAATTACAACCATAATTATCATTAAAATTGCAATTAGTTTTTTCATTGTTTCACCTCCTTTCTTTTAATTAATTTATTTTAATATACCCTCACCATATTTAAATTAATCTCTGTAAAGAACAATATTATCTATCCATATATCTGAAATAAATTCCTGCCCAGGCAAAGGATCAGTATTTTTGGTCTGTATCTGAATTCCCTGGACCAATCTTAATGATTCCATTTTATCAAGTGGCTGACTCCATGATTGCTGGGTAAATTGTGAAAATTTTATATTAAACAATGTCCATGATGTAGTTGGAGAAAAAATAAATCCATAAGCATCCTGAACAGCAGGATTGGTTATATTTGCGTGTTTAAATGAAATTCTGTAATATACCACAGTATCTACTGTTCCTCTTTTTGCCCAGAATTTAATACCTGTAAAATTAGATAAATCTTTAGGTTCTTCCTGTGGAGAAAGACCTGTCCCCATACCAATCAAAGGATATGCAAAGCCGGTTAAACCTCTTTTTACTTTTCCCCACATTCTTGCTGCCCAAAGATTAGACCCAGGACCACCTGGCCAATCAGGTCCAACATAACTCATTGTAAATGCAGCGCCATTTCTCGGGTTTACTTCTGATATTCCAAAATTAGGTGCTTTAGTATCATCATAGGTAAACCAGAATCCACCCCATGCATTTACATTATCATTATCATCACAATCATCAACTTTAACTTCTAATGGAAATACCGGCAATGAAGTTGCTGCTGGTAATTTTGATGCTGGTATTTCCGGATTTAAATCTTTGCATCCAGTAATTACAACAAATAATAAAATTACAAAAATTATTAAATTTTCCTTAAATTTCATATTTTCACTTCCTTATAATTTATTTGCAATTTTTTATATTTGCAATGCCCCAGCCCTTTGGATTTTTCCATCCATCTTTATCACCAGACCATGTTAACTGAATTTTTCTTGAAACCCCTTTATCGCCTGCATCATCAATGCCAAGATCAAAACCAATTTCTGCACCATCATCTATTGCCCAGCCGGCAAAAGCAGACGAAGGTATTGCAGCTTCAATAATATATCCGCCTTTCGTTGGTTTTACTTTCACCTTTGCATCTTTTATTGGTGTATTTAAATTATAGCAGAAAACTGATGGTTTTACTTTCCATTTATTTTCACTTTTTAAAAAATATCCCGGGCTTATACCTATTTGATAATCGCTTTCTGTATACATTTCTCTTTCCGGGTCGCTATTATTAAATCCGATAAAAATTTCTATTGAATTTCCATCATATATTTTGCCTGCTTCTTGTTTGTTTTTAATTCCCTGTGGTGATTTTATATCTGCTGCTATGTATAAAGTATCATCGGTAAATGCTATGTAAATTTTACCTGACTGTTTTTCAGCACCTAACCAGTA
>CALHNI010000054.1 GCA_938034975.1 Candidatus Goldiibacteriota bacterium | reverse complement strand
TTATCAATAAAATACATTGTTTCTTCAAATATTTTTAACGGATCTGTCTCCCTGGATTTTAAAATTTCTTCTTTTATCTGCGGAATAATTTTTTTAAAATCATCATCTGTTAATCCCAGGGAAAAACGCATCGCAGAACGAAACTCATCTGAAAAATAAATATTTTTTACTTCCATCTTTTCTCTCCTTAAATATTAAAAGAAATTTCCAAAAACAAAACCAACAAGTGTTCCTAATGTAATCATTACAGGAACATAAACAAGTGCTTTTTTAAACCCAAATACACGCGCAATAACAATCCAGTTTGGCAAGCTAAGACCTGGTCCTGTTAGTAAAAGGGCAAGTGCAGGCCCTTTTCCCATGCCCATTTTCATTAAAGTATGCACAAATGGTGCCTCAGTCATTGTGGCAAAATAAGAAACAGAACCAATTATTGTTGCCAGGAAATTTGCAAACAATCCGTTTCCACCTAACCATTTCTGAACCCATTCCTGCGGTATTAACTTACCTATCACACCAACAACAAATACTCCCGCAAGTAAAAGCGGCAAAATTAGTTTTACAAACCACCAGGATTCTTTTAACCATGCTTTTATTTTTTCTCTGTCAACAAATACAGCAGCATAAATTACCATAACAACAGTAAATGCAAGCCATACATAAACCTTATAAAGATATGCTCCTTTTCTTATAAGATAATTCGGGGATAAAAGTGAAATTAAGATTAAAATCAGTAATATTAAATCTTTCATATCTATTATTTTTGTTTCATCTTCTGTCTGATAATTATGTATTTCCCTTTTTTCATTCCTGAAAACAAAACTCATTACATATCCAACGATAAATGCCATTAAAACAGCACTTATAACCCTTGCCAGTATTATTTTACCACCAAGAATGCTGCCCGTATAAATCAACGAAAGCACATTTGCAGCAGGCGCAACCCATAAAACAATAAAAGCAACTCCTATTCCTGCGCCTGAGTAATAAAGTCCGCTTGCAACCGGTATTATGGTGCAGGAACAAGCTGCAATGAAAAAACTTGAAATACTTGCAATTGAAAATGATTTTAATTTATTTGCCTTCTCTCCCAGATATTTCAAAATCGCTTCTTTTTTGATAAAAGTAACCATAGCCCCGGCAAGTAAAAAAGCCGGAACAAGACATGTAATAACATGTTCTATTATATATTCTTTTAAAGCTAAAATACCTGCAAAAAAAAGTTCCTTGACATACAACATATTTCTTTCCTCCTTTTTTTGTAATAAAATTATTTTGTATATTTATTTCTATTGTCCAACAAATATTTTTTTTATTTTATAAATGAAGTAAATATCAGATATCCTGCCGCAATAAAAAGTAAAATACCGCATATTTTTTTTAAAACATGAACTCCTTTTGATTTATCAGACCATTTTAAATATTTTTCAACTATTTCTGTAAATGTTCCGGCAAAAACTATAACAGAACAATGTCCTATTCCAAAAAATAAAATGAGTGTCATAGAATACAATAAATTTTTAGATGCAACTTTAAATGCAACTGCAAGCATAGGTGCCATATACGCGAAAGTGCATGGTCCCAGTGCTATACCAAAAATAAGACCCAAAACAAAAGCGGCGATATATCCTTTTTTTTCATATTGCGGCTGTCCAAAATTTAAAAAATTAAAATTAACTATTTCAAAAAGATAAAGTCCTACAAAAATAAAAACTATAGCAACTATTAAATTTCCCCATATCCCTATATCACCGGCAATCATTCCTGCAATTCCGGTAATTAAACCAATAACAGCAATCGTAGATAATATTCCAACTGCAAATAATAATGATAAAAGAAATGCTTTTTTAATTGTAACCTTATCTCCCTGCGCTCCTACAAAACCAACTATTAAAGGTATGGATGCAAGGTGGCAAGGACTTAAAATAATACTTAATACTCCCCATAAAAAAGATGCAGTTATTGCAATATATGCCTGGGATTCTAATGCATAAGTTAATTTTGTAAAAATTGTTTCTATCATTATTGATTTCTCCCTTTTAATTCATATAATTTATTAGTAAAATCATCTATATTAAAACTATAAAAATTGCTGTTATATATTGGTTCTCCCTTTTTATTTACAATTACAACTGCTGGTATCATGCCCATATTATATTTATTCATTATTTTTTCTGAACGTGAATTATCCCTGTATTCAATGACTTTAAATTTAACGCTATTATTAAATTTATTTTTTAAAAGATCAGAAATCTGATTTTTTAATGAAAAACACCTGTTTTTTACACAATAACATGCTTTTGAATCTGTTACCATTATTATGGAATTTTTATAATTACCCTGATAATTCATTGCATAAATTATCAAAGTAAAAAAACATATTATTAAAAATAATATAATTATGTTTTTATTTTTTTGAAAAAAATTCTCTTTTTTTTCTCTTTTATTTTTTTCTATTTTTCTTTTCTTCACTTAATATTAACGCCTTTCTTTTTTAAAACTTCAAACAATTCTTCTCTTGGGAAAAACCCAACATGTCTGAAAAATTCTTTGCCATTTTCATCTAAAAATACCTGAGTCGGAATTGCACGTATCTGATATTTTTCAGCATAAGGTCTTCCCTCAGGAGTCCATACATCATAAAAAATAACCTTTACCTCATCCCCGTATTTTTCTTCTATTTCTTTCATAATCGGCTGCATCATTTTACACGGGATACAACGCACAGAACCGAGTTCAACAAAGGTTACTTTTATTTTGCTTTTTTTATTTAATGTTGATCCATCTGATGGTATCGCTGTCTGAGTTGGTGAAACAAATGATGTGTTCATAACATTTGAATCTGAAGTTACTGCACTTTCTTTTTGCTGTTTGTTTGATTTTTTACCTTCACACCCTGAAATAACAAAAAACACTAACAAAAAAAGTAAAAATAAAATATAATTTTTCATTTTATCCTCCAATTTATTTAATTGTCCATATTTTATATAGCGTCATTATCACTATTAACACACCAAAAATCTTTTTCAAACTATCTGCTTTAACAAATTTACTTGTCATGCGGGCACCAAAAAATGATGCAACAGCACCAACTACCAGTAAAATCAAAGTCATTTTCATATCAAAATCTGCTGTTTTTAAATGCGGCAATAACGCAGAAAAAGACGGAAATGTTACTGCAAAAGCATTAATTCCTGCTGCAAATTTGGCATCAAAACCATTTATAATAAGAGTTGGCATAAGTAAAAAACCAGGTCCTACTCCCAAAAATCCGCTTAAAATTGAAATTGGAATCGCCAAAATCATTACATTTTTAAAATTTTCTTTTTGCTGCTCGCCCGCTTTTACCGGTTTGAATAACCTATATGTCAGATAAATAACCGCTGCCAAATAAATAATCCATATATAAATATGCTTGACATAATAAACTAAAAAAGCACCTATTGGTGCTGAAATTGTAGTTATTATAGAAAGAATTATTGCTTCTTTCCATTTTAGATATCCGCTTTTTGCAAAACCAAAAGCAGAAAATATTGCAGTAATTCCATTTAATAAAAGAGCAAGTGGCTGAACCTGATTTACCAAATCATGGTAAAAAAATGATAGAAAAGGTATTGCAGAAAAAGCAACACCTAATCCTAACATTCCGGATATAACCGAGAGCAAAAGCATTCCTGATATAATTATTATTTCTCTCATTTTTTATCTCTCTTCTTTTATTAACTTATTGTTTATTTACTTTTTTGAAATATTGTTTTCAATTCATTTACTGTTGGAATTTTACCTGCAACAACAACTTTTCCGTTTAATATTACAGATGGTGTCATCATTACGCCAAGTTTTGCATACTGGGTAATATCTGTTATATACTCCACATCTGCCGCCATGTTTAATTCTGAAAGAGCATTAATCACATTCTTGTGAGTTTCTTTACATCTTGGACATCCTGGACCTACTACCTGTATTTTCATAACAAACCTCCTTTTATTAATTATAGTATTGTAAAAAGTTTTAACGCTTTTTACTTAAAAATCCTTTTATTCGTATACTTTGGTTGCCTTTTGTTCCCACTTTATCAAAGGGGAATTTAAGGCGGATTTACATACATCCATTCTCTTTTTCTCGCTCTCTTTTAATTTAAAATCTCCCCTAACCCCTCTTTATTAAAGAGGGGAATTTTTTATTCTTATTCTTATTTTTTTTCTCCCCCTTTGCAAAAGGGAGACTGAGGGGGATTTTTCTCCTCTTTTTTTCTACCCCTTTATAAAAAGGGGATTTCTGGGGAATTTGATTCATTATTTTTAAATCGCCCCTGCCTCCTCTTTATTAAAGAGGGGGAAATGTATATTATTTTCAATACTTTTAGTATATATTTTAATCTCTGACTTCTTTCTTTTTCATAGAACTTTTCACATTATCTTATTTATTATTTTTCAACTGACTTTCCTGAATAATTTATTATCAACACAAAATTGTATTTTATTATTTTTTCTCATCTTTATTCTTAATTTAAATCTTTTTAAATCCTGTTTGTAAATTTCATTTTTTAAACTTTTTATTGCTTTATTTAACTGGATTATAAATTTATTTTTTGAATCAGCAACAGAATAAAAAACCCACCTGCCATTTTTTCTTTCCTGTAAAAGCCCGGCAAAATGTAATAAACGTAGATGTTTGGATATATTATACTGGGTGCATTGAACCGCAGTCATAACTTCACATACTGCTGCTTCTATTTTTGTTTCAAGTAAAATTTTATAAATTCTCAATCTCGTTTTATCTGATAAAATTTTAAAAATTTCTTCCTGCTTCATTTCTTTCTCCTATATAATATATGCGCAGATAAGCATATATTAACAAAAAATTATAAAAATGTCAAGAAAAAATTTTTGAGATTGCAACTTTTAGTATATGACGGAAACTTAAACAAAAAAAAAAACGGAATTATTCTAAACATTTTTTATTTTAAAAAAGGATCCTTTTTTTCTGCTTTTTCAGCAAATTTTTCTTTTAAAACAATATAAGCATTTTTATTTCTTGAAAAAGGTATTGCTTTTTGAGATAAAAATTCAAGATTTGAAATCACATCATCAAAAAACTCAAAAGGAAATCCTAATACCGCTTCATTTGGTCCTATGTCTGTTGCATCTCTGCAACCATAACATCCAAAACTCATATTTAACTTTTTATGAACAAAAGGAATTATCGTTGTATCAACACAGGTCGCCTGTAAAACCGCAGTGCTGCTTTCTATTCTTTCACCTTTTCTCCTGTTTATTTCAGCAAGAACTATCCACATTATTTTTTCAACTTCGTCTTCTACTATTACTATGTCTGGTAAAACTTTTGCTTCTTCTAATGGGAACAAATATAATTCTTTTAATTTATTTTGTTCTAATACTGTCATGCCTGAAAACATCTCAACTCCTGTTTTTTCATCTTTCACTATGCCAAAACCTTTCAGTCCTTTACCTGTTTTTAATACATCAGTAAGTGGTTTAAACCCAAAAGCTGCTGCAGCAGCAGGACATGAGATGCCATCAGCATTTAAAATAACATGGCCACCATGTCTTGCTTCCATCAATGCCTGACAATATCTGTAACCATTTAACTTTTTTGTATTATTTAACCCATCATGTAAATTAAAATAAAATTTTACACCTACAGGATACGTGTTTAAATTTAATATTTTCTTCATCAAAATCGCTTTTTTCTTTTTATTATCCATATCTTTATCTCCTTTACTTTAACTTCTGAAAAATTGTCTGCATCCTTTCTGATAATATTTCTTCAATGATATTCTGTTTATCCATAAGCGGATTAACCGGAATTAAATTCAAAACTTCTTCTGCTTTTATATCTGAATTAAATAATATCTCAACAGCACCATTTAACATATTATAAATTGCTTTGTTACTTTGCTCTCTGCTTAAACCAAATTTTTCTGCAATTTCCTTTAATTTCAACCACTGAAACCAAAAATACTTAGGTCCCATAGCAGAAATTACAGCATACGCTTCTAATAAATCTTCTTTTACCTCAGGACTTTCTCCGAGTAAATCTGCAATTTTTTTAAATTGTTCTTTTTCCTGTTTTTCTATGCTTTCTGAATAATACACAGGATTGAATCCTTTATTTATGGCTGAACAGACATTTGGAATCATTCTGATAATTTTATTTAAACCTGTTTTGTCTTTTATATCATCAACTTTTGTCCCCGGAGCAAGAGATATTATAATCGCTTCCTTGTTCATAAAATCTTTTAACAATTCCATTTCTTTTAACATATCTTTTTTATGCAGTGCAAAAAACACAACATCGCATTTTAATGGTTCTTTATTATCATTCGTAATTTTAATGTCAAAATTTTCCGAAAGACTTTCAAGTATTTTTAAGTTAACATCAGAAACTACTATTTTAGTTTTAAAATTTTTATTTTTAAACCCCATTAAAAAAATTCTGGTAATTCTACCTCCGCCTATAAACCCCATAGAATTTATCATTTTAAAATCACCACCTTTACTTATTCATTTTCCAGATAAAACTGGCCATCGCTGAATTTTATCTCAAAATTTTTTAATAGTTCATACGCTTCTTTTTGAACAAATATATAAAAATCATCATTACCTACTTTCACATCTTCTTTTTCTTTCTTATCAACCATATTAAAAGTAAATGAAGGTCCGCAGCAGCCGGCAGATATGGAAATCCTGATTGTTTTATTCTTATCTGCTTCTTTTAGTGCTTTTCTAAATTCTTTTATTGCGCTATCTGATATTTTCATGGTTGTTATAAAGAATCAAAATAAACAGGATTAAATGCTTTTAAAAAATTATCATACACTTCATTTACTTTTTCTTTTAAAATATCTTTTGATTTAATCTGATTATAAAAATTTTCTGCGGTTTTTATCAGATTTTTTTGCTTTTCATCTTTTGTGTCTTTAAATTCATTTTGTTTAATATCATCTGTAATTTTTTTTAATTGCTCTGCTTTCATTTTTGCATCTGTTATATTCTCTGCATCTAACATTGATTTTATGTTTCTTATAACATCTCTTAATAAAAACAATTTACCCGCAAGTGTTTTTATACCATTTGTCTCATCCATTGATACAAACAACCTGCACGACATACCACAAAACCTCACCGCACTTTTATATTTTTCCTTTTCAACAAAACTTTTTACAACAGAATTATTTTCTTTTACCTGCTGAAAATAACTTTTCCATTGCGGGTCTTTTTTGTATTCATCAGGCGGATTATCTATAAAATTTTTTGTTATCTCATTCCACTTTTTATCAAGCGCATTTATTTCTTTTAACAACTGTTCTTTACTCTCTGCTGGTTTTCCTGCCTGAAGTTGTGCGCACATTTTTATTGTTGCTTTTCTATAGTCCACAATCTCTTTCTTAAAATCTGCTGCTTTTAATGAAAATACACACAGAAAGAAAACGGTAAAAAAAATCAATAAAACCTTTTTCATAAATCAACCTCATTTTTATTTTTTATATACATAATAATAAATAATCGGTATAATAAAGAGTGTAAGAAAAGTCCCGACCAAAAGCCCGCCTAAAACAGCTATAGCAAGTGGCTTTAACATTTCAAGTCCTTCACCCCAGCCAAGTGCAATTGGTACAAGTCCAGAAATAGCAGTTAATGCAACCATTAAAATAGGTTTTAATCTCACGCTTCCTGCCTTTATTATTGCTTCCTTTAAATCCAGTCCGTCTTTTCTGTAATTATTTATAAATTGAACTAAAACAATGGCATTATTGGTAATAATACCAAGAAGCATGATAAGCCCTAAAAAAACAGTAGTTCCAAAAGGCGTTCTGGTTATAAATAAAAGTAAAAAAGCGCCTATAATTCCAAGTGGAACTGTAAACATAATAATCAGCGGGTCTTTAAGCGAGTTATATTGCACCGCCATAACAGAAAAGACCATTATCAATGCAAGTATTATAACAATTAATAATTTTTTATTTGATTCTTTTGCTGATTGTTCTTCTCCGCCATAATCTATTATATATCCTTCCGGTATTTTTATTTTACTTATTTTCTTTTTTATTTCATCAGTCACCTTTCCTATGTTTCTACCGGCAACATCAGCAGTAACAGAAACAATTCTTACCTGGTCTTCCCTGTCAATCTGGACAGGACCTTTTGATATTTTTATATCAGCAACTTCTTTGAGTTTTACAAGCGCTCCTGATATTGTATATAATTCTATTTCTCCTATATCATCTATACTTTTAATACTTTCGGGATCAACCAAAACTCTTATGTCATAATCCACGTTTAATGCAGTATCTGTAAACTGGGTGCTTACTGTTCCATCAACAACACATCTTAATGCATCTGCTACTTTTTTCGCAGAAAGTCCAAGGTCATTTATCCTTTCTTTTTTCAAATAAACATGTATCTCGGGTTTTGTAAAATCAATTGATATGTCCGGGTTTATTATACCTTTTATATCTTTTATTTCATTTAAAATCATCTCTGCTAATTCATTTAATTTTTCCAGCGAGTATCCTTTTATTCTTATATCAATATCTGAATCGGATGTTGTTTTTATTCCCCTTATTGGGGTTCTCATTACTTTAATTGTCAACCCGGATTTCTTAAAATCTTTTAATTTTGCATTTAATTTTTTAACAAATTCAGATGTAGATATTGGTCTTTTGGTTTTTTCTACAAGATCTATATAAATATTACTTTCATTTGCTTTTTGATAAATATTTCTCCTTTTCCAGTATCCACCCACCATAACATATATTTTATCAATACCTGGCATTTTTTTTATTGCTTCCACTATTTCTTCTGTAACTGCATTGGTCTTTGCAACCGCTGTCCCTATTGGAAGATTTATTTTAACAGTTACTTTGCCATCATCTATTTTAGGTAAAAATTCTCTGCCTAATTTATTTCCTATAAAAATACTTAATACGAATAAAACAGCGGCTATAAAAAGTATAAATTTTCTTTTTCTCAGTGCATTTTCAAGTATGTTTTTATAAAAATTGATAGTTTTTTCAATTATTATCTGAAATTCACCCACAAAAGATAAAATAATATTTTTTTTATTTAAAGATCTTTTTAACCCATTTGTATAAATTTTTTTGGTTGCTTCTATTATTTCAACATCTTTTTTTATTTTTAAATTCTTTTTATCTTCGTATGCTAATATATAAACAGTAAACGCCGGAATAACAGAAACACTTACAAGCAAAGCAACTACAAATGCTCCTGAAACTGTAATTACAGTTTCTCTGAAAAGTAAAGCAGCAATTCCCTGAATAAAGAAAAAAGGTATAAGTGCTGCAAGATTAGCAAGAGTCAGCGCTATTAGAGGGCCTATAACTTCTTTGGCTGCTTCAACACCTGCTTTATATGAGTCCCCTTTTATTTTATGGTGCCTTGTTATATTTTCAAGCATAACAATAGAACTATCAAGGAGCATCCCAACCGCAAGCACAATTCCGCCTAGAGAAAAAATATTTAAAGTCGCATTAAAAAGTTTCATTATTATAAAAGTGCCAAGTAAACTTAATGGTATTGTAAGAGCAACAATAAGCGTTTTTCTAAAATCATTCAAAAAAAGCCATATTACAATAATTGCAATAATACCACCTAACATTGCTGCATCTCTTACATTATTTATTGAATTTATAATATAAGTTGCCTGTGTAGATGCTATTCCATAGCCCACATCTTCTGGTATTACACCCTTTTTCTTTAATTCTTCTAATCTTTTATTAATTTTACCGGCTATTTCAACTGTATTTGCATTTGGTTGTTTTAAAAAACTCATTGTAACACAAGGCTTGCCATTAAATCTTGTTAAAACTCTTTGTTCTTCGTATGAATCAATCACTTTACCTGTATCCTTTACTCTTATAAATTTACCATATCTGTTTACTACTATTGTGTTTTCTATATCCTGAATATTTTTAAATTTTGAAATTAATCTTACTGAAAATTCTTTTTCTTTATCGTCTATTCTGCCTGCCGGAAAGTCAATATTTTCATTTTTTAATGCTGTTAATATTGCATCCTGTGATAGTTCATATTTTTTAAGTTTATCCTGATCAAATAAAACCTGTATTTCCCTTTTTTTGCCACCGTAAGTTACAACAGCGCCAAGTCCGGGTATGCCGAGAAAT
>CALHNI010000053.1 GCA_938034975.1 Candidatus Goldiibacteriota bacterium | reverse complement strand
TGGTTCTTTTATGTTAAGAAGTGGACGTAAGCGGCGTTCAGAGAAGAATCGGATTGCTTGTTGGTCCTGCAATGCAAGGAGTTCTCTTTGAATTTCTGGTGCGAGTTTTAGAAGAGCCATAATCTGGCTGACTCTGGCTCTGGTGATACCCATTTCCCGGGCTATGTCGGACTGGGTCTTAATGAATGGCTCCTTGAACATGTTTTCGTAACGTCTGGCTTCCAGAAGCGGGCATTCATAAACCTTCTGTGGTTCAACATCTGGCATGCCGATTCCGATAAATACTCTGCGGTTTCGGATTTCCTGGTAGATATTGAACTCCTGCCACCATGTAATATCTTCGCAGTAAATGTAAGATACCGGGAGTCAGTTAATACTATCCACTTCATTTAAGAAGTTTTAAAAAAACAGACTCAACCATAAAGGTTCGCATTTACTAAAGAAAAAGCAATGCAATTGTAAAAAAAAAAGATATAGATGCAGGCTTTATGCCTGTAGGAGTAAAAAAACAGACACAACAATGAAGTCGCGGTTACAATTGCATAGGGTTCGGTGAAATGTAAGGGCTCAAAATATTGAGCCCCTACAACTGAAATTGGATTAAAACTTTGCCTTTATAAAGAGTTGAAATATATCTGGAAGCAGAAAAAATGAATAGGTCTATTTAAAAATATCCTAAACATGAAACTATAAAAACAGGGATAAAAAATCAAAGGAGGAACACAAAAGAGGATAAAAAAACAGGGGGGTAAGAAAAAATAATGAAATAAAATAATACAGTATAAGTATAAAATAAAGAAAGTAGGAAAAGGTAAAAAGAAAAGTTAAGAAAAACGAGAAAACAAATAGGAATGGATTTTAAGGAGTATAGAGTTAAACAAATGAAAACAAAAGTGTTTGAGTTTAATAAAAAGTTGGCGAGAGTGAAAAACAATTTTGGCAGTGATAAAGATGAGTTGCCAGAGCAAAGTAGCAATAGTTTTTTTATCCAATCACCTTTGAGAACAAGACGTCTTAAAGCAATAGAAAGGTTATAACTAAGAATACCGAGATTAAAAAATAATTCATTAGCATAAATATCTTAAGTTGCAACATGTTCTAAACTTAAAACCAGTTTTAATTTTTTATTATAATTTTCTGAATTACCACGTTGAGTATGGAAATGAATTATATCCTGTGTATTGTCATTAAATTATTTATTGCAATAACATAATAGTTTCTAAAAAATCGTAATTTTCAATTGTGATTTTCAGAAAAAACAAATTTATATTGAACAATGAAAATTTTTATAAATATTTTATCTTTTCTATTATTTCCTCACTAACCTGTTTTATACTTTTGTTATCTGTCTTTATTATTATATCTGCTGCATTTTTATATAGTTTTAACCTTTGTAAAAATAATTTTTTTGTTGCTTTTAAATTTTTTTCATTAAAAAGCGGCCTGTTTTTTTTGCCTTTCAACCGTTCACATGAAGTTTTAAATGTATTTTTAAGATAAATGATAATCCCATTTTTTTTTAAATTTTTTATATTATTTTCCCTTTTTATAATTCCGCCACCTGTTGAGATAATAATATTTTTCTTTTTAGAAACCTTTGCAGTAATTTTTTCTTCTAAATCCCTGAAATACTCTTCTCCGAATTTTTTAAAAATATTTTTTATTTTCATTTTTGTTTTTTTTTCTATTAATACATCTATATCAACTATATCCCTTTTTAATTTTTTTGATAGAACTTTTGAAATTACTGTTTTCCCACTACCCATAAACCCAATTAAAACTATATTTTTCATTTTTAAATTTAATATTTTTTAATATATTTTAAGTAATTTTTATAGTTTTCCTTAATTGCCCCTAAATCATCATTACCAAATTTTTCTAAAAATGCATTTGCAATTTCAATTGCAACTACCATTTCTGCAATTAAAGCTGCAGAAGGTACTGCACAAAAATCTGACCTTTCATATTTTGTTTTTACTTTTTGTTTTGTTCGTATATTAACTGAATATAAACCTTTTAATACTGTAGAAATCGGCTTTACAACTGCTGTTAAAATTATTGGTTCGCCATTTGTCATACCCCCTTCTATACCACCAGCATTATTTGTTTTTCTGAAAAATTTTCCTTTTGAATAATAAATTTCATCATGAATTTGACTTCCCTTATAATGTGAATACGAAAATCCTGCACCAAATTCTATACCTTTAAATGCCTGAATACTTAAAATTGCTTTTGCAATATTAGCATCCAGTTTTTTATCCCACTGAACATAACTGCCAAGCCCGACAGGGAGTTTTGAAGTAATAACTTTTACGATACCACCTAACGTATCACCTTCTTTTTTTACATTTTCAATTAAATTGATTATTTTTTTTGCTTTTTCAAAATCCGGAAATCTTAAATCCCCATTGATTTTACTCTCAACCTGATTTATTTTTGATTTAATTTTTTCAATTGTTAAATTTTTATCTGAATCAGTTGAGATACCACCTATATTTATCACATACCCTAAAACATCTATATCAAATTCAGATAGGATTTTCTTACATATTGCTCCTGCCACAACCCTTGCTGCTGTTTCTCTGGCGCTTGCTCTTTCTAAAATATTTCTTAAATCATACTGGTTGTATTTAATCCCGCCTGCAAAATCAGCATGCCCTGGTCTTGGAATATTAAATTCGTTTTCCGGTTCCCCTTTTTCTGATTTTATTATATCTTTCCAGTTTTCATAATCTTTATTTTTTATAAAAACACAAACTGGTGCTCCTGTTGTTTTTCCATACCTTATGCCTGAAATAATCTCTGCGTCATCTTTTTCTATCTGTTGCCTTTTTCCCCTGCCATAACCTTTTTGTCTTTCTGAAAGATAAAAATCAAGATATTCTTTGCTTATTTCTAAATTGGAAGGAATTCCATCTATTATTACACTTAATCCTTTTCCGTGAGATTCTCCAGCAGTTAAATATCTTATCATTATTAAATTTTAATCTTCCACTATTGAAGGAGTTAAGAAAACAACTATTTCATTGGTCTGGTTTTCCTGCTGTGTTCCCTTAAACAATAAACCTATTAAAGGCAAATCTCCTAAAATTGGGACTTTTGATTCTGTTTCAACTATTCTGTTATTAATAAGACCACCAATTACTATTGTTTCATCATTAGCAGTATTAACATAAGTTGTGGCTTCCTGTGTTGATGTTTCAGGTGGGGCAGTTGAACTTGCAGTTGCACCTGTTAACTGTGTGACAGTTATTTTTATGTAAAGTTCTATTCTTCCATTTGGAGTAATTTTAGGTCTTACATTTAATGTTATAGGCAATTCAACCTGTGAATATTGCGTTGTAACAACAGGTGGTCCTGTCTGACTTGTAACAATGCTTGATGTTTGATAATAAGTTGATCTTTTGGTTGTAATTTCTGCAGGTTTATTTTCAGCAACAGTTATCTGTGGTGCAGAAAGTAATTGTGCCATTTTTTTATCTTCCAAAGCATTTAAGTATGCTGTTATATTAAAACCGCTCTGTATTGTTCCAATATTTAAACTACCAGCTCCTGGTAAAAAACCTGCTTTAACATCACCTTTTATATATGGTTCATTATTCTGTGAAAAGGCTGTCCAGTTTACTCCAATATTTTTAGATGCCGACCTGTTAATTTCATATAATTTTGCTTCAATATTAACCTGTGGGACTTTTACATCAAGGGCCTTTAAAACTTTTTCTATCTTTTTTAAATTTTTAATTCTATCAGTAACAATATAACTGGAAGTTCTTGTATCATATGTATATTTCCCATCTGAAGAAAGTAAATTCTGTATTGTTGAATTTATAGAATCAACTACGTTTGATTCAATTGAATCACCTGCTTGCAATCTGATATATTTCATTTTAAATACTTTTGTTTTAATACCTGTACCGCCTTCTTCTTCATCTGATGTATAACCCTGTTCAGGAATATCAATACTTGCTATCATATCCATAACTGTATCTATATCTCCTTCTGTTCCGACTATCATCAATCTGTTTTTACCTTCCGCTGTATCTTTTTCTATTGCAACATCTAAAATAGGGTCTTTGCTTATCTGAACTTTTAATAGTTTATCAAGGTTTTCAACATCCATTGTTTTAGGAGTATAAAATTTTGTTAATTTAGGTAAAAGTTGTTTTGCCTGTTTTAACTCAGCAACACTACCTATTTTTATTGTGGTGCCCCTTATCTCATAATAAAAACCCTGCGGGGTTAATATATCCCTTAATATATTAATAAATGGTTCATCTTCTTTTCGTATAGTCACAGGTTGAGCAGTTGATAATGATGGTCCCATAGTAAATTCAAAACCTGTTTGTGTTGATAATAATCTTAAAATACTTGGTATACTTGCGTTCTGTATGTTTAAGGAAATTTTTTGATAAAGATTCAATGATTTTTTTATCTTTTGTACATCTGTTTTAATGTTTTCAATATCAACTATAATTTGATTCATATCACGCGCAACTGTATATGATGAATTATCTTTCATATTAATTTCAACATCCACTATTTTGTTTTTTGAATCTTCACTAACTGAAACCCAATTAACTATTCCACTATCCATTTCAACTTTATTTTTTTTAAATGTCAAAACTGCATTTGTTAAATTTAATATTATCTTTTTTTCCTTTTCATCTTTTTTAATTCTATACTTTACCGGACCATCAGAAGTTATGATCAAACGCGTTTTATTTTTAAGGTCTTTACCCGAAATATCAACTACCCGATATATCATACCACCTGTTATTACTTTTTGAACCTGGGGTTCTGTTTCTTTTACCCCTTCTGTTTTTAACACATCTAAAATGATACGGTTATTTTCACTTGTTATATTCCATTTGGTTTTTGTCTTTAAATCAACTACAACCCAGGCAGTTGAATCATGGGGTGCTGAACGGATATTCATGACATTTGCTTTATCAACCTTTATTGTTTCAGGTTTTACATAACATTTTGATAACTGTATTAAAATTCTATGATTAGGGGGCGGAGATAATTCTGTTGCTTTATTTTCCACTTTTTTTGATGTAAATATCTGAATTTTTATTTTATCCTTTAATTCGGTTGTTAATATTTTTTCTATACTTGCCAGAGATTCTTCTTTTTTTACTGGTTGTTTTTCTTTGACAGGCACTTTTTCAACTTTTCCTGTCTCAATTATTTCTCCAACTTCTTTTTTTTCAACAGGAGACACACTTATAAAATCTTCTTCCTCAGCCAGACAAAAATTCAGTAATAAAAAAATACCGATTAAAATTGTTAAACCTGATTTTATTATATGCATCATGCCTCCTTTATTTTTCTGGTCTTATATCCGGACTTTTGACTTCATCTGATAATTTAAAAAGTATTTCCTTATCTCCCTGCCTTAAAACCACCTCTTTTTCGTTTTTTATCTCTCCTTGAATATCAATAATAATCTCTTCATTTTCTTTATACATTCTTCCATTCATAAAAATATAACTAACATCACTTCCACTTACTGTCTTAAATAAAGCAGCTTTGGACTGCCTGGTTTCTGTAATCCCAAGTAAAACCAAAGAAGATATATCCACAGCATCAACAACAGGTATTATGTCTTTCATATACTTTGGCTTAAATGGGTCTCTTTTTCCTTTATTTAAAAAAACATATACTGGTTTTATGGTAAATTCATCATTATCCTGGTTTTCTGCCAAAATATAAAGATTTATAATAAATAAAACTAAAATAACAACTATTGCCTTTAAAATTATACTCTTTTTTATTCCTTTTTTCAACATAAAATAATCCTATTTTTTAAATAAATATACTTTTAACATCAAATTAACTTTTATATTATTTCCGCTTTCATCTTCGGTTATAAAATCTATTGTTGGATTAATGGGTGATAATAATCTTTCTATGTATCCTAAATTTGTTAAAAAATTACCAAGATTTATATAATTGGTAACCAAATCCATATTTATCTGTATTTCTTTATAATTTCCTTTTTCAATCTCTTTTGTTTCTGGCTTGAAAGATATAACTTTTATATTTGCCATAGCTGCTTTTTCAGTAACATCTTTAATAATATCTGAAATATTAAATGTTTCTGGTAATCTTTTATTAATAAAATCCAAGCGTTTTGTAATGATTGTTGCTCTTTGCAAAAATAAATCATATTTTAATACCATTTCTTTTGCATCTTTTAAATCTTTCTTTTTTTCTACAAGTATCTGTTTTTTCTGATTATATGTTTTTATTAAAGGGTTTAATAAATAATTCCAATAAGCATATCCTAAACCACCAATAATTAATATTGCTGCCATTAAATTCTGTTGCTGCTGTTTTGTCAATTTTAAATTTAAATCTAAAGCCATTATAAAACCTTCCTTTTTTACATTTCGTATTTGTAAACAAAAGATATGGTAAATCTCACAGCATTTATTTTATCAACAACTGCGCCTTCCACGATTTCAGCTGTTACAAGATCCATTATATTATTTTTATCTTCTAACTTTTTTATAAAATCAGCTATAACAACTCTTGACATTGCAAATCCTGATATTTCAATGACATCTCCTTCTTGTTTACTTTTGGAATATCTTAAACTCTTTAGCCACATATCCGGTGGAATTAATTCACCAATATCATCTAAAACTCTTGTCCAATATGATTGCTCACTTAATAATCTATCCAATATTGCTTTCTTTTTATTATAAACTTCTTCCATTTCATTAAATTTTTTTACTTCTGCAATTTTGTCTTTAAGGGAGGCTGATTCTGCTTCTATTTTTTTTATTTCTTTATCAATTTCTGCAATCTTCTGTATTTGTAACCATACAATGCCTATTAAAACTACAACAATTACAATTCCAAGTAATATAAAATATGTATATAACATCTGTATTTTTTTTTGTTTTTTTACTTTTTCTGGTAATAAATTAATTTCAATTAAATGTGGCATTATTTTTCTCCTCTGCGTAAGGCAAGCCCAAGAGCCACATTAAAAAAAACAGCATTTGCCCTTAAATAATCAAGATCAAATTTTTTTGCATTAATATTTATATTTTTAAATGGATAATTTATTTCAACTGGTATGCCAAGACGTTCAGATAAAAACCGGTCTATGTTTTTAATTTTTGAACTGCCACCGCTTAATAATATTTTCTGGACCGATTTTCTTTTTACTGTGTTCTCATAATAACCAAACGACCTTTTTATATCATTTAACAATTTATTTAAAGTCGGAGTTATTGCTTCAAAAATTCTGGCTGATTTCTCATCATCAGCAGAAGGCGAAGTACTTAGCAAAAGTTCATCGCTTTCTACCATGATTACTGCATGCTGTTTTTTCAGTTCTTCTGCCTGTGAATAACTCAGATTGAATTCCCTCTGTATCTCTTTTGTAAAATTATGGCCTCCTATATTTATATCCCTTGTTAAATGTGCAATTCCTTTTTCTGCAATTGTTACTGTGGTCAATTTTGCTCCTATATTTATCAATGCAACAGTATCTGCTTTAGCCCCTGTTTCTGATTCTTCACTATAACTTAAGGAATAAGCATTACAAATAGCGATGGAATCAACATCAATAGCAAGCACATTAACCCCTGTTGCTTTTAACAAATCAACAAACGGATTTATTGTCTCATTTTTAACTGCGACCAAAAGTACTTCTAATTTTTTCTGGTTCTCTTCTTCTAATTCTGTTAATACTTGATAATCAAAAACAATCTGGTCTCTTGATAGTGGAATATACTGCTCTGCATCATACGGTATCATATTTTTCAATTCTTCCTGTGACATATAAGGCATTTTAATATAACGGATTATAGTGGAATCTCCAGGTAAAGCAGTTATCACATTTTTACAGGCTATGTTTTTTTGTTTTAAAATTTTTTTTATTGTATTTATATAAAGTGATTGTCTTACTTCGGCATCCATTTCATCAATTGATTCTGAAGATATATTTAATATTTCTGCACCAACAAGTTCATATGAGTCTTTAATTTTTTTTAATTTTATAGCTTTTATAGTTGAACTTCCTATATCAAGGCCAACAACGTCCTGCTCAAAAAGCCCAAACATAATTTTCTCCTTTTTTTTGTTATAGTATTGTGAAAAGTTTTAACGCCATCCATATAATTTAAAAATCCTTTTATTCATATACTTATTCATATACTTTGGTTGCCTTTGTTCCCCATTTATTAAAGGGGGATTTACATACATCCATTATCTTCTTCTCGCTCTCTTTTAAAATTTCCCCTAACCCCTCTTTATTAAAGAGGGGGAAATGTATATTATTTTCAATACTTTTAGTATA
>CALHNI010000052.1 GCA_938034975.1 Candidatus Goldiibacteriota bacterium | reverse complement strand
AACAGGTCCGAGGCGGGCTGGAAAATCTGTGTTTTGCTTTCAGCTTTTAGAGAATGAAAACTTTGCTTATTTAAATTTTGACGATGAAAATCTGCTTAAAATAAAAAATTATGATGATATAGAGCCTCTATTGCATGAAGTTTATCCTGGGCATAAATATATATTTTTTGATGAAATACAGAATCTGCCCAATTGGGAACTTTTTATCAGTAAATTGCACAGGCGGGGAGCAAATCTGATAATAACAGGGTCAAATGCAAAAATGCTCGCGCGGGAAATGGCTACTGCGATTACCGGACGATACGTTTCAATTGAAGTCCTACCATTTTCTTTTAAAGAGTATCTTACGGCAAAATCAATACCGCCTGTGGCTAATACACCCGAAGAAAAAGGCAGAATTCTTGTGGCACTGGATAAATATATGTATGAAGGTGGATTTCCTGAAACAGCATTGACATCAATTGACGGAGTATCTTACCTTTCCACTCTTTTTGACGCCGTAATATTCAAGGATGTAGCCAGTCGTCACAAGTTGCGTTCACCCAAAGAGGCATATGATCTCGCCCTTTTTATGGCGTCAAATCCGACGTGTGAGGTAAGCTACAGGCAAATGACAAAATTGACAGGGATGAAGAGCGTGGTGACAGTGTTAAAATACGCATCGTATCTTGAAGAGTCGTACATATTTGAGATGTTAAACAGGTTTTCTTTTGCAGTAAAAAAACAGATTAAAGCGCCTAAAAAATTATTTCTTGTTGATAATGGTTTCATGGGAGCAAAAGGACTTGCTGCAACGAAAAATACAGGAAGGCTCTTTGAGAATATGATATATGGGTATTTACGCAGACAGGGGTATGAAAAGAACAAAAGTTTGTTTTATTACAGATCTGATAATGGGGATGAAGTGGATTTTGTTTTGAAAAAAAGCAATGAAGTTGAAAAACTGATACAGGCATGCAGTGATTTAAGCATGACTGAAACTTTTGAAAGAGAGACAAAATCACTTGTAAAAAACTCTGCTCTGCTACGCTGTGATGATTTGCAAATTTTTACATGGGATACCGAAGGTGTTGAAAGTTATAAAGGTAAAAAAATAAAACTTATACCAGCATGGAAGGAAATGATATTTCATAATTAATTTTTTATTACAAATAAAAGATGTTTAATGATTCTTGCTTCCCAAAAAATAATATAATGCACAAATCGCATCTTTCCGGCAAAAGACAATCTTTATAATTGATAATGATTAAAGGAACTGATTTAAATATGATAAAATATTTGATATATTTATAGCTAAGATATATTCCACGAATGAAAAAAAGTGTTAGCTAAAATTTAAAAGTGGACAATGTTTATATCACTGTTTTTGACCTTTTGAACGTCAATAAGATTTCCATCGCACCAGAATCTAACTTCGGAGAGTATGTTATTTAATGGATAAATACGCAATTCAACTATATTGTGAGGTATACCATTGACTTTCATTACAAACCCTCCAATAGAGATTTTGCGGTAGGCATCTATGGTACGTTGCAATCTCAGACAAAAAATATCTTTAGTAGATAAGTATGGCGGTTTAATGTAAAATTCCCTAAACAGAGATTTTTTTTCTTTTAATGCACGTTTGAATCTGAGATAAGGTATTTCGCCGGTTGTGCTGTGAATCTGTTTAAAATTGTACCTGTAAACTTCTCTGGCGAGTATTTTTCTGGCTATTTTAATGTCAGTGACATTTTCTCTGGCGCAAGTTCTGACAATTCTATCTTGAAGCCAACCGTAAGGCCGTTCTATCTTGCCTTTTGCCTGAGGTGAGAGGGCATAAATAACCTTAACTCCACAGTCGTAGAGAACCTACTTCCATTGTGTGTTAATATCATCCGTGAGAAGATGGTGTTTTCGCCAGAGAGAATCCCTGCTCTGAACAAACCTGAAGATTGAATGAGAATCAACGTAATATGAGAAAGGCAAGCCATAGTTCAAAAATGTAGATTCTATCGCACGAATATGAGCTATTGAGGTTTCTGTTTTTACAAGAGTAGCATAAGGCATAAAACGGCTGTAGTCATCAATAGATGTGATTAATGACCATTTCTCTTGCACATAAGGGCTCCATCGGTGTAATGATGAATCGTGCTGAATCAATTCTCCGATATAGTTGGTTAAAACTTCACGGTCGTGGAATTTCTCTTTTTTATATTTTTTTATATAAAAACCGTTCTTTTTAGCCCTGTCAATTATTGTTGGCAATGATACTTTCTGTTTATAAGAATCCCTTAATATATCTTTTATGTAGCTGTAATTATATTTTCTGATTGGCATATCATCATCAAGTATAAGTTTTTTCTCTTTTGTTAGTTCTTTTAATATATTTTTTTCAATTTCTGGAGATAACTTATGTGTCTTGCTTGTCCTTTTATACTGAATGGTAAATTTTTCAGGATTATTTCTATATTCTCTTATTAACGCAAAAAACCTTGATTTGCCAATCCCGATTATTTCCTGTAGATATTTTCTTTCAACTTCGCCTTTCAGATATTTCTCTAAGAGTTCTTTTACTTGCTCATCCGTAAACTTTTTGTGCACCTGTGGCATGGTGGAACCTCCTTTTTGCTTCAATTATACAACTAAAAAGAGGTGTCCAGTTTTAATTTTTAATTGTATTAAAATAAAAAACTTGAAAAAAACAGAAAAAGTTATATAATAAATATATATTTAAGGAGGTGGTATTTTGGATATAAAATCAATTCATTGGCTACATCATGCAAGTTTTAGAATTGACACAGAAACAGGGATTATTTATTTTGACCCATGGAAAGTAAAAAATGAAATAAAAGCAGATTATATTTTTGTATCACATAATCATTTTGATCATTTTTCAATCGGGGATATAGACAATATTTATTCAAAAAATACACTTATAATATGCCCTGCTGAGGTAGCATCAGAATTAAAAGGTTATAATTATAAAGAAGTGAAAAGCGGAGATAAATTTGATATAGGAAAGATAAAAGTAGAAGTTGTTCCTGCATATAATATTAATAAAAATTTTCATCCTAAAAATTCAGGGAAAGTTGGTTACATAGTAGAAATTAACGGTGTCAAAATTTATCATGCCGGTGACACAGATTTTATACCTGAGATGAAGGAATTAAAAAATATAAATTTTGCTTTAATACCTATTGGTGGAACTTATACTATGGGACCCCAGGAAGCAGCAGAGTTTGTAAATACTGTAAAACCTGAAATTTCAATACCAATGCATTATGGTGAATTATCACCTGGGAAAAAAGAACTGGAAGAATTCAAAAAACTAGTAAAAAATAGAGTTGAAGTTCTTGGAAAAGAAGAATGAAAATAAAAGTTTTTAAAAAATTATTTAATAACAATATTTTGGTTAATATTTTTGATGGCAGGGAAATGTAATTTAAAATTTTGGTGGGCCCTGTAGGACTTGAACCTACGGCCAACAGATTATGAGTCTGCTGCTCTGACCAACTGAGCTAAGGGCCCTTTTATTAATATATAATAAATATAATTTTTTTTTTAAAAAAGTCAAGAAAAAATTATTTAAAATATGATAATAATAAATTAAAAGGAGACGTATAAATGTTAACTTTTGAACAGAAAAATATACTCTTAAAACTTGCCCGTGATACAATTGAAAATTATATTTCAAAGGGAATAGTTCCGAAATTTGAATTAAAAGATACTGTTTTTACACAAAAGGCAGGTGCTTTTGTAACAATTCATAAAAGAGGAGAACTAAGAGGGTGCATAGGTATAATAGAAAGTAACAATAAACTTTATGAAACAATAATGGAAATGGCAATTGAAGCAGCAAGGAATGACCCAAGATTTCCACCCGTTAATGAATATGAATTAAAAGATATAGATATAGAAATTTCAGTTTTAACTCCACCTAAAAAAATTGAAAGTATTGATGAAATAGAACTCGGCAGGCATGGTGTTATAGTAAGAAAAGGATTTGCCTCAGGTGTTTTTTTACCTCAGGTTGCTAAAGAGACAGGCTGGACAAAAGAAGAATTTTTAAGGCATTTATGCAAGGATAAAGCCGGATTGCCTGAAGATGCATTTAAAGATAAAAATACCTTGATTTATATTTTTGAAGCAGAAGTATTCAAAGAGTCAGATTTTAAATAATTAAAAATTTATTTTTTATATTATAATTCCCTTAATATACAAAAATTTTCTGTTATAATAAATTTTAAAATTAAACCTAAAGATCACAATAAAAAATTATGATTTTCAGGAGAAAAAAATAAAATAAATTATTAAATGAATAAAATATTTAAAACAACGCTTGTGTTTTATTTTAAATTAAAAGAAAGGTGAATAAAAATAATACACTATAAAAATAAAATTTATTAAATAAAATAATAAAATATTTTATTTTTCAGTAAAAACACATTTTTTTAAGAATTTTTATGGTTAAAATCAAAGAGGACAAATATGTTAAATACGATTATATTAAAAAAAGGAAAAGAAAAACGTATTTTATCCGGCCATCTATGGTTATATGATAATGAAATAGAAAATATACCTGCAGAATGTGTAAATGGAGATATAGTGTTTGTTGAAGATAATTTTCAAAAAAAAATAGCAGTTGGCTATTTAAATAGAAAATCAAAAATAACAGTAAGAATACTTGATTTTATAAAAAATGAAAAAAATGCAGATTTTAAAATAGAAGAACTGCTTAAATTTAGAATTGAAATGGCAATTAAAAAAAGAAATAATTTAAAAAACACAAATGCCAAACGATTGATATTCTCAGAAGCGGATTTTTTACCAGGACTTATTGTTGACAAGTATCATAATTTGCTTGTTGTTCAGATCACAACTCTTGGCATGGAAAGGATAAAGGAAAGTATTATTAAAATTCTTGATGATAAAATAAAACCTGATTTTATATATGAAAAGAGTATAAGTGAAACAAGAATTAAAGAAGGTCTTTTGAAAACGGAAAAATTATTAAAACCTGAAAATGGAAAACTTCCTGAAGTAATTATAAATGAAAATGGATTAAAATTTTTAGTTTCTGTTGAAAAAGGGTCAAAAACAGGGTTTTATATAGATCAGAGAGAAAATAGGGAAAAGTTAAAAAATTATGTAAAGGATAAAAAAGTTTTGGATTGTTTTTGCTATACAGGGGCTTTTTCTGTATATGCATTAAAATATGGCGCATCATATACACAGGGCATTGATATTTCAGATAGCGCTTTAGAAATGGCTAAAAAAAATATGGAATTAAATAATCTTAAAAATTATAAATTCAAAAAAAATGATGTTTTTAAATCTATGGAAGAGTTTAAAAAAAATGATCAAAAATTTGATATAATTATTCTTGATCCGCCACCATTTTCAAAAACAGAAAAAGAAAAACAAAGTGCAATCAAAGGATATGAGTTTTTACATAAAAGCGCTTTTGAAATTTTGAGTGATAAAGGATTTTTATTTACGTTTTCATGCTCGCAGAATATAAGCAGAGAAGATTTACTTGAAATAATAAAAAAATCAGCAGGAAAGACACGAACATTAATTGAAATTGTCGATTTTTTAAAGCAGAGTTCGGATCATCCGCATATAAATACAATTCCTGAAACATTTTATTTAAAAGGAGTTGTGGTAAAAAAATTATAATTTAAAGGAGAATATATGCGTGCGCTTTTAGTGAATCCATGGATTACAGATTTTAAATGTCATGATTTCTGGATAAAACCTTTTGGCCTTTTAAAAATCGCAAATTTATTAAAATCAGGTGGTTTTGAAATTGATTTTATTGATTGTATGAACAGGTTTGACAGTGAAATGCCTGATGAATATAAAAAAGAAAAAGAATTTGGTAAAGGAGAATTTTATTTTGAAGAAATTAAAAAACCTGAATTTTATAAAAAATTAACGAGGAAATATAAAAGATATGGTTTGCCTTATGATACATTTTTAAAAAAAATAGAATCAATAAAAAAACCTGATATTATATTGGTTACAAGTAATATGACATATACCTATGAAGGAACCTTTGAAGCAATAAAAATTTTAAAAGAAAAATTTTTATTGACACCTTTAATACTTGGCGGGATTTATGCAACTTTATGTTTTAAACATGCGGAGGAAAAGTCCGGAGCAGATATGGTATGGCCTGGAAATATTAACAATAAATTTATTCAACTTGTAAATAAGGTAACAGGTTCAAAAATTGAGCAGCAATTTAAAGAAAATTTTTTTTTAGGACTTTTGCCTGATTATACAGTTTATTTTGATAGAAATGGCAATTATAATATTCCTTATGCTGTAACTAAATGGACAGATGGCTGCCCGTTTTCCTGCACCTATTGCGCAATTAAACTTTTTACAAATGAATTTAATAGAAGAGAAAAAAAAGATATTTTAATTGAACTGGATAATTATAAAAAATATAATATTAAAAATATTGCTTTTTATGATGATGCACTTTTATACAGAACGGTTTTTATAAAAGATTTATTAAGGGAAATAATAAAAAATAATTATGGTTTTAATTTTCATACCCCAAATGGTTTGCATTGCGCTTATATAGACGAAGAAATGGCAGTTTTGTTAAAAAAAGCAGGATTTGTTGATTTAAGAATATCCCTGGAATCATCAGATTATAATTTACAAAAAATAACAGGTGGCAAAGTCACTAATGAAATTTTTAAAAACGCAGTAAATAATCTTAAAAAAGCAGGATTTAAATCAAAAGATATTGGAGTTTATATACTGGCAGGTTTGCCTGGGCAAACATTTGAAATGGTTTTAAAAGATATAGAATTTGTTAAACGAATTGGCATAAAAATAAAAATTGCAAATTACTCTCCCATTCCGGGAACAACAGACTTTTTAAAGTTAAAACCAGAAATCATGGCAGAACTTAAGGCAGAGCCATTAAAACAAAATGAATTCTATTTTTTAACAATAAATAATGACTATACCTGGGAACAAAATGAAGAAATAAAAAAAATGATAACAGAGTATAATAACAATATTAATGATTGAATATATGCTTATTTAACCTGAAAATTGCATTTAAAGATTGCGATTTTCAGGAGAAAAAAATACAAAAATAATATATAATTAAAAAATTAAAATATTTAAAATAACACTTGAGTTTTATTTTAAATTAAAAAGGAGAAATGAAAAATTATGAGAAAACTTTCTGAATATAAATTTGAATTAGAAAAAGAAAAAGAAATGAATGTGCCAGGAATAATTTATGCAGATGAAAAACTTTTGCAGGATATAGGAGAAGAACCATTAAAACAGGTTTCAAATGTTGCTTGCCTTCCAGGAATTATAAATTATTCAATAGCTATGCCGGATATTCACTGGGGATATGGATTTCCAATAGGTGGGATTGCTGCATTTGATATAAAAGAAGGTATTATATCGCCAGGTGGAGTTGGTTATGATATAAATTGCGGTGTAAGGATGATAAAAACAAATCTTTTTTATGAAGAGATAAAAAATAAAATAGATGAAATTGCTAAAAATCTTTATAATATGGTCCCATCTGGTGTTGGAAGTAGTGGGCAAATCATACTTGATAAAAAAGAAATAAAAAATGTAATTAAAAAAGGTGCAAAATGGGCAGTTGAAAATGGTTTTGGGATTAGTGATGATATTGAAAAAATTGAAGATAAAGGGCAATTAGAATACATTCCTGAAAAAGATGATATATCAGAAAGAGCTTATGAACGGGGATTTGATCAGCTTGGAACTTTAGGAGCTGGTAATCATTTTCTTGAGATACAAAAAATAGATAAAATTTTAGATCGGCAAATAGCAGAAAAATTAAATTTAAAGGAAGATATGATAGTTATTATGTTTCATACAGGTTCGCGTGGGTTTGGTTATCAGATATGTGATGATTATATAGCAATATTAAGAAAAGTTGTTCATAAATACGGTATAAATTTAAAAGATCAACAGCTTGTTTGTGCACCTTTTAATTCTGAAGAAGGACAGAGATATTTTAATGCAATGAAAGCAGCAGCAAATTATGCATGGGCAAACAGGCAAATAATAACAGATAGCATAAGACGCTCATTTGAAAAAGTTTTTAAAAAAGGGTTTTATCAACTTGGAATGTCAGTTATTTATGATGTTTCACATAATATTGCAAGGGTTGAAGAAATAGAGATTAAAGGTGAAAAAAAATATTTATGTGTTCATAGAAAAGGTGCAACCCGTTCTTTACCACCTGGGCATTATCTTTTAACAAAAGAGTTTAAAGATATTGGACAACCAGTCATTATTCCGGGAGATATGGGAAGACATTCATTTATTTTAATTGGTAGAAAAGAAAGCATAGAAACATTTTATTCTTCTGCTCATGGTGCAGGTCGCCTCTTAAGCAGACATCAGGCATTAAAAAAAGGAAAAAGCAAAGATATAATAGAAGAATTACAAAAAGATGGAGTTATAATAAAAGCAAAAAGTAAAAAATTTTTAGCTGAAGAAGCGCCGTTTGCATATAAAGATGCAGAAAATGTAACTGAAATTATTGAAAAAGCAGGATTAGCAAAAAAAGTTGCAAGACTAAAACCAGTTGCAGTTATAAAGGGATAAATCAGTAAAGTTTAAAAATTTTAAATAAAAAATTCTTGCAATAGATTAAAAATAAATATATACTAATAAAAAATAATTAAAAAGGATATAGATGGAGAAAAACGGAAATAAAAATAATAATTCACATCAGGAACAAAAAGAAGTTATAATAGAAAAAGATTCGGTGGGTATAGTAAAAAAACAAAATTTTACTTTTGCTGAACCACCAAATGAGATGATTTTAGAAAGCGGGGAAAAGTTAGGTCCAATCACACTTGCCTATGAAACTTATGGGGTTTTAAATAAAGATAAAAGTAATGCTATTTTGATTTTGCATGCTTTATCAGGTGGCTCTCATGCTGCTGGTTATTATTCAGAAGAAGACACAAAAGGTGAGAAGAAAAAAACCGGTTGGTGGGACATAATGATAGGGCCAGGCAAAGCAATAGATACGAATAAATATTTCGTTATATGTTCTAATGTCCTTGGTAGCTGTTACGGATCAACAGGACCTTCTTCCATAAATCCGAAAACAGGAAAACCGTATGGCCTTGATTTTCCTGTGGTTACAATATCTGATATGGTCAAAGCTCAGAAGTATTTACTTGATTATCTTGGTATTGAAAAATTAGTAACTGTAATAGGGGGTTCAATGGGAGGCATGCAGGCAATAGAATGGACATTGCAATTTCCGGATATACCACAAAGTGCTATTGTTATTGCATCTTGTGCTGCCCAGACAGCCCAGGAAATAGCTTTTGATGCAATAGGAAGAAATTCCATTATTTCAGATCCAGATTGGGAAAATGGTAATTATTTTAATAAGAATAAAAAATTAAAAGGACTTGCAATTGCAAGGATGATAGGTCATGTCACTTATTTGAGTGAAGAAGGTATGGAAAAAAAATTTGGTAGAAAATTACAATATGATAAAAAATATTCATATAAAATCAAGCCCAAATTTGAAAATGAACCCGCAGATTTAAGTGAAATGGAAAAACAGTTTGACAGGGAATTTGCTGTTGAAAGTTATCTTTCTCATCAGGGTAAAAAATTTGTAGACAGGTTTGATGCAAATTCATATCTTTATTTAACCAAAGCAATGGATTATTTTGATGTTGCTGCAAAATATGGCGGTGGTTCGCTTGTAAATGCTTTTAAAAGAGTAAAAGCAGAGTATTTACTGATTTCTTTTTCATCGGATTGGTTATATTCGGCCATGGAATCAAAAGAAATAGTCAGGGCATTAAGATTGAATAATAAAGATGTATCCTATATTGAGATAAAATCACGGCATGGACATGACGCATTTTTGCTTGAAAAAAAATCTGTTACAGAAAATAAAATTTTGTCCCAGGCAATAAAAAATTTTTTATCATATATAAAACCATAAATTGGGGATGCGATGGCAAAGGATATAAAATTAAAAAGCACATTTGAAGAAATAATAAAAATTATAGAAGAAAATTCAAGGGTGCTTGACTTGGGATGTGGAGATGGTGAACTTTTGCATCAATTGATGGAAAAGAAAAATATTTATGGGTTGGGCATTGAAATAAATACAGATGAAGTTTTAAAATGTATAAAAAAGGGTGTTTCGGTTATCCAGGAAGATATTGATGAAGGGCTTGATGAATACCATAACGAATCTTACGATTATGTCATATTATCTGAAACCTTACAAACAGTTAAAAGGCCGGATTATGTTTTAAACCAGATAGTGAGAATAGGGAAAAAGGCAATAGTATCTTTTCCAAATTATGCACATATATCAACAAGGTTTCAAATAATGTTTCTTGGAAAAACACCTAAAACAAAAATATTACCTTATGATTGGTATAACACCCCGAATATTCATTTACTTTCAATTAAAGATTTTAAAGAATTTTGTAAAAAAAATAATATAAAAATATTAAAAGAGATTTATTTTACCACTAATGGAAAAAAATTTTTTACTTTTGGATTTGAAAATCTTTTAGCTGAAGAAGCAGTTTTTGTTATACAGAAAAAGGAATTAACACTTTTTTAAAAACACCCTTTTTAATCCTTCAACAGAATTACATAAATAAATTTCATCAGCGTTAAATACATCTTTGGCGTATAAAACTTTTTCCTTGAATTTATCCGGATTTTTCTTTAAAAGATATTCGCGGTATACTCCCGGCAAAAGTCCGCATTTTACAGGTGGTGTGAAAAATTTTTTACCTTTTCTTATAAAAATATTTGATATACATCCTTCTGTCAATTCGTTTTTTTTATTTAAAAATATAACATCATAAAATCCTTTTTTTCTTGCTTTTTTTAATTCGTTTTCGTAAATTCCCCTTTTTGTTGTTTTGTGATAGAAAAATATGTTTTCAGGATCTGTTTTATATTCTGAAAAAGTGATAAGTTCTCTTTTGTTTTTTATATATAAAAATTTTTCAATTTTAAAATTACCATCCGGAAAAACCAATAATCTGATTTTATAGTCATTATCATCTCTTATTTTTAATAGATTTTTTTTAATCTTTTTTAAATTATAATTAAATTTAAAAAAATCACATGATTTTTTTAAACGTCTTAAATGCAAGTCCATTAAAAAATATCCTTTATTTTTTATTATCCTTATAGTTTCAATCAAGGCAAAAGGTTTAGAAAGTATAGTTAAAAATTTTGCTTTGCCGAGACATTCTGAAAATTCTAAGATTGCCTTTGAATCATAAACTACTCCGCTTCCTATACCAAGTTCAGCGTTTTTATCATTTAGCAGGACAGTTCTTATGGGTATATTAAAAACTGCATTTTTTTCTGGTGTTAAAAAACCTAATGTTCCTGTGTATATTTTTCTTTGTTCTTTTTCTGTTTCATTTATTATTTGCATTGACCTTATTTTGGGTGCGCCGGTTACAGAACCAGAGGGGAATAATGCCTTAAAAATATCATATATATTTTTTATTTTTAGTTTTCCGGATATTGTGGATGTCATCTGGTATAAGGTTTTATAGTTTTCTACTTGAAAAAGAGAAAGAACTTTTATTGAATTTATCCTGCATATTTTACCTAAGTCGTTTCTGATTAAATCAACTATCATTACATTTTCTGCTTTATTTTTTTTATCCTTAAGTTTTTTAATTATGTTTTTTATTGGTTTGGTTTTTAACAATGTGCCTTTCATAGGCTTTAATAAAATTTCATTGTTTTTTATCCTGAAAAACAACTCAGGAGAAATAGAAAAAATTTTATATTCTTTTGATTTAAAAAAAGCAGAATATGAAACCATCTGATTTTTATTAAGGTCTTTATAAAATGAAAAAAAATCGCCGACGAATTTAAATTTTAATTTAAAACAATAATTTATCTGATAAGTTTCTCCGGTTTTTATCAAATTTTTTATTTTACTAAAATTTTTTTTATATTCATTAAAATTTAAATTTGGCTTTATATCATATAACGCATAATCAGAAAATTTATTGGGAATATTATTTAAATTTATATTTTTAAAAGTAATGCAATTTTTAAAAATCATAAAATAAATATATGGAAAATCCGTATGCATGATAAGATTTTTTAATTTTTTCTCAAGAATATATCCTGTTTCATAAGAAATAAAACCGGCTGCGTAAAAACCATTTTTTAAATAATTTTCTAATTGGTTGAATGTTTTTAAAATAGAATCAGGATTTTTACAGATGATTTTTTTTACAGGATTTATAAACAGATAACTTTTACTGTTTTCCCTGTCTTTTAATCCTGTATAAAAAAAAATTCCTTCCCTGTCTTTAATGAAAAAATCTTGTAAAATTCTTAGTTTTTCCATAGAATATATTATATAGCAAAAATTTTTTTATAAACAGGAGATTTTTATGTCAGATGATTTAAGCGTTTTTACAGGTTCTTTTAAAATTTATGCAAATGATGTAGATGTAAATGCAAAATTAAAAATAACTTCATTACTTGATTTTCTTCAAAATACTGCCTGGGACCATTATAATGAATTTGAAAAAAAATATGGAAAAATTCTTTCGGAAGAATTTATATGGGCAATTATAAAAATAAAATTAAAGGTAAAAAAAATTCCGTATTGGAATGAAAAAATAAATATAAAAACATGGTCACCTTTTACTGAAAAATTTTTTGCTTATCGAAATTTTGAGATTAGTGATGCGACAGGTAAAATTATAGGTAAAGCATCTTTTGCTTGGGTTATTGTAGATATAAAAACACAAAAGCCGGTAATACCTGAAAATTTTGTAAAAATATGGCATTTTTATAAAACAGAACTTATTTTTGATTTAAAAGGGAAAATAGAAAAAATAAATACTTATGATACAAAAAAAGAAACAACCGTTTCATATTCTGATGTTGATATAAACAATCATGTAAATAATGTAAAATATATACAGTGGATAGTGGATAGTATTAATCCTGAAATTTTATTTAAAAAAGAAATCAGAGAATTAGAATCAAATTTTATTTCAGAATCTAAAATAAACGAGGAACTCTTTATTGAGAATAAAAAAATTTCAGATGAACCTTTAATTTATTCGGGGAAAATTACAAAAAAAGGTTCAGATAAGGAAGTATGCAGGGCTAAAATTACTTTTTTATAAAATTCCTATAAAAATATTTAATTTTATAGAAATTTTGTCATTTTTCTGGTAAATTTAATTATGAGGAAATATCATTTTTAAAGGAAAATTATGAAAAGAAGTATTCTCTTTCTGATTTTGTTTTTAATAAGCATAAATAATTTATCAGCAATAGATCAGATGGCTTTTAAATATTATCAAAGTGCTGTTATATATCACAAAAAAAATGATTATAAAAATGCAATGGCATATTATAATGCAGCAATTAAAAAAGATAAAAAATTCTGGCAGGCATGGCTTGGACTTGGCATATGTTATTATAATATGAAAAAATACAGAAATGCACAGTTAATTTTTAAATATGTTTTAATGATAAAACCAGGTGAACCAACTGCAACCAGATACTATAATATGATGACAGGAATAACTGATAAAAAAGAAATTGAAAAAAATGAAAAAAAGAAAAAAACAAAAGGCGATATGATGTGGCGGTCTGCTCTTTTGCCAGGGTTAGGTCAATTTTATAATAATGAGATCGTAAAAGGGTATGCATATTCTCTTATGTTTTTGGCAGGAATAGGTGGTATTATAAAATTTACAATAGATCAAAAAGAAGCAGTTTCTGATTATGAAAATACAAATTATGATTTTGATACCAAATATAAAGAAGCTCAGGATGCAACATTAAGAGTTTATATTCCAATTGCAATTACAGGGATTGTGTGGGGTCTTTCAATATTTGATGCATATTTAACAGGAATAGATGAACCAACACAATCACAAAAAAGGGTTCAACTAGAAATAAGAAAGGACAATTTAATTGCAGTATCTTTTAATCAAAGATTTTAAATTTAAAACGGATGAATAAAAATAATAAAAATATTTTGTTTTTCCGCAAAAACTCACTTTCAAATGCGGTTTATAATGTGAAAAGTTCTATGAAAAAGAAAGAAGGCAGAGATTAAAATATATACTAAAAGTATTGAAAATAATATACATTTCCCCCTCTTAAATAAAAGAGGGGTTATTGGAGATTTTAAATTAAAAGAGAGCAAGAAAAAGAGAATGGATGTAAATCCCTCTAAATCCCCTTTTGATAAAGGGGGAACAAAAGGCAACAGAAGTATATGAATAAAAGGATTTTTAAGTGAAAAGCGTTAAAACTTTTCACAATACTATGCGATTTTATGGGAGAGATTTATGAAAAGATATACTGCTATAATATTAATAACATTTATCTTTTTATCCTGCAGTGAATTAAAAAGAAATAATCCGTATGATCCTGCTTCGGAAAATTACATAAAAATTACATACAAAGGCGAAATCTGGTATCCTGCAAATGCTGAAATTTTTTCTATGATTATAAATAAAGGAATTCCTGTTCTTGCTGCATTTAAAGCAGATGGTCCGGGATACTGTGTGATTAAACTTTTGGATAATAACAATGCCCGTTTGATTGGCTCAACCGGAAGTGTTTTAGGGACTTTCACATCAATTTCTGATCTTTGTTGTGATGATGTTGATAATATTTACATTGCGGATAGTAAACCCTATATTCAGGTTATGGATGGAAATGAGAATTTTACATGGTGGCCATTAACTTATACAGCAGGAATCGGGGCTCTCTCAATAGAATTTTTTAATAACAATATTTTTATAACAAATGATATTGAAAAAAAAGTTCATAAATACCAGACCAATGGAATTTTAATTGATACAAAAACTATAAGTATAACAGCAATAGGCGATTTTACTCCAGGCAGAATTTTTAAATCAAATTCAAATATTTTTATTATAAATAAAAACAGGAAAAATGAAATTTTAAAATTAGATGGAAATCTTAATATTGTTGATGATATGATTTTTAACAGTGAAATAAATGATGCTGTAAATACAGATGATTTTATGCAGTTACTTTCAGAAAAAGTAGTTTTTAAGGTTGACAACAATTTAAATGTTTTATTAAAATGGGGTGATTTTGGTGAGGGACCTGGCAGGATTTTAAATGGCAAATTGATATCTTATAATACGACTAATAAATATATTTATATTCTTGATGGAACAAGTTTGAAAATTTTTGGAGAATAGATATGTTTATAAAAAAATATTTCTTTATAATTTTATTATTATTTGATTTAAATTTTTTATATGCTCAGGAGCAGATTATGGTAAAGCCGACAGAAACTCCCATATTTGCTCCGGGATATATTCCATCACAGCAGGAAGCAATTATGTATAAAGGGGATAAGGAATACAATGAAAAAAAATATAAAGAAGCATTACAGTATTATCTTACATTTTTAAAAAAGGAACCGGAAAATTTAAAAGCGCTAAAACAGGCAGCGTTTTGTTATTATAAACTTGGGCATCATAATTATGCATATACTCTTTTTAAAAAAGTTTTAGAAATTGATAAAAAAGACAAGGATGCAAATGAATTTATGAATTTTTATAATAATTTAATGGAAAAAAAGAAAAAACAATTGGAACAGAGAAGATGGTTTGATTCTTTCTGGCGTTCCATTGTCTTGCCTGGATGGGGACAGGTCCATAATAATCAGATAGTAAAAGGCTTACTTTTTGGTGGTGCTTTTTTGACTGCAACTGGTATTACTATTTATTGTGTTAATGATGAAATTACAAAATATGACAGATATTTAATAACAAATGAAAACCACGATTTGGCTTTTAACAAAGCTCAGGAAGCATATAACAGTGCTCTTTTATGGGGAATTATAACTTCTGTAATTTATTTAGGTGGAGTAATTGATGCAGCAATTAATTATAATTGTGATGAAGCAAGACAGGTTTATTTAAAGTTGGATGATAAAGGAAAAATTTATTTTAGCGTTATAAATAAATGGTGATTTATGAGAAAATTTTATATTGTATTTTTTATAATTTTTTTACTTTTAAATTGTAAACAGCTTGACAGGATAAATCCAACAGACCCTAAAAGTTCAACCTATATAGGCATAACATATAAAGGAACTTTTGGGAATTTTAATTATCTTTCTGATTTTGTTGTGAAAGATGAATTTTTATATTGTATTGATAGTTTAAAAGAAGATTGCAACAAATATGATTTATCAGGAAAACATGAATTTGGATGGTTTGGTGCTTTTACAAATCCATCAGGGATAGATGGGGATGAAAATTATATTTATGTAATAAATACATCAATAACAACACAAAGTTTTGTTTTAATTTTTGACGTTATAACAAATCCATCAACCGTTTATTTGGTGAAACAAGTTTCTACAAATCAGGGATACAAAATAGCAGTGGATAGTTCTTATTTTTATATTGCATGCAGTTCTACCCCGGATGTTTATAAATACGATAAAATAACAGGGAATTTAATTCTTGATTTCCCTGTTATAGAAGGCAATTGTAATTCCTGCCTTTCAAGAATATCTGCAATTGAAATATATTCAGGTGGTAAAATTTTAGTTGCTGATTCTGTTTTAAAAAAAATAGTTGCTTTTGATACATCAGGTAATTTTGTAAAAAACATACCATTAAATTTTGATATAGAAGGTTTTGCAGTAAAAGAAAACACACTTATTATTCCATCTTATGAAGGTGTTTATGAAATATCTTATGAAAGCGGTAATGTTATAAAAAAATGGGGAGATTTTGGAGAAGGTAATGGAAAAATTACAGCACCTGCGATTATTGATTTTTTTGGTGATAAAATATATATAAGCAATAAAACATCAATAAAATATTTTGCCCCGTAAAAATTTTTTTTGGAGAAAATCAGTGCCACATAGGTTTTTTATAAATAAAATTTTTGATAATAAAGCAGAAATATTAAATGAAGATTTTTCTCATGTTGTAAATGTATTAAGATTAAAAGAAGGTGATGAAATTTCTGTATTTAATTATGAATATGGTGAGTATTTGGCGGTGATAGAAGAAATAAATAAAAAAGGGAAAAAATTAATTGTTAAAATAAAAGAACAATTAAAGAAAAGGGAAAAAGACAATATAAAAATATTTGCAATTGTATCATTAATAAAAAAGGAAAAATGGGAATTTGTTCTGGAAAAATTAACCGAAATCGGGGTTGATGCTATTATTCCTTACATTGCCAAAAGAAGCGTTGTTAAAATAGAAAAATTTGATGAAAAAAAAGAAAGATGGGAAAAAATAATATATTCGGCTGTAAAACAATGTGGCAGAATATCAAAACCCGAACTTGAAAAACCGATCACCAATATTGATGAATTAAAATTATCCCAAGAATCAAAAAAGTTTTTTGTCTGGGAAAAAGAAGAAAAAAATTTATTAATAGAAGAAGCTTTTAAATCAGATAAAAATATTAAAGAAATTTATTTTATTACAGGTCCTGAAGGCGGGTTTGAAGACAGTGAAGCAGAAAAGTTATTAAATTATGGGTTTATACCGGTAAGTTTGGGTGATACCGTATTAAGAGCTGATACTGCAATTATAACGGTTGCTGGTATTTTATCCCAGGTATTCAGGAGGAGCAAGTGGAAAAATTTATAAAAAAATTAAAAGATAAAATAAATAAAATATCAGATAAATGGGATATATATATAGAAGAGAAAGAAAAAAATGAAATAATAATAAATGATAAAAAACCAGAGAAGATAAAAAACAGCAATTTAAGGGGGATTGCATTGAGGATATTTAAAAAAAATAAAATGTCATTTGTTTCGGCTTTAATTGGGAATGGAGATATTGATCATCTTATTGATAAACTTAAGGATTCTTTATTTATAGAAGGTTATAAAGAGCATAAGTTTTTTTCAAGAGATACTGATGATAATAATTTAAAATTATATGACGCGAATATAAAAAGAGAAAGTTTTAAAAGTAAAACAAAAAAATTATTGGAAATGGAAAAATATACAAAAAATTTAAGCAAAAAAATAAAACATATAAGGGACATCGGATATTTTGAAAATTTTGAAAATATTTTTTATTTAAACAGCGATGGTTTTAAAGATAATTATACCAAGGCCTATATTTATACTTTTTTATCAGTGATTGCAAGTGATAAAAATGACGAAGTTGTTGTTGATGGTATTAAATCAGGTATTAAATTTAATGATTTTGATTTTAAAAAGATTGGAGAAAAAACAGCAGAACGTGCAATTAATTTATTAAATGCAAAATCTGTGCCTTCAGGAAAATATAATTTGATATTTCCTTATTATATTGCTTCTGAATTTATTTCTTATATTGCGCCTTTGTTTTTTGCAGAAAATATAAGAAAGAAAAAGTCCTTATTCTGGCAAAACAAAGATGGTGATAAAATATTAAGTGAAAATATAACAATAAAAGATGATGCATGTGAAAATTGGCAGATAGGCAGTTTCCCTTTTGATGGGGAAGGTAATTCGGGGTTTAATAAAGTAATAGTTGAAAAAGGTATTTTAAAAGATTTTTTATATGACAATATAAACGCAGTTTATTTTAACAAAGATAAACCCGGAAATTCTCTTAGGCCGGATTTTAATAAATTGCCACAATGTGGTGCTGCAAATTTTTATATTGAAAAAGGAAATTATAAATTAAATGAAATCTTGAAAAATTTTAGCGGAATTTTTATAAATTCCATAATGGGCGGGCATACAATTGATACTGTGTCAGGAAATTTTTCATTAGGAATCAATGGATGGCTTTATAAAAATGGCAAGATGTTTCATCCAATAAAAGAAACATTAATGACTGGAAATTTAAAAGAATTGTTTTATAATGTTGAATATGTATTTGATGATCTTGACTTTTATTTTAATTTTGGTTCGCCTTCTTTATTTATCAAAGATGTTTTAATATCAGGCAAGGAGTAAAAAATGGAAAAAAACATAACTGGTTTGATTGGTTATCCCTTATCTCATACATTATCCCCGTATATGCATAATGCTGTTTTTAAAAAGTATAAAATGAACTGGGAATACAAAGTATTTGAATTAAAAAAAAATGAATTAAAAAATTTTATTAAAAATATGAAAAAAGAAAATATAAAGGGGGTAAACGTAACAGTTCCGTATAAACAGGAAATAATGAAATATTTAGATACTATTGACAAAGGTGCTGAAAAAATAGGTGCAGTAAACACGATTGTGAATATTAAGGGAAAATTGAAAGGATATAATACGGATTATCTCGGATTTGAAGAAAGTTTAAAAAAACACAAAATAAATTTAAAAGGCAAAGATGTTGTTTTGTTCGGGGCAGGCGGGGCTGCCCATGCCATTGTTTATGTATTACAAAAGCATAAACCCAGAATAATTGATATAATAAATATTGATATTCCAATGGCAGAAAAATTAGTTAAAAAATTAAAAGTAAAAAATGCAAGGGTATGGTATTTAAAAGAATCGGAAGTAATTGATGCCCTTGTTGAAGGAGCAGATTTTATCATAAATGCTACATCGGTTGGTCTTGATAAAAAGTCAATGCCTTATAAAATCAAAAAAATAAAAAGAAAAGGAATCCCTGTATATGATTTAATATATAATCCGCCTGTTACCCCGTTTTTAAAGCAAGCAAAGAAAAAAGGCGCAAAAATTATAAATGGGCTTGATATGTTAATTTATCAGGGAATGGCATCATTTAAAATCTGGACAGGCAGAAATTCGGATTATAATACCATTGTTAAAGCTTTAAGTGCAATAAAATAAGAACTGAAAATTACATTTAAAGATTGCGATTTCCAAAAGAAAAAATAAATATTAGTTAAAAAAAATAAAATATTTATAACAATAATTGAGTTTTATTTTAAATTTAAAAGAACTGGTGAATAAAAGTAATGAATTATAAAAATAAAAAATTATTAAATAAATAGAAAAAGTGGAGATTAATAAATGATAAATATAAAAAATTTAAATCAAAAAAATTTTAAAAAATATGGTAAAATAATAGAATTAAAAAAAGGGCTCAAAAGTTTTCATGTGTTATTTGGTGAGAGTAAAGATGTTGGCTGGCGTATTGGTTATTCACGTCTTGAAAGAAAACCAGTTTACCAACTTGAAGCCCATCCTGAATCATTTGAGACATTTGAACCTGTTTCCGGCACATCAATTATTATTCTTTCCAAAGATAAAATACCCCAAAAAACAGAAGCATTTTTACTTGATAAGCCGGTTTGTCTTTATAAAAATATATGGCATGATGTTATGGCTGTTTCAGAATTTGCAGAGATAAAAATATTTGAAAATTATGAAATAAAAGGAACCAGATATTATAAATTAAAAAAGCCACTGGATATATTTATTAAATAAAATTTTAAATTAAGGAGGAAAAAATGAATATAGGGATGGGCGAGGTAATTTTAATATTAGTCGTAGTTTTACTGATTTTTGGCGCTTCAAGATTACCAGAGATAGGCAAAGCGCTTGGCAAAGGTATAAAAGAATTTAAAAAGGAAGTTAATGATACAAAAGAAGAAAAGGATATTAAAAAAAAGAAAAAGTAAATTATTTTTAAAATGATAAAAAAAAATTCTTATCTTTATCATCTTGAAGAATTCAGAATGACTTTAATACAAATTTTGTTTTTCTTTTTTGCTGCTTTTTTATTTTCAATGCTTTTTATAGAAAAAATAATAATTTTTTTACAGGAGCCAGTAAAAAATTTAGGAATAAATTTAAGTTATTTTAGACCAGAGGAAAAATTTTTAACATACTTTAAAGCAGGATTGGTTTCAGCATTATTTTTTTCTTTGCCTTTTGCTATTTTCCGATTGGGATATTTTATCTATCCTGCACTTAAAAAAAACGAAAGAAAATATTTGTATGTTTTTGCTGTGTTGATTCCCATACTTTTTTATGCGGGCGTAATTTTTGCTTATAAAGTGATATTTACTTTTGCCCTTATGTTTTTTTATAATTTTGCAGGGAAAAACACTTTAACGCCAATATGGGGTATATCAAATTATTTTGATTTGTTGATAATGATTACAGCAGGAACAGGGATTGTATTTTTGCTGCCTTTGCCTTTGATTTTTCTTATTAAAACAAATATTATAAGTGTTTATGCTGTTAATAAATTAAGACCTTATATTATTATTATTATTTTAATTCTGGCTGCGATTTTTACACCGCCTGATGTTATTTCGCAATTAATTTTGGCAATTCCACTTTATCTTTTATTTGAAATATCTGTTATAATAGGAAAGATATTAAAACGAGATTAAATAAAATGAATAGAAGAGAATTCATTAAAGAAACAATAAAATATTGTATTGCTTCCGGGATTACGCTATCCGGCATTGATAAATTATTTGCCGAAATAGTTAAATTAAAAGAAAATAAAAATATACTTGTTGCTGTAAAAGGTAAAAGTCCTGATAAAATGTTTGAAAGTGGTATTGCGGCAATTGGTGGAATAACAAAGTTTGTCAAAAAAGGACAGACGGTTCTTATAAAGCCGAATATTGGCTGGGATGTGCCACCGGAACTTGCAGCAAATACAAATCCTTTACTTGTAGGTGCAATAGTAAAGCACTGTGTTGATGCAGGTGCAAGAAAAGTATATGTTTTTGACCATACCTGTGATAACTGGGAAAGAGCATATAAAAATAGCGGTATTGAATATGCAGTTAAAAAAGCAGGCGGAATAATGGTTCCTGGTAATTTTAAATCAAATTACCAGAAAGTAACGATACCAGATGGAAAAATTTTAAAATCAGCTTTGGTCCATGAGTTACTTTTGACATCTGATGTTTTTATAAATGTTCCGGTGCTTAAAAGTCATGGTTCTGCCAAATTAACTATTTCAATGAAAAATTTAATGGGGGTTGTCTGGGACAGGCGATACTGGCATATTACAGACCTTAATCAATGTATAGCAGATTTTTCTGCTTTTAGAAAACCTGATTTAACAGTTATAGATGCATATAATGTGATGACAAAGCATGGTCCACGAGGCACAGATGGATCTGATCTTATAAAAATGAAAACTCAGATAATTTCAACTGATTTTGTAGCAGCAGATGCAGCAGCAACTAAAATATTTGGCATAAATCCAGAAAATATCAGATATATAAAAATTGCGGATGAAAAAGGGCTTGGCAGCATGAATTTAAAAGAAATAAATATCAAAAAAATATATTTATAAAATAAAAAGAAATGAATAAATTAAAATTATCAAGAATAATCATATCTGTTTTTATTTTTATTCTTTTCATTTTTGTGTTTTTGGGTTTGCCGTTTAATTTTGTTGTCCATCTGCAATTCATACCTGTTTTTATAAATGTTTTTTTAAATCATAAAATGATATTTTTATTTTTAATCCTTGTTACACTTACATTCGTTTTTGGGCGTGTATATTGTTCAATGTTATGCCCGTTTGGCACATTGCAGGATATTTTTATTTTTTTTAAATATAGATTTTCAAAAAATAAATATTTTGAAAGACAAAAAAATCACAGGTATTTCAGATATTTTTTTACCGGACTTTTATTTTTATTTTTTTTTACAGGTAATATTATATTTTTATCAATTTTTGAGCCATATTCTAATTTTGGAAGAATAACAAATGGAATTATAAAACCGGCATTATATTTTATAAATAATTTAATTTCATCTGTGCTGCAGAATTTTGATGTGTATCTTATAAAAATAGTTGAAACACATAATTTTTATCCAGGTTCGTTTTTTTATGCTGTGATTATATTAATTTTAATCGCTGGACTTTCTTTTTTTAAAGGAAGGTTTTTTTGTAATACACTATGCCCGGCAGGGGTTATCCTTGGAATAATTTCAAAATTTTCTGTGTTTAAAATTAATCAAAATAAGGATAGATGTAATCTTTGTGGAGTATGTGCAAAAGTATGTAAAGCAGGATGTATTGATTATGAAACAGGGAATATAGATTATGAGATGTGTGTAAATTGTTATAATTGTTTGGCTGCGTGTAAAAAGGAAGGGTTAAAATATTCTATTGGTTTTAAAAGTAGAAAAATGGATTTACCAAGAAGAGATTTTATAAATAAAACATTATCTGCAATAATAACATTTACAATAGCGACTGCACCATTTAAATTGCTGGCAAATTCTGTTATTATAAAGAAAAAAAATCCTGTTATTTTACCGCCAGGAGCAAAAAGTATTTATAATTTTAACAGCAAATGTATTTCCTGTCATCTGTGTGTTGCAGCGTGTCCAACAAAGGTTTTAACACCAACAACAATTGAATATGGTTTTAAAAATTTTTTACAACCAAAAATGGATTATTCCCAATCTTATTGTTTATATGATTGTAATAAATGTTCCCAGGTGTGTCCAACTGGTGCTATTAAATCTATTTCAATTATTGATAAGAAAAGGATACAGATAGGTGTTGCAAAATTTGAAATGAAAAATTGTATAGTTTATGAAAAAGAAACTGATTGCGGAATGTGTAATGAATATTGCCCGACAAAAGCAGTTATTTTAAAACCATATAAAAATGGGTTAGGTATACCATATATCAGAGAGCATATATGTATAGGGTGTGGTGCATGTGAATATGTATGTCCTGCCAAGCCAAATAAGGCAATTTATGTAGAAGGGAGGACAAATCATGAAATCATAGATTTTCCTAGAAAAAGAGATGGAATACAAAAGCGAAACAGAAGGCATAATAATGAGTTTCCGTTTTAATTTAGTATTCGTAAAAAAGCGTTAGAAATCGAGTTTTTACGGAATAAAAAATACATTTGACACCTGATTATATGATGTTATAATTTGGTAAAATTTAAATAATACTATAGAAAGTGGGGTAAATTTTTATGTCTGATGAAAAGAAAAAAGCATTAGAACTTGCCATTCAACAGATTGAAAAACAATTTGGTAAAGGTGTTATTATGAGACTTGGTAAGGCACCCACTGCAAAGGTGGAAGCAATATCAACAGGAGCATTATCGCTTGACCTTGCTTTAGGCGTAGGTGGTGTGCCGCGCGGAAGAATAATTGAAATCTTTGGACCTGAATCATCAGGTAAAACTACACTTGCCCTTAATATTGTTGCCAAAATTCAGGCTCAAGGTGGAAATGCAGCTTATGTAGATGCAGAAAATGCAATGGATGCAGAATATGCTGCAAAAATAGGGGTTGATATAGATAATCTTTTAATTTCACAGCCAGATAACGGTGAACAAGCATTAGAAATTGTAGAAACTTTGGTAAGAAGCGGTGCTGTGGATGTTGTTGTTGTTGATTCAGTTGCAGCATTGGTTCCCAAAGCAGAAATAGAAGGTGAAATGGGAGATGCACATATGGCTTTACAGGCAAGACTTATGTCGCAGGCAATGCGTAAACTCACAAGTATTATCAGTAAATCAAAAGCAGTAGTTATATTTATAAATCAGATAAGGGAAAAATTAGGTGTTATGTTTGGTAATCCTGAAACTACCCCTGGTGGCAGGGCTTTAAAATTTTATGCATCTGTAAGAATTGATATAAGGAGAATTGAAACAATAAAAAAAGGTGATGCTGCAATAGGTAACAGGGTAAAGGCAAAAATTGTAAAAAACAAGGTTGCCCCGCCTTTTAAAGAAGCAACTTTTGATATTATTTTTGGCAAAGGAATTTTAAGAGAACCAGCATCATTAGAAGCAGCAGTAGAACACGGTATTGTAGAAAAAAGCGGAACATGGTTCATGTATAATGGACAGAAAATCGGGCAGGGTAAAGATGCAGCAGTTGAGTATTTAAACCAAAATCCTCAATTGCTTGAAGAAATAGAAAAAAAGACAATAGAAAAATATTTTGCTAAACAAAAACAAGATGATAATAAAGAAGAAAAAACAGAACAGGAAGATCAAACAAAACATAAACCTGGTAAAAAAACAGGTAAATAGTACCTGAAAAACGCATTAGCGTTTTTCAGTGGAAAAAAGAAAATATAAAAAAAAGTTTATAAAAAAATAAAAATTTTAAAAGTGTACTAATTTTTAAAATTAAAAAAGGTGAATAAAAATAATGCATTATAAAAATGAAAATTTATTAAATAAATATAATAAAAGTAGTATGTTTTTCCGTAAAAATGCATTTTCTAATGCGTTTTTACGGTAGTATTTATAACCTGACAGCGGAGTTTTAATGAAAAAATTTTTAAAGATATTTTCCATAATAATCGGATGTTTAATTTTATTTTTTATTGTAACTGTTTTTGCAATAAGCATATTTTTCCCTGCGGAAAAGATAAAAGAAATAATTGTAAAAGAATTAAGTGAAAAAACAGGCAGGGAAGTAATAATAGAAAGTATTGATTTTAATATTTTAAAGGGGCTTGAATTAAAAAGTTTTTCCATAAGTGAAAGCAATCGTTATAAAAAGGGCTATTTTGTAAAAGATGATAAAATAATTTTAAAATACAATCTGCTTGCCCTTTTAAAAGGCGAACTTTTAATTTATCAGTTTGAACTCGTTAAACCATATATTCAGATTATAAAGGAAAAAGATAACAGGTTTAATTTTTCTGATATCGTTGATAATTTAAAATCAGAAACTGTAAAACCTGTGAAAAAAACTAAAAAGATATCAGAACATCCCAAAAAGGAAGTTAAAAGCAAAGATTCGTTTATAAAAAATATAACAGTGACAAGCATAGGTATCAAAAACGGAAATTTTATTTATGCTGATTATTCAAAAAAAGTGACAACAACTATAAAGGTTCAGGATTTAAATTTTGATATGCAAAATATTATCCTGTCAGTGATAAAGCCGATAAATATTAATTTAAACTGCAATGTTTTATATAATAACTATAAAATTCCGGTGGACTTAAAATCAAAATTAACAGTTGATTTAAAAAGTGAAAAGATTGATATAAACATAGAAGCATTTAAACTTAACGGAATAACCACAAATGGAAATATTTTAATTTCCGGGTATAAAGATATAAAGGGAAATATCGTATCTGTTTCCAATACAAAAAAAATGCTTGAGGTTTTGCCTGCGGATTTAAGGAAAAAAATAGAAGATTATGATATTAATATTGATATAGAAAATAATCTTAAATTTAGTATGATTAATAAAAAAATTTCATTTATGGACAATCTGAAATTGAAAAATGGGATTTTTACTTATCAGAAGAACAAATTTGTTGAAAAGTTAAATGGGGATGCTAAAATAACAGATGCTTATGATTTGGTCGGTAAATTTGATTTTTTACTGGCAGGTCAAGACGTTTCATTAAAAATCACAGGAGAAAAAATAGATAAGCCATCAGACAGTGTTTTCTCAATAGATATATCATCTCCTAAATTTGCAGTGGAATATCTGCTTGGATTATTTCCGCAAAAAGAAAAAAAGAAGGAAAAGAAAGTTTTAACTGCTGCTGAAAAAAAAGCACAGGAGGCAAAAACAAAAAAGGAATTAGCAAAATTAAAATCAATAAAAGCACCAGGGGTTTATATAAATTTAAAAGCCGACTCGGTTTTTTATAAAACAATAAATTTGGGCAAAACAGCAGGAAGTATAAGATATACAGATAATAAGGTTTATAGCGAATTTTCAATAATGGCTTATGATGGAAAAATAAATGGTAATTTAACTGCTGACATAAATAAAGAAACATTTGCAACAGATGTAACAATAAACAACGTTGTTTTAAACCGTTTTATAAATGATTCAATAAGCATACTTTTGGAAAAGGATAAAGGAAAAAAATCATTACTAAATGATATTAAAGATAAAGTTTATGGTAATTTTTATCTTAATGCCAAATTTTCAGGAAACAGTTTCATAGATATGCCTCATAACATAAAAGGTGATGGTGATTTTGCTGTAAAGGACGGAAAACTTACATCGCTTGATACTGGAAAGGAACTTGCCGAAAAAACTGGTCTTTCATTTTTAAAAGAAGATATTGATTTTGATATTATGGCAGCAAATTTTGTTATGGCAAATGGGAAAATTGATACAAAAAATTTCAGAATATACAAGGGAGAAAATGGAGAAAAAGGAAATATGAAAATTAAAGGGGAAGGATATGTTACAGTTGATGATGAAACAGATTTTAAAGTTGAAATTGATTTTAATCCTAATATAGGGAAACAGGTAGAAGTTGCACTTGCAACATCTCTCGGTATAAAAGATGCAAGTTTTGCATACAATGAAAATGGCTGGATTCCTTTTGACTTTAGAATTTTTGGTTCCGGGAAAAATAAAAAATATGATTACAGTCAAAAAAGAATGCTCGAAAATATAAAAAGAAATTTAAAGAAGAAAATAGAACAGGAAGGGAAAAAATTTTTAGAGGAAAAAAAACCTGAGATAGAACAAAAAGCAAAGGAGATAATAAAAAACTTATTTGGAAAATGAAAAAAATAATATATCTGAAAATTACAATTCCCTATTGCAATTTTCAGGAGAAAAAATACAACAAAAAAACATTATTTAACAACTTAAATTAAAAAAATACTTATATTCTATTTTTTATCAAAAAACAGGTGAATAAAAGTAATGCATTATAAAAATAAAAATTTATTAAATAAATATAATAAAAAAATTTTGTTTTTTCGTAAAAATACGTTTTCTTACGCGTTTTTACTGATATATTTTATTTTAATCATAATAATTTCAGGATGTGCCACAAGCAAAATTAAAACTGAAATAAAAGATAATTATGATATTGCGATAGTCGGGGATATAATGCTTGGCAGAAATTTATCCAAATTTTGGGAAAAGTTTAATGTTGATTATCCTTTTGAATTGGTAAAGGATGAATTGAAAAGTTGTAGTGTGGTTTTTGGAAATTTAGAATGTCCCTTAGTTTACAAAGATAAAATTAACGGTATGAAAAAAAATGGGAAAAAAAAGATCCATCTTTATGCAGAAGATGATGCTGCAAAATCACTGGAAAATGCCGGATTTAATATCGTTTCCCTTGCAAATAATCACTCACTTGACTATGGACAGGATGGAATAAAACAGACAATGGAACTTCTTACAAAACATAATATAAAATATTCAGGAATATGGAAAGGCAATTTAAGTATACCTAATGCACCTGTAGTAATGGAAGTTAATGGGACCAAAATCGGTTTTTTATGTTACTCGGATGTATCACATAAAAGTTTTGCCGCAGGTATAAAAAAATATGGAACAATTCCTGCCAGCATGAAAGTGATAAGACATGATATAAAAAATGCAAAAAACAAAGTTGATATTCTTATAGTTTATCTCCACTGGGGAAAAGAATATCAGAATGTTAAAAAATACCAGATACGACAGGCAAGAAATTTAATTGATTTAGGTGTTGATATGATTGTGAGTTCACATACTCATCTTTTTCAGGATATAGAAATGTATAAAGAAAAATACATATTTTATGGACTTGGAAATTTTGTTTTTGATATGAAAAAAGAAGAGACAAAATACAGTGCAATTGTAAAAGTAAAAATAAATAACAAAAAAATTGAAAAAGTAAAATTAATTCCTGTTTATTTAATTGATTTCAGGCCGGAAATAATAAAAGATAATAACAAAATAGATGAATTTTTTTCAAAGATTAAATTGATTAATATTAAAAAAGAAGAGATTTTTTAATAGAAAAAATTTTTGAGATAATGTAAAATTGTATTGTAAAAAATATAAAAGATGAGGGTAAAATGGCAAAAAAAGAAAAAAAAGTAAGTAAAACAAAAAAGAAAGCGATTTTTCCATTAGGCGCAAAATTCAGTTTCTTTGTAGGTCTTTTATTAATAACATTAATGGTTGCTATAACTTTATTTATTTATCAGTTAATGGGTAATGTGCTGGAAAAGGAAGTGAAAGAAAGGGGGGTTGCCATAGCAAAAAACATTGCAAATAATGCGGCAGATCCGCTCATTAAAAAGGTAATGTCAATAATTTTGTGTAAAAAAAAATCATTTTAAAACTATTCTAAAAGATGTTTCTTACATTTTTCATTTAAAGAACGTAACCGGTTAGTTATGTAGGGGAGACGATTATTCTTTTGTTCCAGGATGCTTCATGCCTACTGGGTTTGAATATAAAAATACATACGCATCCATAAATGATGCAGCGACTTGAAAGTCATTCTCGTTTATTTTAATCCCACTTTGGCAAAGGGGGATTAA
>CALHNI010000051.1 GCA_938034975.1 Candidatus Goldiibacteriota bacterium | reverse complement strand
TTTTATTTTTATAGTAAATTACTTTAATTCACCTGTTTTTTAATTTTAAAAACAAATACACTCTTAAAATTCTTATTTGTTTATAAACCTTTTTATATATTTTCTCTTTTCCACTGAAAAACGCTAATGCGTTTTTCAGGTTATATTGTATTTTGTGCATAATTCATAAATCTTAAACATTTTCCAATCATCTGGATAAAAATTTTGATACTCAGGATGCAATTTAATTCCTTTAATTTTATTTTCTTTTAAAAATTTAATTTCGTTTTCAACATCATTAAAGTTACCAAAATTAGGATGGATTGTTCCAAAACAAATTATATTTTTTTCTAATTTATTAATATAAATCATTTTTCTGTTGATACTTATAACCTGGTCCTTTCTTGTTGCAATTGGTAAATTTATTGAAATATCAACTTTATCTTTTTTCATATCATTTTTTAATGAATCTATTGTTCCTGTATAAACAGGACAATAACCAATCCTTGAACCTTAAGTTATTTAATATTTTTTCCGATATATTTTCAGGATAAAAATTGGTATGTATATCAATTATCATAATAAATTAAATTTTGATAATCTTTTAAATGCTTGTATTTTTTCAGAACTATCAATTTTTGCAGAATTTAATAGTTCTTTTAAAAATTCTATATTTTTGTCATAAAGTTCTTTATTCACAGGATATGGTATCCCATCTTTACCTCCATGAGCAAAACTATATGTCACAGGGTCATTATATGATGGACTTTTATTATATATTAACTCTGACAATAATACCAAAGATCGCATTGCTTTTGGTCCAAAACCTGAAATCAAAAGCAGATTTTCAAATCTTTCAGGATTATTTTCATACGTTTTTAATAAAATTTTTTTTAAATTTTTTTCATTTATATCATTATTAATAATCTGATGTCTTTTTGGTAATTTTAAATTATATAAAATTTTAACTTCTTTTAAAATTTTTTCAGGATTTTCTTTTGCTATTGATAAAGTTATATTACGGGTATCTTTACTTTCTTTTGCAGTTAAATTTAAAACCTCGTTTTCAATTTTTTCGCTTATAATTGCTGAATGTGGTTCTTCTGTAAAATCTTTTACATCATCAGAAAACCAGTGATAACGTCTGGCATATCTGGTAATCTCATTCATTCCCTGCTGGATTACTGCCCATTTGCCATCATTCGTTATAAATATATGGTGTAAATATAATTGATACCCATCCTGAATTGCAACAGAATCAACTTTTGCTGTTAATTTACTGATTTTAATGTATTTTTCAGCATCTAACCCAAATTTATTCCCAAAATTATTTAACTCATCTGGTGTATTTCGTGATTTTCCACCTTTACCACCGGCTACAAAAATACCTGTCTCTTTTTCTATTCCTTTTAATGCTTCTTTTATTGCAGCATTTACTGTTGTTGTAAGTCCACTTGAATGCCAGTCAAAACCTAAAACACAGCCAAATGCCTGAAACCAGAAAGGATCTGATATTTTTCTTAAAAGTTCTGAATTCCCAGATTCTTTTATTATTAATAGAATTATTGCTCTTGCCATTTTAATCATTCTATTAAAGAGCCATAAAGGGGCTTTACCATAATGCAAAGGTAAGTTTGCAATTGACTTTTTAAGCATTTTTTCTTAATTCTTTTAATTTTGATTCAAGATAAATGCGCTTATTTTGCTCTACTTTATTCATTGTATAAAGATGGATTGCTTTTACCCCATTTTTTATTAAATGATTTATCTGTCCTACTGTATATTTTATAGTATCTTCGCATATATCAAGTTCGGGGGTTGAATTTAAAGTTGCTTTTTTAAATTTATCTGGTATATTTACGTTACATTTTTCTGCCATTTTCTCCAGATTTTTTATTTTAGTTGCTGTCATAATTCCAGGTATAACGGGAACATTTATACCTGCATTTCTTACTTTTTCATAATATCTAAAAAAATATTCATTATCTAAAAATAATTGCGTAATTATAAAATCTGCACCGCTGTCTATTTTTTCTTTTAAGTGTTCTATATCTTCATCAAGCGATTTTGCCTCAGGATGTTTTTCTGGATATCCTGCAACACCAATACAAAAATCCCAATCGTTATTTGATTTAATAAATTTAATTAAATCTGACGCATATTTAAAATCCAGAAAATAATTTTTTTTGCTATCTGGCAAATCGCCACGTAAAGCAAGAATATTTTCTATATTTTTACTTTTCATTTCATAAAGTATCTTTGAAATATTTTCTTTTGATGCTTCAATACAAGTAAGATGTGCAAGCGAAGGGACATTATATTTTTTAATAATATTTTCTGCAATTTCTATTGTTCTTGTTCTTGTTGAACCACCTGCACCATAAGTCACACTTATAAAATCCGGTTTTAAATCAATTAAACCATCAATTGTTTTATAAATTTTTGATATATCATATTCAGGTTTTGGTGGAAAAATTTCCATAGAAAATATAAATTTTTTTTTATTTAAAATATCTATAATTTTCAATGATAATTTTACCTCATAAATTTTAAAATTTTTATTATATTAACATAAAAAAATATTATTTTAAATAAAAAAAATTTAAGTAATTAATTAAGCAATGAAATTATTATTTATGCTGAGGTAAAATTTGGCTTTTAAAATTTTAAAAATTGCAACGACTATTAAAGCGTAACAAATATGTTGTATATCAATAATATTTTTTTATTAATTCCTTTACTTTTTTAACAGCAATCTTAAAAAATTCTTTTTCATTTTTTGCTTTTTTATTTTTATCTCCTTTTAAAAATTCCTGTCCTTCATATTCTATTGAAAGCCAACCACGATATTTATTTTTACTCAAAATTTTAAAAATTTTTTCCAGATCAAAATCTTTCATATATCCTTGTTTTGTTATTTTATGAATTTTTATATGGCAATATACAGCATAATCAATAGTTCTTTCAATTGCTTTATACATATTTTTATCCATGTAATTGCCGGTATCTAAATTTAATTTCACATATTGAGAGTTTACATCATTTAAAAATTTAATTGTTTTTAAAGAATCAGGCAAAAACCCGCCATGGTTATGTGGTTCAACTGCAAGAGTTATTCCTTTTGTTTCTGCATATCTACCGCATTCTTTCATAGCGTCTACTGCTTTTTGCCATAATTTTCCCTGTATTTTAGGGTCAGCCCAGCCAGCAAAAACTCTGACAACTTCTGCTCCGAGTAAAACCCCTGCATCTATGTTCTTTTTAACATATTCAATTTGCCCTTTCATTCCTTCTTCTGTTTCCTGGCCAAAACTATTTCCTGCTGATATTGCGGAAATAGAAAGTCCTTTATCCAATGCATATTTTTTTAATTTTAAAAGATGATCGCTTTCTAATGATTTTATATGCCCATCAATAAATTCAATTCCTGAAAGCCCTTCTTTTGCATATAAATCTATTAGACCAAAATCATCAATTAAACCTAATTCAAATGAATAATGGTGTGACCATGTAATTGCAGATAATTTAAATGCCATTTTATTCTCTCCTTTTTTATTTATATCCTGACTTTTTCAAATTTCCCTGTTTTTGCAGATTTAATTGCTGCCAGAATAACTGCCATTGATTTCATTCCTTCTACTCCATCAATGAATGGTTTTTGATTTTTTAATATGCAATTTACAAAATATACACAGGGATTTATATGTCTTGATTTTTTAGGAATTTTTACTTTTATTTCTTCAACTGTATTGTATGGATTTTTAGGATCAACTTTCCATGCTCTTATCCTTTGTGGATCGTAATTTGCCTGGGACACAATTGCTTTACCTTTTTCACCATAGACCTGAACTGTAACTTCATAAGGTGATGTTGTCCATGATGTTTCAAAAATTCCCATTGTACCATCTTTAAATTTTATAACTGATGCAACATTGTCTTCTAATTTTAATTTTTTCTTTACTAAATTGCTCATTATTGATGAAACAGAATCTATGTCTTTGCCTGTTATAAAACGTATAAGATCCAAAATATGAATTCCAACATCCATTGTTGCTCCACCACCTGATTTTTTCTTATCAAAAAACCATGGTGACTCATCAGACCAGAATTCTGGTCCTGAATGACCAAGTTTTCCTCGGACTGCTATTATTTTCCCCAGAACACCGCTTTGAACCAAATCTCTGAATACTTCGTGCGCTGGATCAAATCTCTGGGTCTGTTCAACCATTAAGATTACATTATTTTTTTTACATACATTTATCATTTTTTTCATTTCTTTAATTGACAGTGCCATTGGTTTTTCAACTAAAACATGTTTTTTATTATTTGCTGCAAAAACTGTCATTTCGCAATGCAGATAATTTGGTGTACATATTGACACTGCATCTATTCCACCTTCTTTTATCATCTGTTTATAATCAGTATAAATATTCGGTATATTAAACATTTTTGCTAATCTTTCCGCTTTGTTTCTGATAACATCACAAATAGCTATTACTTCTGCTTTTTTTGTTTCTTTATAAGATGGAAGATGCAATCTTTCTGCAATTTTACCTGCACCTATGATTCCAATTTTAATTTTTTTCATTTTTCCTCCAGAAAAGTAAAATTATTTAAGTATATTACAACTAAAAATGCAGGAAATGGAATTTACCATTTCCTGCATTAAAATTTATTTTTTACCAATTTACTTCATCAACATATATTGTGCCAGCCCAGTCAGGAGTCCCTGTTCCTTTACTGATTTGTATCCCAACTTCTTTTGTGTCTGATTCACCAACGCCCGATGGTTCATAACTAAAAGTATTCCAGCCAGCAGTTAGCAAATTATTCCACCCACCATCATCCCACGTCCATCCGCTCCCAGTTTTAATATAAACTTTTGCTCCGTATGGATTTGAGTTATATGGTGATTGGGTAAGTGCTGCCGGAACATAAACACGAACAACAATTGTTTTACCTGTTAAATCTTCAGGACTTAAACTTAAATCAATTTTAAATGCGCCTTTAGCTGATGTAGAAGCACCTAGGGTCCCTGTAAAATTACATGTCAATGCAGCTGAACCTGTGCCAGCAAAAACTTGAGCATTACTTACTGATGCATCGGTTATACCTAATTCGCCATCATCACCAGAAGGTGATGAATATGTTGAAACAGTCCATCCCTGCAATGTGCTATCAAAATTATATTTTGCAGGTTGTTGTGTATTTGTTGGTGTTGGAGCAGGTCCTGATGGTGTGTTTGTTGGCTCTGGTTCAGTTGTTGTAGGCGTTTTTTTTGTTGCACAAGCCAATAAAAAAAGAACTGTTGATAAAATAATGCTTACAACAACAATTACTAATTTTGATCTTTTCATTTTTTCACCTCCTTTCTTTTTTAATATTTTTTATTTCATTATAACTCACGAAAACGTTTTTGTCAAGATATAAGTTAATTAAATGAAAAAAATTTAAATTAAAATTTTAGAAATTAGGGAATTTGTATCTTTATTCCACCATTTATTGAATAAATTTCACCACCCCATTCATATGATAGATTGAATTTTGTAAAAGGTATAAATCCTAATTCAAATCCAGCAATTAAACGAAAATCCATAGTATCAGGTTCTTTTGAAACTGTTCCAATTAAACCTGTTTTTCCTGATGCACTACCAGTTGCAGGTGGAATTTCATTTAAAGTTATAATAGATTCTGTACCAACATTACCATTTAAAACACCGTTGTTTAAATTAATTCCTACCCCTACAAAAGGACCAAAAAATGCAATTGATTTATTCGCAATTAATTTTAATCCAATAGATCGAATATTCCAATCAATTGCCCACTTATTTGTTCCTGAAATTGTTAAGTTATAGTCAGTAGAATTTACTGTAACTTTTTCAGTTGTCTGTTGAGTATTTGTAAATATAAAATGACCTGAAATAAAATCTAAACTTATTGCAGCAAGTAAACCAATTGGATTTAATAATGAATCTTCTAATATTTGAAAACGGAAGTCCAATCCAAAAATATAATTTTTATAATTAAGGGATGTATCATTTGCATTAATATCAATTTGTAAAGGTAAATATTTTAAACCAATATCGCCTTTTAATAAGGGTAACCCAATTAATCCAGATTTTATATAAGGATTGATAACAAAAATACCTAAATTGGGTGGTAATTTATTAGCTAATTCTTCAGCTGGTAAATAATCAAGTGAAAGTGATTTAAAACCATTTATATTTAATTGAGCAATAGTAACTCCGACATTTCCGCCAATTGCAATTCCAGGGAAAGCACAAACATTTGCTGGAATATTATTTCCTGCGGTTGATGTAAATCCAATCAAATTACCAATTTCTGATGCTAAAAAACCAGAAATAGTTTTAAAATCTTCTACAAGATATGTAGAGCCAGTTAGAACATCGTTTAAATCATCATCAATTTTTGCCGAATAGGAATTGATAATGATACTAAAAACTAAAAAAAGAACTGTACAAATTTTTTTCATTTTTACCTCCTGGTTTTATTTAAATTTAAAACTTGTCTGGATTTTTAATGTGCTTGCTAATCTTTCAAATAGATATGCAATATCCAATGAACTTGAAAATTCTTTTTTACTTCCAAATTCAAAATGTCCTATACCAATGCCAATATTATACTCTTTATATGATTCAATGTCAAGTGTCTGGGTAAATCCTGCTCTTAAATCAATATAAGTAAAAATTGTTTTTTCTAGTCCTAACTTTAATTTGTTTAAATCAGAGATATCGCAACTTGCAATGAATTCTTTTATCTTATAACATATCCCAATAGAAGAAGTTAATGGAACACCTTCATTATATGAGTTTTGATATGATAAATACTTAGATTCCCAGGAAATATATGAAAAAGCATCTCTTAAAAAAATCCCTACCTGGAAATTATCTGTGATTGCCCATAAAAAACCTAAATCAGCACCTATTCCCCATGCACCACCTGTTACTTTTTCATGTAAATATGATTTATTATTACCAAAACTGGCAAAATGTATTTTAAAATTTAAACCAGTTGAAATTCTTAAAAATTTTAATAACCACTCAAAATTTTCACAATAAGAAAGTAAAATTGTTTTTTCATCAAGATAATCATCACCAGAAACAATAAGCCCCATACCTGCTCCTCTGTATTTATCAAAAGGATAAATAAAACCAGCATAATTATAGGGTATTAAATTTTTTTGTTTTGTATACATGAATGTAATATCTTTATATGCTGATTGATAAATTCCTGCTGGATTATAAAAAATTGCATTTACATCATCTGCAACAGCAGTAAAAGCATCACCCATTCCAGAAGGTCTTGAAAGCCCAATATTAACAAATGCTCCTGGGTCAACGATTACCGGATAAATATTTATATTTACAATCATATAAATAAATATGCTCAATGATAATTTCTTCATTGCTTATTTCCTCCTTTTATTTTATAAGAACAACAGGATATAAATATTGTTTTTTACCGGAAGCATCTTTAATCTCAATCTGTAAAATATATCTGCCATTGGTGCACCAGTTTCCATTATCATTTTTTCCATCCCATTTTTCTATATTTAAATAACCAACGGTTTTCATTTGTTTATCCAGTAATGTTCGTATCAATTTTCCACTCATATTAAAAATTTTTATTGTTACTTCAACTCCTGCTCCTTCCAATGAATTTATAATGTATTGAATATTTAAGCCAGTATGATAAGGTGAAAAAGGATTCGGAGTTAAATTTATAAAATCTATTCCAAGCGGTTTTAAATCAGTAATTACAGCATATTCGGTAAAATGCATAACTGATGCTGATATATCGCTAATTCCTTTAGTGCCACCTATTGATTCCCATTTAAGCAAATTTTCATTCCATAAACCAATTTGGGCAGAGTCATTATTTATATTCCCGGGTAAAGGTAAAGTAAGTATAACTGGTTTTATAAACTTAAAACCTTCAGTTAGTTTATATATTTTTCCAACTGCTTTTTTATTTGCGGATATTATCCTACTTCTGTTTATATCATATTTAAAAAGTGTAATTCTGTCTATTGTATTTGAAGTATCAGCAGAAGCATTGGGTATTTCTAATGAAAAACCATTATAATCACGGACTTTTACATAAGGATAGGTTGGCGTCATTTTCTGCCATACTGAAACTTTCTTTACTGATTTATGACCTTTTGCTTGTGCTATGATTTCTGCTTCTCCTAAATAATCAATTGTTGGAGTATATATACCATCAGAACTCATACTACCAGCATTTTGGGGTTCTACATACCAATTAAATGCAGTATTAATAACCTGACCATTAATATCTTTTAATACAGCAGTAAATCTGTATGGACCACCAATATTTGTATTAAAAATTATAACTGGTGGTTCGTCAATGATTATTTCTCCTCCTGTTAAAGGTCTAATTATAAAATCAGCAGTTTCAGTTGTCCCAGAAGCAAGCGAAATAATAATCTGACCAGGGTTAGAAATGTAATTATCAATTAAAAAGGGTTTTAGTATATAATTACCAGCAGGCAATGTTGTGCCATAATAGCCAGATGAATTACTTGTAAGTGTTAAACTAACAAAATCTGGTATTGCCTGATCATAAACCAATATTTTTATATTATTTAATGGATTTAAATTATTATCTTTAACTTGACCATAAATTACACCAAGTTCAGATGGATTTATCGTCATTGAATAAGTCACGTTTAATGTATTACCGTTTATTAATGTAACACTTGAGCTAAAATCGTTATATCCAGATTTTATAAGGAAAATATCATAGTTGCCTGCATGTCTTGATGTTATTGTAACTCCGCCTGTTATATCAGTTATACCAGAACCATAATAACCACTATTAGAACCTGTTCCAACCATAGATATATTTACATTATTTAAAGGTTGTGATGTTAAGTTATCTTTTACATATACATAAATAGAAGCATTATTTTGTGTTAGTATAAAATTAACTCCTGTAATATTTCCGCCTGATATATTTATTGATTGTGGTAAGGCAAAGTCATAACCATCTTTAAATGTATAAACATTATAATTCCCATCAGGTATACCTGATAAAGTATAATTTCCGGTTAAATTTGTAAATGTTTGATTAACCAATGTATTTCCAGGGTTGGTGCGAATTTCAACTGTTGCGTTATCAATTCCAGACGTTCCATCTGAAACATTCCCGGAAACAGAATAAGTCGCAGGGATTTTTTGCAATATAACTGAACCCGCATCTGTTGTTTGTCCGGGATTAATAATTATATTTGAAAGCTGAACAGGGTAATATCCTGCTTGAGTTATATTTACTGTGTATTCACCTGAAAAAAGTGGCATTATAAAATCAAAAAGTGGTGATGAAACATTCCCTGTTGATTTTGTATTACCATTTGCTGAAACAATTGCATTTACGTTTGCAGAATCTGACGTTGATATATCAATCTGTAAATTACCATAATTAATATTTAAACTGAAATTTTGAGAAGTTGCTGTTTGATTTGTTTTTGCCTGGCTAATATATCCATACTTTGATGCTTCTATGTCAAAATTTGTTATTAAAGAGGCTATATTTAAAGTATAATAACCCGCACCATTTGTAGTTGCAGAAGTTAAAGTTATATGATTAGGATCAGATGTATCAAATATTTTTACTAAAGCACCATTTAATGAATTTCCTTTTGTATCAAATACAAAACCTGATATTGTTTTTGCCGAAGAAGTTAAAATAAAATATTCTACAGCAGGATTTGAAACTGTATTTGCCGTGGTTATAATACCGGTTTTATGTGCAGAATCTAAATATCCAGTTTTTCTTGCAAATATTTCATATCCACCTGTTTTAATATCAATTAAGTAATTGCCGTTTACATCTGTATATGTTGTTTTGGTAATGCCGGAAGAATTATATACTATAACTTCAACGTTACCTAATTTATTTTGATTTTCATCTTTTGCAGTTCCACTTATATAACCTATATCTTCAATAAGAACTAAATGGTTGTCAGAAGATGTCTCGCCAGGAGTTAAAGTTAACCGTATATAGTTTGAATTTAAAAATCCTGTTTTAGATGCAAAAATATCATGAATACCATAAGGTACAGATATAGAAAAAACACCTGAAGAATTTGAATTAGCAGTTCTTGTTATAAAAGTTGCGGTTTCATAAACATATACTGTTGCATCTGTGATTACTGTTCCGGATTGTGATTTACAATCACCTATAATGGTTGCTGCATTTGGAGATAAAACAAAATTAATATTTTCAATTGTTTCACCAGGTCCAATTGTTATTATTTTATCACCATCTGAAGAATAACCGGTTTTTGAAGCAGAAATTGTATGGGTTCCTGAAAGCATTGATAATGTATAAGCGCCCGATGTATTGGTATAGACATAATCAACACCATTTGTTACAAGTGCTCCTGAAAGCGGAGTATTTCCTGCAATATCTATGGTTACCTTGCCTTTTACATAAGAACCATTTTCTGTCATTATAAAATTTATACCTGTTTTTGTTTCACCACCGCCTGAAAAACTTACATATTTATCGCCGTCTGATGTATATCCTGATTTAATTGCACGGACTGTAAAATTACCGGTTCCAACACTTAAATCATAATGTCCGTAAATATCTGTAAAGGTTTCATAAGTAGTCCCTGATAAAGGTATGGCACGTACAAGAACATCTTTTAATGGTGCACCATTGCACGATATATCTCCAGAAATCTGATTTGCCCGTGTCTGCATAATAAAATCCCTTACTTTTGTTTGCCCACCTGATAAACTAACAATAACAGGTTCAGGCGGAATAAATCCTACTTTTTCAACATTTACAACCCAAGTTCCATCAGGCAACTCAATTGAATAATTACCAGAAGAATTTGTAATATCAGTAAATATATTAGATGTATTTCCCTGTTCTGTTGCTTTAACTAAAACTCCATATATCCCCTGGGAATTTTCATTTGTAACCTGTCCAGTGAGAAAATTTTTATTTTTATTTAATATTATATTATAACTAAATATATTTTCTTCATTTATTACTGCTATGGTTACCTTTTTAGGAGTATAACCATTTTTTGAAATACTAATATCCCATATCCCTGTGCTATTTACATAAAGAATAAAAGAACCATCAGTTAATGTTAAAGCTGATGAAGTTATCCCCTGGCCTATATAAGGATCTGTTGCAATAACAGATGCACCAGGTAAAGGATTAGATGGTGTCATATCATCATATACAAAACCCCTTATTGTATATGCACATCTCGTAATTACTAAATCCATATTAACAGGTGTTGAAGAAACAGTAATATAATAAGTTGCAGGTATAAATCCTTCTTTTTTTATTATTACTTTATAATCTCCGTAAGGATAAGGATTATAAAAATGTCCTGTATTATCAGTGGTAATAGGATATACATTGACAAGTCCACCTGATAAAGTTTCCAAATAAATTATTGCCTGCGGCACATCAGTTAAACCAGAAGGCGAGATTGCAGGGTCAACGATTTCCTGAATATGTAAATCAATTTCTGTTACAGTTGTTGAATAATAAAAACTATTAACTTCACTTTTTCTGCCTTTTCCTGTGGAATCCAAAGCAATTACGTACCATTCATACTGAGAATTATTAAGTGCTAAATTTGCAGGTATATTTATTTCTGTATTGGTTGTATAAGCATTCCAGATTGGAACTGTGGCACTGCCAAAAACACTTCCACTTCCTGTTTCTTTTTTTAATAAATTTACCATATAATTATTAGCGCCCGTTGATGCTGACCATTTCAAATTTATATCAGATGAAGTTATAGTAACACCGGAAGAAGGACTTATCAAATTAAAAGATGAGCAAGACGATGGAACATTAACAGTAAAATATCTTGTTCCTGCAAATGCAGATGAAATCATTGATGGTGTTCCACTGTAATTATTTAAAACCACCCATGAATAAGTAATCCCCTGAAGCAAAGATGGTGCTGCTAATTTATCATAATAACCTGATGGGTCTGGTTGCGGATATTGAATCTGGGTATTATCAAGAGTTGCTGCCCATATCACATTAGCAGTAATTGTTAATGAACCACCTCCCATCTGGAATTCAGCTTTTGTATCAAACACCATAATAGTATAAAATGGTGAACCAGATACTGGTTGCCATTTAAATATTGGCGAAAGATCGGTTAATATTTCCCCATTTCCTGGTGATATAAATTGCGGAGCATTATTGGATTCAACATAAATTTTAAATTCCTTTGACATTTCACCAGTTACTGTATTTGAAATTCTACAGTAATAAACGCCTCCAGTCATACCTTCATCTTGTGGAATAAAATCAACATAGCCACCTGCTATATCTTCCAATATTTCACCAAAATAGTTAGATGGTGAAATACCATATACAACTTTACACGTATTTGTTGAAGGAAGCGGCGCACCAAACCCATTATCCCATTTTATCCTAATCATTTCGTTATTAGGAATTAATATTTTTGGATATTCAATGACCCTTGGTCTTGCAAAAATTGATATTGATATAAAAGTCAAAAAAAACATTATATAAAATATTATCTTTTTATTATGCATAATTCCTCCTAAAAATTAAATGTTAAAGATGTCTTAAAAATAGGAGCAGGCAAAGCAAGTAAAAGAATTTCTGTTTTTATATAATCACCTATGGGAAAAGAAAAACCAGTTGATAATACAGGGACCGGAAACCATATAATTTCTTTTTTAGTCTCATTTTTTTCAAAATCAACTGTTTCAATTCCTTCGTTTGCTAAAGTTATTCCCCCTCCTAATTGAAAATATCCGCCAAAATTAAAACCAATACGGAATGAATCCATCATATTTAAAAACATTTTTACTTCTTTTTTTGAATCAATATATTTTATATAAAACGGGTCAAAATAGTGAATATAATTTATTGTTAAAACCATTCCCGGTTTCCACGCGAATGTAAATCGCATAAATGATGGAATTTTAATAAAAAAATTTTCTGGAATCTTTTCTCTTGTTTCTTTTGTTTTTGTAAAATCAGATGTATCTATAGTGTCAGGTAAAGAATGATAAAGAGTTTCTCCTGAACCTTTTAATTTTAATTCTGGCTGAATAGAAAAATCAATTGCTGTTTCCAAAGTATCTTTTAAAAAATGATAAGAAGTCCCTATTCTTAATCCCCATTCTTCTGCATTATAATCAGCATTTATAAGTCCGTCTAAATTATTACTTTCATTTGTATTAAACTCCAAAGTTGTTCCTGATAAAGTTGCAACCCCATCTACTAATGCCGAGCCATTAATGTAAAATTTTGTATCATATTTTTCAAGAACTGTTCCTATTCCCCATTCATCAATAATTTGTCTTCCAAGACCTATTGAAGTTACAACATTTCTTATTTCAAGATTAATAATCGCATTAACTTTTGCTCTTAAAGCCATATCTAAAAGCGGATTTTCATCATCAGTAATATTTACAAGTGTCTCTATACCATTTATAAGTGTTTTCATTTCCAATGTAAATTTTTCTTCCCTTGCCAAACCAATTGCTGTTTTACCAGCGGCCAAAGGAAACATTCCTTCCCAACCCATAATACTCGGTGCCTGTCCAAGATATGCTTTTAATGATGATATTTTTGTTTCAACTCCTGCAGTTTTAGTCATATCTTTAAAAGCATCTTCTAATTTTTCATCAAACATTTTTTTTATTTCATCATTCATATTTTTTCCAAGTAAACCTTCTACAAGCCCTGTTCCAAAAAAACCAAAAGGAATAAATGACATAGAAACAGTTGATTTTTTTTGAAATGCAAGACAGGCCGGATTATATGATGTAAAACTCTGTTGATAATCAAGTGTTGATACAACTCCGCCATTTCTCAATGCATCGCCACGGGAGCCAAAAAAAGAATCTGTAAAAAAAGTCAAAGAAAAATCCACCGAACCACCATTGAACTCTTTTATTCCAAAATTCGTTTTAGCATATGTTAAGTTAATTATAAATATAAAAAAAATAAAAAATAAAAATTTTTTCATAATCCCTCCAAAAATCTAAAAAATTACAGAAAATCCTATTTTATGATTATTACCCAATTCTGAAAATAAAAGCAAAACATAATCAATTGAATATGATATTTCTCCTGTTTTTAGTAAAATACCACCGCCAAAATTTATTCCACTGTATAAACGCTCTTCTGGTGAAAAATTACCACCTGTCCTTAATGATAATCTTAAATTGTTTATAAAATGTATATATTCTATACCACCTTTTATCAATAAACTTTCAGCAAGATTGTATCCAAAATCCGCACTTATTCTGACTTTATTGTCCGTTGTAAAACAATTTAAAAATTGTGTGTATGCGCCTAATTCAAATGACATTGGAGTTATATTCCCATTAAATGATGTTCCTAGATTTTTAAATACTATACCAAATCCTGCTTTATTCCATAAAAATTCTCCGCGGTTTGTAAGAAAATTTTCTTCATTTATTATTACATCATAAATACATCCTATATCAATTGCCATACTAAAATTAGAATAATTTTCTCCTAATGATTCTCCACTTATCTTTAATGTCCCGCCTATGTTTAAATCTTTGGTAAATTCATTGTATACTATTTTTTCAAAATCCATACCATAACCAATTCCTAACAAGTAATTAAACCCTGATATGTCCTTACCTTCTCCATCATAAAATCCATATAAATTTTCTTTTTGTTCTATAACTCTACCTGAATTTAAATACTTTAATACTATACCTAATGCCCCTGTTTCATTTATATTCTGTCCATAATATATTGAATCATAAAATATATCCTGCAAATAAATATCATGGATGAAAAGTATCTGCTTTTTTTCAACTACCTTTAAACCTGCAGGATTATAATCTATTGCTTCTATATCATTACAAGCAGCAAGGTATGCACCACCTACACCCTGACCTTTTATTCCAACAGGAATTTTAAGCACATCTATTGATGTGCTCCCTGCTCCTGCATAAATAAAGGGAAAAAATGCAAATTGTAATAAAATAAATAAATAAATTTTTTTTATATTCATATATGATCTCACCTTTATTTAGTTATAATAATTTTCTTAATTATTTTTTCTTTTTCTGTTATTATAACACAAAAATAAATACCAGGTGCAACATTTTCACCATCTTTATTTTTACCATTCCATTCTATCCTTCCGTGGGCATTCTCATTTGAATATACTTTATATCCGTTTATTGTATAAATGTATACCTTTGAATTTTCCGGTAAAAATTCTATCTTTAATGTTCCGCCCACTGCTTTTTCTGGTATATATGGATTCGGATATATATTTATTGATTCAGGAGTTGACGTAAATGTTGGTGTTATTGTTGGCGAAAGATAAGGAGTTAAGGTTTGTGTTATTGTATAAGTTAATGTTATGGTAATTGTCGGTGTAATTGTATGTGTTTGAGTTATGGTATATGTCAAAGTTTCTGTCATAGTCTCAGTGATAGTAAAAGTTTCTGTTATTGTAAATGTAACTGTTTGGGTTAATGTGGAAGTAATAGTATTGGTAATTGTATTTGTTAATGTATTAGTTATTGTTGGTGTTACGGTTGTTGTTATTGTTTGGGTATTTGTTTCTGTTATTGTTAGTGTATTTGTATGAGTTATTGTTGGCGTATTAGTAATTGTCCATGTTCTTGTAATAGTCGGAGTTGCTGTCCACGTATATTCAGGGGTATTAGAATGAGTTGGAGATATTGTTGATGTTGATGAATTTGTCCATGTTACTGTTATTGATGGAGTTACGGTATTTGTAAAAGTAATTGTGTAAGAAGGTGTAATTGTTTGTGTAACAGTTTCTGTATTTGTATGCGTTACTGTCCGGGTAATTGTAAAAGTTATAGTTTGGGTAATTGTAGAGGTTATTGTTGTAGTTACTGTTTGTGTAATAGTTTGTGTTATTGTTTTTGTTATCGTTGCAGTAATTGTTTGTGTAACAGTAGGTGTAATTGTTTCAGTAATTGTTGATGTTATTGTCTGGGTTATTGTATTAGTTATTGTTGATGTTATGGTTTCAGTTATAGTTGGAGTAATTGTTTCAGTAATTGTTTCAGTTATTGTTAATGTAATTGTTGGTGTTATTGATGGTGTGCTTGTTTGTGTGATTGTTGGTGTAGGTGGATAATTAATAAATATAACATTACTTACACCGTTTATTGCTGGATCTGCTGTATCAGTAACAGATATATAATGGCTGCCATAAGTATTAAATGTTACACTGAATATTTTTATACCTTTATCAGCAGCAACAAATGTATAATTAGGTGGCAGGTTTGCAAGCGGATCTGTTGAACCAAATTTTATGTTGCCCAGATAATTTTCAACTGTATTTCCCAGATTATCTTTTGCTCTCACTGTTATATAAAGCGGTATACCCATAAAACCAGATGAAGGTGCTGTAACTGCAAATGAAACAACTGGTTGGGTTATTATTTTGGCAGTACTTGAAGTGTCAGATGGATTTGTCATTGAAGCAGTTACTATATGTTCTATGTTTGATAAAAGAGAAAGTGAAAGTGTTGTATATGCTCTGCCATTTGCATCTGTATAAGTATCAATTGGATAAACAGAACCATTATTAGTGGAAAAATGAATAGCAACGCCGCTAAAATTCCTTGTATTTCCATTCTGGTCAACTATCTGTGCTTCAACTGTTATTGTGGAACCAGCAGGTGCATATGTTTGCACTGTTGGAGACACTCTTAAAAATAACCCTTCAGTAACTGTCATTGTTGTATATGCTGGAGAATATGGCGTTGCATTTAAATCCCTTCCCCAGAGATAATATGTTCCGATATAATGATTTTTTACATTGCAAGTTGCCTGGCCACTTGCATCAACTGTTAATGTAATACTTTTATACCAGTTTATTCCTCCATCATAAGAAAATACAACTGTTGTTACATTGCCATAAATATGAACCTGTTCATGGCCAGGTCCTGCTGGTGTATTATAATTATTAGCATCTTTTGCATTTATAAATAATAATATTGTTTTATCTGCACCTAATGATATCGGACTTGGTAAAAAAGCATATTTAGTTGCTGTTCCACCTGCTGATATTGTCACTGTTGTTCCTAATATTCCATCTGTATTTACAACACAGTAATTCATACTACCAGTAGCATCAGAACTTACTTTAAATACAGTTATAACTTCACCATTAGAATTTGTACTTCCATAAGCAGGTGTTACAATTGCATCCTGGGTTTTTCCTGTTTGGACCATAGCAGTAAAACTTACCCATTTGCCTGCAATTGCATTTCCATATATATCTGTAACTAATGCAGTTATTGTTACTGATTGGCCTGCTGAAACAGAATATTTATTAGCCCAGGCAGTTAATATAGCAGGAGTATTGGGTATTATAGTTGCATACGCTTTTCCTGTTATTGTCATTCCGCTTGCTTCTGCTGTTATTGTTATATTGTTACCTACTTTTGTATCTTTATAATAAACATAAGCAGTTCCATTATTTAATACTGTATTTAAATTATTATACCAGTATATTAAATCTGTTGAAAATTGCATGGTGCCTGATGCTGATGTTATCTGTAAACTTGCATTTGAAAATGTATTGTTGCCATTTGCATCTTTTGCCTGAATTGTTATTTTTTTTACCACTCCTGCCTGGGTTGTGCTTGTTATTGGCAGTATTTCTATATATAATGCAGGTGAGTTATTAATGTATATAGTTGCTGTATCTGATGTCAAAGATGGTGCTGCTGCTGTAACTGTTGCTGTATTTGCCAATGAATCCTTAACAAGCACACTTTTTATAGAAGTTCCAGGAAAACTTACCTGAGAGTACCAATTTATTCCATTATCAATGGAAAATTGCATTGTTCCGGATGTTGATGTTAATGTTATACCTCTTGAATCAGAAACAAAATTACCATGCGCATCAGTTATTTGAATATTTAAAGTTCCATTTACTCCTGTCTGCAAAGATAGGTATTCCGGGTCTATTTGAACTTTTGCAGCTGAACCTGCTATGAAATTAACAGTTACTATTTTTTCAAAATGACCAAATTTTAAAGTTACATTTGCAGGTCCTGCTTTGGTTGATCTTATCCTTGCATATGCATTACCATTTACATCAGTTATTGCATATGAATTTAAACTAACTGTTATCGGGTCTATTATGTCTTCTTGTCTATCTGATTTAAAATCTATTAAAGCATAAGCAACTTTTGTATTTGTTCCTAAATTTGGTGTCCAAACATACGCAGTAATTGTTGCACTCTGCACTCCATCTGCTATAATTCCTGATGATGGTGTAGCCCATGCTTTCCATCCATCTATAACCCAGACATAATTATCACGTGGATATGTTGTTGTAGATTTCCAGCTATCATTTAATGAAGAATAACCATTTGGTATATAATTCATTACCACATAAGGTGAGGCTCCTACTTTCATTGTATAAGTATTTGAAAATACATCCCAGACAATAGTGCCACTTGCATTGGTATATACTATATTATTAAAAAATGCATTAAAAGTTCCCGGGTTATTTGATGGTGCGCCATTATATCCTATATTACCTGTATCCTGTGATAAAAGCCCATAATTATACCATCCAGTTGTCGCAAGCATACTTACATCAAATTTCCTGTGATACCAGTTCCCTTTTGCATAAGCAGATATATCCATAGAAGGATGAATTCTTATTGCATTCTGATCTCTGATATAATTTTGGTTTGACTGCCCAAAATCACGCATATTAGTATATCCGCCAGGATATGTTCCGCCCTGAAATTCTGTGGAGCAGTAAAAATTTGCTGATATTTCCGGCACATAAACATCATATTCTAAATAATAATTAGAATTGAAAGTGAAATTTCTGTCATCAATTTTTATATAACAGAATTCATAATGATTTTGCTGAGTCAAATAAGACGTAAGCAATATTGGTCTGTTATATGAAGTAGCAGGAACTACAACATTTATATTATTACTTGTTCCATTTATTGAAGGCATTCCAACCTGGGTTACAGTTATTGTTTGTATTCCTGCTGTTTTTAAAGTTGCTTCAAATATTCTACTCCCCATATCAGATGTTAAAAATGTGTAATTAGAAGGTAAAAAAGCAAAAGAATCAGTAGATGTAAATGATACAGTGCCTGTGTAATTGTCTATTGTATTATTATACGCATCTTTTGCTGTTACATAAAAGTTAAAAGATACATTTGCATTTGCAACACTGGGCGCTACAACTAAAAAAGTTGCAATTGCGCCTGCCTGCACATTTATACCATTACTTGTTCCTGTTATAGAACTATTGATAAGGTCAGTTGCTGATATTGTCTGAATACCCTTAGTTTTCAATATAGCCGGAAGTATTTTAACTCCTGCATCAGAAAGGTTAAATTGTGTATCTGATGGTAATTCATCACCTGGTTGTGCCTGTGGGTCAGATGATGTAAATCGCACAGTTCCTGTATAGTCAATTACTATGTTATTATACTGATCTTTTGCTGTTACTGTGATATAAAATGTATCGCCTGCATTTACTGTAGATGGTGCTGATATTGTAAAAGATATGGCACTTGAAGGTAATACATTTATTTGTGCCTGACCAGTTATATTTATATTTACTGTATCATTGACATATATAGTTTTTAATCCTGCCGACATTAAAGAAACACTAAAAACATGGCTGCCTGCATCTGAAACTGTATATGTATAATTACCAGGCAACTGATATAAAGATGCATTTGTGGAAAAATGAACTGTTCCATAATAATTTTCTACAACTAAATCATCACTTGTTTTTGCAGTAACTGTTATATAAAAAATTTCACCGGCACGAACCGATGATGGAGCTGTTATATCAAAATGATCTATTGCTTTGGTTGGCGTAAATGTAGGAGTTATTGTTGGTGTTGATGTTTGGGTTATTGTTGATGTAACTGTTTGAGTTACTGTTTGCGTCATTGTCCGAGTTATTGTGTTCGTTACTGTTTGGGTAATTGTCTGTGTTCCAGTCGGAGTTACTGTAAAGGTTATTGTTGGTGTAATTGTTGTTGTTATAGTTGGTGTTATTGTTTGAGTATTTGTTGTTGTAACTGTATTTGTTATAGTAGGAGTTACAGATTGAGTTATTGTTTGTGTTGATGTTCTTGTTATGGTTGGTGTTATTGTTGAAGTTATACTCGGTGTAATTGTTGCTGTTATTGTTGCTGATACTGTATTGGTTATTGTCGGAGTTATTGTGCTGGTTATTGTGGCAGATATAGTTGGCGTAGAAGTAGTTGTTATTGTTTGTGTTACTGTGAATGTAATAGTTGGAGTTACTGTCTCTGTCATAGTATTTGTTATTGTAGGAGTTGCTGTCTGTGTTATTGTTGCGGATATTGTATTTGTTACTGTTGATGTTATTGTTGCTGTTATTGTTTGTGTTATTGTCGGCGTTGCTGTTTCTGTTATTGTCTCTGTTATTGTTGATGTAGATGTATCTGTCCATGTCTCGGTTATTGTCGGAGTTATTGTATCTGTGGGTGAATTTGTATATGTCGGTGTTATTGTATATGTTGGTGCAGGATTCCTGCTATACTCTATATTTATACTATCTATATATGGCGCTTTAAATAAATCATATGTGTATAAATATGCTTTCCACCTTAAATCTTCTCCTTCATCTGCTCCACTGAAACATACCCCTGTCCCAGGCGTTACATGTATCCAACTTACTCCGTTGTTTGATGATATATAATATTCTATCTTTTGTCCTTTTAATTCTGCTACTGCTGTTAATGTCGCACATGTGTATTTATATCCATAATGGTCTATCACTTTTGATACTGCCCATCCACTTACATCATACGCTAATCCATACCTGTTTATTTTCGCATAATTCCCAACTATCAGCCAATAATCTCCATTGTATAATACTTTGTTTATCGTCATATTACCAAAATTTACTAAATTACTGCTCTCGTTTGCAAATTCCCCTCCTGTATCGCTGTTTATTTTCCCACTACTCCCTCCTATAAACCATTTCCCGCTTCCTGCACTATAATCTATACTATTTATATTATCTGTCCCATATCCTATCAAATTACTACTCATATCTATAAAATCAAATATTGAATAATCTGCTATCTTCCCTTCGCCACATCCTACCCTCACTATATTATTTACACCACTATCCCATCTTATTGCATTTACCCTGTAATAGTTTCCTAATGCTGAATATAAATTATTTCTTAAATCTTCTATATTGCTTCCACCATCATACTTTATTATGCATCCACTATCCCCTCCTATAAACCATCTGTCATACGGTGTTCCTGCATAATCCCCTGCCCTTACTCCATCGTTTGCTCCAAAATAACTGCTTATATCAACCCAGGTAAATGCATTTCCATCCCCACTTCTTCTTAATTTCCTTGATCCGCCTCCTATTATCCATTGCTCATTTCCACTTGACCCCCCCCATTTTATTAAATACACATTATCACTCCCAAACCCTAATGCACTCGTCTTACTCGTAAATGATGTCCCATTATATGCATATAAATTCCCATTTGTCCCTCCTATGAACCAGTAACTACCATTCCACCCTATACTTAATATATCCTCTGCCACTGCCCATCCTGCTGTTGTTAACCCTGCCTTTAAATCTGTAAATATTTCTCCATCATATTTATTTAAACTACCATCATCTCCTCCTATCAACCAATAACTTCCATTCCAACCAACTGCATTTATGTTTAATTTGCCAAAATCCCTTATACTCCCTGATAAATCAGTATTTGTCCCACTATTTACTCCTCCTGTCCTTGACATTATCCTGCTGTTTCTGCCACCTATTAAATTTATTCCACTGTTACCTCCCCCATTGCTCCTTATTGACCATATCGGATCCACATTAAAATATGCAGGATTACTCTGTAAATAATATGTGTTATTATCTGATGTTGTATATAATCTGCTCTGCCCACTGTATACCCCACCTATTAAATTATAACTGCCGTTATGATGGATGCTCCATATAGTTGAAAAAGTTACACTACTACTTTTATCCGTAAAATTTGTACCATCATATATCGCTAATTTACCACTACCACCCCCTAATACCCACCTTGTATTTGCACTATCCCAGTCCAGTGCATATATATCATAATATACATTCCCAGGTCCAGGATCCCATACTGCCTCTAAACTCCCTGTTAAATCTGTCCATGTCACACCATTATACCTCTTTACCTTGCCATCCCTGCCTGCTACTAACCAGTAACTACCATTGTATCTTACACATCTTATATCTGATGTCCCAAATCCTGCTGCACTCTTTAAATCTGTCCATGTGCTTGCACCATCCCATTTGTTTATTGCTCCTCCAGCACCTACTATAAGCCAATATCCATTTCCACTATCATAGTCCATTCCATATATCCCACCACTAAACCCTATTAAATTTGATGATAGGTCTGTCCATGTTGAACCCCCATCCCACTTCCTTAATTTTGTTGCTGTCCCGCTCCCTATTAACCAATAACTACCGTTATATCTTATTGCCCCTATATCTGATGTCCCAAATCCTAAATTATTACTGTGATTTATAAAATTATTCCCATCATATTCATTTATTTTTCCACCCTCACCGCCTATTAACCATTTACCTGCCGAACTATTACAATCTATCGCTGTTATCCCTCCTCCCCAGTTTATTACTCCTGTTGTCTCTGCAAATTTATTTTGCCTATTCAATGTCGTTACATTCTTTGATTCTACTACTGCTGGCCAATTTGTTGTTGTTTGTGTTGTGTCTTTATATGTCGCATTATCAAAATTTTCAGTAAAGGTATCTGCAAATATATAATGTATCCCGGATATTAAAAGTATTATAAATATTATTAGTTTTTCTTTACTTTTCATTCATAACCTCATTTAATTTTTCCTCACCCTTATAACCAAATTAAATATACCAAATTTTTAAAATGTTTTCAAATAAAAAATTTTTAAAAACCCAAAGAATTGTTTTTTTACATATAATAATTGTATTCCACATAATACATCAGAATCTCAATATAAAATTGCGATTTTCAGGAACTATTATGTTATTGCAATAAATAATTTTAATGACAATCCGCAGGATATAATTCATTTCCATAATCAACGTGGTAATTCAGAAAATTATAATAAAAAATTAAAACTGGTTTCAGTTTAAAACAGGTTGCAACTTAAGATATTTATGCTAATGAATTATTTTTTAAACTCGGTATTCTTAGTTATAACCTTTTTATTGCTTTAAAACGTCTTGTTCTCAAAGGTGATTGGATTAAAAAAACTATTGCTACTTTGCGCTGGCAACTCATCTTTATCGCAGCTAAAATTGTTTTTCACTCTCGCCAACTTTTTATTAAACTCAAACACTCTTGCTTTCTTCTGTTTAACTCTATA
>CALHNI010000050.1 GCA_938034975.1 Candidatus Goldiibacteriota bacterium | reverse complement strand
TTATTACTGGAAGAATACACCCTCTTTTTTTTCTTTTCAATTCAAATTTACACAATTTATTTTACATTACCTAAGATAAGAAAATATTGACCTTTAAAAAATTTTTTTATATAATTATTGTAAAAGAAAAAAGAATCGGGGGTGAGAAGATGATAAAAGAAATTATTTCAACAGATAAAGCGCCGATGCCGGTTGGAGCATATTCGCAGGCAGTAAAGGTAAATGGTTTTGTATTTGTCTCTGGCCAGATTCCCATAGATGTTACAACTGGACTTTTATCTTCAGAAGGTATTCATAAGGAAACAAAAATTATTTTATATAATATTGCAGCAATTTTAGAAGCCGCGGGAAGTTCGCTTGAAAAAGTTATTAAGTTTACCGTATATTTAAAAGATATAAATGATATTAAATTTGTAAATGATGTATTAAAAGAGATTTATGGAGATTCTCCACCTGCAAGGTCAACTGTAGAAGTTTCTAAACTTCCCAAAGATGCTAAAATAGAGATAGAAACAATTGCAGAAGCATAAATTTAATCAAAAAATTTACCTGTAAAATCTTTTTGTCCGATTGCAAAACTATAAGCATCCATTTTTTTACCTGATTCTGGCTGAACTTCAAGTATCAACAATGCGTCTAGTCCTGTTTTTACAATAAACCCTTTTCCTTTTACTATTTCCATAATTTCACCGGGTTTGCCAGAATTATAATTTATTTTTTCTGCTTTGAAAATTTTTAGGATTTTACCTTCAAAGTTACAAAAAGCAACAGGCCAGGGTAATAATCCACGTATTTTATTTCTTAATTTTTCAGCATCATGATTAAAATCAATTTTACCATCTTCTTTTGTTAAAGTTTTTACATAAGATGCTTTTGATTCATCCTGTTTAATTCTGTTAAAATTCCGGTTTTCAATCATATCAAGAATTTTTATAACAGTTTCTGCTGACAGGTCAGAAAGTTTTTTATAAAGCGACATTGAGTCATCATTATCATCAATTATTATTTTTTCCTGGTAAATAATATCACCTGAATCAAGTTTTTTTTCTATAAATTGATAGGTAATACCAGTTTCCTTATCGCCATTTATTATTGCCCAGTTAATTGGGGATGCACCGCGATATTTGGGTAGCAATGATGCATGAATGTTTATTGAGTGATACTTTGGAAAGTAAATAAGTTCTTCCGGCAAAATTTGTCCAAAAGCAACAATAAGATTTAAATCAACAGGGAATTTTTTATATTCTTCAAGAAAAAATTTATCTGATACTTTTTCTGGTTGTAAAATATTTAAGTTATTTTGTAAAGATATTTGTTTTACAGGAGAAGGGGTTAATATTTGTTTCCTGCCAACAGGTTTATCAGGTTGTGTTACAACCAAAACAATTTTATGTTTTGAATTAATTATTTTTCTTAGGACAGGGACTGCAAATTCCGGGGTGCCAAAAAATGCAATATTCATTTTTTTTCTTTACTCAATTTTTTTATTTCAGATAATTTTTTATTATGCACTAATCTTTTTACCGGTGACATTTTATCAATAAATAGTATTCCGTTTATATGATCATATTCATGCTGAATTACAATTGAAAGCAGACCATCGGCATCAAATTCACATATATTACCTTTTATATCCTGACATTTCACAGTTATTTGGGCAGGTCTTTGAATTTTTTCCAAAAGTCCTGGAAAACTCAGGCAACCTTCTTCATATTCTGTTTTTTCTTTTGAACAATTTACAATTTCGGGGTTTATCAAAATTTTTATATCTGGTTTTTCTTTTGTTCCGGTATCAATGACAATTATTTGTTTTAAAATACCAACCTGATTTGCAGCAAGTCCTATCCCACTATTGACATACATAGTTTCAAGCATATCTTTTACTATTTGTTCTAAATCACTATCAAACTCTGTTACTTTTTCTGCTTTTTTTCGTAAAACTGGATCTCCATAATATCTTATTTTAAGCATTGTTAATCCTTTTAATTATTAATTATAAAAGTATTATAAAATAAAAGATTATTAAGTTCAAATGGTTTTTCAGGGAACTTGAACACATGGTATACACTATTTATATATTCTTTATGAATCATTTTGTCAAGAACAGTAAAAATGCGTTTTCTAATGATTTTTAAATTTTTTTAATTAAAACTTGACAAAAAATAATATTTTAGGTATAATTAAGACAAAAGATGACAAAAGTAGACAAATATATAAGGAGAATTTAAATGGATGAAGAAATTTTGACAATAAAAGAAGTTGCTTCTTATCTAAAAGTAGATGTAAGGACTATATACAGAAGATTAAAAGCAAGTGATATACCTGCTTTTAAATTAGGCGGTCAATGGCGTTTTAAAAAACAGGATATTGATTTATGGATTAAAAAAAATTATTTAAACCAGAAATCATATACTGAGGCAATAGTAAAAAATATTGAATCAGATGTTGAGCAGACAGTTCTTGTGCCTTTATTAGGCAGAGTTGCCTGTGGTAAACCAATACTGGCAGAAGAAAATATTGAATCAACAATTCCAGTATCAACAAAAATTGCCCGTCCACCTTACAAATACTTTTTACTAAGAGCAAAAGGTGATTCAATGAATAAGGCAGGTATAAATGACGGTGACCTTGTTCTTATACGGCAGCAACAAACAGCACAGAATAAAGACATAATAGTTGCTTTAATTGATGATGAGGCAACAATAAAAGAATATAATATATCAAATGATAAAATTATATTAAAACCATTATCATCAAATCCAATACACAAACCAATAATTGTAACGCATGACCTAAAAATACAGGGAGTTGTAGTTTCCACAATTTCTGATATTTAACTAAAAAATGTATTTTTTAAATAAGTTTTATGGTTTATAAACCTATATTTCCTAAATTAATTTAAGGCAAGCCCTGCAGAATAAGATTTTTTTTCGCACCTACAGCAAAATAATATTAATTTAACAATAGAAATTAAACCCCTTTAAATTATTAAAAAAATATTTTTCGCAAGCGATTTTTCTGTTAGCTAAAAATTAAAAGTGGACAATGTTTATATCACTGTTTTTGACCTTTTGAACGTCAATAAGATTTCCATCGCACCAGAATCTAACCTCGGAAAGGATATTATTTAATGGATAAATACGTATAACCCCTCTTTATTAAAGAGGGGGAAATGTATATTATTTTCAATACTTTTAGTATATATTTTAATCTCTGCCTTCTTTCTTTTTCATAGAACTTTTCATATTATCACTTCAATTATACAACTAAAAAGAGGTGTCCAGTTTTAATTTTTAATTGTATTAAAATAAAAAACTTGAAAAAAACAGAAAAAGTTATATAATAAAT
>CALHNI010000049.1 GCA_938034975.1 Candidatus Goldiibacteriota bacterium | reverse complement strand
TTTTTAAATTAAAAAACAGGTGAATAAAAGTAATGCACTTTAAAAATAAAAATTATTAAACAAAAAAGACAAAAATATTTTATATTTCCGTAAAAACGCATTTTCTAATGCGTTTTTACGGTGTGATTGTAAATACGCTTTACGGTATTTATATTAAACTGCTATATTTTTTAAAATAAAATTATTACAAAATTTTCTATACGCAAATTTTTATTTATAAACTATGTTTTTTGCCTGGATTTTAAAAATAAGATGTATAAATTCTTATCTTTTTTAAATTTAAAATTATCAGTTTTTTTCATAGTCAAACCATTTGTTCATAAAATATTTACCGGATCAACAATAATCGTTAAATCATATTTTTTAAATAATTTTGCTCTTTTACTTAATATATTTAAATCCTTTTTCACCCTTCCTTTTAAAATTATACTGAATCTGTATTTATTTTTTATTTTTGAAAGTGGTGCTTGTGCTGGTCCCAAAACTTCAACAGTTGAAATTTTATTTGTTTTTAAAAAATTAAAAATTTCATTTTTTAATTCTTCTGCTTCTTTTTCACCTTTTTCCATATCTTCATTTTGTAAAATTATTTGGACTAAAGAAACATAAGGCGGATAATTCATTGTTTTTCTTAATTCAAGTTGTTTTTGATAAAATTCCTCTATTTTATAGTCCTTTATAAATTTTAAACCCGGACTATCTGGTGAAAATGTCTGGATTACAACTTTACCTTCTTTCTCACCACGACCACATCTTCCTGCAACCTGCATCAAAAGTTGAAAAACTCTTTCATCTGCCCTGAAATCAGGTAAATTTAATACATTATCTATGTTAACAACCCCAACAAAAGTAACCTCTGGTAAATCAAACCCTTTGGCTATCATCTGGGTTCCTATCATAATATCTATCTCTTTTTCCTTAATTTTTTTATACATTTCAAAATATTTTTTTTTGCCACGCATTGAATCAATATCAATCCTTGCAATTTTTTTATCCGGAAAAATTTTTCTAATAATATCTTCTACTTTCTGTGTTCCAAGTCCTTTATAAAACAATTGACCTTTACAATTTGGACATAAACTTAATGGCTTTATTTCGTTATTGCAATAATGGCATTTTAGGATGTTTCCCTGTTTATGAAAAGTAAACGGAATATCGCAATTTTTACATTTTAAAATAAAACCACACTTATAACATAGTATATAATTTGAAAATCCACGCCTGTTTATAAACAGGATAACCTGTTCATTATTTAATAACGCATCTTCCATTTTTTTTAAAAAAGTATCTGATAAAAATTTTTTTTGGCAATCTTTTTCAAATTTTAAATCTATAATAAAAATTTCAGGCATTGGCCTTTCTTTTACTCTTTTGGAAAGTATAAGCATTTCATACTTCCCCGAAAGTGCATTATAATATGTTTCCACAGAAGGAGTTGCGCTACCTAAAATTACAGTGCAATTATTTATAAATCCCCTGTAAACAGCAACATCACGGGCATTATACCTTGGTTCATTTTCCTGTTTATATGAAGTGTCAAATTCCTCATCAACAACCAAAAGTCCTAAATTTTCAAAAGGAGCAAAAACTGCTGACCTTGTCCCGATTACTATGTCAACTTCACCCTTTTTTATTTTATGCCACTCACTTAGCCTTTCTGTTTTTGAAAGTCCGCTATGATATATCGCTATTTTCTCTCCAAATGTTTTTTTAAAACTTTCAAGCATCTGCGGTGTTAAAAAAATTTCAGGCACTAAAACTATAACTTTTTTACCTTTCTTTATTGTTTCCTGTGCAGATTTTATATATATTTCTGTTTTCCCAGAACCTGTAATACCAAAAAGTAAAAATGTTTTGTATTTTTCTGATTCTATGTTTGCTTTGATTTTTTCCAATGCTTTTTTCTGTTCTTCACTTAATTCAAAATCTGTTTTTAAAAAATCTATATTTTTATCCGGTTCTGTTATTTTCTTTTTTACACCATAAGTTTTTTGCTCTTCTTTTATTTCTATTAACCCCTGTTCTTTAAGGTCATTTATGAGCGAATAAATATTTTTTATCTTTAAATTTTTAATTATACTTTTTAAAGTTGACTCACCTTGTTCTTTCAGATATTCAATTAATTCTTTTTTAATTCCTTTTTGCTTTTCATCATCTTTTATAAATTTTATAATTTTCTGACTTTTAATTTTATGCAAAGCAGAAAGAATTGTGGCAAAAACTATGCCTGGTGCACAAATATAATAATCAGAAATCCACAAACCAAGTTTTATCAATTCTTCAGTTAATACCGGCTCAGTATCTATTATTTCTTTTACAAATTTAATTTTTACACTGTCAATAATGAGTTTGCTTTCACTTTCAATTACACTTATTACAATCCCTGTTACATATTTTTTCCCTAATGGAACAATAACCCTTTTGCCTTTTAATGGCAATTTTTCAGTTTCAATTTTATATGTTAGTAAATTATTTATATTGGCATAAACTGCAATATTAATGTAGTAAACCATTCTTGCTTTCCTTTAAATTTTATTATAATTTATTATACCTCAAATTGCAATTTTCAGGAGAAAAAAATAAATAAAATATTTTAAATAAATAACATTTATGTTTTATTTTAAATTAAAAAACGGGTTAATAAAAGTAATGCATTATAAAATAAAAATAAAAAAGGACAACCTGATAAAAGGTTGTCCTTTTTTTATGTGATTAAATCTATTTATTTATCTTGCTGTTTTGCCGAAATACTTCGCATTTACCTCTTTCATAATTCTCTTCATTATTGTTCCTATATCTTCTTTGTTTTTATTTAACCATATCTGATCCATTTTAGGACCTATTTCTGATTGGATTATTTCAGGCCATTTTTCTGTAAATGGTGTATAAATAATATAGTTGCATGCTTCTAATAGCATCTTTTTATTCTTGGGTTTCTTATCATCAACAAAGTATTTTTTGCCATTTCTATAATGGCTGGCTGTGCAAGTCCTGTTAATGCAAGTTCTTTTTGCCCTTCTTCTCCTGCCAAATAAGTCACTAATTTCCATGCTGCTTCAGGATGTTTTGTAGTTTTTATTACACCGTAACCTGATCCGCCGCCTGGAAACCCTGGCTTTTTTGCCATAGGTCCTTTTGGAAACATGACAATATCCCAGTCAAAATCAACTATTTTTCTGAACATTGGGGTTTTCCATATACCACTTAAAAACATCGCTGTTTTTCCTGACATAAACATGTCAGAAGTTCCAACTCCACCCATTGTTGCAAGCTGTGCTGCGCTTGGCATTACTTTATATTTATATACTAAATCCCTTCTGAATTGAATTGCCTGAATAGCCTGTGGCGTATCAAGAGTTATTTTCCCAGGATTTTCTATGTTATCCGCATATGAACCACCGTTATTTAAAACAAACCCATCCCACAAATTCCAGTCATCACAAAGACCAAAATGTATTACCTGGCCAGTTGTTTTATCAATTTTAGTTAATTTCTTTGCCGCAGCAAGCATATCATTCCATGTCCAGTTATCTTTTGGATATTTTACACCATTCTGGTCAAATATTTTCTTATTCCTTAACTCCGCAATAGAAAGTATTGAAAGAGGCTGTTTTCTTGTGTAAAATAAAGAAAAAAATTAAATTTAATCTTTCACCCGATGGGTGAGAAAGGAGAAAACAGCCTCATGAATAATATACAGCAAAATGAATTTGATTTCAAGTTAAAACAAACATCACAATATAATGTGCTGCCCATTTACTCATTGCCTCATAGTCTTTTTGAATAATAAGACGCATCTTCTTTTTCCTCCTTTTATTTTTTATATATTTTTCGTGAAACCTGATTTAAAAAATTTTTACCTATCACCTCCTTTTTATTTTTCAAGTATGCATACTGCAACAGATAAAGAATCTATATGTGATATAGAAATAAAAATTTTTTTAACTTTTTTCTTTTTCAATAAATTTTTTACAAATACTGTCCTTGCAATTTCCGGCTTCCCGAATTCATTATTTACTGTTTCTATCTCACATAAAGGTATATCTTTTCTGTCAGACACTGCCTTTAAAAATGCTTCCTTTACAGCAAACCTTCCTGCAAAATGTAAAATAGCGTTTTTTTTATTTTTACAATATTCTATCTCTTTATCACTAAAGACCCTTTTTAAAAATTTTTTGTTTTTTAAAGGTCTTATCAATTTTTTTATATCACATACATCAATGCCCAGTCCGACTATCATAAAAAACCTTACAATTTTCCTTTTAATAAATTATAGGTTTCTTCAACTTTTGATTTTCTCTCTAAAAGTTGTTTAACAAATTTATTGGTATCATATTTTCCACGCACCGCTTCAAAATCTGCATCCTGATTGCCATCAATACCAAAACCAATACGAGTATTTCCAACAAATTCTTTTTGCGCATCATTTAAAACCATATCATAAAGTTTTACAGATGCTTCTTTCCATGCATCAAGTAAAGCCGGGATATCAGAAACTATTTCTTTTCCTGTATATTCCTTATAATTTTCCATTACCCAGTTCCATTCATCCGCTTCATATGAATTATAAATTTTTTCCAGTTCCTGTTGTAAATTTTCAAAATCATCTATTTTACCTGATTCTATTTCACTTATAAGTTTATTCAATCTTTCCTTTGTGCAAAGCAAACCGCAAATATCTACCCATTCATTTTTACCTGATACACCCTGCACATCAATTTTTAAAATTTCGGAAATTTTACCAGCATTTGACTTTTGCATTCTTTTAATTAAAACATCTCCAAAATATTTGGACAATATGAGTTGATAATACTTTTTATTTGTTTTTAACAAAACCCTTTTAATGTTTATGCCGTTATATTTTACAAATTCAACTCCTTTATCAGCCGAATCATAAAGTTCCTGCAATATTTTTATTGCCTTTATCATCTTCTGTCCGGTAAATGGGGATAAAACATCAAAAATTATTAAATCTAATTTTTTCTTGTTTTTTCTTCTGTCTCGTGCAGGCCATTTTTCTCCATCCCTTACTGTCCCGACTGTAAAAAAATTCATTGCAGGAGTTATTATTGATTTTCCATCTTCATCAGTTATATAAGAAAATGGCAGATCCGATGTATCAAAATTCGCATAGTGTTTACCAATTACCACTGAAAAAGCCCCGACTTTTGATGGCCAGAGCAGATAAGAAAAAGAACCTGTTTTACAACCACGCTCTAAAATACCCTGATGTATAGGCCCTAATTTATACATGTGATTTGACTGATTTGTGCCGCTTCCTGCATTGTAAAAAGAAAAAAGACCAGCTATCAATAAAGTTGACCTGTGATGAGAAACAGAATAAGGTCCGCAAAATGCAGAACATGCTTCTGAATGGAACCCTTCAGAATTAGCAAAAAATACCGATGATTTTGCAGAAAATTGTTCACCTATTTTTGTGCCTTCACCTACCAAAGAAGAAAAAATCATTGCGCCTTCTTTTACAGATGCACCTTTTTGTACAATAAAATGTTCTGCCACGACGCCGTTACCAATTTCTGTTTTTGCTTCTTTTGATGAATCTATGGTCCCTTCATAAAGATATTGTGCGCCTTTTATTTCTGCTGCTTCTCCAACATATACATTATTTAGCATAACAGAATTTAAAATTTTCGCTTCTTTTCCTATATATATTCTATTTTTCTTAAAAGAAGCAGAAAATTTATCTGCAATATTATTTAATTTTTCCACAAGATTTTTCTTATCCCTGTATAATACAGTAAGATAGGCAATCTGCGCACTTGTTTTTGTTGTGATTTTTAATTCTCTTCCGCCACCTTCATTTAAAACTTCTATTGGATTACCATTTCCAAAAGTTGTTTCGCCTGTGCATTTAATATCGCCTACATTTTCAATTACAACATTATCATCTATATCAGCATTTGAAATCCAGCCTTTAACATCCGCTATATAACAATTATCACCTATATTGACATTGTTTAATTTTGCTCTGTAAATACCACATGCTCTCTCTATACCATCACCAATATCAACTTTACCATTTAATTTACCTATTTTTATATTACCTTTGAAATAACAATCCTGGATTCTATCTGTTTTAAAATCATCAGGAATTTCTATTTTGCTCCAATCATCAGCATAGCATCTGTTTTCCTGTAATGCTTTAATTTGTTCTTTTGAAAGTTTAGCCATAAAAAATTCCTCCTGAAATATACTCTTTTTATACGCCTATACGCTTTTTACTTTTTACTTAAAATATTATCTATAAATTTTACCGCATCACCAACTGTTTTAACTGCCAGAGCTTCATTTTCATCCATCTCAATCCCAAATTCCTCTTCAAAAGTTGCAACTAATTCTATTGATTGAACTGACTCAGCACCTAAATCTTCAACAAATCTTGATGATTCTGTAATTTTGCTTTCATCTACCTTCAATAATTCTGCTGTTACTTTTTTTACTCTTTCAAATGTGTCTGACATAACTTTTCCTCCTTTTGAATATTTTTTACTTTTTTGTTACTAAACTATAGGTATCCTGTGCAATTGCTTTTTCTTCATTTGTCGGAACAACAAGAACTTTTATTTTAGAATTTTCTGCTGAAATATCACCTTCCTTTCCTCCAGTGGTTTCGTTGTTTTTAACATCATCCAAAATAACTCCAACACCTTCTAAATTCTGTATAATTCTTTTGCGCATTATTGAACCATTTTCTCCTATGCCGCCTGTAAAAATAATACAATGAACATTATTCAAAACAGCAATATATGCTCCAATATACTTTTTTATTCTGTATGCAAACATATCAAGTGCAAGTTGCGCCCTTTTATCGCCTGTTTTTGCTTTTTCTTCTAATTCTCTGACATCATTTGAAATTCCTGAAATCCCGAGTAAACCCGACTTTTTATTACACATTGTATCCAAATCCTTTGCTGTATAACCTTTGCCAATAAGATAAAAAATAACTGCTGGGTCAAAATCACCAGTTCTGGTTCCCATGACAAGCCCTTCTAAAGGAGTTAAACCCATCGTAGTATCAATTGATCTTCCATCTTTTACTGCTGCCATGGAACAGCCATTTCCCAAATGGCAGGTTATTGCATTTAACTTATATTTATCCACATTTAAAATTTCTGCTGCCCTTCTGGCAACATATCTATGAGAAGTTCCATGAAATCCATATTTTCTTACTTTAAATTTTTCATAAATTTCATAAGGCAGTGCATACATATATGCTACCTGCGGCAATGTCTGATGAAATGCTGTATCAAAACAGGCAACCTGGGGAATATTTCCAAGCATATTTATCGCTGCTCTTATTCCCTTTAGATTTGGCGGATTATGAAGCGGTGCCAGATCGCAATAACGGTCTATTATATTTATAACATTATCATCAATAACAACTGAACCTGAAACATCTTCGCCACCATGAACAACCCTATGTCCTGCTGCTTCTATTTCTGATAATGATTTTACAGCACCTTTTTCTTTATCAGTTAATAAATCTTTCATTAAATTCAATGCTTCATCATGGTCATTTATTGGTTTTTCTATTTTTATTTCTTTATCACCTGCCTGCTGTTTTGCCTTTGAAATTTTTTCACCTATTTTTTCAATCAATCCTTTTGCTAAAACTTTTCCTTCCGGCATTTCAAAAAGTTGATACTTAATTGATGAACTACCACAGTTAAAAACAAGAATCTTCATAGTTTATCCTCCTTAATTAATTTTCAATTGTCAATTTTCACTTTTAGGCGCGCACTGCTCCCTGCGCCTGGACACAGGTAATTGCTGCCACATCAACCAAATCCTGAACCGATGCACCGCGCGACATATCATTTACCGGTTTTGCAAAACCCTGTAAAATAGGACCTAATGCTTTTGCCTTTGCTAATCTTTCTGTCAATTTATAACATATATTACCGGCATCCAAATCAGGAAAGATTAAAACATTTGCTTTACCGGCGACTTTGCTGCCTGGTGCTTTTTTTTCACCTACCTTAGGCACAATTGCTGCATCTGACTGCATTTCACCATCAATTTCAAACCCCAATTTTTTTTCATCATTTATTTTTTTAGCAATTTCAATTGCTTTTAAAACTTTATCAACGTCAGGATGTGATGCAGAACCCTTGGTTGAAAATGATAAAAATGCTATTTTGGGTTCTATCCCAACAAAATTTTTTGCATTAATACCTGATGCAATACCTATTTCTGCAAGTTGCTGTGGATTAGGATTTGGAATAACCGCACAATCGTCATATATTAATACTTTGTCTTTTTCATCAAGATATTCAGGAATTACCATAATAAAAAAACTTGAAGCGGTTGACATTCCGGCTTCATAGCCAACAGTTAAAGATGCTGCTGAAATCATTTTTGCTGTCGGACAATTAACACCACCAACCATACCATCGGCATCTCCCATTTTTACCATCATTGCTCCAAAAATATAAATGTCTTTCACTAATTTTTTTGCCACTGCTTCTTTCATATTTCGTGATGTAGCATATTCTTTTGTATAAATTTCAAGTTTTGGGGAAGTTGATGGGTCAATTATTTCTATACCATCTACTGATACACCTTTTGCTTTTGCAAGATTTTTTACTTCTTCAGGGTTACCGATAATAACCGGAATTGCAACTCCTTCTTGTTTTACCTTTGCTGCTGCCTGTGGAATTCTTTCATCGTTACCTTCTGGGAAAACAATTTTTAAAGGATTTTTTCTTGCTTTTTCATAAAATCTCTGGACAATATCCATTTTTTTTACCTCCTACTAATTTATTTTATTTAAAACTTCATTTAAATATTCTTGTGTTAATTGCTGTGACATAGTTTCAACAATAATCCTTATTATTGGTTCTGTATTGGATGGTCTTATATGAATCCATCCTTTATCTCTGATAATTTTAATTCCATCTTCTGTATTTATGTTTTCATCTTTAAATTCTTTTTTTAAATTATTTAGAATATAATAAACATTTTTATTACCTGTTTCAAGGCGGTGTTTAATTGTATAAACTTTTGGGAATTCATTTATTATCTCTGAAATTTTCTTATTTTTTAAAGCAAGCAAAGATAGTATAAGTCCCATTGCTGATAAAGAATCAGCACTCATAGTAACAGGCGGAAAAATAACTTTACCGCCCCCTTCACCGGCAAGCCCTGAATTTTTGCTTTTCATAAGTTTAACAACATTTGCTTCGCCTACTTTTGATCTGTAAATTTTAACGTTATTTTTCTGTGCTACCCAGTCTAGTATAGAACTGCTTGACAAATTTGTTGTTATTGATGTTTTAAATTCTGATAAAGCATAGTAAGCTGCCAAAGCAAGAGTCATTTCCTCACCTGCAAAAACTCCATTTTCATCAATTACCCCCAACCTGTCAGCATCCGCATCAACTGCAAAACCAATATCTGCTTTTTGCTTTTTTACTTCTTCTTTTATTTGGGTTAAATTTTTATCAAGTGGTTCCGGATGATGCGGGAAAATGCCATCAGGTATTGTATTTAAAGCAATAACTTCGCAACCCAGATTTTTTAAAAATTCAGGCACGGTTTCAGAACCGCCGCCATTTACACAGTCAACAACAACTTTAAATTTTTTATTTTTGATCAATTGAACCGGTATATTTTTTAAAACCAGTTTTATATGGGTTTCTTTTCCTGAAAAATCCTGTTTTATATTTTTTATGTCTTTGTAAGAGACATTAATAAATTTTTCGTTATTTACAATATTAAAAAGTTCTTCTGCCTCTTCAGGCGGTAAAATTATTCCTTCTTTATTGACAAATTTCAAAGCATTCCATTCAACCGGATTATGACTTGCAGTAATTGCAATTCCTCCTTTTGCTTTTAATTTTTTTACCATTACATGAACTGTTGATACCATACATATTCCAAGGTCAACAACTTCACATCCGGTTGCCAAAAGCCCTGAAAATACGGCATTTTTAACCATATCACCAGATACACGAGAATCCCTGCCAACAACTACTTTACCGCCTTTAATATAGGTCCCAAATCCCATTGCGAATTTTAAAATAAGTTGCGGAGTTAACGTGTCTCCGGTTGTAGCTCTTATACCTGACACACTGATTTTTAAATCAGATATAGCCATTTTTTACTCCATAATTTTTTTTATACTTTTTTCAATTGCTTTAATAACTTTCTTTATTTTTTCTTTTTTCTTTGCCTGACCTATAATTCTTATTACATCTTCGGTATTAGAAGGCCTTATTGTAATCCAGTAATCTTTATCCGATATTTTTATTCCATCTGCTTTTATTATTCTATATTTTTTATTCAGTTGATTTCTTAGATTATACATTACATTATTAATATTTTCAGATTTTAGTTTTATCATTTTTTTATAATAAAAATAGTCAGGTATTGAATTTATGATTTTATCCAACTCTTTTTCTTTCGCAAGTAATGCAAGTATTAAAATAGAAGTTGCAAATACATCATAACCATACACAAATTCAGGAAACAATATACTACCACAACCTTCTCCACCTAAATCTGCCATTTCATTCAAAACTTTTTCTGAAATATTTGCCATACCTGCTTTTGTTTCTATCAATTCTATGTTATCTATATCTTTTAACATAAAAGACGAACTAAAATTTGTTACTACCTTCTTTATTTTTTCTGACGACATCAAAATGATAAATGGTAAAATATTATATGAATCAATTTCTTTATCTTTTATTTTTATCATAGAAAGTGAACCGTCTGAATTTATTTCAAAAATAACATCTGCATTATTTTTTACTATTTTAAATCCAAACTTTTTAGAACCAATCTGGAAATATTCTTTTATATTATTATATGTTCCTGTTATTTTTATTTTAAATTTCTTATCCTTTATTATATTCACAATACCAGGAAATGCTTTCATTAAATGGTCAAAATAAATTTCTTTTGCGTAATTTACAGTGATTACTTTGCCTAATTTATCCCATTTACTAAAATCATATCTTTTTAGATGATAGATATTTAAAACTCCCTGCATTTCATTTTCATTCAATTGCAAGCCATCACCTCTGAAAAATCTTATACCGTTTATATCCTCATTGCCAAAGCCACCTATCATTATACCTGCATTTAATCTTTTTTCTTTTATAAATAATTGTAAATTGGCTGTGGTTACTACACCTGTATCATAAATTTCATTTCCACCTGCAATTAAACATGAAATAATGCATGATTTAATCATATTTGATGAAATTTTTTTATCCATTCCGATTGCTATTTTACTGCCTTCGCCAGTATAAACTGAAAATGCACTTAAAAGTTCTGATACCTTAATTAAATCAAAACCTTCGCCAATTTTTCCTCTGTATCCTGATAAACTTAATTTATCAAACAATTTTTCGCTCCTTGTTTATTTAACTTCAACTAAAATATCAATTTCCTGTTCTTTTATAGCTTTTATTTTTTTAATAGAAAGCATATTTCCTTCTATTTTATCACCATTTAGCATAATTGTCACTTTCTGGTTTTTAGATGCTTTACCTCTTAAATTTTTAATTTTTATATTTAAAATTTTACCGCGAAAAGGCCTTTTCATTTCAACTTCTTTCCATTGCGAAGGAAGGCATGGGTCTATAATTATACCATCAAATGCTGGTCTTACTCCAAAAATCCATTGTGTTGCCGCCATAAACATCCATGGGGATGTCCCTGTATTCCATGTAAATGCGCCTTCTCCATAATTTCTTTTATTATCAGGTCCAACAACATATTCAGAATAAACATATGGCTCTACTTTATATTTATCAGGCTCTTCTAATTTTATCTTACTTAAAGGTAAAAGTTTTGAAAAAGAATCGTATGCTTGTTCGCCTCTTTTAATTACACAATCAGCAACAATCTTAAATGCTACTGCGTGAGAAAATACAGCTGCATTTTCTTTTATTCCTGGCGCAAATGACGTTACACGACCTATCTCTGGATTAAATTCAGTATATGCTTTTTTAAATAAAACAGGTCCGTAAGGTGTATCTAAATCATCAATTGTTTTTAAAACTGATTTTAATCTTTTCTCATCAGGAATAACATCACCAAATATTGCCCATGTCTGGGAATTAAGCGGTTTTATACCTTCTTTATTTTTTCTATAACCAATTTTATATCCCCTGTCATTAAAAGCAGCAATATAATAATCTCCATCAAATGCAACTTTATTTATTCTTTCCTTCATTATTTTATGTTTCTGTTCCATCTCTTTTACAACTTTTTTATCACCTAAAAACTCAGCAAGTTCTTTCACACTATTTAATGCTCTGCATAAAGCCATTGCAAGCCATACCGATTCTCCTTTCCCTCCTTTGCCGAGACAATCATAAGCATCATTCCAGTCAGCGCGTTTTATAAGCGGCAATCCATTTCTGCCTGTTTCATTAAATAAATACCTTACTGCTCTTAAAATATGTTCATAAACTGTTGCACTTCCGCCATTTAAAAAAGGTACCTTTCCTTTTAAAAATTTTATGTCCCCGCTTTCCTTTATATATGCAAGCGTTGTATAAGGAAGCCATACAGGAACATCCGCTTTTCCTGTTACTCCTTCATTTGACCATGGTCCATCTATAATTGAAAAACCAGATACAGTGTGTCCATAGTTATATTGATATTTTAAAATAAGCATTAATTTTTCTTTTGCAAGTTTTAAATCAAGGGAAGTTATACCTTCTATATCCTGCGCTAAATCCCTGTAACCCAGTCCACCTTCAGCACCATGATAAGGTGATGTGCCGCGGAAACGGGTAATTGCTGACAATTGAATCTTACCCCATATATTTACCATCGTATCAAATTTTTCATCCGGCGTTTTTACTGTAAATTTGTCAATGTAATCATTCCAGTATTTTTTTGTTGTTTCAAATTGTTCTTTTACCCAGTTTATGTCCTTATAAAATTTTATCCTGTTTTTGATTTTATTATCTGCAATAAAACCAACACCTTAACTCCGCAATAGAAAGTATTGAAAAGGCTGTTTTCTTGTGTAAAATAAAGAAAAAAATTAAATTTAATCTTTCACCCGATGGGAAAGATAAAAAGAAAACAGCCTCATGAATAATATACAGCAAAATGAATTTGA
>CALHNI010000048.1 GCA_938034975.1 Candidatus Goldiibacteriota bacterium | reverse complement strand
ATGCGTTTTTACAGAAATATAAAATATTTTTGGCTTTTTTGCTTAATAATTTTTTATTTTTAGTAAATTACTTTAATTCACCTGTTTTTTAATTTTAAAAACAAATACACTCTTAAAATACTTATTTGTTTATAAACCTTTTTATATATTTTCTCTTTTCCCTGAAAAACGCTAATGCGTTTTTCAGGGTTAAATTTTATGCTTGACAAATATACAAATATATGTATAATTGTATATTAGTATATATTAAATTTATAGGAGTAAAATTATGGATAAATATGACCTTATCGCAGAACTATTTAAAAATTTATCAAACCCATTAAGAATAAAAATTTTATATGCACTTGGTAAAAAAAATACAACAGTATGTAATCTCGCACAAATAATAAATGAAAATCAGCCGCAGGTTTCAAGAGCATTATCTCTGCTAAAAGACGCAGGTCTTTTAATATGTGAAAGAAAAGGAAATAAAGTATGTTATAAATTAAGTTCATATAAAATTATTGATATTTTAAATTCAGCAAATGAAATTATAAAACAACAAAGTTATAATATTTTTCAAATCTTAAAAAAGGAGAAATAAAATGGATAAATTAATTGATCCAGAGACAAAAGAAAGTTTATCAGAAAAATTTAAAAACATGTTAAATTTACCAGTTGATGTAAAAATTTTTACAAATCCGGTTATATTACCCGGAAGTGAAGATGTAACTGAATATAACCTATTTGCCAAACAGTTTATTAAAGAACTATCAGAAATAGATGCCAGAATTTTATATCAGGAAATATCAGTTTCTGATAATATTGTAAAAGAATTAAATATAAAAACCTCCCCTACTTTAGCCATTGGATATGATTTGGGTTACAAAATTTTATTTAATGGTGCTCCTGCCGGTTATGAAGCAAATTCTGTCATTGAAACAATTTTACTTGTTTCTGCCCAACAATCTTTACTTTCAAAAAATAGTAAAAATTTGTTAAATATATTAACCAATCCGGTAAATTTAAAAGTTTTTGTTACACCAACATGCCCTTACTGCCCTTCTGCTGTTATTTTAGCGAATCAAATCGCTATTGAAAAAAAAGGTATTATCACTTCTGAATGCGTTGAATCATCACAAAATTCTGAATTAGCAATGAAATTTGGCGTTTCTTCTGTCCCACACACATTTATAAACGATGATGTAAATAAAGGAATTTTAGGTTCTGTTGATGAAAAAATTTTTATTGATTTTTTAATGCAAAATATAAATAATAAAAATTAGAAAGGAGAAATATTAAAATGAAAGAAAAAAATTTATCTGATAATCCACAAGAAATTATTCATTTAACCGATGACAATTTTAAAGATGCATTGAAAAAATATGAAAATCTTATTGTTGATTTCTGGGCTGAATGGTGTATGCCATGCAAAATGTTAGCACCTATTATTGAAGAATTAGCAAAAGAAAATAAAGGCAAAGTCGTTTTTGCCAAATTGAATGTTGATGAAAATCCAAAAAGTGCTTCAGAATATGGTATAATGTCTATCCCGACTTTGAAATTTTTTAAAAATGGTAAAAATGTAAACGAGACAATCGGTGTAAGATCTAAAGCAGAATTAAAAAATATTATTGATAAAAGTTTTAAGTGACTAATATGGAACAAATTAAAATAAACTTAAATAATTTTGAAAAAAAAGAAAAGGATAATAATTTTGATGTAATTATAATCGGTGGTGGGCCAGCAGGATTAACTGCTGCTATCTATACCTGCCGTGCCGGATTTAAAACTGCCATCTTGGAAAAAATGGCTTTAGGTGGTCAGATATTTTTATCATCAGAGGTTGAAAATTTCCCAGGCCAGATCAAAATATCAGGTCCTGATCTTATTGCCATTTTTGAAAAACAGGCCAAAAATTTTGGTGCTGAATTTATTTTTGATGAAGTCATTAAAATTGAATCACAAAATATTGTTAAATTAATTCATACTGCTTCTGGCAATATATATTCAGCAAAAGTTATTATAATTGCTACTGGTGCCAAATATAAAAATTTGAATATTAAAGGAGAAGAAAAATTCAAAGGTAAAGGCATTTCTAATTGTGCAACATGCGATGGTGCTTTTTATAAAAATATGGATGTTGCAGTGATAGGTGGCGGAGATACCGCAGTTGAAGAAGCAATATTTTTAACTCGATTTGCAAACAAAGTTTATTTGATACACAGAAGAGATAAACTACGCGCAACCAAAATAATTCAGGAACGCGCTTTTAAAAATGAAAAAATTGAATTTATATGGAATTTTATACCTGAAGAAATTTCAGGTGATAAATATGTTGAAAGTATAAAAGTTAAAAATGTAAAAACAGGCGAATCAAAAATAATCCCTGTAAAAGGTGTATTTGTTTATATAGGTCTTATTCCAAATACTGAATTTTTAAAAGGTTTTTTAGATATGGATGAAAATGGATACATAATAGCAGATAAAAATATGAACACTTCCAAAGAAGGAATTTTTGCATGTGGTGATTGCACTCAGAAAAAATTAAGACAGGTTGTAACTGCCTGCGGTGATGGTGCCATTGCTGCTTTTTCTGCTCAAAATTATATTGAAAATCTGAAATGATTTTAATTCTTCTCTTTTGCCTTGCCTGTCATTGGAACGAATCTTACAGGTATTATTGATTTTTTAATAATTTTACCCTTTCCTTTTTTTATCTGCAAAAGTTCCTGATAAATGTCTCCAACAGGTATTACCATTATTCCACCATCTTTTAATTGCTCCAAAAGTGGTTGTGAAATTTTTTCAGGTGCACAGGTAACTATGATGCCATCAAAAGGCGCATATTCTTTCCATCCTTCAAAACCATCCCCTGTTTTTACTTTAATATTTTTATATCCTAATTTTTTTAAAAGTTTCTCTGCATTTTTTGCAAGTTGGGGTAGGATTTCTATTGTATAGACATTTTTACATATTTCAGCGAGTATTGCTGCCTGATAACCGGACCCAGTTCCGATTTCAAGAATTTTTTCATTCCCCTTTAATTCCAAAAGCTCCGTCATCAAAGCAACAATATATGGTTGTGATATTGTTTGCCCTTGTCCAATATCAAGTGAATAATCGTTACCATAAAAACGCATTAGAAAATGCGTTTTTACGGTAATATAAAATATTTTTGGCTTTTTTGCTTAATAATTTTTTATTTTTATAGCACATTACTTTAATTCACCTGTTTTTTAATTTTAAAAACAAATACACTCTTAAAATTCTTATTTGTTTATAAACCTTTTTATATATTTTCTCTTTTCCACTGAAAAACGCTAATGCGTTTTTCAGGTCGTTATATGCATATTTTTGCAAATTTTCTGAAACAAATTTATGTCTTTCTACTTTTAACATTGCTTTTAGAACTTTTTCATCCTTTACTCCACGCGCTTTTATCTGGTCTTCTACCATATCTTTTCGCAATTTTAAAAAATCATTTTCACCGTTTAAAAAAATATAAAAAAATAAAACTATAAATTTTAAAATAAATAATTTTTTCATTTTTTTGCCATTTTACTATTTTATTTTATGATTTTTTATTATAATAATTTCATATTATTTTACAATAAAAAGTTTCCCCTTTTCAAAATTTCCTGTTGTTCTATTTTCAATAAGATAAAAATATATTCCTGGCGCTACTTCGCTTCCATATTTATTTTTCGCATCCCAGAACTCTATCACTTCTTTTACAACTTTATTTATCACAAGTTCACCATTTAAAGTATAAATATATATTTTCGAATTAGGAATCAAATTTTCAAATTTTAAAAGTCCATTTTTTGCCTTTGATTTACTAAATGGATTAGGATATATAACTGGTTTACCTTTTGGATAAAATGACATATTAGAAAAAACAGGCGGGTGTTTGCCAATAGATGGTGTATAAAAGGCATCATAAAAATCAGCAGCAACAGTATTTATAATTAAACCATCCTTTGTAATAATTTCTTCTATTTCAACTGTAAATTCAATTATTATTTTATTACCAGGTAATGGTTCATAACCATTTAAGTCCCATAATAAAAATTGTTTTCCTTCAATCAAAGTTATATTTAATGGAACTCCTGAATCATTTTTGACAAACTTAATTCCTTCTGGTAATGTATCCCATAATTTAAGATCATAGATAGTTGAATTTGAATTATTTTCTATTGATACCAAATAAGTAATTCTCGCACCCTGTTTAGGTTCTTCGCCCTTTGCTTCTAATTTAATTTTTATATCAGATTGTTCAGGTGTTGGAGTAAATGTATTAGTTGCAGTATATGTGTAAGAAAACGTATTTGTAATTGTAGGTGTAGATGTAAATGTTCTGGTATATGTGTTTGTAAAAGTATAAGTAACTGTCATTGTTAGAGTAAAAGTTGGCGAGTATGTAAAAGTTGTTGTATTTGTCATTGTTAAAGTAACTGTATTCGTATATGTATAAGTTGAAGTATTTGTAAAACTATTTGTTGGTGTTAAAGTAATAAAATAACCCGTTGTATCTGTTGCAGTCGCTGAAAAGGTTCTTGTTGATGTAGAAGTTTCTGTAAAAGTAATTAAAGGCGTATAAGTGATTGTATTTGTTTCAGTTGTTGTAAAAGTTTCTGTATGAGTCCAAGTAGGTGGCTGCGAACCTGTAACAGTTTCGGTAAAAGTAAATGTTTCTGTTGGTGTATTTGTAATTGTATTTGTAAAAGTGTATGTGTATGTTTCTGTATTAGTAAATGTATGTGTAAAACTTTCTGTATTTGTAAAAGTGTTAGTTTCTGTAAACGTACTTGTATTTGTATGAGTATAAGTTACGGTAAAAGTATTTGTAATTGTAGTTGTACTAGTAAATGTAAAAGTATATGTGTGTGTATTTGAACTTCCAGGTGTTAAAGTTGGCGTATCAGTTGCAACAAGATTTTGAGTTGGAGTATTCGTAGGTAAATCACAAGGATTTTGTCCATATATCTGACAACCACCATAAAAAACTTCTATTTTATTTGTTGTTACCCAGTTATTTATAGGTAATCCCTGATTGGACCAGTCATTGCCGCATTTCCATCCACTATAACTTCCAAAATGCATTTTCATATGGTATGAATTTCCAGGAACAACTGTAGCGCTCGGATATATTTCATAGCTTGTTTCCACATAATAATAATTTCCACATACCTGTATTGGCCCGCTATTTTGTGGATTGCCAATATATGGCGAAGTATAGTCAAAGGTTGTATCAAAAAACCAGCTTGTAAAACTTTCTGTTTCATCCATATAAAAATAATACCTTACTTTTACTGGTCCTAAAGAAATACTATCATTATTTGTAACTTTTATTTGTATCTGGGTTCTATATAAATCGCATTGTTCTAAATATGCAGAAACTGAAACAGGTGGTTTATAAGAACATGTAAAAGTTGCTGTAGGAGTATTACTAGCTGTTCTTGTATTTGTTATAGAAAAAGTCATTGTAAATGTATTTGTTGGTGGTGGTGTATTTGTTGGAATATATGTTAAAGTATTAGTTGAAGTATTTGTAAAAGTCCTTGTATTTGTTATCGTATTTGTTTTTGTTGGCGTGGATGTTGGAAATGAACAAGATGGTTCAATACCATATACAAGAGCACCATACTGATAAATTGCTATATAATTAGTTGGTTTAAAACTTCCATTTAAAATATTACCCTGCAATGACCAGTCATCAGAAGGCGTTATCCATGGATTTCCACCTGTCCCAAGTTTTAATCTAAATTGATAATAGCTGCCCGGACCTAATGAAATCAAAGGTGGTGTATTATAAATTACATCAACAAAATAACAATCACCACCAGCACTTTTTACAGTAGTTGTAACAGGATTTCCGCCTGCATATGGATTTGAATTATCATAAGGTATATCTACCTGCACAGATGAAGCATAAGATTGATTTATTGAGAAAAAATATCTTATAACTAAATTTGATGTTGAATACGAACCATCATTATAAACTCTGATATCAGAAATATTCCAATAAGGATCAGCCTGTTGATTCCATATTTCAACTCTTAAATTTCCAGCACCTGTTATAGGTGTAACTGTAGGAGTATATGTTTGCGTCCAAGTTGGCCAACTGGTATTTGTAGGTGTCGGGGTATATGTAGTTGTATGTGTAAAAGTTGGAGTATAACATCCCACATCAATTGTGTATGGTAAATATTGCGTTCCCCCATTACCATTAGGTGGATCATTCCCTGCTTCATCTGTTGCCCATATGAAATATTCAATGTCATTAAGCCCGGTTGGTATATATGCTATATATTCTTTAAATCCACCTGGTAAAATATTACCGGTTAAAGTCATACTAACAGGCATATATATTGTTTGACCTGCTTCTCTATAATTTACCCGCGCAATTTTAACTCCAATATTATCAGCAATATAAGCTCGTATTGCTGTATAAGTATTACACATAGCAGTAACAACAGGGGTATGTTGTATGGTTGGTGGATATTCATCTTCATAGACATCGCAAGTTTTTCCATCACCTATTATAACGTGGTCAATATAATTGCTGTATCATCTAAAAGCATATCAGAGGTTATCTCAACATAAAGGTAGCTTATTTTCCAATTAGAAGTAAGCATTCCTGGCGATGTTGAATAATCAGCAGGATTTGTAAAATCCCATCTTATAGTATTCCATCCAGGCCAGAGCACTATTGCATGTGCGCCTACTGGTGTTTGTTGTGAATCTTTTACCCATAATTTTGCTTTTGTCATTCCATAACATGGTCCTAAAGTATCTTTACCATAGGTTGGTGGTGGTACATAAACATCCATTTGAAAAATTTTATTAGTATGAGTTGTTAAATCAAGATAACCCGGAAAATAAGCATAATCAATACATGATAATTGATGATTTAAATCTTTTCTGAATGCTGAGCGAACTTTTAATGAACCTTGCAAATAACTTGCTGTTTCATTTGAATAGCCAATCCAGATTGCAGGATTTTCAACCTGGGCATTCCAACCAGGATCATGCTGTCCCCATCCCTCTGCTGTTCCTTCAAATTCAAAACTCGCTTTTCGGTTGGTCACAGGATCACAACCAGTAGTCCCATTTTGTACTGTAATTGGATAACTTATAGTTACGCTGCCATCAGAACCTTCAACTTTTAATCTAACATGGGTATTCTGGTGTATATCCGGTAAAGAATTCCATATCCATTCAGCATAATCTTTATAAGCATCAGATGATTTGGTTGGTATATTGGATTGAATTAAATACCAGTTCCCTGTTGATGTTCCATTGGCATTTAAAACATAATCCGGGCTATAATAAAGATTATAAACAAGTTTATTTGAAAAATTTCCACCGACTCTATACCAACCAACTTTAATATTTCCTGTGTTTACTGTATATCTTTCAGGATTTACAATAGCAAGTGATGAGATGCCACCACCATAATATAATTCATTTGTTCTTGTTCGCCATACTTGCCAAACTTGATTTTTATGCCATAAATCACTAGAATTTGAGCTTTCAAGACCAAAAGTATTTTGGCACGCACCATGAGCACCACCTAATGCATAATGGTAAAAATATGAAAAATAAGCCATACCTTCATTATCCATTGCCTGCATTTCTGCTCTCCTTTTAAAAAATATATCAGAAACAGTCGCACTCTTTTGTTCCCAATAAAGACCATAATCAACTTCCCCACCAGCAGGCGCTCCACCACCATTATCAAGTGTTCCAACTGCATAATAATTAAAAAAAGTTGGTCTACCATATGTCTTATATAAATACCAGTTATATTCCATTGCTCCTTCTACAATTTCTGGTATTGGATTCCAGTAAGGATCACATTGATAAGGCGGCATCCAATAATTATCATTTCTGCAAGAAGACCTCATTTCGTGCCATGCAATAAAATCAAGGTATGGCGCTGCCGACCCCATTGCTTTATAAAGATTGTATGCTTCTGGATAACGTCCCCAATCTCCACATGATAAACCAATTTTCACATTTGTGTCTGGTGATAAAGATGAACGTATGGTATTTGCAAGGTTGGCAACTGCAATCCCCCAGTTTGGATCCTGTGCTCTTGTCATTCCCTGATTCCACTCAGGTTGTATCACAGCATAAATAGTTCTCCCTCCACGCACATCCATTAAATTTCACAACCACGGCCTGCTCGTATATTCATTAACAAGTCCGGCGGCATTTGCTGCATCTTCCTGCATCCATAGCATAAAAACAGGGATATGCCCGTCATCACATATATTCCTTATCCAATCTACTGTAATTGAATTTGTTCCTGAGTCATTACCTGTTACCCAGTGTGCCATATATAAAAAATCTGCTCCAAATTCCTGTTCTATTACTTTATATGCCTCTACATATGGATTTGAACCACCCTCTGGAAATGTCTGTTTAAATCTATCCCCAAATCCAATATTAAAAACATTTGAAAATGAAAATAATCTTACAGTATAAAAAATAGAAATAATTAAAATTAAGATTTTTTTCGTCATAAACTCCCTTAACTTAAAAATTTAAATGTAACTAATACAAAATAATCTTTATTTTTTGGCGTAAAATATTGTCCGTTGATTTTATTTCTAAAATTGCAATATAGGTCCCATCTGATAATACCTGTCCTGAAGTTGTTTTTCTATCCAATTGGATGTTTCCTTCATTATTATGAATTGCATATATCCTTATTAACTCTCCTGCTAAGTTATAGATTTTTATATTTCCTACCAAAAAATTCCCATTTATTTTATAATATATTTTTAAATTCCCTTTTTTAGATATACTAGGGTTGGGATATGCTTTGAAATTTTCAATTGCTAATTTCGTTTCATCTTTTAATATAGTTATCTGCTTTGTTATTGTTACTTTTGGCGATGTTTCATTTATACTTTCTATTTTTACTATATATTGTCCATTATTTAATACTGACTGATTCTCCTGCATAAGATCAATCGTTATATAATCATCTGGCATATCACCATATACTACCTTCATAATCCTATTTGCATTATTTAATAAATAAACATCATCCGCTGCATTTGATACAATTAATTTTGTTGCAATATCTTTACTTTCCATCATTGATTGTCTTACTATTTCGCCTGCTGTATTGTACAAAGTAAGCAGAATAATGTTTGTGCTATTTATTATAGTAATATCCCTTATTAAATTTGAATAGTGTCCGTAAGCATCTGCTGTTTCTATTTTTATATAATATGTCCCTGTTTTAAGCATCTGTCCATTATCATTATCCCCATACCAGGTAAAAATAGCAGGCGTTCCTTTTATTGTCGTTGCACCTTTAAATTCAAGTTTTAATTCATTGCCTATAAATAATTTTCCATTTTCCGGCGTCATTAAAACATCTTCTATTCCTGTATCAATTGCTGTTTCAATTATTGTTCTTACTTTTTCACCAGCTGAATTATATACATAAATTGCAAGTTTATAAGGTGTCTCTGGCGGTGTCATTGTTATTGTAAATGTATTTGTAATTGTAGGAGTGTTACTCGGTGTATATGTTTGGGTTGGAGTATATGTATTAGTAGCAGTAGATGTAAATGTTCTTGTATTTGTAACTGTAAAAGTAAAGGTAAAAGTATTAGTTAAAGTTGCTGTAGGCGTATCTGTTCTTGTGTTTGTATTTGTTGGAGAATTGGTATTTGTCTGTGTATTTGTGGTAGTCGGTGTATTTGTCCATGTATTTGTTGGTGTTGCAGTTCGTGTATTTGTTATTGTAAATGTTAATGTATTTGTTGCAGTATCTGTCCATGTCCATGTTGGTGTTGGTGTGCCTGTTACTGTTGGTGTAAATGTTAAAGTGTTTGTCGGTGTATTGGTCGGTGTATTAGTTGCTGTATTTGTCGGTGTATTTGTCCGGGTATTTGTTGGTGTATTTGTATTAGTATTTGTATTTGTAAAAGTTGGCGTAAATGTTAAAGTAAATGTCGGTGTATTAGTTGATGTGTTTGTTGCTGTATTTGTCGGTGTATTTGTCCGGGTATTTGTTGGTGTATTTGTATTAGTATTTGTATTTGTAAAAGTTGGCGTATAAGTTAAAGTAAATGTTGGAGTGCTGGTTGATGTATTTGTTACTGTAAATGTCCATGTATTTGTTGCAGTATCTGTCCATGTCCATGTTGGTGGCGGTGTTCCTGTTACTGTTGGTGTAAATGTTAAAGTGTTTGTCGGTGTATTGGTCGGTGTATTAGTTGCTGTATTTGTCGGTGTATTTGTCCGAGTATTTGTTGGTGTATTTGTATTAGTATTTGTATTTGTAAAAGTTGGCGTAAATGTTAAAGTAAATGTCGGTGTATTAGTTGATGTGTTTGTTGCTGTATTTGTCGGTGTATTTGTCCG
>CALHNI010000047.1 GCA_938034975.1 Candidatus Goldiibacteriota bacterium | reverse complement strand
CTTTAATTCACCTGTTTTTTAATTTTAAAAACAAGGACACTCTTAAAATTCTTATTTGTTTATAAACCTTTTTTTATATTTTCTCTTTTCCCCTGAAAAACGCTAATGCGTTTTTCAGGATTTCTCCTAAAAAGGAATAATAAAAAACCCATAGCCACCAAAAGGGATTTGTATGCTAACTATTTAAAAATTTCATCTGAAACATTTAAAATTGCAGTAATTTTATTTGTTGTATCAAGGATATATATATTACCGTTATTATCTTTGGTTATAGGACCCGGATTTTCAAAACCCTGCCCTTTTAATTCTATAATTCTTGATTTTTTTCCGTCCATAGTAAAAAACAATAATTGTTTATTATATGGCTGCGTTAAAACAAAATGAGGAACTGTTTTTTCTTCAAAAATTATTATCTGCGGACCTAAAATTGTTGATACATTCCCTATAATGAAATGTTTTTTATATTTCATCTCATCAGTTAATATCTGCACCCTGAAATTTGCAGCATCAACCACATAAAAATTATTATTTAAATCAAGTGTAAAAAAACATGGCTGGGAAAGTTGTCCGCACATGTTTCCAAAAGATGTGGAATAATTTTTTATTAACTTTCCTTCTGTGTCAAAAAAAGCAATTGCATTCCTGCCCGGCATACTCACTGCTATTTTTTTTCCATCATTTGATATACTTAAACTTCTTCCTCCATTTAAAAATGGAGAATCAACAAATGTCTTGATTAAATTCCCTTTTTTATCATAAACTTTTATTATCCCGTAGTTTGCTTCGTAAACATATAAGTTATTATCTAAGAAATTGTATTTTAAATAGATATATATTTCTTTGTTTTTTTCTTCTTCTGCTGAAACAATTAAATCCTGTAAATCTTTCTTTTTTAATAAAACCTTATTAATTACCTTAAACTCAAAATCTCTGATTTTTTTAAAAATAAAAAAACAATCTGAAAAACTATCGGCAATATATAAATATTCCCCATCACTACTTACAGCAATATCTGATGGATATTTAAATTTCGTATTTAATTTTATTTTTGACAGTTTGTAATCCAGCAATTGTAAAGAATCAGGAACATATTCATTACCACACCCGAAAAATCCTTCCGCAATATGAATTAAAGGCAGGTCAGTTCTCTGTTCCTGCCTTTTTATTTCCTGTGTTTTATTTTTCTTTTTAATAAATTCAGGTATTTTAATTTTATAATTTTTGATTTCTTTACGTTGAATAACATAATCGGTTCTGCCTGTAAACCACAATTCTTTAAATGCTCTGTAATATTTTTCATCTGTAAAATCATAAATATAAATAAGTTTCATTCTTTCAGTAAAATCCAGCACATATTGTCCATCTTTGACAAAATTTGCAATTTCCGGCTTTAACCCGATTGAATCAAAAGGAACTATCAAAACTTTACCTTTTAATTCATCTGTGTTTACCATATATTCAAATGTTTGTGAAGAAATAACTTCAAATCTTCCTGCAAATTTATAAAAATTAGCAAGTTCATAAATATTGGATAATCCGTTTGAAACTAAAACACATTTTTTATTACCTGTCATTTTTTGCATAACTTTAATAATATAGGACTGCATTGTAAACTGGAATTTTTTAGGCATTCTGATATAGAATCCATACAAATTAAAAATAATAATCAAAACACAAATTATCAATAATAATCGCTTATATAGTTTAAAACTGTTTTTAAAATAAACACTCAATGCTGCCATTCTTGTAAGCCCGATACCGGCAAGTATTGCAAATAATGGCACCATTGTCTGAATTCTTGTATTAGCAGGATAATTATACATACTAATAGCGCCGGTTGCAAAGGCGGTCAACACATAAGCAAAAATTAAAAATTTTGCCCGCCAATCCTTTGTTATTCCCCATAATGCCCAGATAATACCAAAAAGAATCCCTATTGTAGTTAAAAAATCCGTCATACCACCTACTACAAAATGACTATCTCTTCCTTTATAAATAAAAATTAATAATGTATATATAAAATTTAAAATAATATAAATTGGCCTTTCCTGTGGATTAGGTATCTCGCTCCCCTTTATAAAAGAACGTTGCATTACAGGTCCTATCCAGTGAGGATTTATTATTATGAACATTATTATTGCAAGTAAGACGCCAATGATAATTATTATATTTCTTTTTAAAAAATTTTTTCTTAAAGGATGAACGAACCAGTAAAAAGGAAGAAATACCAAAAGCAGTCTGGTAAAATAATAATTATAACACCCAAGTCCTACAATCAATGCAGTTAAGAATGAATAAAAAGAAGAATTCTTCCTTATTGCAAGTTCAAAACAACAAAGCCCTGCTATAAAAGGAAAAACCACCTGAATATTATTGTATCCTATATGACCAAAAGCAAGCATAGTATGACAGAATGCAAAAGCAATAACTGTAATAATTGCCACACTTTTATTAAAAATAGTTTTTATCCATATATAAAAAGGAATTATAGAAAAAACTACAATTAATGCCGAACTTAATTTCCAGCCAAAAAATTTATCAGGGCTAAAAAATAACATAACAATTGCCTGATAAATTGAAGATAATTCAGGATTAAAACCATAAACACCATTTTCAGAAAAAATATTGATTTTTCTTGTGCCATTTAATATTGATTTTGCAACTTCATAAAAACTATATTCATCACCTATATATGAATATTTCCAAGAATACTGGTCAAAAGCATATAACATAAACACAACAAAAGAAAATAATAATAATTTATAAAATTCATTTTTTGTTAAAATATCCGAATATAAAATTTTTTTATTTTCTTTTTTATCCAGGTAAATAAAAAATCCTAAAAGCAATAAAATCTCTATTAAAAAAATTATTGCCTGAATTAATCCATTTTTATTAGATAAATAATAACCAATAACTATCAAATGCAATAATATCACAATTCCGATAAAAAATATATAGCTCGGATTTAATCCCGACGATTTTAATCTGCCACTTTTTTTGTCAAACAAATAAATTAAAATAAATGAAAAAATAAAAATTATCAGTAAATTAAGAAAAAAATATTCCGGAAAAACTATTCTATAAGTATTAAACAAATAAACCGTATCCAAGGGTAATTTTTGTTTTCTAAAAAAATCTATTATAAAATCAAAAATATTAGTTGCTTTTACCGCAAGAATAGTTGAAATGATAATTATAGTAAATGATGATATTATTAAACTTTTTTGTTTACCCGATTTAGTTTTCTTTTGTTGAACTGGAAATTGTTCTATGGCTTGTTTAATATCGTTTTTTATTTTTCTTGCTTTTTTATTCATAAAACAATACAAAATTTATTATTTAAAAAGTTGTGGTAATTTTACTTTAATTACTTTATTTTCCTGTGGAGAAATTATATATAAATCTCCCATCAAATCCTGTGCAATTGCTGTTGGCATAATAAACCTTGGCAAACCATTTTCACCAAATCTAACAATTAAACATTTTTTCCAGTCAAGAGAATAAATTTTAAGAGAATTACTATTTTGTATCGTAGCAACGAGATAAGGAATTTGCTTATTTTCATCTATTATAAATTGCGGACCCATAATTGTAGATGCGCCATCAATTGCAATTGCTTTTTGTAATTTAAAATCCTGATTTAAAACTTTTATTGCAGCATTTCCTGTATCATATAAATAAATATTTTGTTTTGAATCAAGTGTTACAAAACAGGGCTGGTCAAATTCATCACATTTTTTTCCGGGTCTGTCCAGTAAACTCTTTACAATCTGTCCCATTGTATTATAAATAATAAATCCTGAATTTGGTGGAACAGATGTAACAATTAATTCCTGTTCATTAAATCTGAAATATCTTAAACTCCTTGTCCCCATTAAATAACCATTACTTACAAGAGTTTTTTTATAGTTACCATCCATATCATATTCATCAAGTGTTCCATAAATACAATCAACCACAAATAACTTTTTATCTTCATCATCAAGAGTTATATAAATTAAACCTTCCTTTATTTTCTCCGCAAATCTTTTATGTAGATGAATTGATTTTTTAAATCTATATATTAAATCTCCTTTTTTATTATAAATTTTTATGGAGTTATCTCTGGCATCAGCAATAAATATATTGTCTCCGTTTTTCGTTACCGCAATATCTATTGCCATTTTTAACTCTCCATCAAGATTAAGAATCTGCGCATAAACATTTTCATTAAGGAAAATATTTTTGGGAGTTTTCTTACAAAAACCAATTTGTATCTTTGATAAATCAAATTTAAATTTTATTTTGGGGAATTCTATTTTCTTTTTGACTCCCGAAACTGCTTGCTCTTTTATATTTATATTTTCAGAATCTTTCTTTAAACTTTCCGCTATTTTTAAAATTTCCTCTTTCCCTATTTTATCAGACATCGCCTGTTTAAAAGTCAGATAGATATCATCCTTTGCAAAATCAAATAAATAATAAAAACGCATATTATCTCTCGGATATATTATTTCTCCTTTTGTAATTATATCAGACAAATCTGCATATTTTCGCACTATATCATAACAAAATAAAATGTTGTTTCCTTTTAATTTGTCTTCCAGTAATCTTTTTTTAAATTCTTCCAAGGAAATCTTTTCAAAAGTATTTTCGTTATAAAAATGATTTTTCATTATTGAAGGCAAATCATGCAGGATCTCACTCACAACTATTGTTTTTCTTTTTTTATTTTCTTCAACAAATTTCATTGCTATGGCTTCAGGATTATAATTTGCTTTTAATGGCATAAGAACAAAAAATATGTATAGATTTAATAAAATTATTATAAAAGCAAAAGAAAAAATCAAATTTACTTTTTTGTTTTTTAAATTAAAAATATTCTGTAAAAGTGAAATTAAAGAATAAAGCCCGATCGCTCCAATGATTGAATAAATAATGACCAAAAAATTAAGTCGTGTATTCGGCGGATATGCATACTGACATATTGAACCTATTATGAAAATATTTGCAAGAAACGAAAATAATAAAAACCTTGCTCGCCAGTCCTTTTTAAAATAAACAATTAAAAATGCAAATCCTAAAATTACTCCGATTGCTGTTATTAGATCGGATATAGGATGAGTAACATAATGTGATATGTTATACTTTACCATAAAAGAAAAAAACGCATGAATAAAATTTGTTATCATGTAGGCAAAGTCATTATCAACCGGCCTGACTTCTTTTGCTTTAACAAACGTATGTATTAACATTTTATCTATAAAACTTCCTGTTGGATTATCTGTGTTTATTCCACCTAATATAATAGGTAAAACAAATGCTATAAAAATAATTACTCCCGCCATAACTTTTTTAACTGAAAATTCTTTTCTTAAAGGATGAAACAACCAGTAAAAAAATCCAACCGGCACAATAAGTCTTGCTGTTTGAAATGTATAGAAACAAAGACCTGCAAATATGGCTGCTAAAAATGTAATAAAATAAGAATTTCTTCTTATAGCAATCTCAAGTAAAAACATACCCATTATAAAAGGGAAAATTGCGTGGATTATATCATGCGGTATTCTCGCAAAAGCCATAAGTGGTAATGCAAATGTATAAGATGCTATTGCTAATATTGCAATATTTCTGTTAAATATTATTCTTATCCATAAATATAACGGAATTATACCTAAAACAGGAATAATTGTTGAACTCAACCGCCAGCCAATATAATGTTTTCCAAATAACAGCATAAAAATCCCCTGATATAAAGAAGCCCAGACTGGATGGTGTTCATAAATCCCGTTTTCATAAAGCATTCTTAATGGCACTTTTCCATCCGCTATATCCTTTGCGAAATAATAAAAAGTATATTCATCCCCAATATAAATATATTTCCAGGAACGCCAGTCAAATACATAAATTATAAGTGCTACAAATGTAAAGAATAAAAGGTATACAAATTCTTTTGAGGGGATAATATTAGTGGTTAAATCTTTTAACAAATTTACTTTTTCTAATTTATAAAAATATTTTCCTATAATAATAAAACATAAAATAAATAAAATGTCCTGTAATAAAAAAAATTGTTTAATTATAACTAAAATATAAAGAAATAAAAATAAAACAGAAACTAAAATTACCATCCCCACAGGGAATCTGGTTTTGGTTTTCTTTTTGGATGATGTTTTGAAATTATCAATATCCCTTTTTATCAAATTTTCATCAATATTAAAAGAATTTTCTGAAACTTGTTTTATAAGCAAAATTGCCATAATTAAAGTTATAATAAAATTATATATGAAAAATGAAGGCAAACTTATTCTGATTTTATCAACATAAAACACTTCAAATGGCAAATGTAAAAATTTGTAAATTTTAAATAAAAAATCGCTTATTAATTTAAAGTCTATTGAAGCAAGAAAAAAAACAATTAATAATAAAATTTCTATAATAACTAATCCTTTGTTTTTTACTTTATCCTCTACATTTTTGGCTGTTGGAATAAATTCCAGTTTTGTTCCGCAATATTTACAGAATTTTGAATTTTTACTTATATTTTTTCCACATTTTTTACAAAGCATATTTTCCTCCTCAGAATGATAAATTTAAAAAATTATTATATGAAAATCATTTTTTTATTGCAATAGCAATGATTGACTGCCCAACAGGTGGTTTTATCCATTTTTCAATTACCTTTAAAAATGGAACTACGAACCTGTCAAAAACATATGATTGATTTTTAGGAGTGTGTTTCATTTTTAAAATTTTCATATTTATTAACCAACCAAAAAAACCTACAAGATTCATATAATACATTTCTTTTATTTCAAAATTGTTTCTTATAAGTAATTCTTTAAGTTGTTTTTTATTATATCGCCTGTAATGTCCAACATTTTTATCAAGTGGTCCAAGAAGTAAATTAAAAGCAGGAACCATTAAAGCAATTTTTCCACCTTTTTTTAATATTCTTCTGATAATTTTTATTGCTTTATCATCATCTTTAATATGCTCTAAAACATTTATCATTACTACTGTATCATAAAAATTTTTTTTAACTTTTTCTGGCAAATCAAGTATATCTGATTTAATTATTTTTATATTTTTGTGTTGCCTGTAACGCATCTTTAAAAATTTAATATATTCATCTGAAATATCAACACCTGTTATTTGATTATCTTTTCCGTATATAAAATCAATAATTGCACCTAAACCACAACCGATTTCAATGATAGTCTTTCCTAACGCTGGCTTTATATTTTCATAAATCCAGCAATTGTAGTTTTTAAGCGCTCTGTTATTAGTTAATGAATCTGTTAAAACATCTCTTTTTCCCATAAATATTTTCCTTTTATAATTTTTTTAAATTATACCAAATAAAAAAAATAATAACAAGACGGATAATTTTTAAAAATAACTTTAAATTTTTTCTTGTTTACTAATATAATACTGAATTTTTTAATAATTTTTATTTTAAAATAATTTTTTTATGTTATAATTTTTATTATGAAAAAGTTAACTATTATAATACCTGTTTATAACGAAGAAAAAACAATAAGGAAAGTTTTTCAGAAAGTCAAAAAAGTAAAAATACCTGTTAAAAAAGAAATAATTATTGTAGATGATGGTTCAACTGATAATTCCAGAAAAATATTAAAAAGCTTCAAAAGAAATACAAATAATCCTATAATTTTAAAAATAATTTTAAAAAATAAAAATGAAGGCAAAACAGCTGCAATTAAAGAGGGTCTTAAATATGCAACTGGTAATTTTGTTATTATACAGGATGCTGATTTAGAATATGATATAAATGATTATAATAAATTATTAAAACCATTATTACAAAACAAAGCGGATATGGTAATTGGTTCCCGTTTTTTAGGCGAAATCAAAAAAATGTTTTTTACAAATTTTATAGCAAATAAAATTTTAATTTTCCTTACAAATTTATTATATAATATCAAAATAACTGATGAAGCAACTGCTTATAAACTTTTTAAAACAGAACATTTAAAAAAAATGAACTTAGAATCAAAAGGTTTTGATTTTTGTCCGGAAGTTATTGCCAAAGCCGCCAGGATGAAACTAAAAATAGCAGAAGTGCCTGTAAATTATAAGGCACGCACCATAAAAGAAGGCAAAAAAATAAGATGGTTTCATACTTTTTCTGCTATATGGACTTTAATTAAATATAAATTTAAAAAATTTTAATCCCTGTATAATAACCTGTATGGAACAACCTCAAAGTCAATATCGCCTGGTTTTTTCCATCTTAATTCCATTCCTAAATGCCAAACCGCAGAATTGTATTTAATATCTAATTTATGAAATCCTGATTTAAGATAAATTGAACATACCCCGTTTGTTTCAACTTGTTTTTTAGGATCAATGCTTAATTTTATCATTTCTTTACCATCAATAAATAATGTTGTATTCCCTGTTGAAATTAATTTAAACTCATATACATCACTTTTGTCTATTTTAATTTTACCTTTATAATGCATAGAATATGGCAAGCTAATTGGCGAGTAAAAATGCCTGAAAAAAATAAATGGTTCAACCGTAACAGTAACTGGTTCTCCTGTCCAGTTTATTGATTTATAATAATATCCTTCTAAACCTCTTTTATTTTTATTAAAATCCTCCAAAGCATTTTTAATATCTGAATTTGGAACTTTGTATGAAAAATAAACAGGTACTTTGTGGGGCCAATATTTGGTCCTGAATTCTTCATATTCACCATTTGGATATATATCCTTTAAAATAGGAACTATTGGTAAATTTTCAAATACCGACATATAAATATAATTTTTCCCATCATCTTCTCTTACAGGTATATTAGCATAAGGAGCAAAAGTCAACCAGGTATTATCACCATACATTAAATATTTAAAAGTTCTTCGTAACTCATACCTTAGTAAAACAATTCCACGCCACGAATGACCTAATTTTTTTAATGTCATAGCCATATTATACTCTTCCGGAGAAAATCCATATTGAAAATCAGGATTTTTAACCTGTTCTACAAAATACTGTCTATAATTATTAATTCCGATTATAATTCCCAAAAATATCAAAACTAAAAATATATATTTGTTATTTATGTTTTTAAATTGAAATACAAAATAATCAATCAATTTTAAAATACCAATAACAGCAATAATTAAAATAATTGGGATTAAAATTGCACTTCTTGACGCATTTGGATTTTCTGTATTTAAAAGTGTTGCCTGCGCCAAAGTAATTAAGGCAGATATTATAAAAAATTCTTTTAATTTAAAAAAACTTTTTATAAATACGAGCAAACCAACTACAAAAAATATTCCAGTAAAGAATTCAAGATGCGGTTGAAAAGGAAAATTCCAGCGTGGGTTTTCATCACCTTTGTTTAAAAGTCCTAAAAATGATAATTTTATGTTATTTACATACATTTCTAATGTTTTTAAAAGTTTCTTTTTAGAATCATATTTGTATTGTTCCGGTATATTATTCCATATTAATGTTGCATTTCCCCTTGCTAACCAGGCAAATTGATATTTATAAATATATATTCCCAAAGGCATAAAAAATAACAAAAAAATCAATATTGAAAGTACTATTTTAATTAAATTTTCCTTAAAAAATCTTGTTGTTGCAATAAAGTATGTAAAAATTAAAACAACCAACAAAAATAAAGGCATAATATAAAATAAAATTTTAGGTAAAATTTCTTTTTTATATCCTATGGCATAATATAAACTTTGATTTATAAATATATCCCAGAATCCATATTTTTTTAAAATTGTAATTATTAAAAAACTCAATATAAAAACCAACAACAAGCCAAAACTTTTAGTTAAAATTTTCTTAATATCATTTCTATCCTCTGTATATTCATCAAAAAACAAAAGATAAATAAAAAACACTATCAACCATAAAGGCGCTATTCGTGAAGATTGGTAACCATATTGTGCCAAAGCAAAGGCCAAACCAAAACAAAGAAAATCAATTAATCTTCTTTTTGTATACGCCCTCCATCCAAAATATAAAAATAAAATTACTGAAAAAATTGAAATTGTATTTGACCACGCAATCCTTGAAAAATTAATATGCCATCTCATAAAAGCAATTAAAAATCCACCTAAAATTGCAGGAAAAACTCCATACATATTTCTCACTAAAAAATAAAATGATGCAACAGAAAGTATACCAAAAATTATTGCTGGAATTTTTATCTGAATTTTGCCCACACCCCAGAATTTAATTATCGGCGCAGAAAGGTAAATATAAGTTGCCGCAGTTTGAATGCATGATGATCCTGCATAAATAAAAAAAGGCAAATCAGCCTTTCCCTCTGGTTCTTCCCCGTTTATTAATTTACATGTCTGATAACCCATATCCCCTTCATCAGCAAATAAATCAGGTGGTAATTCGTTTATTTTATAAATCCTTAAAAAAGCAGCAATTAATATTATTATAATAAAAATGATTATTTCATTTTTTTTATTGATATCTATTTTAATATTTGGAATATTATATTTTTTTTCTGTGATAAAAAATAATAATATTGCTATGCCAAAAAAAATACTTCCATATAAGATATTCCCTTTAGGACCATAAATAAAAGTTTGTGCTAAAATCAGCGTTATAAAAAAAATAAAAAATAAAAAAAAATTTATCTTATTTATGTTATTTTGCATTTTATCCTGTTGAATTGTTTTCATATTATTCCGGGAATAATACATTATATGGAACAACACTAATTTCATTATCCCCTGGTTTTTGCCACCAGAGTTCTACCTTTGAAAAATTTATTGATTCATAATAGCGAACCTGTATATTGTGATAACCAACATCTAAATTTATAACTCCTGTTGCCCACCCACCAGTTTTTAGACCTTGATTTTCAAGTATTTTCTTCCCATTTATATATAAATCCGAAAAATCATTTGAATATGTTTTAAAAATATATTTTCCTGATTTATCAATTTTAATTTTACCTGTCCATTTAACTGAAAATTTCTGTGGTAACGGGTCAACTGTCCAGTTAAAGAGAATGAATGGATCTATTCTTTCTATTGCTGGGGTGCCTTCCCAGTTTAAACCATAATAATATTTTGCTTTCAATCCATTTTTTAATTTTTTATTTGATACTTTTATTACATCTTCTTTTAAAATTTTATATCCAAAAAATAACATCTGATTTTTATCATATTTATTATAAAACGGCACATATTCGCCATTAGGATATATGTCACGCAATAGCGAAACAATTGGCTCATATTCCTTTTGTAACACATAAACATAATTTTTATTTTTTTCTTTTTCTTCATACTTTGATAAATCAATTGGTATTGACAAAGCTGGTTCAAAAGGCTCTGTTGTCAATATTCGCGAAGTATCTCTTCCTGTTGAATCTCTACTTATTATTTTTAAATCAGATAATATGTATTTACATACATAACTATAATGATAATGCGGCATCATTATAGCATGCCAGTTTGGTCCTAATTCTTTTAAAAATTTTGCCGCAAGTGCTTCGTCTGTTCTGAACTCATAATAACATTTTGGGTTAGTTGCCTGCTTGTTAAAATAAATATCATAATTTTCAAGTGTGACAAATAAAGAAATCAAAACCAAAAATATTAAAATAATTTTTTGTTTTTTTTGTTGTTCAGCAAATTGTAAAAATTTAAATATAGCAACTGAAATAAAAATAAATATATATGGTGTTGTAAGTATTGTTCTTAAACCCTGTGGTGCTTCTATGGTTAAAAAACCACCCAATAAAAAAATGAAAAATCCGGAAATAGAAATTAACGCCCATAATTTATGAATATTAAAAATCGCAAAACCAAACCCTAAAACAGCTAAAATTCCGGTCATAAAATCTAACATTGGATATTGCGGATAATTATGTCTAGCATTGGGGTCCCCAAGATTATTAAACATTAGCATAGTTACCTTTATATTATTTAATAATGCATCTTTTACTCCTTTATATTGCCCATGATAAAAATCTTTAACTTTCTGTGGATTTAAAATGAGTGTTTCCTGCCTGCTGGTCCAGAATTTTTTAGGATACTGAATAATAAAAGTAAGCAACGGTAAAAAAACAATAAAACCTATAAGTATTGCCAAAATTAATTTTTTAAAATTGTTTTTATAGAAACTAAAATCCTTTATAAATATATATGTAAAAAAGATAAACAAAATTAAAATATAAAGCCTTGCAGGCAGATATGTATACTGTGTCAAGGCAGTAGTTATACCAAATAAAACAAAATCTGAAATTTTTCTGCTTTTATATACTCTCCATAAAAAATATGTTGCCAATGTAATGATAAGGACAGCAAATGCCGCATGAAAAGCAATTCTTGAAAAATTAACATTCCATCTTAAAGAAGCAAATAACAATGCAGCAAAAATCGCTGTTTTCATTCCAAATATATTTCTTATTAAAAAATAAATCACAGGAATTGTTAAAATTCCAAATATCGCTGTTGCTATGCGTATCTGGGTAGCACCGATCCCAAAAAATTTAATAAAAACAGCAAGAATATAGATATAATAAGCAGGATTATGAGAAGAATCTCTTTCTAAATACACAGGAAGGGCTGTTCCTTCTATTACATTTCCTTTTATAATATTAATTGCCTCATTACCATTTTGTGCTTCATCAGAAAAACAACCAGCTGGTATTTCATTTATATTATACAACCTAAAAAAGGAACCTAATAAAATGATTGTAGTTAAAATAATAATTTCTGATTTTAATGACAAATTTTCTTTTTTAAAAAATTTATTTGAAACATTATCTGCCAGTATAAAAATTATAATACCAATAACAAATAAAATAACAGTTAATCCAAGATTGTTTAATCCTGATTTTGTGTTAATAAGAAAATGCGCAACTGGCTTTGCATAAAAAGTTAAAGTATTAATCGCTCCAAACATAGGATTTATTATATCTCCATAATTTATGGATCTGTTAAATATTAATCCCTGGCCTAAAAAAACAAATACAAAAGCAATCAATATAAGTTGAATCGGATTAAACTTTCCAATAAAAAACTTTGGTTTGGAAAAATTTTCTTTTTCTTCTTCTACCGTATGTTTTGTCCCCTTAAAAAAATCAAATGCTTTGAACTTTAAGGAGAATAAATCTTTTTTTTGTATTCTTTTTTCTTTTTTTATAGAAATTAAATCTGATTCTTTTACCCTTACAAAATCTTTTAACAATGGAACTGCTGTCCCACAAAATTTGCAGAATTTCGCATCTTTATCTAATTTTTTTCCGCAATTTACACAATACATTTTTACCTTCCGTTAAACTCTTAATTTGATTCTAAATTATATTTTAAATTTAAATATTAGTCAATTAAAATCTAAATTCCAAAAAAACATATAAAAAAATATATTTTCTTAATTTAATTTATTAATTTGCATATAAATAGTATTATTATTTATTACCCAAATATAATAAAATTTATTTTATTATAATTATTTTTCCATAATTACTTTATATTTTTGCAATTCTTCAGGAACATACCATTTTATAAAGTTGTATGATATACCTGCAAGCGCTGGCTTTATTCCATGAAATCTTTTATGGATAGCCGGTAAAGTTAAAGGAGAATACAAAAAAGTATATGGTGCATCATCTGCTATTATTTTATGAATCTTCCTATATATCTGTTTTCTTTTTTCAATATCAAAAGTAGTCCTGCCAAGTATTAACAATTTATCAACTTCATCATTTTTATATGATATAAAATTAAACTCGCCTTCTTTTGTTTTAGACGAATGCCATATATCATAACAGTCAGGATCCTGGGTTATACTCCAGCCAAGGACTATGGCATCAAATTTTTTCTTATCAATAAATTCTGTAATTAATGTGCTCCATGCAAGAATCCTTATATTTACTTTTATTCCTATTTTATCAAGTTGTTGTTGGACAATGGTTGCAATCTCTTCCCTTTCTTTATTGCCCTGATTTGTAAGTAAAATGAATTCAAATCTTTTCCCGTTTTTATACAAATAGCCATCTTTTTCTTTTTTCCATCCTTCTTTATACAATAATTCTTTTGCCTTTTCCGGATCATAATCATATGCTTGGGCATCTTCGTTATAAGCCCAAGAGCCAGGGATAAAAGGTCCTGTTATTCTTTTTGCAAGCCCTCTTTTTACACCATTTATTATTTCATCTTTATTTATAGCATAAGATAATGCTTTTCTTACATTTTTATTTTTAAATAAATCATTTAATAAATTATAACCTATATAAACATAAGAAAAAGAAGTTATTGCAAATTTATTAAACTTTTTTAAAAATTCTTCTTTGTCTGCCTCTCCTGTATATAACTCTGATGTTAAAACCATCTGGTCAATTCCACCTGCCAAAAGTTCCATAAACTGAACACTCTGATCTGGTATTATTCTATATATATATTTAGCAATATATGGTGAACCTTCAAAATAATTTTTATTTGCTGTTAATTCAATTTGTTGTGTTGTCTTCCATTTGCTGAATTTATAAGGACCTGTTCCAACCGGATTTCTGTTAAATTCAGCTGTGTTTATATCTTTATCTTTTAATAAATGCTCAGGCAATATGGAGGTTCCCCAGTATTGTAAAGCAGGAGCAAAGGTAAACTTATAATAAACTTTTAAAGTATAATCATTAAGGACTTCAATTTTTTCAATTGGTTCAAATAAACTTCTATAAGCAGTTTTTGCCTGTGGATTCATAAACGAATCATAGGTAAATTTTACATCCGTTGCCGTAAATTCTGTTCCATCATGCCATTTAACATCTTTTTTAAGATAAAAAGTAATAATTTTACCATCTTTGGTTATATCCCATTTTTCAGCAAGGTCCCCTACAATATTTAAATTTTCATCAAATTTAACTAGCCCATTAAAAACAAGACCAATAATATCATGTGAAGCAGAATCTGACGCCAAAACAGGATTTAAAGTCGCTGGTTCTCCAATTGAAGAATCAATTAAAATATCACCATAAGACGGCTTATCTATGTATCGCTCTTTTAATTCATAGATTTCTTTTTTCCCGCATGAGAAAAAAAATAAAAAAATTAAAAAATAAAACAAAAAATTTTTCATACAAAATTATTATTTATCTGCCGGCAAAACTGGTTCTGATTGTTTATTGTCGGTCTTGACAGGCGGCTGGGTTTGTTCTATTTTTTTTGCTTTATCAAGTACCCCTTTATATCCAGATGCTGCTTTTGATTGTAAAAATGCAAGTGAAAATGAAATTACCATAAAACAAACAGCAAGAACTATTGTAATTTTATTTATTGCTGTTCTGCCACCGCTTGCTCCAAACATTGTCTGGGCTGCTCCTGAACCAAAAGCAAAACCCGCTTCTGAACCTTTACCTGTCTGCAATAAAACTATAACTATTAAAAGCAAAGCAACAATTACATGTAAAATCCATAAAATTTTTATCAATAACATAAAATAAAAATCCTCCCTTTTTTCTATTCAAAAAATTTAACTATTTTTTCAAAAGAATCAACTTTTAATGAAGCACCACCTACCAAAGCACCATCAATATCTTCCTGTTCCATTAAACTCTTTATATTTTCTGGTTTTACACTTCCGCCGTATTGTATCCTTATCTTCTGCGCCACACTTTCATCATACATATCCTTAATTAAATTCCTGATATATTTGTGAACTTCCTCTGCCTGCTCAGGTGTTGCATTTTTACCTGTGCCAATTGCCCATACTGGTTCATAGGCAATTGTAACATAAACAACTTTATCTTTTGGTATATCTTTTAATCCACCAGTAATATGGTCTTTCACTATGTCAAAAGTTTTACCGCTTTCTCTTTCTTCTAATTTTTCACCAACGCATAAAATAGGAAATAATGCATAGTTTAAAGCAACTTTCACTTTTTCATTTATAAACTCATTTGTTTCGTTAAAATATTGTCTTCTTTCTGAATGTCCTATAATAACATAATGAACTCCGATTGTTCTTAACATCAGTGGCGATATTTCGCCGGTAAAAGCACCTTCTTGCTTTGGGTATAAATTTTGTGCTCCGAGTTTTATATTTGTTCCCTTAATCACATCAGCAACATCTTTTAAATTTGTAAAAGGCGGACAAACTGCAATTTCAACTTTATCTTCAGGCACATTTTTAAAAATATTTTTTAAAGTTGTTACAAATTCAACTGACTCATTTACATCTTTATACATCTTCCAATTACCAGCAATTAATGGAATGCGCATTTTAAAAATCCTCCGAAACAATTATTATAAATAAAAAGGTAAATAAATTTTATTTTACTATTTTTTATTTAACGAATTTATTATAAATTTTTTATTTATCTGTTAATGCTTTTACCCCTGGTAATTCTTTACCTTCTATGAACTCCATAGAAGCACCACCACCAGTTGAAACGTGAGTCATCTTATCTGTGAGTTTAAGTTTTTTTAATGCAGAAGCAGAGTCCCCGCCACCAACAACAGTTATCGCTCCTGATTCAGCAAGTGCCTTCCCAATCTCCAGAGTCCCTTTGGCAAATTTTTCAACTTCAAAAACACCCATAGGACCATTCCAGAAAATGGTCTTTGATTTTTTTATAGCATTACTGAATTTTTCAATGGTCATAGGTCCTATGTCAACACCTTCCCAACCAACATCTATGGTATCCCTCAGAACTTCTTTTGACTCTGCTTGTTTTAAACCTTCTATAAAATCTTCTACATTTTCTGGCCTTTTGGCAACAATATGGTCAATAGGCAAATAAATCGCAACATTTTTATCAATTGCCTTTTTAAGCACTTCTTTTGCAACTGAAATTTTATCATCCTCTACTAATGAACTTCCTACTTCTTTGCCCTGGGCTTTTAAAAAAGTATATGCCATTGCACCGCCTATTATAAGCGAATTAACTTTATTTAAAAGATTTTCAATAACCATGATTTTATCGCTTACTTTTGCTCCACCTAATATTGCAAGAAAAGGTCTTTGAGGATTTTCAAGTATTTCACCAAGATATTTTAACTCTTTCTGCATTAAAAATCCAGCAGCACATTTTTTCATATATTTACATATACCTTCTGTTGAAGCATGTGCCCTGTGCGCAGTGCCAAAAGCATCATTTATGTAAATCTCTGCCAGTTCAGAAAGTTTTTTCGCAAATTCAGGATCATTTTTCTCTTCTTCTTTATGGAAACGCACATTTTCAAGTAACAGCACTTCTCCTTCTTTTAAAGAATCTGCCATACTCTTAACTTTGTCACCGATACAATCATTTGCAAATTTAACATCCTTGCCTAATAATTCCGATAATCTTTTAGCAACTACATCAAGTGAAAATTCAGGCGAAGGACCGCCTTTTGGTCTGCCTAAATGAGATGCTAAAATAAGTTTACCGCCTTTTTCAATCACATATTTTATAGAAGGTAAAGCTGCTTTTATTCTTGAATCTGATGTTATATTGCGTTTTTCATCCAGGGGCACATTAAAATCAACACGCATAAAAACTTTTTTGCCTTTTAATTCATTCCCTATATCTTCTATTGTTAATTTTGCCATATTTTCACCTCTAAATTAAATCTTTATAGTCCTTTATTTATAATATAATCCACAAGGTCAACAACTCTGCAGGAATAACCCCATTCATTGTCATACCAGGAAACTACTTTTACCATATTGTCAATAACATAGGTTGAATCACCATCTACTATGGATGACCTTGGGTCATTTAAAAAATCCCTTGAAACTAATGGTAAATCAGTATACCCAAGTATACCTTTTAATTCACCTTCTGCTGCTGCTTTTAAGAAGCCGTTTACTTCTTCTTTTGTTGTCTCTCTTTTCATTTCAAATGTAACATCAACGACAGAAACATTTGGGGTCGGAACTCTCATTGCAAAGCCATTTAATTTGCCTTTTAATTCAGGAATTACAAGACCAATTGCCTTTGCAGCACCAGTTGTCGTTGGTATCATTGACAATGCTGCTGCCCTTGCACGCCTTAAATCTTTATGTGGCAGATCAAGAATCCTCTGGTCGTTTGTGTATGAATGTATAGTAGTCATCAAGCCCTTTATTATACCAATCTTATCATTTAAAACCTTTGTAACTGGCGCAAGACAATTTGTTGTGCATGAAGCATTTGAAATAATATTGTGTTTTGCAGGATCATATTTATCTTCGTTAACTCCAAGAACAATTGTTATATCTTCTTCTTTTGCAGGTGCTGTGATTACAATTTTTTTTGCACCACCAGAAGTTATATGAACTATTGCTTTTTCTTTTGATGTGAAAAGTCCTGTTGATTCTATAACAATTTCAACTCCGATATCTTTCCACGGTAATTTTGCAGGTTCTTTTTCTGCAAAAATTTTTATTTTTTTCCCATTTACAACAATGTCATTTCCATCAACAGCAACATCCCCATCAAAAATCCCCTGAACAGAATCATATTTAAAAAGATGTGCTAAAGTTTTAGCATCCGTGATATCATTTACCGCAACAACCTCAAATTTTGCATTTTTCTTCGCAAGCAATGCCCTCAAAACATTTCTTCCAATTCTTCCAAAACCATTAATACCGACTTTTACTGCCATAATAAGTTACCTCCTTTAAATTTTTATTTAATTTTGTTTCAAGATTGTAAATTTTTGCACAAAGTTTTTTATTTGTCAAGGGAAAACATAATCCGTAAAAACGCATTAGAAAATGCGTTTTTACGGAAATATAAAATATTTTTGGCTTTTTTGCTTAATAATTTTTTATTTTTATAGTAAATTACTTTAATTCACCTGTTTTTTTTATTTAAAATAAAATTTCAAGTGTTGTT
>CALHNI010000046.1 GCA_938034975.1 Candidatus Goldiibacteriota bacterium | reverse complement strand
GTCTTTTTTGTTTAATAATTTTTTGTTTTTATAGCACATTACTTTAATTCACCTGTTTTTTAATTTTAAAAATAAACACACTATTAAAATTTTTATTTTTTATGTATCTTTTTTATATTTTCTCTTTTCCCCTGAAAAACGCTAATGCGTTTTTCAGTAATATTTTTGCATTTTTCTATATAAATTATACTTGAATATTATCAAATTGTCAATTATTTTGTAAGATTCCCCCCATTTTTTTTCTGACTAATTAAAAATAAATTAAATTTTACAAATAAAATATATGCAAAAATAGAAATAATACCTGCTATTATAGATAATATTTGAGCTGTGGAAAGAAAATGTTTTATTTCGTGAAATCTCAAAAATTCAATAAAAAAATTTGATAGTGAAAATAAAAAAGTCATAATAAAAAATAATTCACCATGAAATTTTTGATATTTTTTATAAATGGTTAAAAAAATAAAAATAACTAACCACGTCAAAGAAAGATAAATTTGGGTTGGATGGACAGGAATATTTTCAAAGAGTTTACCTGCATAGGATGTATATGGATAATAAATGCCAAAAGGAAAATTTTCATTACATGGAATACCAAAACAACAACCGTTAAAAAAACAACCTAACCGTGTAAAAAATCCACCGATTGAAATAGAAAGAGCAAATAAATCTGCTATTTCCCAAACAATAAGATTTAAAAGTTTAGCAATAAAAAATGCAGATATAACAGAAAAAAACATACCCCATAATAATGAACATGGACCTATGATACTTAAAGAACATATATTTTTATTACTTATAAAACATTCAATAGTATAACCAATTCTACTACCAAGTATAAAGGGAATGAAAATAACAATTGAAAATATAAAAATTTTCAATTGTTTTGTTTGTTCAGAATTTTTAATATTAAAATAAAGCACCAAAAGACCAGCAAGAATACCAATAAAAACCATCACATAATAAGTCATTACATAAAAATTGCCTATGGTGAAAAGAAAAGGAAACATTTAATTAAATTGCTCCTTTTTTAACTTTTTTACTGATAATTATATAACTTAAACAAATAAAATTCTATATAAAAATCCTTGATTATTATTTAAAAATTTGATATATAATAGTTCATAAAAATATATGATTATTCCAGGAGGAAAAAATGGAAAAAGTTACAATAGAAGCAAAAGTAAGACAGGAAAATGAATCTGTAAAAAAAATAAGAAAAGAAGGTAAAATTCCGGCAATTGTCTATGGTAAAGAAACAAAAACAATGCCAATAGAAATTAAAGTAAAAGATATTGAAAAAACAGTAAGCACTTTAAAAGAAGGTACGTTATTGATAACTTTAAAACTTGTTGATAAGGAAAATGCAGAAGAAAAAACTGTTATCATACAGGAAGTTCAAAGAGATCCTGTTACAGATAATATAATTCATGCTGATTTTAAACAGATACCATTAAATGAAAAGTCAGTTTTTAAAGTGCCTGTTATAACAACAGGAATACCTGAAGGTGTCAAAATTGGTGGTGTGTTAGAACACATTATGAGGGAAATTCCAGTAAAGTGTTTACCTGATAAATTACCTTCAAAAATTGAATTAGACATTTCTTCTTTAAAGATAGGCCAGGATATAAAAATAAAGGATATAAAAGTTCCTGAAGGAGTTGAAATCATTGAAGAAGCAAACAGAGTTGTCCTGACAGTTATAGCGCCACATAAAGAAGAAGAAGCAAAACCTGCAGAAGCAGCAATTGCAGCACCTACAGAACCAGAACTTATACGTAAAGAAAGAGCAACCGAAGAAGAACAAGAAGGAGAAGCAAAAGAAACCAAAAAAGAAGCAAAAGCAGAAAAGGAAAGCAAATCAGAAAAAGAACAAAAAAAATAGCTTATGAAACTCATAGTGGGGCTTGGAAATAAAGGGGAGGAATACGAAAAGACCCGCCATAACATAGGATTTGAGTTTATTAATTTTTTTTCTGAGAAGAATAAATTTTTGATGAATAATAAAAATAAACTCGCTAACTGGGGAATAAAAACTATTAAAGGTAAAAAAGTAATTCTTTCAAAGCCATTAACCTATATGAATTTATCAGGTGAAGCAGTTATTTTTTTTAAAAAAAAGTATAAAATAGAATTAAATAATATTCTGATAATACATGATGATATTGATCTGCCACTTTTTAAAATAAAAATAAAAAAAGGTGGTGGATCTGCCGGGCATAAAGGCATAGTATCAATTATTGAAAAACTTAAAGGTGATGATTTTCCACGTGTAAGGATAGGAGTCGGAAAGCCCGAAGTTAAAACCAGGGTATCAGAATATGTTCTTTCTAAATTTACAGATGAAGAAATGCAAAATTTTTACAAAAAATTTGAAATTATAGATAACTTTGTTAAAAATTTTATTTTTTCAGGATATGAAAAAGCTGCCGGTCAATTCAGGGATTTATAAATTAAGATAAATAAAGGGGGCTTATGGCAAAATTTTCCAAAGAAGAAAAAACAGTGCTTTTTATAATTTTAATTGCATTTTTATCAGGAATTTTATTTAATTTTTTGTTTTCTTATAAAGAAAAAATAAAAGAAGTTCCTGCAAAAAAAGAGAAAATACTCATAAATATAAATACCGCTGATGAATCTGAATTAAGCAAACTGCCAGGAATTGGTTTAAATTATGCCAAAAATATTATTGAATACAGAAAAATAAATGGCAAATTCAAAAAAATAGAAGATGTTTTAAAAGTAAAAGGTATTGGAAAGAAAAAATTTGAAAAAATAAAAGATTTTATAAAAGTAGATGAATAGGCCGGTAATTTTCGTTACGATATTTTATATCTGGGGTATTGTTTTTTGTTATTTGATTTTTGAAAATAATTTTTTTTATCTGATTTTATTATCTTTGACTGTTTCCGGTTTTATAACTTATATAATAATTAAAAAAAATTTTTCTTTATTTGTTTTAATTTTGTATTTTTTATTAGGAAATTTATTATATTATTTCCAGAATTTTTATTTACCCCATAATCATATTAGAAATTTTAAAAATTTAGAAGTGGTTGATAATTTTGATTGTGTTATTACTCAAATTCCATATCTTGATGAAAATAGAACAATTTTTAATGCTGACATAAAAAATATTTATATTGGTGATAAAAAATATGAAAACATAAATGGAAAGATAAAAATAACAGTGGAAAACAGATTTAACCAGCAATTTTGTTATGGCGATATTTTAAATATAAAGGCAAAATTAAAAGAGCCGGAAAAACCTAAAAACTTAGGTGAATTTGATTATAAAAAATATCTTGCAAAAGAAAAAATATTTTATGTGGTCTTTACAGATGATACAAAGATAAATAAAAAAGGAAAAAGAATAAATAATTTTTTTATTTATTTTGCAGGTAAAATAAGAGAAAAATTTATAGATATAATACATACTTTTTTGCCAGAAAAAGAAGCAAAAGTATTAGAGGGTTTATTGCTTGGTAATCAAAGGGCAATACCACATGAGATAAGTGACAATTTTAAAAAAACCGGAACAGCACATATTCTTGCTGTTTCCGGAATGAATGTGGGTTTAATTTCATTTTTTGTATTTTTATTTTTAAAAATTATTAATTTCCCGCAAAAAATATCAGCAGGTATAATAATTTTTTTTATCTGGATTTTTGCATTGATTACCGGTTTTGATGCTTCTATTGTCCGGGCATCTGTTATGGCATCTTTTGTGCTTTTCGGATTTGTTATAGATAGAGATGTTGACCTTATTAATACACTGTTTTCTTCTGCGCTTTTAATACTTCTTTTTAAAACCTCGGATCTTTTTGATATTGGTTTTCAATTATCCTATCTTGCTACTTTTGGAATTGTATATTTTATTGATTATGTAAAAAAAATAGAAATAAGCTGGTATGGTTATATAAAAGAGATTTTTTTTTCAACTATAACAGCGCAGATTTTTATTGTGCCAGTTATGATAAATATATTTCATCAATTATCAATAATTTCTTTAATTGCAAATTTTTTCATAGTACCGTTGTCAAGTTTAATTACACTGCTTGGATTTACAATGTGGCTGGCTTTTTTTGTATGGAACGAAAGTGCAAAAATTTTTGGTGCAAGCATTTTTATTTTGATAAAAATTATGCTTTTTATAGTTGATATTATGTCAAAGATACCTTATGCTTCGGTTTCTATAAAAACGTTACCTGCTTTTTTTATTGTTATATATTATCTTTTTTTTATTTTTCTGCCATATGATGATATTGATTTTGAATACAAAAAAGTATCTTTTAAAAAAATAACGGGTTTATTTTTAATATTTTTCTTTTTGGTTTTTATATTAATATCCGATAATAAATTTCAATTTTATGTTTTGTCTGTAAAGCAGACAAACTGTGTTTTTTTAAAAACCCAAAAAAATAAAAAAATTCTTATAATGGCTTATGATAAAAATAAGGAAATAAATGGTATAAGAAATACAATAATTCCGTTTTTAAGATATAAAGGCATAAACAATATTGATTTTTTAATTTTATATTCTATAAAAAATGAAAAAAACATTACGGCTATAACGCGTAATTTTAATGTTAAAAAAATAATAACTGATTTTGGAATAAAATATATTAAAAATTATACTTACATTGGCAACATAAATGAAATGCTTGATAAAAAAACAAAAATTTTTATAAATCCAGAAAGGATTCAAATAGAATTTAAGGATAAAAATATAATTTTTGAAAAAGTTTTATCAGAAAAATTTTTAGATAATAAATATATTATTTATTCGTGTTTTTATGATTTTAATATATTAAAAAAGGTTTGTGAAAAAAATATCTGTTATATAAACAGCAAAAACAAATTATTTTTTAAAAATAAAGAATTTTTTGATATTAAAAATGTATTTGATGTGGGACAAAAAGGAATGGCGATGGTTGAATTTTTTTAAAAAAAAGTTGACTTATATAGATAAAATGTTATAATTTTAAATCTTTTTTAAATTAAGTTAGTTAAATTAGGTAAGAAAGGAGGTGAAAAAATGAAAAAAGTATTTATATGTGTATTGATAGGTATCTTTTTATTTACAATTTCTCCTGTTCAATTAATCGCACAGGCGACTAAATCAGCAACTGATGCATGTGCTCAAGGACAAATGGATGCTGGAATAGAAGTTAATAAGTTTTTATGGGGAGCAGTTGGGTTTTTACTCGGAATTGTTGGTGTTTTAATTGCATATATGGTTCCACCATCTCCACCTGCCATGAAGTTGATGGGAAAATCTTCAGAGTATGTGTTGGCCTACACACAGTGTTATCAAGATAAAGGAAAAGGAGAACAGGGAACTGCTTCCTTGATAGGATGTGCAATATCAGGAGTTTTAGTTACAATTTATTATATTTGGGCAATTGCAACAGTAACAGCTGCGGCTTCTTCTATTCGTTAATTAAATCATAAATCAGGTATTTATTTTATAAAGTAAAAGAGGCCTTATAATTAATAGGCCTCTTTTACTTTTGTAATTTTATGCTTAATTTAAAGGTGAAAAATGAAAATAAAATTAAATAGAGTTTTTTTATATGTTGTTTTATATAGTTTAATATTTTCTAATTATGTAAAATCTGAAAATTATTCCTTTAATTTTTATAGGGAAGTATTTGATGGGAAAGAAAATGAAAATATAAATGGTTTTTTATATTTAATAGATTCAGAGGAAAACAAAGGTGTTTATTTTTATGTAACTAGACCAGTAAAACAGGTTATGACTTATAATGAAAAAGAAACAATTATATACTATCCAGATGAAAAAAAAGCATTCATAATAATTGAAAATAGACCAATAAATTTAAATGCTATGGATATTGGTAAAAAAGTTGATTTGCGTCAATTGGATTTTATTTTAGGAAAAACAATAAAAGAAAAAAACACAGTCATAGAAAAATGGGTGCCTAAAAATATAGTAGGTTTTCCAATAAAAGAAATAGAAAAAGTAATGGATAAGAAAGCCAGGATAAAAAAAATTGAAATAAAAGATAAAAAAGATAAAATTATTTGGCAGGTTAAATACGATTATTACATAAATGTGAATGGAAAAGATATACCATTTATTGTAGAGACATATAATTCATTTGATAATAATTTTTTTCAGGAAAGAATGATATTATCAAACCCGCAGCAGAATCCTAAATTACCTGAATTAATAAAAAAGTTTGAGATACCCCAAGATGCTATTGTTAAAAAAGTTAAATTGTAAATATATTTTGCTTTTTATAATTTGGTTTTTGTGCTCAAATATTTTTTCTTACTGGGAATGTGAATGGGAAGAAGAAAAAAAAGAAGATATTTATTCAAATGAAAGGGCTGATAGTATTTTAATAGAAGAAACCTCAATTGTTAAAATTAATTTTCTTTTACTTATTAGATTTTATCAAAAAGGGTTATCAGAAAAAAATCCAACAGACTGTAATTTTTATCCCTCATGTTCACGATATGGTTTTTATGCAATAAAAAAATATGGCGGTATAAAAGGAACTTTAATGGCATTGGATAGGATAATTCGTTGTAATCCCTGGGCATATACAAATAATTATCCAGTTGACTATGAGCATCAAAAATTATACGACCCTGTAGAAAAAAATGATACATTTAATTTTATTTTTGATTTTATAAATTTTTAGAAAGGAGTTAAAAGATGAAGATAACCAAAATAATAATAATATGTTTCATTTTATTTACAAATATTATAAATGGAGAAAATATAAAATTATTCAATTTTGCCAATTTTCTTTTTGAAGAAGGGGATTATTATAGGGCAATAGGAGAGTATAAAAGGTATATTTTTGAAAATCCCGATGGGAAATTTTTAAAAAAAGCCAGATATAATATAGGGCTTTGTTATTTAAGAGCAGAAAAATGGGAAAAAGCAGAAGCAATTTTTAATGAACTTGAGAATATATTTGAAAAAAAAGAAAAAGAATGTGTGCTATTATCACAGGCATTACTTTATATGGATAAAAAAGATTATACATATTCAAATTTTGTTTTAGAAAAATATTCAGCATTATATTCTAATTCAAAAATATTTGAAAATGCATTTTATTTAAAAGGTTGGAATTTTATATATATTAAAAATTGGATTAAAGCAAAAGACGAATTTAGTAAAATAAAGATCAATAAGGAATTAAAAGACTCCTCAGATGAAATTCTTAAAAATTTGGAAAACTCAGATAAAATAGATCATAGATCAAATTTATTAAGCGGGTTATTTTCAACGGTTTTACCAGGCGCAGGATATATTTACTGTGGTAGGTGGTCAGACGGTCTTATATCAATGCTTATCAATGGAATTTTTATTTATAATGCTTTTATGGCATTTAAAAATAATGATACAGTAGGTAAATTTATTTATGGAATTCCAACAATTACTTTTTACACATCAAATATATATGGAAGTGTTGTTGCTGCTAATAAATATAACGAAGATGAAGTCAACAAGTATATTTCATCATTGGAAGCATTCAAAATAAATTTAAAATTTGAATTTTAAGTTAAAATTACTAATTATAAGGAATACTTTTCTAAAGCTCTTTTTTTTCTTTTTGATTTTTGTTTTCTTATTCTTTCTATTTCTTTCAATCTTTCAGAAGTGCCAAATAATTTTTCTTCAATTTTATATGTGAGTAGTCTTCTTGCTAAAAATCTATTGAGTTCTCTTTCCCTTGTTTCGTTGCATTTTACTTCAATACCAGTTGGTATATGTTTTAAATAAACAGCGTTGTGACTTTTATTTGCTTTTTGTCCACCTTTTTTACCTGATAAGATGAATTTTTCAATTATATCCTGCTCTTTTATATTTAATTTTTGCATTTTTTCTTTTAATGCATTTATTTTTTCCTGACTGATCATAATATTTCACCTCATTATTTTTTAAATTATATAATAAAACTTAAAAAATTAATATATTTTTTATTTGACATAAGCCTTTTAACCTGTAAAAATAAAGCATACTATTTTTATGGATAATGTGAAAAGTTCTATGAAAAAGAAAGAGGAGGAAAATCGCCCTTAGCCTCCTTTTGCAAAGGGGGAGAAAAAAAGAAGAATAAGAATAAAAAATTCCCCTCTTTAATAAAGAGGGGTTAGGGGAGATTTTAAAATAATGAAACAAATCCCACTTAATCCCGCTTTTGCAAATTGGGAGAAAAAAAGAAAGAGGAGGAAAATCGCCCTAAATCCTCCTTTGATAAAGGGGGAACAAAGGCAACCAAAGTATATGAATAAAAGGATTTTTAAGTGAAAAGGATAAAAAAATTTTCACAATACTTTTTTATAATGTAGGAGGTTGTTATGATTAAACAGATTACAAATTTTATTAAAATTTTAAATTCTGATATAAAAGAAGAAGAAATTGCTCTTGGGATTATACTTGGTATGTATGCCGGATTTTTATCAATAATTCCATTTAATTTTTTTCTTACTTTCATTCTTTTGCTATTATTTAGGGCAAATTTTTCCATGTTTTTTCTTTCATTAGCTGTTTTTAAATTAATTTCTTTTATAATTGATCCAGTAGGTGATTTTATAGGACTTGTTTTTCTTAAATCAAAAGCGTTATTCCCGATTTGGGTTTTTTTAAGTTCTATTCCATTATTTGCTTTTACTCAGTTTAATTATTCTGTTGTTATGGGAGATTTTTTAATTGCTGTATTTTTAACACCTTTTGTCTGGATTTTATCTATCAGATTTGTCAGGTTATACAGAGAAAAATTAAAAGATAAGGTTCAGAAATTTAAAATAATGCAAATATTAAATTTTTCAAAATTTTTTGAAAAAAATAATTGAGGTGGCAGATTATGATAAGAAAATCAGGTATCTTAATCGTTTCATTATTTATTATAATAATTTTGCTTTTCAATTTTATTTTTTTAAATTTGATAATTAAAACTTCCATTATAAAAGCAGGCGAGCTATTGTTCGGTGCAAAGACAGAAATTAAAAAAGTAGATGTGAATTTGTTTTCAGGGAAAATCTTGATTCAAAATTTAACTGTGGGAGATAAAAAGAATGAATATAAAAATTTATTTGAAACAGAAAAAATTAATTTAAAAGTTGAGATATTACCATTTTTTTCAAAAAAAATAATCATAGATGCTGTTGAAATAGAAAACCTTGCATTATCTACTGAAAGAAAAACATCAGGATTTTTACCGCCTAAAAAAGTAAAAAAAATAGAAAAATATAAAAAGGAAAAAAAACCAGGGATAATAGATAATTTAACTATGAAAATAGAAGAAAAAGCAAAACAGGAAATTAAAAAAATGCCTATTTCAAAAATTTCGGATTTTAAAGATATAAAAGATGTTAATTTAAAAGAAAAAATCAAATCGGAAAATTTTGAAAGTATAAAAAGGATAAATGTGGCAAAGCAAAATATCAATGAGCAAAAACAAAATATCAAAACAGAAATAGAAAACATAAATGTGGGGCAAAGAGCAGATGCGATAAAAAATAAAGCAGAAAAATTAAAAGATTTTAAAATAAATTCTATACAGGAGATACCTGAGGCACAAAAAAAATTACAGGAGTTAGATGAAATAAAAAAAGAATTAAATACTATACACACTGATATAAATAATATAAAAAACAGGGTTAATAGTTTTTCTGAGTATTGTAATTCTGAATTAAAAGAAATAAACATGGCAAAAGATAAAGATATTGAAAATGTGATGAAAAATATAAATTTGAATTTATTAAATATCAATGAACTTGAAAAAGCTATAATAGGACCGGTATGGTATAAGAGGGTAGAAACTATTTTAAATTTATTTGCGATATCTAAAAAATATATACCATCTGGTGGCAAAAAAAATAAAAATAAAGTTTTGGAGAAAAAAAGAGAAAAAGGAACTTTGGTTGTTTTTATAAAAGAAAAAATGCTGCCTGATTTCTGGATTAAAAAAATTAATATTTCGGCAAGGAAAGGTGGAGAAAATTTTTATTTAAAGGGGAATATTGAAAATATTTGCACAGAACAGGTAATAATCGGAAAACCCATGGTATTTTCTTTACTTGCTGAAAAAGGTAAAAAGAGTTATTCCTTAATGGGTAAAATTGACCATATAGAAAATATAAATGATTCAGTTATATTTAAAGCAGAAGGATTGGATGGTAAAATATCCGGCATTGAAAAAATTGATCTTGGCAATGTTAAAATAAAAACAGGTATAATTGGTTTTGAACTTTCCGGTAAAAGTTCAGATGATAATGTTTCAATATCTGGCAGTATAAATCTGAATAATCTTTCTTATGAAAAAGAAACAGAGGATATAACCTATCAGATTTTAAGTGATATAGATAAAATTAAAATTATGGTTAATATTGCTTTTAAAGAAGGTCCGGATATAAATATTTCTTCGGATATTTTTGAAAAATTAAAAAAAGCATCAGATAAAATTTATGGTAAAAAAGTGGCAGAAATAAAGTCAAAGATAAATTCAGAAATAGAAAAGCAATTAAAAGAAAAACTAAAAGAGATTAATAATTTAATTGCAAGTGATAATAAAGAACTAAAAGAATTATTAAATTCAAATACAGAAAAAGTAAAATCAGTTGAGAGTTATATAGAATCAATTAAAAATAATATTGCAAAACAAATAAGAGAGTCACAGGGAAGCTCAATAGATGAAAAGAAAAAAGATTTGTTAAAGATGTTTAAATGAAAAAAATAAAAAATTTTTTGATTTTATTCGTTTTTTGTATAAATTATTTATTTTCAATAACCCCGGACGATTTAACATATCATGGCTGGGTAAATGATTATTCCGGTATTTTAAGTTATTCTGAAAAAGAAAAAATAAATTCAATAATTTCAGAACTTGAAAGAAAAACAACTGCGGAAATTGCAGTTGTTATTTTAAGAGATTTAGAAGGTGAAAACATAGAAGATTTTACAAACAGGTTATTTGAAAAATGGGGTATTGGTAAAAAAGAAAAAAATAATGGCGTTATGATACTTATAGCACTTGCACAAAGAATAATACGCATAGAAACAGGATATGGTATTGAAGGAATAATTCCTGATGCAAAGGCAGGCAGAATAATACGTGATATTATGGTTCCATCATTTGCAAAAGGTAAAATAGGAGAAGGAATTTTAGATGCTGTTTATTTTATTGCAACGGATATAGCAAATGCTTATAAAATTAAATTAAATTTGGAAAACAGAAATATAAATCCTGACAAATATAAAAAATTAACCAAAAAAGATTTGATTTTGTTTTTATTTTTTATGGTTTTTATATTACCTGTTTTTATAAGGCATCCATGGCTTTTGTTTCTGTTCTTATCATCAGGACGAGGGGGTGGATTTTATGGAGGTGGTTTTGGTGGCGGTTTTGGTGGTTTTGGAGGCGGGTTATCAGGTGGTGGTGGTGCAACAGGAAGATGGTAAATAAAAAAATTAATGGTAATGTGAAAAGTTCTATGAAAAAGAAAGAGGAGGAAAATCGCCCTTAGTCCCACTTTGATAAAAGGGGGAGAAAAAAAGAAAGAGGAAGCAAATCCCCCTAAATCCTCCTTTTGCAAAGGGGGAGAAAAAAAGAAAGAGGAAAAAAATCCCCCTTAATCCTCCTTTGATAAAGGGGGAACAAAAGGCAAAATAAGTATATGAATAAAAGGATTTTTAAGTGAAGAACGTTAAAACTTTTCACATTACTAAATTAATTTAAAGGAGGTAATTTATGGATAAAAAAATACAGCAATTAGGTGAAAAATTAAAAGAAATATTAAAAGATGACCTTATATGTTTTGCTCTTTATGGTTCTGCTGCAAGCGGTGATTTTTATAAAACATCAGATTATAATACTTTGATTGTTTTAAAACAGATTTCGCCTGAAATTTTAAAGAACATATCCAAGCCAATTAAAAACTGGTGTGCAAATAAAAATCCTTTACCAGTTATTTTTACTTATGAGGATCTTAAAAGGTCAACAGATGTTTTTCCTCTTGAATTTATAGAAATAAAAAAGCATCATAAAATTATAATAGGAGTTGATTGTTTGAAAAAATTAAATATATCAATGAAAAATTTAAGGCAGGAAATTGAAAGGGAATTAAAAAGCATTTATTTACATCTTTTAAGGGCATTTTTACAATATGAAAAAATAAAAGAACTAAAACAAATCCTTGCAAAATCAATTTCTTCTTTTTCAAGTTTATTAAAAGGAGTTGCAATACTTTTAAACATAAAGGGAGAGTTTACAAAAAAAACAGATGTTATAGAAATGGTTTCTTCAAAGTTAAAATTGAATAAAGAATTGTTTTTTGATATACTAAAACTAAAAAATGATTTAAATACAATAAACGATAGTCTTATTAATGAAATTTATTTTAAATATTTAAATGAATTAAAAGTTGTAATTGATAAAGTTGATAAACTCAAAAGGAGGTAAAAAATGAACAATTTTGTAAAATTTTTGCTGATTGTTTTGGGAATTGTTATTTTAATCGCGGGTATTTATATTTCGGGTTATAATAAACTGGTAAATTATGATGAAGCGGTAAAAGCTGCTTGGTCCCAGGTTGAAAATGTTATGCAGAGGCGAAATGACCTTATACCAAATCTTGTAAATACTGTTAAAGGTTATGCAAAACACGAAAAGGAAGTTTTTGAAAATGTAACAAAAGCAAGAAGTGCATGGGCTGGCGCAAGGACAGTTGATGATAAAGTAAAAGCATCTTCTGAACTTGATTCGGCAATTGCCAGATTATTGCTTGTTGCTGAAAATTATCCACAACTTAAAGCAAATACAAATTTTCAGGCATTACAGGATGAACTCGCAGGAACAGAAAACAGAATTGCTGTTGAGAGAAGAAGATATAATGAGGTTGTTCAGGCATATAATACAACAGTGAGAAAATTTCCGACTAATATAATAGCAGGTATGACAGGTTTTAAACAAAAAGAAATTTATTTTAAAGCAGAGGAAAAAGCAAAAGAAGTTCCGGTGGTTGAATTTGAAAGGATTGAAAGAAAATGAAAGGTATAATTTTAGCAGGAGGACTTGGAAAAAGGTTATATCCTTTAACCCGAATCACAAATAAACATCTTTTGCCAGTTTATGACAAACCAATGATTTATTATCCAATAGAGATGCTTATTAAAGCTGATGTAAAAGAAATAATGATTGTAACCGGCGGCAATAATGCAGGTGATTTTTTACGACTTTTAGGTAATGGAAGAGAATTTGGTTTAAAAGGACTTCATTATGCTTATCAGGAAGGCGAAGGCGGTATTGCTGATGCTTTAAAACAGGCAAGGGATTTTGTTGGGGATGATAAAATGGTTGTGGCACTTGGTGATAATATAATAGAAAAAGATATAAAAGAATATGTTGATAAATTTAAAAAACAAAAAAAAGGCGCAAAACTTATTTTAAAAAAAGTTAAAAACCCGAAAGAATATGGTGTTGCTGTAATTAAGGGTAAAAAAATAATTAAAATAGAAGAAAAACCCCAAAAACCAAAATCAAAATTAGCTGTTATCGGAATTTATTTTTATCCATCGGATGTTTTTGAAATAATCGACAAATTAAAGCCATCTGAAAGGGGAGAACTTGAAATTACTGATGTAAATAACGAATATATAAAACGTGGAGAAATAACCTATGAGATACTTAAAGGATGGTGGATGGATTGTGGCGAGTCCAAGGATGCACTATTAAAAGCCAATTTACATTTGTGGAAAAATAAAAACAAAAAGGAGAATTCAAATTGATAGAAGGAGTTGAAATTAAACAATTGAAAGTTCATAACGATGAAAGAGGCAGGTTGGCAGAACTTTTGAGAGCGGATGAAGATATTTTTGTAAAATTCGGTCAGGTTTATATGACAACAGCATATCCTGGTGTTGTAAAGGGCTGGCATTATCATAAAAAACAATATGACTATTTTTCCTGTGTTAAGGGTATGATAAAACTTGTGCTTTTTGATGCTAGAAAAGATTCAAACACAAAAGGTGCGATAAATGAGTTTTTTATAGGTGTGCATAACCCTGTTTTAGTTCGTATACCACCTGAAGTGTATCACGGCTTTAAATGTGTGTCAGATGAAGAAGCCATAGTTATAAATGTAATTACAGAGCCGTATAACGCAGAAGAGCCTGATGAGTTCAGAGTTGACCCATATCAAAATGATATTCCTTATAACTGGCATAGAAAAGATAAGTAAATAAAAAAGGAGTTTTAATAAATGAGGATTTTAGTTACAGGAGGAGCCGGGTTTATAGGCATTAACTTTATTTACTATATGCTTGATAAATATAAAGATAACAAAATTATTGCATTTGATATATTAAATAAATATGCTGCAAATCCTGATATAAATACAAAATTTAAAAATTATAAAAATTTTAGTTTCATAAAAGGAGATATAACAAATAAAAAACAGGTTGAAAAAGTAGTTAAAAAAGTAGATGTAATTATAAATTTTGCAGCGGAGACCCATGTTGACAGGTCAATTATTGATCCAACACCTTTTATCAGAACAAATATTTATGGGACAAAAGTTTTACTTGATGCGGCAAGAAAATTTAATATAAAAAAGTTTATTCAGATTTCAACAGATGAAGTTTATGGAAGCATGGAAAAAGGCAAAGCAACTGAAATTACAGGATTAAATCCTGGCAATCCCTATGCTGCAACAAAAGCAGCGTCTGATTTATTATGTATATCTTATTTTAATACTTATAAAATTCCTGTTATTATAACAAGAAGTTCAAACAATTTTGGACCTTTTCAATTTCCTGAAAAATTTATTCCGCTTTTCATAACCAATGCACTTGAAAACCGTGAACTGCCTTTGTATGGAGATGGTAAAAATATAAGAAACTGGCTTTATGTTGAAGACAACTGTTCTGCTATTGCCCTTGTTCTTTATAAAGGTAAGGAAGGAGAGATATATAATATAGGTGGAAATATAGAAATAAGAAATATAGATGTTGCTTTGAAAATAATTGATATATTGGGTAAATCAGAAAAGTTAATCAAATTTATAAAGGACAGACCTGGGCATGATAAAAGATATTCACTTGATTCTGAAAAAATAAAAAAACTCGGATGGAAGCCAGTATATAAATTTGATGAAGCGCTGGAAAAAACAGTTGAGTGGTATAATAATAATATAATTTGGTGGAAAAAATTAAAAGGTAAAAGTTTTAAAAAATATTATAATCTGTGGTATAAAAAAATTTTAAAATAAGGCGGACAAGATGAAAATTTTAATTTTTGGTGGGACAGGTTTGTTGGGAACTGATATTTATGAAATTTTAAAAACAGAAAATCAGGTTAGAGTTTTAAGCAGTGCTGATTGTAATATTATTAAATTAGAAAATCCTTATAATAAAATAAAAATTGAAAGACCTGATATTGCAATAAATTGTGCAGCAATAACTGATGTTGATAAATGTGAAAAAGAAGAAGATAATGCATATAAAGTAAATGCAATTGGTGTCAAAAATATTGCGATTGCATGCAGGGATTTTGGTGTAAAACTCATCCATATAAGTACTGATTATGTTTTTGACGGTGAAAAAAGAGAACCATACACAGAATTTGATAAACCCAATCCTGTAAATATTTATGGAAAAACCAAACTTGCCGGTGAAGAATTTGTAAAAAGTATTTTAAATAATTATATAATTATAAGAACAGCATGGATTTTCGGGAAAAGAAGGAAACACTTTGTTGACTATGTGATAAATGGAATAAAAAATAATGAAGAAATTATAGCTGTAAAAGATATGGTTTCATCTCCTTCTTATTCTGTTGATGTTGCAGAGCAGATAAAAAATATAGTTAATTCACATGAGTCAGGTATTTTTCATATAGCAAATAAAGGGTATTGTTCGCGGGTGGAACTTGTGGAAGAAATAATGCGTATACTAAAAAAAACAGCAAATGTAAGAATAGTAAATCAGAGCCAATGGGAAAGACCTGCAAGAAGGCCTTATTTTTCTGCTTTAAAAAATTACCATCTTTCCTTGCTCGGAATTGATAATATGCCAGGCTGGCGCGATGCTTTAAAAAGATATATACGGGCAAAAACAGAAAAATAGATAAAATGCTTTACTGATTGATGACTGAACAAATTGATCATATTAAATTTAAAATAAAATATTACCAAGGAGAAAGTTATGAAAATACTGGTAATTGGTGGTGCTGGATTTATCGGCTCTAATATTGCTTTTAGATATTTAAAAAAAGGAATAGATGTTTTTGTATTTGATAATTTGTCGCGTCGGGGAACAGAGTGGAATTTAAAATGGTTACAAAAGTATAAAAATTTAAAATTTATAAAAGGCGATATAAGGAATTATGATGAATTAAAAAGAATGTTCCTAAAATATAAGTTTGATATTGTTTTTCATATGGCGGCTCAGGTTGCAGTTACAACTTCGGTAATTAATCCAAGGGAGGACTTTGAAATTAATGCGCTCGGAACCTTCAATATTCTGGAAGCAATAAGAGAATCAAAACAGAACCCCGTAATTTTATTTGCATCAACAAATAAAGTGTACGGAGGAATGACAGATATAAAAATAATAGAGAAAAAAGGAAGATATGCATATAAAGATTTTAAAGATGGTATAAAAGAAAACAGGCTGCTTGATTTTCATTCACCATATGGCTGTTCAAAAGGCTGTGCTGACCAGTATATGATTGATTATTCGCGAATTTATGGTTTGCGCACAGTTGTTTTTAGGCAATCCTGTATCTATGGTTACAGGCAGTTTGGTATAGAAGATCAGGGATGGGTTGCATGGTTTACAATTGCAGCAGCACTTGGTAAACAAATAACTATATATGGTGATGGAAAACAGGTAAGGGATGTTCTTTTCATAGATGATTTATTGGATGCTTATGAGGCTGCAATAAAAAATATTGAAAAAATAAAAGGACAGGCATTTAATATAGGTGGTGGACCTGAAAATACAATGTCGTTATTGGAACTTGTTGTTTTTTTGGAAAAATTTTTCAGGAAAAAAATTGAATTAAAATTTTCAGACTGGCGGCCAGGGGATCAGCCGGTTTTTATATGTAATATAAACAAGGCAAAAAAATTTTTAAAATGGCAGCCAAAGATAAATCCTGAAAAAGGTGTAAAATTATTATATGAATGGGTTAAGGATAATCTTAAACTTTTTAAAGATATATGAATAATTATGCTGGCAAAAAAATTTAATAAAATTTCCATAGAAATAGTTCAGGGAGATATAAGCGAAATGAAAGCAGATGCTATTGTAAATGCCGCAAATAATCATCTTTTTATGGTAGCAGGTGTTGCAGGTGCTTTAAAAAGAAAAGGCGGTATTGAAATAGAAAAGGAAGCAGTAAGCAAAGGACCAATTGATATTGGCAGTGCTGTAGAGACAAGCGCCGGAAAATTGCAAGCAAAATACGTAATACATGCTGCTGTTATGGGTATGGATTTTGAAACCAATGAAAATTATATAAGAAAAGCAACGGAAAATACTTTGATTCTGGCTGATAAACTAGGTGTAAAAACCATTGCTTTCCCGGCTCTTGGAACTGGTGTCGGACGGTTCCCTTTAAAACTTTGTGCAGAAATTATGCTAAATGAAATTATAAAGTTTGATAAAGAAAAAAATAAAAATATAGAAAAATCTTTTTTTGTGCTTTTTACCAAAAGGGCGTATGATGAGTTTGAAGAAGTTTTTAGAAAATTATAGGATAAATAATTTAAAAGAAAGGAGAATATACAAATGAATTTTATTTTTGCAATTTCTGCAAGTGTCATTGTTAGCTTGGTATCTTTTATCGGTATGATAACTCTTTTATTAAATGAAAAAATTTTACAAAAGATTATTCTGGCGCTTGTTGGTTTTAGTGCAGGCAGTTTAATCGGTGGTGCTTTTTTACATCTTTTACCTGAATCGTTATCTGAAAATATAAATTTTATTAAATCTTTCAGTATTGCTATATCAGGGTTTACTTTATTTTTTATTATGGAAAAATTTTTATTGTGGCGTCATTGCCACAAAGGTAAATGTGATGTGCATTCATTTACATATATGAATTTAATAGGAGATGGAATACATAACTTAATTGATGGGATTGTCATAGGAACTGCTTTTGTTATTGACATAAAAACAGGGATTGCAGTAACAAGTGCAATAATATTTCATGAAATACCCCAGGAACTTGGTGATTTTGGTGTCCTTATATATGGCGGTATGAAAAAAATAAAAGCGATTATTTTTAATTTTTTATCAGCAGCAACAGCAATTATAGGAACATTTTTCGGATATTTTTTTGCTTCTCATTCAGAAAATTTTATTCAGATTTTAATGCCATTTGCAGCAGGTGGATTTATTTATATTGCTGCATCTGATTTAATACCTGAATTACACAGGCAGACAGATACAGGAAAATCTGTAATGGCAATTTTGCTTTTTATTACGGGTATAATATTCATGTTGTGGATAAAAATGGTTAATGGATAAATAAATTTGAAAGACAGGAGAAAAAAATGCTTAAATTAGATTTTGAAAAAAAATTAGTCTTACTTTTCTTTTTATCCGGGATAAGTGGTTTAATTTATGAAGTTGTCTGGTTAAGAATGCTTTCGCGAGTTCTTGGGGTTACAAATTTTGCAACAACAGTAACTCTTGCTGCATATATGCTTGGTTTGGGAATAGGGAGTTATATATGGGGTAAAATTGCAGATAGAGATAAGAATCCTTTAAAAACTTTTGCATTATTACAAATATCTATAGTAATAACAGTTTTTCTTGTGCCTGTTTTTCTTAATATGGCAATTACGTTTTATAAATTTATATTTATTAAAAGCAATGGTAGCTTTGCTTTTGTTGCATTTGCGAGAATTTTGATTGCTTTTTTTATTTTATTAATACCTACAATTTTAATGGGAGGAACATTACCTGTAATTGTTAATTATGCAACAAGAAAAAATAAAGAGTATGGAAATAATTTAAGCATACTTTATGGTGTAAATACATTAGGGGCAGTATTTGGAGTGGTTTTGAGCGGTTATTTTACAATCGGGTTCTTTGGAGAAAATGAAAGTGTTTTACTTGGAATTGTTATAAATCTTTTTGTTGTTTACGGGATTTTACAACTGGATAAAAAAGAAAGCAAGTTGGAACATGAAAATATAACTCAAGAAGATAAAACCAGATATACTTTTGGAGACTTATTTACAGATAAGATAAGATATTTAATTTTAGTGTCAATATTCATAAGTGGTTTTACAGCCCTTTCTTATGAGATAATATGGAACAGATTGCTCATTTTATATCTTGAAGTTTCTATTTATGCATTTTCAGGAATGCTTGCTGTTTATTTAACAGGGATATCACTCGGAAGTTTATTTTTAAGTAGAATTATTAAATACATAAAAAAGCCATTGATGTTTTTTGGTGTTTTAGAAATAATTTTAGGTTTTTTATCAATTTTAAAACTTTATTTATTTCCTGGTTTTGCACACAATACAGAAGGAAAAATTTTGGCAACTTTTACACTTGTTTTACCAACAACATTTGTTTTTGGGATGATATTTCCACTTGCTGCAATTTGCTATAATAAAAAAATAGAGAACTCAGGAACAACAACAGGTATGATTTATATTTTTAATATAAGTGGGAATGTTCTTGGTTCACTTATTACTGGATTTTTTCTTATAGGTTTTTTAGGTTCAACTAAAACTGTTATAATATTAGCTTTAATAAATACAATACTTGGGTATATTCTTTTATCTTTGGAAAAGGAAAAATTAAAAGTCAATAACACAGTTGCTTTAACAGCAATAACTCTGATCGTTTTATTTGCAGTTATAATTGTGAAGCAAGATGTTTTTTTTAGAACATTTTTTGAAAAAAACAGATTCATCCCTCACTATTTTAAATTATTTTTACATAAAGAAACAATTCAGGGCGTTGTTACTAGTTTTGAATATGCTGGTGCAAAACATCTTAATATAAATGGTATAGGTCAGACGAAACTTTGTACAGAGACAAAATTGATGGCCCATATACCTTACTTTATGGCTGATAATCCTAAAAAATTTCTTATAATATGTTTTGGTATGGGGACAATTTTAAAATCAGCTGCAATTTATAAAGAATTAAGTATTGATGTGGTTGAACTGGTTCCTGAATTATATAACTGTTTTGAGTTTTATCATCCTGAAGCAAAAAATTTGCTAAATGAAAAAAGGATAAGATTATATGGTGAAGATGGAAGAAATTTTCTTTTAATCACAAATGAAAAATATGATATTATATCAATAGATCCATCCCCTCCTATTGATAGCGCTGGAACAGTTAATCTTTATACAAAAGAATTTTTTAAATTATGCAAAGAACATCTTACAGAATCTGGTGTTATGTGTTTATGGTTTCCGGGAGGGAAAACAGATGAGGATAACTGGATGATTATAAATACTTTTTCTTCAGTTTTTCAATATGTTAATATATGGAAAGGACCTGATAATTGGGGATTTTATTTAACTGGGAAAAATAAAGAAGAAAAAATTAACATAAAAAAATTAGAAGATATGTATAAAAATTCTGATTTTGTTAATGATATAACTGAATATGGTTCACAATGTTCAACAGCTGATAAATTTTTAGGATTATTATTTACTAATATTGACCAGGAATTAAAAAAGGCAAGAAGATATCCTGTGATAACTGATAATAATCCTTATACTGAATTTCAGCTTTTCAGAAATGTCAGAATAAAAAAAGAATAATTTTATATTAAAAATCAATAATTCTTAATAAACCAGGATATATTTCAACTCTTTATAAAAGTAAATTCACAATCCAATTTCAGTTGTAAGGGCTCAATATTTTAATCCATTACTTTTCAATGCAATCCAATTTAAGTTTGGAAGTCATTCTGACTTTTCATCCTCCGGTTTTTTTGGGTGTGATTATTTGGTGTGATTATATGAGATTTAGTGATTTTCTTTATTTTTTATTAATTCTTCAATCTCATTTTTAATTCTATTTTTATATTTTACCTGATGCTTTTTAAGCATCAGATAAATGGTAAGAATTATATCAGTTATAATGGCAGTTGGTCCTGCCATTACCCCTGATAAAACCTTACATAGCAGTATCACAATGATACTGCTGGTGATAAAAGATGGTAAAAACAATACAATTTTTTGCAATTTTGGGAACTCTTTAAGTTCCCATTCCAACAGTAAGATTAAACTTACTGCCGGCATAAACATTATAAATAAGTTCATTTTTTCCTCCTTTTTTTTTAAAATTTACTTCACTAAAATAGTCGCAATCCAATTTAAGCTTGGAAGTCATTCTGACTTTATTATTCGG
>CALHNI010000045.1 GCA_938034975.1 Candidatus Goldiibacteriota bacterium | reverse complement strand
AATTGATTTTGTCTTTATTTTCTTCTTTCCCCACTATTTTTTGTTTCTCTTCCCCAGAAATTTCCTTAAAGTTATCACCATCCATACGATATAAAGTATAGCTTATACCTCCTTCTGTTGTTGTTTTATTTAATTTTAATTCCATTACTATATTTTCTTTCTGATCACTACCATTAATTAATTCTCCATATGAATATTTTATTGAGTTACTTGCACTTACCTGATTATCTTTAGTCATTAAATGTTTTTTATAAGCATCATCTAACATAGATGATTTCTGCACTAAATATGATTTTATTTCATCTTCAAGTAATGGTATATTTTCACCATTTTTTACATAATAAAGGTTATTATTATCATCTACTATATCATATACTGATGATTTAACTATCTTTTCATCTGGTAGTTTATATACTTCTGTATATTTTTTATTTATTGCATCTACTGATGTATTTCTTTTTACACTTATAGTTTTTAAATATTCAAAATATGATACTTTATTTGATGGTTTAAGATTTCTATATGATTCTGATGATAATATATCACTACCGTTTACTATATTCCCATCTACATAAAACTGTAAACCATTGTAAATTTTTTCCAGTGCAGGAACCATATTATCAGCTATTTCATTTTTAAGCCTTAATTCCCTTTGTATCCTTTCTTCTTCTCCGAAATGCTGTAATTTTGTGCTTACTATCGGTGATAAATAACTTACAGCTGTTTTATTATTAAGTTTAGCTGATTCTGTAATAAATCTGGTATAATCAGCCATTAATTCATTAGTATCTTTGGCATTGTTTATTCTGTGGGCATATTTACTAACTAAAAAATCACTGTTCTGTTCTTCTTTTAATTCCTTTACCAATGGCAATATTTTAAATACATATTCATTTAACTGCTGTATTGCATTTACAAAATTATTTTCCATTTTGCCACCTGTGGTAGTTATACATATTCAATATACTGTCTACATATTCCATTGTTTCATTGAATTTATTAAGTATTCCCAATCCGTATTTTTTCAGATTACCTATTCCAGCATTATAAGCTGCAAGTAATTCCTGTATGCTTTTATCATCAGCTAAATCTTTTGGTGTTTTACCAAGATATTGCATAACTTTACTTAAATAGTTAAATCCAGCTGTTATATTATAATACGGATCAAATAATTTATCATCAAAATCATAGTTAATATCCTTAGCTGCTATTTCTGTAATCTGCATTAAACCTTTAGCTTTTTTACTACTTACTGCATTTGTATTACCAGCTGATTCCTTTGCTATTATTGATAAAGCTAAACTTACTGGTATACCAGTTTTATCAGACATAGCTTTAATATGTGGTAAATAAGGATCAACTCTTTGAATTGTTTTAGTTAATAAATTATGTAATCTTGGATTTAATTGTGGAATTGGTGCTTCTTCAAGTTTATTAACTTCAACAGGAGTATCTACAACCTCTTCAGGTTTATTAACTTTAACAGGAGTATTTACAACTTCAGAAGTTTCTTTAATATTCTGAGGTGGTTTTATAACTGGTTTATTCTCCCGCTTTTTATTATACAATGCAAAGAATGTATTAAGTAAAGTATTATTAAGTAATTTTATAAATTCTTCCATCCTTTTCTCATATAAGATTTTAGTCTTAATTTTAAGCTTTCAATAAATTCATCTGGATCAAAATTAGTTAAATCATTTGTCATACCATTTAATCTTAATGTAGTATCAAAAAGACTTAAAGGTTTATTTTCCTGGTTATTTTCTTCAGTATTATTTCCTGTAGTATTTGAATCACCAGCAAATTTATTTAATAATTCAATAGTCTTTGATAACTGATAACCACTTATTGCTCCCATTCCTAAATCTGATATAGCACTTCCTAAATTATATGATGGCATTGCCAATTCTCCCTGTGCTTTATTTAAATCTATTTTCTTATTATAGTCAGTAATTTTCATATCCAAATCAGTTTTGGCTTTAACTTTTTCTCCCAGTAGTTTTGAAGATAATTTACTTCTCAGATTGGAAATATTCCTTGCATCAGTTAATCCATAATCAAGTAATACAGTATTTAATGCATCAGCAGATTCTGAATTAAATAACCTGTCTATAGCATTCTGTTTGTCCATTGATTCGGCTGGTGTTATTTTAGCCTTATCAAGTGTTTGTAAATATCTGCTTATTTTATCTTTTTCTTCAGCTTTTTTACCTAATGAAGAAAATAAATTTAATAAAGCACTGCTTCCTGTTAATAATAAAGGTAATATGCTCATAATGATTCTCCTGCTATTTCTAAAATATAATGTATTGTTTTAATTATCCCTTTGAATTTAATTCCCATATTTAATTTAGTGAATGGTTTCCTGTTTTTATATGGTATTGTAATTTTATTTTTATATCCAGCATTATATTCTATATTATCCAATATCAGTTTAATTTCTGTATTGTTATCTGTATCAAATATTACATTGGTTATATATTTCTTTATTAGTAAATCATCAAATATTGCTTTCGGGAATATTACTTCAGATAATTTAATTTCTCCTATATTAAATCTGATTAAATATGTATTATAATTATTATTAGTTTTACTTCTTATTATTGTATTACCATTTTCTGATTTAATATCTATTAAACTGGCAAATTCATATGGAAAATCAATTGTAAACCAGCTGTCAGTAGTTTCATCATAAATATATATTAGTTTTTCAGTTCTGTTTAACATTAACAGATATTTATTAACATTATCATATACAATTACCAGATTATTGTAATATTCTTCTATAATATTGTTAATCGGAATACTTATTAATTTACTTTCTTCTCCTGTATATAATATTAAACCTTTTTTGGTTAATATAAATACTTTATCAAAATCTTCAGCTAAATGAAATCTGTTTAACAGATTTATTGACAGTATTCTGGGTGAAGGTAATAATATTATATCTCCCTGATTATCTGATTGAATTACATAAGTCTGTGAATAATCTTTGGTATATATCTGCAAATTACCCGATAATCTTCCATAAGCTACTATATAATCTGGTATTTTATCAATTATTCTGCTGTTATATACATAATATTTCTGAAACCTTCCACTTCCGTAATTAGGTATGTATACTTCTCCGTCTTTATATCCTAATATGAGATTGTTTATTTTCTTTACATAATCAGGTATTATCGGTGTTTCAATATCAATTAAAGTTAATCCAGTGTTATTTAATAAGCTGATTCCAGTTAAATGATATTTATTAACTACAAAATCCAGTTTATAAAATATCCCTGCATTAATATCACAAAAATCTATTTCTCTTATCAGTTCTTCAGCTTCATTATCAAATTTCAGATAAAATCTTAATTTGGTTAATACAAAATTGTTCCATAATTCATCCAGTTTATTCGGTATTTCAATACTGTTGTTAATTACAAACAAATGATTCGGTGTTCCTTTATATACTACATCTTTTTTAGTTAAATATATTTCAGTATGATTATTTATTAAACCTGTTAATATTAACTGTGCATTTCTGGAACTGTTTTTTACTATTCCTGCATTTTCAGTTGAGAACAATCTGTAAATTAATCTGTAATCAATATCAGTATTCCCGATAATATCATCATCTTTAATATTATGAATTTTGAAAATATCTGCAGTATACGCAGTTGATTTTAATAATATTTCAATAAATTGTCCGTATACAGTTACTATTTTAGCAAGTCCGTCTTTATGTATTACTGTTACAGGATTTACTACAATATTAACTGGATTACCTGTATAATAAACACTTTCAAAATAGTTTTCATTATTATTATTTGATATATGAACTAATAAATTAGTAAGTTTTTGTCTTCCGTTTATTACTTCAAGCCTTCTTAAAGTGTATAAATGATAATCACTTTCAGAAGTATTAAATGTCATTCCAAAAATATATGGATCATCTCTTTCGCTTACATAAAATTTTTTAGTTACAGTTTTACTATACATTCTTTTATTATCTGTAAATACTCCTAATACTACTCTGTGAACAAAATTATTTTCAAATGGTGTATGAGTATATAAATAACTTAATTTACAGGCATTTCCTGCACTTATTACATTATTATTGGTTAATTCAGAATTAATTTTAATTCTGTCTTTTATTCTATCCCTTGTTTTATTAAGTCTTGTTACCTGAAATCTCGTTGAATTTACAATTCCTGCTGGGTTCTTTTTTACTCTCGATAATTTATTAAATAATACCACTTCATTTGTAAAGTATATTATCAGCTCTCCGTCAACATTAAATACCTGCTTTATACTCCCAAGTTCATCTATTATCCCTATATTAAATATCCCAAGAATATTATAATTTTCATCTTTTATTTCTATTACATAAGTTATTTTATCATCTGTTAAATAAACCGCATAATTGTATAAAGTATATTCTTCTTTATTTTCTATAACTATTCTGTTTAACTGTTCATCATATTTACTTGGATAATTATCAGCTAAATAACATTTCCCTGTTATTATATAATTCTGTGATGTAATATTTTCAATTGAATATTTAATACTTTCTATATATCCCTGATTTACCTTACAGTTGTGAAATTTAATCCCATAATCTAATGGTATATCAGATTGATCCGAAGCAGTATTTAATCCTTTGAATATTTTAATCAATTGTTTCATCAGTTTAATCCTGTTGGATATAATGTTCCTTTATCATCATTATGCATTACATACATAAAACTTATATATAATTTTTTATTATCAGGTATTTTATATAATTCTGTAAAATATATATTTACATAATTGATTATTGACTGAATTACATCATCCATTTTTTACCCATCTTTCTGGCGATTTTCTTCCTAATATACTCCTTGTATCCAAATGTAAAAAATCTTTATAAATACCAATTCCGAAATTACCTGTTGGTTTAGGTAAAAAACTGAATTTGTTACTTGTCCTGTCCCATATATTCAACGTATTATAAATACTTATTAAATCTTCTTTATTAACCACAGTAAAATCAATTGCATTAAATGATAAATGTAATGAGTTATAGGTTCCGTTAATCTTATTGTTATATTCTGCTGTTCTGTAAGTTGAATTTATTATTATCGGTTTCCCATAATCTTCTCTTAATAAATCCAATACCCTCATTGTAGGTATTATATTAGCTCTTAATTGTATTGGTATATTATCAAAAGTTATATTCTGTTTCTTTAATGGTCTTAATATTTCTTCCCAGGTAAAGTATTTAAATTTAACTTCATCTGTTAAACCCATTATTTAACTCCTATAATTATCAGTATTACAGTTAATAAGCCCGCTAAATAATTAAAATATGGTTCTTCATAAAATTTAATCTCTTTTTCTTTGATTATTTCTTTATATACCGTGTCAGTAATATTCAGCTGATAATCTTTATGAATTATATCCAGAAACCAGTCAGAATATAATTCCATATCTGTTTCTACTTTAACTTTCAGTTCTATAGTATCTTTATTACTTATTAATACAGTATCCAATCCTGCTGTTAAATTCTTTACTGAACTGTCCTTTACTTCAATATAAACAGGTATTTTCTTTTTTATAACTGTTCTTACAGTATCTTTTACATAAACTGTATCAGTTCTGTCTTTATAAATAATTCTGTCTTTAACTATTTTATCATCTTTAATTAAATAAAAACCTATTATTATTCCCATTATAAACAATGCTATACATAATATTAAATCTTTCATAATATACCCTTTAATTGTTAAAATAAATAATCCCAGCCTGCTATAGCTGGGATCAAATAATTATTCGTTCCAATTAACAGTTATTATTTATTAGGTTCTAAATTCTTTAAGTATTTGTTCTGTATATATGTTATTACAATCCCAGCTATAAATGTCAGTGTTGATATTAAATAACTTTCTACACTGTTTTCTGTAATACCAAATGCAAGAAATACCCCAGATAATACTTTGAATAACCATCTTGTAATTAATCCTGCTAACCATATTATTGGTTTATTAAATATTTCCATTTTATGCCTCCTTTTGATTTATTGTTATTTTATTAACTCTTCTTTCAAGTTCAGTTATCCTGCCTTCATTTTCTTTTTTATGTTCTAAAACAAGCGTTACATAAGATAATTGTTTTTCAACTGATAAATTTACTTTACTGAATTCTTTGATTATTTCTTCTTTAAACATATGTAAATCATTACTCATTTTATCAAATTTGTTTATATAATTATTTTTATTTTCATTACTTTCCTGTTTTACTAAATCAATTTCAGATTTAAGTTCCTGTATCCTTTCTTTTAATGCACTGAACCTGAAATTCAAATATATCATAAACAGTCCTATTAAAGCACTTAATAATGTATTTATATTTATTACATCAAGTATTATTTTATCCATTTTTTGTTATCTTCTTAATTGTTAATCCAATCAGTAATAAACTTAATTTAATATACCATAGTCCGAATTTTTCCACGTAATTGCCACTCGTTGGTGAAATATAAAAGAAATTTTTACCTTTAATCAGATTCTGTATCCCATCACTTAATATCCAATGAACTATTAAAGAAGGTATTATAATCCATAATGTTTCCGAATACAGCAGATATCCGTAAACTGTATAACATATAATTGCCAGATCTCTGTATATATGCCAGGCAGTATTTATACGCTTTTTATAATTAACATTTACTGTTTTTGGTTCTACATAATATCTTAATACTTCAGATATTCCTAACAGTAAACTACCTGCAATTATATAAAACCAGATCATTGTGTTGCTCTTGTTAAATTCAACTTATTTAACACTATATC
>CALHNI010000044.1 GCA_938034975.1 Candidatus Goldiibacteriota bacterium | reverse complement strand
TTTTATTTTTATAGTAAATTACTTTAATTCACCTGTTTTTTAATTTTAAAAACAAATACACTCTTAAAATTCTTATTTGTTTATAAACCTTTTTATATATTTTCTCTTTTCCACTGAAAAACGCTAATGCGTTTTTCAGGTAAAAAATAAGTATTGTTTTTAAAATTTTAGTTGTTTAATTATATTTTTGTTATATTTTTTTCTCCTTAAAAATCACTATAGGAAATTGCAATTTTTCTGATATACTTTAGCAAATCAAGTTTAGCCGGGAATCTGTCGTTAAAAAATTCTTAATAATTATAAAATTTATTTATTTCTTTCTTTTGTTGAATTCCTTATTACAAGTTCAGTAGGGATAATGATATTTTCTATACCTTCTTTTTTCTTTGTAAGTATATTCATTAAGATTTCAACTGCTTTTTTACCCATTAAATCTTTTGGTATGTCAACCGTTGTAATAGAAGGTATAAAATGCTGTGTTAAATCAATATTATCAAATCCTACCACACTTATATCATCTGGCACTTTAATTCCCATATCATTTAACATATTTAAAGCAAGGACGGCATTCACATCATTGCATAAAAATAAAGCATCAGGTTTTTCTTCATAATCAAATACTTTTTTCATCCAACTGTAATCCTGCTCATCACCTTGTTCTGGACCATATAAAATAAATCTTTCATCCACAGCAATTCCTTTTTCACCTAATGCTTTCCTGTAACCCTTTTCCCTTTCTTTGAAACTGTATCTTTCTTTTGAAACCGCAAGATATGCAATTTTTTTATGCCCTGTATTTATTAAATAATTAACTGCCTGGTATGCACCATTTATATTATCAGCAATAACATATTTTATCGGAGTTCCTTCAAAGTAATTATCTATCATAACCATAGGTATGCCCCTTTGATTAAGCATATCAATGAATTCTCTTTTCATATGACCCATAAGAATAACACCGTCAACATTTTTTTCTTTTATCATTCTTGGAATTTCCTGACTTTCAAGCTGTTCTTTACTTAAAATATTTGTTAAAAGATTAAGTCCTGTGCCTATAAGTTGTTCTTCAATACCTTCAATAATTTTTGAATAAAATGGGTTTGTAAGCATAGGTGTTTTATAGTATCTAACTGTAATAACACCTATATTATTTGTTTTACGAGTGGCAAGAGCCCTTGCATAATGCGATGGCTCATAGTTTAATTCTTTTGCAATTTCCCTGACACGCTGCTTGGTTGCTTCACTGACATCGTGTCTGTCATTTAATGCTTTTGATGCTGTAGATATGGAAACGTTTGCTCTTTTTGCAACTTCATATATTGTAACTTTCATTTAGACCACTTCCTTTCATTTAGTTAAACTTTTTATAGCAGCAAGCTTTTCTTTTGCTCTTTGCATATTTTTCTTTGCTTCTATATGCCCAGGGTCAATTGCTAATACTTTCTGCCACAAAACAATCGCCTGCTCTATATCACCATTTACATATTTATCAACACCCTCATAATAAAGGGCCCTTATCTGTTTTGCATCTGCAACCTGCTTGGATTCTTTTCCTGTTAATTCCTGAATATATTTATCAGCATCTTTATTGGTAGGATCAAGTTCCAAAACTTTCTTAAAATAAGTTATTGCCTTTTCCTTATTGCTATTAATATTCTGTTTCCCAATTTCAAGATATTTTTCTTTGTCCTGTTCAATTTTTGAATTTATTTTTGTTATTCCATTTAATGCAATTTCATTATTTTCATCGTATTTTAATACTTCATTATATTTTTCAAGCGCTTTTCTGTAATTTTTGTTTTCTCCGGTTAAATATTTTTCAGCATCAGTTAACAACGCAGTAATTTTTGTTTTTAATTTTGACCTCGCCTTTGTTATTTTTTCATTTATAATTGTTAATTTGGATTTAGGAACTATTTTTTTAAGTTCAATATATTCATTTAATGCTTCCGCATATTTCCCTTCTATCATAAGTTCATCCGCTTTTTTCTCTCTTGCTTTTATAACTTCGTTTAAATTCTTTTCAATCTTTTTTAACCCTTCTTTTGCTTCGTTATTTTCCGGATCTATCTCAATAACTTTATTCCACTCAGTAAAAGCCATTGAATATTTTTTTTCTTCAAAATATTTTTTTGCTTTTTCAAGGTATAAAGGAATTTCTTTTTTTATCACTTCAATTACTTTGCTTCTGTATTTTTCTGCTTCACTATCTCCTGGTTTTATTTTTAACGCAAGATCAAATTCATTTTTGGCTTTATAATATTGCTCTTCTGTTAAATAAGTTGTTCCTTTACTTAAATGATATTCATAAGCTGTTGTTTTTACCTGTGCTAAAAAAGAAAACGTTGCCGAATCATCAGGATTTAACCGCTTTGCTTTTTCTAATTCTTCAATTGATTCTTCATACATATTTCTGTAATAGTACGCCATTCCAAGGTTATAATGAGCGTCTGCAAAATTCGGGTTTATTTCTATTGCCTTTTTATATGCTTCTATCATTTTCTCGTATTGCTTTTCTTTAAAATAATTAAGTCCCAAAATGTAATAAGCATTGAAATCATCAGGTTTTACTTTTACAACTTTTTTAAAAATATTTATAGCATCTTTTGAATTTTCTCTTTTATGATAAATTAATCCTAGTATCTCTAATGCCTCAATATGATCTGATTTTTCTTTAATAACATTTTCAAAATATCTCTGTGCATCGCCAAATAATCCTTTTTTATAATATATTAACCCTATTCTGAAATTAACATCCGTCGTGTCCTTTATTCCTTTTTTCATACTTTCCTGAAACATAGATAAAGCGTTTTCCAAATCGCCTTTTCTTAAAAAGGCAAGTCCTAAATAATAATAATTATCCGGGTCAGATGGATTTAATTCAATGGTCTTTTTAAAATATTTTATTGCTTCATCATCATTTCCCTTATAATTAAAGTAAATAATTCCTATAAGTTGTGTTGCTGTTGCATCAACTTTTTTATGAGATTCAACATCTGATTTATTAAGTTCCAACATTTCCTTAAAAGTTGATATTGCATCATCCATTTTCTGTTCTTTATAATATGCAAGTCCCAAATTAAATCTTTTAACCACATTGTTTTTATCAAGTTCAACCGCCTTTTTATATTCATCAACAGAAGCAAAACAAAAAAAATTTACCAACATAAAAATTAAAAAACTGATTGTTTTTTTCATAAAATTTCCTCCTTATTTAAATATGCTTATTTCTCTTCTGCTTAATTGTAATATATGATATTTTTTTTCTTTTCTTTTTTTTACAAGTATTTTATCACCATCTCTTGACCATGCCATAAATTCAATATCAGAACTTTTTAAATCTTTATGCAAAAGTGAAACATTAGAACCATTGCTGTTTATAATCCAGTATTTCCCAACATAACTAAAAATTATTTTTGATGAATCTGGAGAAAAACATAAAACATTCTCAATATTTTTGCCTTTAAATATCATATTACTTTTATTTTTTATAATATCAAATATTTTTATTTTTCTTTCTTCTGTATCCCAGTCCATAGCAGTAAATAAAACATATTTGTCATCCCATGACCACTGCGGCGAGTATCCGTTTTTACTGCCAGAAATCTTAATTGTTTCGTTACTATGTAAATCTTTTAAAAATAAATAATAGCCATCCTTAACTTTCTTCCTTTCAACCAGCATTTTTTTGTTATTTGATATTCTCTTTATTGATTCATAATTTATAACAGGAAAAAATTCCTTGTCAAATTTATCAACTAGTGTCTCTCCTGTAATTACAATATCTTTTTCCTTAAGTTTTAAAATACTTAAACCTTTATCTTCTGTTTTTAAAAACCATAATGTTTTATTCATCTCATTAAATATTTCATCTTCACCAAATTCTTTTTTGTACATATCTAATAATTTTTTGGATTTACTTTCATCTTTTAAAACCTGAATATAAATATGAATAAGCATAATATAGGCATTTTTTATTTTAGAATAATTTTTATATCTGCTGATTAAAAGTAAAAGAATTTTTTCTGCCTCATCATATCTTTCTGTATTATAAAGCGAAAAACCTAAACGATAAATAATATCTGCCCTGTATTTCTTAAAATCCTTATATTCTTCTAAAAGTTTATAATAAAGTTCTATTGCAAGTGAAAATTCTTTTTTTGCCAGAAAATTGTTTGCTCTGTTAAAAATACTTTCAGGGGGTTCCCCTGGCATTTTCCTTGCACAGTTATTAAAAAGTATTAATAAAAAAACAATTATTAAAAAAATCTTTCCTTTCATTCCTATTCTTCTCCTAAAAGTATTATTTCAACCCTTCTGTTTTGCTGGGCATCTTCTTCTGTATTTTCCTTAACTGCAGGCACATTATTACTATAACCTGTTGCTGATAAGATATTAGGATTTATATCATAATTTTCAACAAGCGCTCTTAAAACAATTTTTGCTCTTTCTTCTGATATTGTCTTATTATAAGTTGATGTTCCTTCATCAGACGAATGTCCCTGAATAAATACGTTAACTTTTTTATATTTTTTGATTTCATCTGCTATTTCTTTTATCCATTCCTGCATATCAGGCATTATTTCATAGGATCTTTTATTAAAATATATTTTTTTCAAAACCTTTATAACTTTATCTTTAGACGATACAATAAATGGATTTCTTACTAACTTTCTGTCCTTTATTTCTCTCTTTTTACCATCAAGCCCTGTAAGAATTAACAAATAATCACACTTATCTGTTTCATCAACATAATTGCCATTCATATCTTTTCCATCCCAGATAAGATAAGAAGGAAAAACATTTTTCCCTGAAAATGTTTTTACTATATTGCCATTTTTATTAAATATATTAAATTCCCATGCTTTTATTTTTATAACATCTTTATTTTCCATCACAAAAGGAACATTCTGCCGTTCTTTAGCATCTGCTGAAATAATAGATGCAATCGGAATAACCAGCATTTCTTTTCCTTTTTCAGGAATAAAACGCTCCTGTGCCTTATCTACATCAAATTTAAAATATTCATATTTTTTAGTTGTCTGAATTTTCCCCATTGATTTTGTAATTTTTCCTTCTATATCCTTTACTTTAAAATCATAAATATAACCTATATCTGCTTTTACAATCTGTCCGAGATTGTCAGTGCCATCCCATTTTAATGTTTTTGGAATTTCACCAAAACCACTAAATGATTTAATTATCTTTCCATCTGATGTTTTTATATCAAGTTTCCATTCTTTAATTTTTTCTTCTGGTAATGTAGGTTTGAATGATACTGCTTTTATCTCACCTGCTTCTGCTTTTATTTCAGGGACTTCAATTGCTTTAGGCACCACAACTGCTTTTTTTTCTGCAAGTTGTTCTTCATAATAAGAACTTCCAAATTTAAATTTTAATGATATCCTGTGCGCTATTCCTATATCTCCCATTGGAGAATAAGAATAGTCAATTAATAATGTATCACCGAAATTTAATCCTACCCCACCTGAGATGATAAGAAAATTCTGAATATCATTAAAAATATGCTCCATATCATTTGCATTGTTGTATTTTATTCCCAATCTTAGACCAAGAGTTTTTAAAAAATAATATTCAAAACCTGCACCTATAAAAATATTATCTGTATTTATTATCTTTGATATGTCAAGCGCTATGTTTGCAAAATCAAAACTATGCTGAAAAAATTTAAAACCTATTCCAAAACCTATTTCCATCGGCAAAGGATCTTTTCCACCAAATAAAAAACCAAAATTTTTAAATAACATACCTGTATAAAATGTTCTTTCTATTAAAGTTAATACAACACCAGCATCAAAAGAAAGTCCAAAATTTTTTTCATTAATAAAATTTTCATAGATACCTTTAGCGCAAATCCCCATAGAAAAGCTTTCACTAAAACTTTTGCCAAATCCTAAATTTAAAAATGCGTTTTGAATACTTATTGGTTCTGCTAATGAGCCGGTTGAATCAAAATTACCAAAATCAATATAAAATAAATTTACCCCTATGCCGGTTCCATAGTCTGGGGTGAATGCAAATGCTAAATATTCCATATGAATATTATTAAACCAAAGAATTTCACCAAGCGTTACTTCTGAACGGTCAAGTAACGCAAGACGGCCTGGATTTAAAGATAGAGCACTTGTTCCATCTGAAATTGCAATACCGGATTCACCTGTTCCTGAAATTTCTGCTTCTGGTTTTATTTTTATAAATTCAGCAGTATTTGTCCCGAAATTCTGTGAAAATAAAAACGAATAAAAATATAACAAAATTATTACAACTACTATTTCTCTTTTTGAGATTAACCCTTTTCGCAAAAACGTTTTTTTTATTTTCATAAAATGAATAATATCATATTTTTGAGATTTGTCAAATTTTTTTATATACCGCAAAAACGCGTTTTCTAGCGCATTTTTATTAAATTTTTTTAATATAAATATAAGTCTGGAGATATATTTGTTTAGTGATTGCTTTGATTTTATTATATTTTTAAATTATTAAGTGCCTTTTCATTATAATAATCATTCAATGCCGAAATAACCGAATCTAATTCACCATCCATGATTTCCAAAAGATTATAAAGAGTAAGTCCAATTCTATGATCCGTTAACCTGTTCTGCGGGAAATTATATGTTCTTATTTTTTCACTCCTGTCTCCAGATCCAATTTGAGAACGTCTTTTTTCGTCAATTTTTTGTTTTTCTTCCAATTCATATTTCTGTTTTATTCTTGCTTTTAAAATTTTCATGGCTTTTTCGCGGTTTTTTATCTGTGATCTGTCTTCCTGGCATGTCACTTCAATACCTGTAGGTATGTGAAGCATCCTTACAGCTGACTCTGTTTTATTGACGTGCTGACCACCGGCACCCGATGCTCTGAAAACATCTATTTTTAAATCTTCAGGTTTTATTTCAATGTCAATTTCTTCTTGTTCTGGTAAAACAGCAACGGTTGCCGCTGAAGTATGTATTCTTCCACTTGCTTCTGTTTCAGGGACTCTCTGAACTCTATGCGTTCCACTTTCATATTTAAATTTACCATAAGCATTTTTCCCTTTAACAAAAAAAATTATTTCTTTAAATCCACCTTTACCTGTTACATTTGAATTCATTATTTCTATTTTAAATCCTTTTTTTTCAATATACTTTGAATACATTCTAAATAAATCCGCAACAAAAAGCGCAGCTTCTTCTCCGCCTGTTCCTGCCCTTATTTCAATTATTGCGTTATTTATATCATTTTCATCCTTGGGTATCAAAAGCATCTTAATCTCACTTGTAATTTTTTTCAATTTTTCTTTTTTTTCAATTATTTCATCTTTTGCAATTTTTATTAATTCTTCATCTTTTTCATTTTTTATTATTAATTCAGCTTCATTAATCTCTGATTCTATTTTTTCTGCCTGTTCAATTTTTTCAATCAGAGGTTGTAACTCAGAATGTCTTTTGGCTTTTTTTTGGTATTCAATTTTATTATTTATTATTTCTGCCTTAGAAAGATCATTACTAAGTTCTTTATATTCCTGCTTTAATTTTTCTAATTTTTCAAACATTTTTTACCCTTTCTTACTTAAATTTTTTTCTTTTTTGAGAACTTCTTTTAATGCTTTAACTGCAACTTTTAACTGTTCTTTATCTGGTTTTGCAGTTGTAATTTTCTGAAATAAAAGCCCGGGTAAAATAAATAATTTGAATAAAATGTTATTACCTATTTTATCAGACAATTTCAAAATTTCATAAGAAATACCAGCTATTGGAATTATAAGTGGTATTTCAACTACAAGTCGTTTTAATATACTAAAATTTGGTGGCAAAAAAATTGCAAAAAAAATAATACTTACAATAAAAGTAATAAAAATAAAAGCTGTTCCGCATCTTGGATGTATGGTTGTGTATTTGTCTGCATTTTCCACTGTTAACGATTTCCCTTTTTCATATGCGTATATAACTTTGTGTTCTGCACCATGATACATAAAAAGTCGCTTCACATCTTCCATAAAAGAAATAGCCCACACATAAATAAAAAAAATAAAAAGACGCTTTAAAATGACAATAATGTTAAATAAAAAATTATTTTCGCCTAAAAATAACAATTTTTTAGTTAGTAATTTTGTTGTAAAAATCGGCAGATAAATAAAAACAAAAAAAACTATGATAAAAGATAATAAATATGCAAAAAAATTTTTTATATTTTCTTTCTGTTTTTCTGTCAAAAAAAAATTTTTTGTCTTTTTCTTTATTTTTTGGCGGGAGCCATCTTCGTATAAGCCAGCTGAAAAATCAAGAGCTTTAAATCCGATTATCATTGACTCAATCAAAGTTAAAAAACCACGCAAAAAAGGCAATTTTAAAAATTTATATTTTTTTGAGAGTGAATTTACAGATTCGGTTTTAACATAAATTTTTTTATTTTTTTTTAAAACCGCAACAGAATAAAAGTTGGGTGAACGCATCATAACACCCTCTATTACTGCCTGACCGCCCACATTTATTTTATTTTTCAATTTTTTAAAACCTCTTTGTATGAGACAAATAAAATTAATTTTTCTATTTTTCTTCTTTTGTTTTCTGTATTTTTTTGCTCATTTTCTTTTTAAATTTATCCACTCTACCATCAGTATCAACGAACTTTTGAATGCCTGTGAAAAACGGGTGGCAGGCAGAACAGATCTCAACTTTGATATCACCTATTGTACTTCTTGTTTCAAATGTATTTCCACACGCACAGGTAACTACTGATTTTTTATATTGCGGATGAATATTTTCTTTCATTTTTCCTCCTTTTTCAGTCAGAATTCATAGCTTCTAAAAATGCTTTGTTATTTTTTGTCTTGCTCATTTTTTCTATTAAAAATTCCATCGCATCAACCGGTTTCATTTTACTTAAAAGTGCTTTTCTTAATATCCAAACCTTATTTAATTCGGTTTTGGTAAGTAAAAGTTCTTCTTTTCTTGTTCCTGATTTACTTAAATCAATTGCTGGAAAAATTCTTTTATCAGCCAGTTCCCTTGATAAAACAAGTTCCATATTACCGGTACCTTTAAATTCTTCAAAAATAACTTCATCCATTTTGCTTCCTGTCTCAATCAGAGCTGTTGCAATTATTGTAAGTGAACCACCTTCCTCTACTGCTCTTGCAGCACCAAAAAACCTTTTTGGTTTTTGCAACGCATTAGAATCAATACCACCGGTTAATACCTTGCCACTGCTTGGAGCAACTGCATTATATGCCCTTGCAAGGCGTGTGATACTATCAAGTAATATAACAACATCCTTGCCATGCTCTACCAACCTTTTTGCTTTTTCAATTACCATTTCAGCAACCTGTAAATGCCGTGTTGGCGGTTCATCAAAAGTTGAACTTATAACTTCTCCTTTTACAGTTCTTTCCATATCTGTAACTTCTTCTGGTCTCTCATCTATCAAAAGAACAATTAAAAATATTTCAGGATGATTCTCGGTTATACTATTGGCTATTTTTTGTAAAAGTATGGTTTTCCCTGTCCTCGGCGGTGCAACTATTAATCCCCTCTGTCCTTTTCCAAGCGGAATAAGTAAATCCATAACCCGCATTGATATATCTTTATCTTTACTTTCAAGGATTATTTTTTTCTCAGGATACAATGGAGTTAAATTGTCAAAAAAGACTCTATCTTTTACGTTATCTGGTGGTTCATTGTTTACAGATTCAACTTTTAATAGGGCAAAATATTTTTCTCCTTCTTTGGGTGGTCTTATCTGACCTGATATGATATGTCCTGTCTTTAAATCAAATTTTCTTATTTGAGACGGAGAAACATAAATATCATCAGGTCCTGGTAAATAATTATAATCTGGCGACCTTAAAAAGCCAAAACCGTCCTGAAGTATTTCCAAAACCCCTTCACCATATATTAAACCATTACTTTTTGTTTGTGTTTCAAGTATTTTAAAAATAAGTTCCTGTTTTTTCATATTGCTTACGCCTTCTAAATTTAATTCTTTTGCAATTTTCTGTAACTCTGATAATTTTTTTGTTTTCAACTCTGCAACATTCATTAAAACAACCTCCAATTAGAAAAAATAATTTTATTTTACCAAACTAAAAACTTTGGGGGAATTCTTCTGATATATCCTCCTGAATTGTTAAAACTAAAATATATCTTTTTTTATATTTTGTCAATAGTTTTTTTATTTTTCATTTTGGCACCGCTACGGGGAATCGAACCCCGATTACAGGACTGAGAACCCCGTGTCCTAACCGTTAGACGATAGCGGCGCTATTTATTGATAACAATTTTTTTAATCAGCGATATTATTTTCAAATATCATATTTAGAAATTATTCCTTCTGATTTATTTATCCTTTTTGAAATAAAATTGTGAATCATTTATTTTATTACTCTTTATTGTTTTCTTTTTTTCAAAATTTTATTTTATTCTTTATGAAAAATTGATGGTTTTTTTGTTTTTGAATAATCTTTTAAAACTGCACCTTTGGATTTAATATCTGACTTATTTCTTTCAATACCTTTCAGACGTTGTTGCATAAATTGTTGTTTCCCTTTTCGCAAGTTCCTCGTTGAAAAATTTTTCATAAATTTTATTTAACGTTTTGAGAATTGATATCTTCTTCTGGCTTTCATCCTTCCATACTTTTTTCTTTCAACCATTCTTGGATCTCTTGTTAAAAATTTACCAGTTGCCATTATTTTCTTTAAACTTTCATCTATTTTGGATATTGCCCTCGCTATGCCAAGCCTTATTGCTCCTGCCTGTCCTGTATGCCCACCACCTTTTACTTTACACTCAAAATCATACTTGTCCTGTAAATTTGCCGCTATTACCGGCTGGAAAGCATGAAAAATATGATATTCTCTTCCAAAATATTCATTTAATTTTTTCCCATTTACTGATATTTTACCTGTTCCTTTTCTCATAATAACTCTTGCTATTGCTTCTTTTCTCCTGCCTGTTGCTAAAATAACAGAATCCAATTTTATTTCCTCCTTAAAATTTATTAATTATTAACTAATCCTGTGTAAGGGTGTTTATCACCTGTAAATATTTTTAACCGTTTTCTCATTTTTTCACCAAGTTTAGTTTTAGGTAACATTCCATCAATTGCCAACCATAAAACTTTTTTTGGATCTTTTTTCATTAAATTTTTAAATGTAATTTCCTTCAATCCACCTGGATACATTGTATGCCATCTATATATTTTTTTCTCATCCTTTTTTGCAGTCAATTTTACCTTTTCGGCATTTATTATAACCACATAATCGCCTCCGTCAGTATGCGGGGTATATGTTGGTTTATGTTTTCCTATAATTAACTTGGCTGCCTGAGTTGCTAATCTACCTAAAATCTTATCAGTTGCATCTAATAAATGCCATTTTCTTTTCACATCTTCCTTTCTCTGCATATAAGTTTTCATTTTATAGTTATCCTCCATTAAAACCATTTGATTTTTAAATCAAGATTATTCAGGAAAAAAATATTATATTAAAATACCGCATTTGTCAATAACTTTTTTATTTTGTTTCGGGAATAAGGAAATACATGGTATACACTTGAATATGAATAGTGTATACAATGTATTTTAAGCCCACTAATAATTTTTTAGTAAATTTATTTTTTTTAAAAAATAAAAATTAATCCTTTTTTAATTCTTCTATTATTGTTACAACTGATAATATAAAAATAAATACCTTTAGACACTAGATTTTTTGTGTAATTTCTGCCGTCCCAAAACATGATAAAAGAATCAGCGGTAAACTGCGTCACAAATTCTCCTGATATAGTGTATATCATTATTTTAGCTCCTATCGGCAAATTACAAAATTTCATCTTGCCATTTTGAAAAATATTGTGATTAAACGGATTGGGATAAACGACTATATCATCTTCTATAAATGCTTCTACCGTGGTCATTGTTGCAGTAAAAATAGGATTCTCTGTTACAGTGCTACTGCTGGTAGGTATTATTGTTAGATTTGTTGCAAATAAATTAAAATTACTCGTGCCGGCATCTGAATATGATTGTGATAATATATTTCTATCTTGTATCAATTTTATTGACTCTGTTCTATTAATGGAACATATCTGCGTTATTGTTTCTGTCACAGTAGGCGTTAATGTTTTAGTTGCTATATCTGCCTCTAAAAAATTTAATGCTATTGTATAAGTTTCTCTAATCACTGCTGTCTGTGTTAATGTATGTACTTCACTTTCATTTGACAGAGTAGTTAATGTAGGGGTTGCCGTTAGTATGATAAAACTACTTTTTCCTTCATAATTTGTTTCAAATATTCTTCCATCACAAATTGCAACTGAACAATCTTTAACCCATCCATTATTTCTATATATAAAATTCGTTCGGTCAATATTATAATTGAAGACTTTAATTGCATAAATTTTATTATCTGCTCCCTCTAAAAAAATGTGATTTTTTACAAAAGATGATGATGAATGCAATTTTTTTGAACTTTTTGCTGGTATACTAACAGGAAATCCAATTATATCTGTGCTAAATACACTGTTCCACTTCTCCCAATTATTTACGTGATGCCCAATGTCATTATTCCAATTATTTCTTTTATCAAGTAAAACAAACTGTAAATATATTTTAGAATAAGGATTATATTTTGTACCTGTCTGAATTTTTAAAGTGTTTATTGCACCATGAAAATCAGTCCGCAAATATGCCCAAATGTTCATATTTGAAATGAAGCACAATAATAGTAATATCAATATTAAATTTTTTTTAAAAAAAATCATTTCCCTACCTCTGAAATATATCTAAAATAAGTTCATTTCTATAAATAAATTTTACTTATCACAATCAATATTTATTTTATTATAAAATTTTAAATAAATTTTTCAATTTTTTTTTATTTCCCTTATAATTGATTATATTAAAGAATAAATTTTTATAATATTTTATCCACCTTTTATTTATTGCCAAGTTTTTAAATTGACCGTAAAAACGCGATTTCTAATGCTTTTTTACAGATTTTAATTTTTATTGATTTAAAATTTTTTTTATGTTATTTTTACTAAAACATTTTCGTAATTTTAAAGATAATGTGAAAAGTTCTATGAAAAAGAAAAAAGGTATAGATTAAAATATATACTAAAATAATATACATTTCCCCCTCTTTAATAAAGAGGGATTAGGGGAGATTTTAAATTAAAAGAAAGCGAGAAAAAGAAAATGGATGTATGTAAATCCCCCTAAATCCCACTTTGACAAAAAGGGAACAAAAGGCAAC
>CALHNI010000043.1 GCA_938034975.1 Candidatus Goldiibacteriota bacterium | reverse complement strand
TTAGCAAAATATATTTCGTTATGTATTGATAATGGCACACCGTATGTGGCTTATCAAGATGGAGGAAATTTAAATAAAGCAACAGTGATGAAGTATAACGGTAGCAATTGGGAGGGAGTGGGACAGCCAGGTTTTACAACATCTAGCGCACATTATTTATCATTATATATTGAAAGTGATATACCATATGTAGCTTATCGGGGGGAGTCAAATAAAGCGACAGTGATGAAGTATAATGGTAGTAATTGGGAAACAGTGGGGGGTGGAGGTTTTTCTGCATCTGATGTAATGTATATGTCATTGTATGTTTATAATGGCACCCCATACGTAGCTTATCAAGATCAAGGAAATTTAAATAAAGCGACAGTGATGAGGTATAATGGTAGTTATTGGGAATCAGTAGGTAGTGCTGGTTTTACACCAAGCTTAGCATCATATACATCTTTATATATTTATAATGGAACTCCATATGTTGCTTTTCAAGATGGTGCGAATTCTTTTAGGATAACAGTTATGAGAAGTGAATAAATAAATTTAAAAATTGATCAAAAGTTAAAAATTAGTAAGTTTAAAAAACTTTTTGAAAATTATATAAAAGAAGTAGTATTTTAAAAATGTTAACATGATAATTTTATTAATATTAAATATAATGTAAATAAATTATTTTATTTCATTAATATAAAAAGAGGGTAAAAATGTATATTTTAAATTTAATTTTGTTAGTTGTAATATTAGTAATTTTATTATTTTTATTTATAACTTTGAAAACAAAATCAGTTGAGGGAAATGAGATAGTTGAGTTAAAAAGGCAAATAGAGGAAATGAAAACAAAGCAGATTGAAGCGCAGGCAGATGCATTAAGAAAACAACATGAACTTTTTATTCAGACACAAAATATGATAAATAATCAATTGCAGGGAATAATCAAAACAGTAAATGATAATTTGACGAGCACTTCGGGTAATATAATAAATCAGTTAAAAGTTGTGCAGGATATAGAAAAAAAACTCGGTGTATTGCAGGAAACAGCAAGACAGATGCAGGAAATAGGGAAAGATATCTCTTCGTTACAGAATATTTTTAAAGCACCTAAAATACGGGGAAATATTGGGGAAATAATGCTTGAAAATTTATTAGGACAGATTATATCACCAGAATATTTTCAGCGACAATATAAATTTAAAGATAATACTATAGTAGATGCTGTAATAAAAATTGGTGAAAGAATGGTGCCTATTGATTCAAAATTTCCACTTGAAGATTTTCAGAAAATAATTGAAACAAATGATAACAAGATAAAAGGGAATGCTAAAACTGCTTTTATTAAAAATGTAAAGAAAAAAATAGATGATATTTCAGAAAATTATATAAGACCTGATGAAGGAACCTATGATTTTGCTCTTATGTATATTCCTGCTGAAAATGTATATTATGAAGCAATAATTACAGAATCATTCAGGGAAGATAAGGAAAGGGAAAATGAAATTTTAAATTATGCAATACACAAACACGTAATACCGGTTTCACCGAATAGTATGTATGCATATTTAATGGCAATTGCTTATGGGCTTAAAGGATTTAAATTAGAGCAGAGAACAGAAATGATTTTATCTAAAATATCTGCAATTGTAAATGATTACAGAAATTTTCAGGAATCATATAAAGTTTTGGGAACGCATTTAAGGAATGCTGTAAATAAATACGAAGAAACTGCGCAGGCATCTTTGGAACTTGGAACAAAAATAACAGCAACTGCGCAAATTGGTGATGCAGAAATAAAAAAGTTGGATGTTTAAAAAATCCACCTGAAAATTGCATTAATAGATTGCGATTTTCATGAGAAAAAAAACACAAAAAAATAAAATATTTATAACAATAATTGAGTTTTATTTTAATTGAAAAAACTGGTGAAAAAAAGTAATGCATTATAAAAATAATAAAAAAATTTGTTTTTTCGTAAAAACGCGTTTTATAAAGCGTTTTTACAGTATCCAAAAATAACTGGACAAAAAAAATATTTTATATATAATATTATTTGGAAACTTTTTTGATAAATTTTTGTCTAATATGATAAAAAACGTTTTCGGAGTTTTGTGAATGAAAAAAATACTATTTTTCATCAGCATGATAATTTTACCTGCCTTAAAAATTTTTCCAGGAAACATAACTTCAGTATCAAATGTTCAGATAATTCCACCCAATCCATCTCCAGGGCAAACAGTTGAAGTAAGATGGAATTATTATGTGGATTCGCCATACAATAATCCACACGCATTAGTAGTTGTCTCTGACACAAATACTTTAAGACCTGCTAATACATCCGGACAATGGGTTATGATAGGAAATGGATGTGTAACTCCACCTAATCCTGAAACTGCCCAAGTTACAGGTGGTTGCAATTTAGGTAATAACATATCACCTGCAGGAACTCATTCATCTACTGAAAGTGGGACATATACTTTTACACTTCCAACAACTTTAGTGCCTGGCTATACGTATTATATCATTGTAGGAATGAAGGATTATAATGTATATATGAATCCAAGTGTTGATGTAACTGCGCAAAATTATGTTCAATTTACAATTCCTTTACCACCACCAACTATCGAATTAAGAAAAGTTGCAGAAGGTTCAGCAGCACAACCAGGCGGATATGTTCTTTATACCATCTATTATTATATTGCAAATACAAATAATGTGATTATAACTGATGATATACCACCAAATGTAAATTGTGTTCAGGTTTATGACGGTGGAACCTGTGGCGATCCAATAACATGGAATCTTGGTAATATTTCAATACCTGTAAGGGGCAGTGTTTCATGGCTTGGACAGATTAATGGATCAGTTTCTCAGGGGACTGTTATTCACAATACTGCCTCTGCAACAAGTAATGAAACAAGTGCTACTTCAAATGATGCAATTGTTACAATAGGTGCATCACTTGAAATAAATAAAGGAGCAAAACCTAATGCTGTCCAGGTTGGAGATACTATAACTTATGTTTTAACTTATACAAACAGTGGATACGCTCTTTCAGAGTATATTGATTTTTCAACCCCATCAACTGAACCAATACCTGGCTGGACAGAAGAGGTTGCAACAGCAACATGGGAAATAACAAGTGGTTATTTAAGGGTAGTTGGGCCAGCCGAACAATGGGGAAAACTTATAAAAAATACACCGTCTTTGCATGATGCAATGTATATAACTGATATGTATATACCATCATCTAATCCGTCAGGCGATGCTGTTTTTATTTTTAATTTTATAAACATAGGAAATATGTATCATGCAAGGATACAATCTGATACAAATCAGGTTTGTTTTGATAAAGTTGTTTCAACTTCCTGGTCCAATTTACAATGTGTAGCACCAGTTGGTTTTTCAATTCAAAATGATAGATGGTATACAATGAGAGTAGCTGTGCATGGTTCAAATATCAGGTTAAAAGCATGGCCCAAAGGCGAATCTGAACCGGTAAACTGGCAGATAAATTATACTGATTCTTCACTTACTTTACCTGGCAGGCCAGGGTATCAGGATAACGAAGGTGAAAACAGGTTTGATAATTTAAAAATATTTGTTCCTGCACCTGCTACATCTGTTGTTGTATGGGATTCTGTGCCAAATTGCACAACATATATTAATTGCATAGGTGGAACATCATGCAATCACACAGGAGGAAGTCCTGATGTTGTTTACTGGAATTTGGGCAATTTGGGTTATCAATACGGCCAGTTAACATTTACAGTAAGAGCAGAAAGTTGTGCTGGTGGCACTTATGTTAATAATACAGCATGTATTGATTCAAATGAACCTGCTCCGCAGGTTTGTTCAAATATTGCAACAGTTGCAGTAGGTTCGGTTGCAACAGCAACATTTACTTCAACACGGACATTTACTAATACACTTACAAATACTAATACACCTACAAATACTTTTACCCCCACTTATACTTTTACTTTAACAAATACAAGCACTTATACATTTACTAACACAGTAACTAACACGAGGACAAATACACCAACTAACACATTTACTTTTACAAGCACTATTACAAATACAATTACTTATACATTTACAAATACAGTTACTGGCACTCCACCGCCAACATGGACATGGACAGATACACCAACCAATACATTTACATATACTTTTACATTTACCAGAACAAATACGGCAACACCAACAGATACTGCATCTCCAACAGGCACAAGTTCGCCTACTGATACATTTACAATAACTTATACATTCACAAATACAAATTCTCCAACTTATACAAATACTCCAACAAATACTTTTACTCCAACATTAACTTTTACTTTTACAAATACTTTTACAGCAACAGCAACAAACACTCCTCAACCTGCAAATTTAATATTAACATTAGAAGCAATAGACACAACAACAACTTCAGGTGGTTATGCCAAATTTAAAATAACCATAAAAAATACAGGAAGTGATGCTTTTAATGTTGTTTTATGGGATTCTTTGCCATCTAATACTTCATTTGATATAAATTATTTTGAAAATACCGGATGGATTTTAAATGGAAATATTTTTTATAAAGACATATCAACCGTGGCAGCTGGTGAAACAAAAACATTTTATTTTAATTTAAAAACAGCAGAAGGTTTGCCAACAGGTCATTTAATAAATGTTTCGCCTGTATTATGCAGTTATAGCGATATTTTAAATCCTGTTGCCTATGCTATGAGTAATCCAGTTGTAATATCTGTTGGTGAAATTGTTGTATATCCCAATCCTTTTAATCCTGAGACAGCAAAAGGAAATGTTTTGAAATTTGCAAATATGCCTAGAAATGCCAAAATTATGATATATACAATTTCAGGTGAACTTGTAAAAGCATTTAATGCACAGTCTGCTTATGTGTTCTGGGATGGAACTAATTCAATGGGTGAAAAAGTATCCCCAGGGGTTTATTATTATTTAATTACATGGAATGAAGGAAAAAAATCCATTAAAAATAAAATATTTGTGATAGGACAGTAGAAAAGAAAATACTTTTATGGTAATTAAATTTCCCAATATATCGTTAATAAATTATAAAATAAAATAAAAAAGTAAAAATATAATACGGAATAAACCGTAAAAAAGTATTAGAAAAAGCGTTTTTACGGAAAAAATTTTTTTATTATTTTTATTAAATAAATTTTTATTTTTATGACGCATTACTTTTATTCACCCATTTTTTTATTTAAAAAGAACAAGTGTTGTTTTAAAATTTTATTGTTTTTAATAATATATTTTTTTGGATAAATTTTTTTCGTTGAATTTTGTTTTTTTATTATGTAAAATTTTCTTTACTTAATTTAAAAATTCAAATGAGGGAAAAAATGAAATTGATTTTAAAAGTTTTAATTTTACTTATCATTTTTTCAACTATTTTATATGCAAAAGATAATTTTAAGGAAGGAAATAAATTATACTTTGAAAAAAAATTTGATGAGGCGATAAAAGAATATTCTGAATTTTTGAAGAAAAACCCTGATTACTATGAGGGATATTTTAATGCGGGAAATGCATTTTTCAGAAAAGGAGAATATGAAAAGGCACTGGAAATGTATAAAAAAGCACTTGAATTAAAAAAGGATGATGAAGATATAAAACATAATATTAAAGTTGCAGAAGAAAAATTAAAAAATCAAAAACAGGAAAATCAAGATTCATCTGATAAAGAGCAACAACAAAATAATAAAAAATCATCAGGCGATAACAAACAGGAACAAAAAGATCAGCAGTCAGAAAATGACAGGGCAGAAAATAAAAATCAGCAATCGGCAAAAAGTAAGCAAAAACATAATGAAGCAGATGTTAAAAAACCAGTTAAACCTGATATGTCAGATGATGAAGTTCAGGCAATGTTAAATATGATGCAAAAGCAGGAAAAACAATTAAGGCAATATTTTAATCAACAACAAAAGAATAACCGAAGGAACAGGGATTCTGATTTTCCTGATTTTTTTAATATGACTCCTGATGAAATAATGGAATATATGCATAGGAGAATGATGGATCCTTTTGATGAAAATATACAACCAAAAAAAGGTAATCCTGGGGAAAAAGATTGGTAATTTGTAAACTTTAATTTAATTTTTTTTAAAATTTAAAAAGGAAAACATAATGAGGAATTTATTTTCAAAAATTCTTTCAAAATATATAGATAACTATGAACACAGGGAAGAACAGATAATAATGGCAGAAGTAGTTAAGGATACAATAAAAAATAAAAAAACTCTTTTAATAGAAGCAGGAACAGGTGTTGGAAAAACAATGGGATATATTTTACCACTTGCTGAATATGCAATTAAAGAAAACAAGAGAGTTATAATTTCAACCTATTCAAAGGCATTACAGCAGCAGATATTTAAAAAAGATATGATTGCTGTTAAAAAGGTTTTCCCTGAGATAAAATATAATGTGGTTTTTGGTGCAACAAATTATATTTGTAAAAACAGAATGAATACTTTTTCAAAAAAAGAAAATTTGTTTAAAACTGCAGAAATAAATGAACTTTTGGAGTTTATTACAACAGGTGATGGGGTAAGGGAAAACCTGAAGTTTCATATTCCTGATGAATTATGGTATGAAATAAACAGAAATAATGAATTATGCATGGATATGCGATGTGAATATTTTAAAAAATGTCATTATTTTAATATAAGAAAAAAATTAGGCAAAAGTCATATAATAATTGTAAATCACTATTTGTATTTCAGTGATATTCTTGTTGAAAGGGCATTGTTACCTGATGCGGATATAGTGGTTTTTGATGAAGGGCATAAGGTAGAAGATGTTATAAGAGATGTTTTCAGTAAACAATTTTCAACAACTGCTTTTTATAAGTTCTTATCAGTTCTTGAAAATTTTTTAAAGGATTTTCTTCGGAAAAAAAATAAAACTCATTTACACTCGGCAATTGTGAATTTAAAAAATGAAATAAAGTATTTATCAGAAGAATTACATTTTAAATTTAATGGTAATAAAAATGATTATTTCTTATGCGATTTTAAAATAAACAGTAATTTGAATATTAAAAATTTTTTAAAAGATATAATTTATGAGATGGATGTATTAAAGAAAGAAAAAGAAATAACCAAAGCACAAAAGAATTATATAAATTTTTTGCTTGCAAAAATAAACGAATATTCAGAGGTATTCTCAAGCTGGATTCATAAAAAAGAAAAAGATAGTTTTTACTGGGTTGAAAAGAAAGATAAAAATATTAATTTTTTTATAACTCCTTATGAGATAAAAAAAATATACAAAGAAAATGTGGAGAATTTTCACAAATCAATTATTTTTACTTCTGCTACTCTTTCGGTTAATAAAAATTTTGAGTATATAAAAAAGCAATTTGGGTTAGACATAGTAAACGAAAAAATTTTATATTCACCTTTTAATCATAAGGAGCAAAGTATACTTTATCTTGAAGAAAATTTACCTGCTCCCCAGGAAAATATTTTTAAAGAAAAATTATCAGAAAAAATTATTGAAATCATCAGTATAACAAATGGCGGAACTATGATTCTTTTTACAAATACAAATCTTATGAATGATGTTTATAAAGAACTTAAATTTTATATAAGAAAAATACCAGTTTTAATACAAGGTGAATTAAATTCTGCTGATTTAATTGAAAATTTTAGGCGTAAACCATCTGTGCTTTTTGCAACATATTCTTTCTGGCATGGGATTGATGTAAAAGGAAAAGCATTAAAATGTGTTGTTATAACCAGATTACCATTTGAAATGCCAGAGCATCCTGTTCAAAAAGCATTATATGAAAACATACATAATAAAGGGGGAGACCATTTTTATGATTATGCTTTACCAAGAGCGGTTTTTATGTTAAAGCAGGGCTTTGGCAGATTAATACGATCTAAAACAGATTATGGTGCTGTGCTGGTACTTGATAAAAGAGTAAAGTTAAAAAGTTATGGAAAAAATTTCATCAATTCTTTACCTGAGGTAAATATTACAAGTAATATGGATGATGTGAAAAATTTTTTTATTATAAAAGAAAAAACATAGATTTTAAAAATAAAGTGGATTTTTATTTTTTTTGTTTAAACTTAAAAAAATATGTTGAAAATACAATAAAAAATTGTAAACTTGTAATCATTAAGATTTAATGTGGGGCAGTAGCTCAGATGGGAGAGCGTGGCGTTCGCAACGCCGAGGTCGGCGGTTCAATCCCGCTCTGCTCCACCACTTTATTTTTACGGAGAGATGTCCGAGTGGTTGAAGGAGCACGCCTGGAGAGCGTGTAAACTCGTAAGGGTTTCGTGGGTTCAAATCCCACTCTCTCCGCCAGTTAAATATTCTAATAAAATCCAGATGAAGAAGCGTTATAATTACAACCTGAAAAACGCATTAGCGTTTTTCAGGGGAAAAGAGAAAATATAAAAAAAAGGTTTATAAACAAATAAGAATTTTAAGATTGTACTTGTTTTTAAAATTAAAAAACAGGTGAATTAAAGTAATGTACTATAAAAATAAAAAATTATTAAACAAAAAAGCCAAAAATATTTTATATTCCCGTAAAAACGCATTTTCTAACGCGTTTTTACGGTTGCAACAGAACCATTAACTGTAAATGAAAAATGGATTAAAATTTTAGGTTTAAAAATATTTAATAAGTACGGAAGGAAAGTTATATTCTAAAACAAAAAAAGTGTCAGTAATTTGAGTGTTGATAAGTTAGAGCAGTGGAATATGAAACTTGGTAAGCAGTAACTTTAAATCAGTATTCTTACTGTTTTAAGTAAATAATTCGGTTATTTTTTTCTCAATATTTTACAACGAGTTGACCCCATCTTTTATATTTATATACTTATGTAAAAACGCGTTAGGAAACGCGTTTTTATGGAAAAAAATATTTTTATTTTTATGATGCATTACTTTTATTCGCCAGTTTTTTTATTTAAAATAAAACTCAATTGTTGTTTAAAATATTTTATTTTTTAAACTAATATTTATTTTTGTATTTTTCCTCCAGAAAATAGCAATTTTTTAACGATTTTCAAGTGTTTTAATATACAATAACCCACAATAAAATCTCTGTTGTTACTATGTCAATATGTTAAAAAATTACTAATTTAAAATGTTAAATTATTCAACATAACGAATAACACCTTTAAATAATTTTTCAATTTCTTTAATAGCATCTTTTTCAATTTTAGTTAACACTTTTTTCTTTGAA
>CALHNI010000042.1 GCA_938034975.1 Candidatus Goldiibacteriota bacterium | reverse complement strand
ATTAAAAGTATTAAAAATAATATACATTTCCCCCACTTTTAAAAAGAGGAGGCAGGCGAGATTTAAAAATAATGAATCAAATCCCCATAAATCCCCTTTTTACAAATGGGTAGAAAAAAGAAAGAGGAGGAAAATCGCCCTCAGTCCTCCTTTTGCAAAGGGGGAGAAAAAAAATAAGAATAATAATAAAAAATTCCACTCTGTAATAAAGAGTGGTTAGGGGAGATTTTAAATTAAAAGAGAGCGAGAAAAAGAGAATGTATATATGTAAATCCGCCTAAAATCCTCCTTTGATAAAGGGGGAACAACAGGCAACCAAAGTATATGAATAAAAGGATTTTTAAGTGAAAAGTGTTAAAACTTTTCACAATACTTTTAATAATTTAAGGAGATTAAATATGGAAAATAAAAATAAAGGTTCTTATATTTTAATTTATATAATTTTAGGATTTCTTTTAGGGGCAGGAATAGGATTTGTTTATTATAATAAATTATTTGAAATTTATCTCACAACTTTAAAGAATTATGCACTTGAGGATTATAAAAAAACTGAAGCATATGCAAATAAAATTATTGACCAGGCAGTAAAATTGAGGAAGATGCTTACAGATAATAAAATAAAATATGACAATGCCATTTTTGAAAAAATATTTGATACGAGAAGCAGATTATTAGGAGCTGATAATATTAATGAAAAAGTATTACATTTAAAAGAATATGAAGAAAATTTTAATAAAATTTTAGAGTTTTATAATTCTCGCATGGATTTAAGAAATAAGAGATTTGGGTATATTGAATGGGGAATTGAAACAAAGGAATATTTAGAAGAATATGTTTTTAATAAAGACAGATACAGAGATTCATCAAAGGAATATAATGAAAAATTAAAAAAAATTCCTTTAACTTTGATTACAAAAAGGAAAAAATACAGTCCATATCCTGAATTGAGTGCGAGTATAATTATTGAACCGAAAATTAAAACAGAAAAATATATAAAGGATGATCTTAAAGAATACAAAGAAGAGCAGGATAAACCCGTAGAGGCTGTTGCGGAAGAAAATGAATAATTTTCTTCTGAGGAAAGTCCGGACTCTTTGAAGCAAAGCCCCTGTTGTTAAGACAGGATTTGTATCTTCACAAAGATACAAAATGGAAAGTGCCACAGAAAAAAGGTAGCCATAAACTTTTAAGTTTATGGTCATAGTGAAAAGGTGGGGTAAGAGCCCACCGCATAAAATCGTAAGATTTTATGGCAAGGCAAACCCGGCTTAGAGCAATGCCAAATAGAGGGCAAATTCTTAAGAATAAAATCTTAAGATGGGTGCGCTTCACATCCTTTTGCCCAGGGTCGGCAGCATAGACTGATAACAGCCATTTAAAAAATTTAAAATTTTTTAAATACAGAATCCGGCTTACCTATTGGTTTATCCTGCTTTATTTTTATTCAAGGAGAAAAAAATAAATGTTTCATATAATTGACACGCATATACATTCAACTTTTTCCTGGGACTCAGAAATGAAAGTTGAAGATATAGTAAGTATGGCAAAAGAAAAAAAAATTTACCATATTGGTTTGGCTGAACACCTTGATTTTCATAGTAACCATAAAAAAAGTTATATGTTTTTTGATTATGAAAATTGTATGGGGAAAATTAATAAAGTTAAAAATGATTTTGTCAATTTAAGTGCTGGTATTGAAGCAGGCGAACCATATTTATATATAGATGAATATGAAAAATATTTAGAGGGTAAAAAATTTGATTTTATTATGGGTTCTGTTCACTGGATAGAGGATTTATCACCGGTAGAGGATAGATATTTTTTAAAGTTTAAAAAAATAGAAGATGCATATAAAATTTACTTTGAAGAAGAATATAAATTAATAAGGTATGGAAATTTTGATGTTGCGCCACATCTGACACTTGTTCATCGCAATGGCAAAAAATTTGAAAAAGAATTTTCTTATCAAAAATACAAAAAAGAAATAGATGATATACTAAAATTGCTTATACAAAAAAATATAGCACTTGAAATTAATTGTTCAGGATTAAGAATGGCTGCTGAAGATTTTATCCCTGATAAAGAAATTATTAAAGCATATACTGATATGGGTGGAAATCTGATAACTGTTGGTTCTGACTCTCACAGGTATAATCAATTATTTTTTGGCATAGAAAAAGCATATAAATTGCTTGAAGAACTAAATGTAAAGGAGTTAACTGTATTTAAAGAGCGAAAACCGATAAAAATTCCATTAAAGGATGAAAAAAGTGCAGAAATATAATATAAAACTTATCATATTGGATTTTGATGGTACATTGGTTGATTCAGTTCCTGGCATACTAAAAACTGTTAACATAATTGCCAAAAAATACAAAATAAAATGTATATCAAAAAAGAAAGTTATAGATGCTGTTGGTGCAGGGCTGGATAAATTTTTGGAAAAAATTTTTAAAAATAAAATTAAAAATTTTGATTTGCCTAAATTAAAAAAAGAATATGTTAAAATATATAAGAAAAATTATTTTTATAAATTAAGAACCTATAAAGGTGTAAAACAAACACTTTGTTTTTTATATAAGAAAAAAATAACAAACATAATAATTTCAAACAAACTTAAAAAATTTGTAAAAAAATCCTGTAAATATCTTAATATTGATAAATATATAAAAGAAATATTTGGCAGAGGAGACCTTGAAAAGGATAAACCTCATCCTTTTCCAATTTTTTATGTTATGAAAAAATATAATATATCAAAAGATCAAATACTTGTTGTTGGTGATAGCATATATGATTGTACAGCGGCTAAAAAAGCAAAAGTCCCTTTTGTTTTTTTAACTTATGGTTATGGCGATAAAGATGAAATTCTTAAAAAGAATCCTGAGTACTGTTTAGATGAATTTTCAGATATAAAAAAAATAATTTATACTGCAAGGTGAAAATAAGTGGCTATTATAAATGGAATATTGCCTGTTTTTATTATAATTGCTATAGGTTATTTTTTTAAAAGACAAAAAATAATGAATGATACTATAGAAATTTTTATAAATGACCTAGCTTATTATTTAATTTTACCGTGTATGATATTTTCAAGTATTTATAATTCACACTTAACCAATATTATCGGGTATATAAAAATTATAACAGGATTATATATTGTTATTGTTACAACTTTTTTTCTTGCTTTATTAATATTTAATAATCAGGAAGAAAAAAAGAAAAGGAGTTTAGTTACAACTTCATTCAGAACAAATATAGCATACATAGGTTTTCCCATTATTTTGAATTTTTATGGAAAAATCGGGCTTGCCAAAATTGCTATTATAACTGGATTTTTAGCACCATTTACTGTGATACTTTCAAATGCATATTTAAGTTTAACTGCAAAACAGAAAATAAAAGAAGAAAACTGGTTGCAAATACTATTAAAAGATCCACTTGTTATAACATCTGTCATTGCTTTAATTTTTTCATATTATAAAATTTTTATACCTGAATTTTTATTAAATACGATCAATTTGCTGTCTGATATGGGTTCTCCACTTATGCTTTTGGCTGTTGGCGCAGGACTTAAAATAAGTGTAATAAGAAAAGATAAAATTGTTTTAATATTAACATCTTTAATTAAATTAATAATTATGCCATTGTTTTCCTTAATAATTTTTAAATTTTTATTCATCATTGAAAATTTAACAGATCTTGGAATAGCAGTATTAACACTTGCTTTTCCGACTGCACTTGCAAGTTATATTGTTATAAAAAAGTATAATGCAGATTCGGAAATATGTGCCGCGGCAATAACTTTTTCTACAATGTTTTCTATTTTTACAATTTCATTATGGACATATTTTTTAATTTCTATAATCAAATGAAAATTTACTTTTTTAATTTGATAATTTAATAATTAAAACAAATTTTAATAAATATGGATAAAATGTGAATATTTTCAAGGAATTATAAAAAACGCCTTTAAAATATGGTGTTTTTTAATGTGTTTAATGTTGATAATATGTGGAAAAAAAATTGTTAAAAAATATTAAATTCCTTGGGTTATAGTATTTTCCACATTATTAACATTATAAAGATTTTTTTAATATAATATCATGATATGTATAAAAAACTCATTTATCAAAAGAAAAAATTTTAAAATAAATTGACGCTTATAAAAAATTATGTTATTTTTAAGTCAAAAAGGAGGCAAAAATGCTAAGGCGTGTAATTAATATTAATAAAAAAATAGAAAAAGAAGCATTGACTTTTGATGATGTTTTACTGGTTCCTTTAAGGGCTTCTGTTTTACCACGTGATGTTGATACAAAAACCAGATTAAGTAAAAATATTGTTTTAAATATACCTCTTGTTTCTGCTGCTATGGATACAGTAACAGAATCAAAATTAGCAATTGCAATTGCCCAGGAAGGTGGTATAGGTGTTATTCATAAAAATTTATCAGCTGAAGAGCAGGCAAAGGAAGTAGATAAAGTAAAAAGATCAGAAAGTGGAATGATTTTAGAACCAGTGACATTACAACCTGATGCAACTGTTTTACAGGCAGTTGAACTGATGAATAAATATAAAATTTCCGGTTTTCCTATATGCCAGGGAAAAAAATTAGTTGGGATTTTAACAAACAGGGATTTAAGATTTGTTAAAAATAAAAGACAAAAAGTCAGTGAATTAATGACTCCAAAAGAAAAACTAATTGTCGCTTACAGCGGAATTTCACTTGAAAAAGCAAAAGAGATTTTACATAAAAACAGGATAGAAAAATTACCTGTTGTAAATAAAGATTTTGAATTAAAGGGTTTGATTACAATAAAAGATATTGAAAAAAAATTAAAATATCCCAATGCGACAAAAGATAAATATGGCAGACTAATGGTGGCAGCAGCAGTTGGACCTTCTGATGATATGATGAAAAGATGTGAAGCTTTGGTTGCAGCAGGTGTTGATGCACTTGTTGTTGATACTGCCCATGGTCACTCAGAAAAAGTTTTAAAAGCAGTAAAAGAAATAAAAAGATATTTTAAAGGAAAAGGAATTGATATAATTGCAGGTAATATTGCAACTTCAGATGCAGCAAAAGACCTTATTAAAGCAGGAGCAGATGCTGTTAAAGTAGGAGTAGGTCCGGGTTCAATTTGCACAACAAGAGTTGTAACAGGAGTTGGTGTTCCGCAGATAACTGCTATCATGGATGCTTATAATGTTTGTAAAAGATATAATATTCCAATCATTGCTGATGGTGGAATAAAATATTCAGGTGATATAACAAAAGCAATAGCAGCAGGCGCTGATTCAGTTATGATAGGAAGTCTATTTGCCGGGACAGAAGAAAGCCCCGGAGAAATTGTACTATTAGAAGGAAGAAGTTTTAAAGTTCATCGCGGGATGGGATCTTTGGCAGCTATGAAAAAAAGAGGGGCAAGGGAAAGATATTTTCAATGGGAAGAAGAAGAGGAAAAACTTGTTCCAGAAGGTATAGAAGGCAGAATTCCATTTAGGGGTCCGCTTTCTGCAACTGTATATCAACTTGTCGGTGGATTAAAAGCAGGGATGGGATATTGTGGTGTTAAAAATATTAAAGAGTTAAAGACAAAAACTGTATTTTATAAAATCTCTCTTGCAGGTTTAAAAGAGAGTCATCCACACGACATAATAATTACAAACGAAGCTCCTAATTACCGTATACTTTAAAAAAATTTAATTAGAGTAAAAAATGAATAACGATTCAATAATAATTCTTGATTTTGGTTCGCAATACACACAACTAATTGCAAGAAGAATAAGAGAACTAAATGTGTTTTCAGAGATATATCCATTTAATATTTCTTTTGAAAAAATAAAAGAAATAAATCCCAAAGGTATTATTTTATCCGGAGGTCCTTCCAGTGTTTATGAAAAAAATGCACCTTTTCCTGCACCACAGATTTTTGAATTAAATATACCAATTTTAGGATTATGTTATGGCTTACAGGTGATTGCTGAAATTTTTGGAGGTAAAGTAAAAAGTTCTCAATTAAGGGAGTATGGTTTGGCCATTCTTAAAATAAAAAATAAGAAAAGTATTTTTGCAGGGTTAAAAGATAAAGAAAAAGTATGGATGAGCCATGGGGATAAAGTAATTAAAATACCCAAAGGTTTTGAAGTCGCAGGCAAAACAGAAAATTCAGATTATGCTGCTATTGTAAACGAAGAAAAAAAAATATATGGCTTGCAATTTCATCCTGAGGTTATACATACAGAAAGCGGAATGAAAATTTTTGAAAATTTTATAAAAATTTGTAAAACTAAAAGAAACTGGGTTGCAGAAACATATATTAACGCAACAATTAAAGAAATAAGAGAGAAAGTAAAAGATGATAAAGTGCTTTGCGCGGTAAGTGGCGGAGTTGATTCAACTGTAACTGCATTTTTAATAAACAAAGCAATTGGTAAAAAACTTATATGTGTTTTTGTAAATAATGGACTTTTACGGCTTGACGAAGAAAAAAAGGTAATAAAAATGTTTGAAAGAGTTGGAATAAATGTTCATTATATAAATGCTGAGAAGATATTTCTTAAAAAGTTAAAAGGAGTTGTAGACCCGGAAAAAAAGAGAAAAATTATAGGTAATTTGTTTATAAAGGTCTTTGAAAATTACTCAAAAAAAATAGGGAAATTTAAATTTTTAGCACAGGGAACTTTATATCCTGATTTGATAGAAAGTGTTTCTGTGAAGGGACCTTCTGCGACAATAAAATCCCATCATAATGTTGGTGGATTACCGGAAAAAATGAAATTAAAACTCATAGAACCATTAAAATTTTTATTCAAAGATGAGGTCCGAAAAATTGGAGAAAGACTTGGAATACCTTTGGAAGTTTTATGGCGTCAGCCATTTCCAGGACCAGGGCTTGCGGTTCGTGTAATAGGCGAAGTTACCAAAGAAAAACTTGATATTTTAAGAAACGCAGATAATATAATAATTGACGAAATAAAAAAAGCAGGTTATTATAATAAAGTATGGCAGTCATTTGGAGTTTTATTACCTGTAAAAACAGTTGGTGTTATGGGTGATAAAAGAACCTATGAAAATGTAATTGCTTTAAGAGTTGTTTATTCAAAAGATGGAATGACAGCTGACTGGGTAAATCTGCCTTATGAACTGTTAAACAAAATAAGTTCAAGAATAATAAATGAAGTAAAAGGTGTAAATCGTGTTGTTTATGATATATCCAATAAACCACCCAGCACAATTGAATGGGAATAGCAGACAATTAAAATGGAATGGAATAAGAATTATTTAAAAGGGCGCAAAAATGATAAGTTTTGGCAGACATATATGCAATGATTTTTCAGTTGCAATAGAAAAAGAATGGTTACTTACCAACAAAAAAGGGAGTTATGCTTCTTCTACTATTTTAATGACAAATACAAGAAAGTATCATGGGATTTTGGTTGCAAAATTTCCACAATCTGATAATCGTCTTGTAATTTTTCCTAACTGTGATGAAGAAGTTGAAATAGCTAAGCATATTTATCGTATATCAACCCATCAATATAAAAAAACAGTTTATCCTTCAGGTTATTTTTTCATAGAAAATTTTTCATTAAAGGACGATGTTGTAACATATATATTTTTAATAGAAAATATAAGAATAAAAAAAGAGATTTTTTTATTAAAGGATTCCAATACAACGGTTGTAACATATACTTTATTGACCCCAGATAGTTTTGCTAAAATTTATATAAAACCTTTTATTGCTTTTAAAGAGCCACATCTGTTAATTAAAGAAATTCCTGCTTTTGATCCTGAAATAAAAAAATTATCAGATGAAAAGATTGAAATTTCGGTATATCAAAATTTGCCAGTAGCATATATTTACAATCCTGATAAAGCTAAAATTAAACTAGAAGGTGTATGGTATAGGGATTTTTATTATATAAGAGAAGCACAGGCAGGATATGAAAGTGTGGAAGATTTATATAACATTGGAATTATAGAAATTGATCTTGAGCCAAATCAACCGAAATCAATTTATTATTCAGTAGAACCTAATGAAGATATAGATAAAAATATAATATTTGAAAGATTTAGAAAACAACAAAAAGAATTAATAGATATATGCATTAAAAAAGGTGCTTGTTTAAGCAGCGATGATTACAGGTCTTCTTTAAGACAATTAATTTCAGCCGCTGATACTTTTATCATTGAAGATGAAAATAAAGTGCCATATATAATTTCGGGATATCTCTGGCCAAATTATATCTGGTTCAGGGATATGTATGCTTCTTTTCCGGGTATTTTATTAATACCTGAAAAATTTAAAGAAGCTAAAAAATTACTGGAAGAAACCATAAAATTTGAAAAAGATGGATTACTTCCATTAAATATGACCTTTAATAAAAATGAAATTAAATATTTTTCAGCAGATAGTGCATTGTGGTATTTTTACGCATTATATAAATATCTTTTATATACAGATGATTTTGAAATTGTGAAAGAAGGGTCAGAAGTTTTAAAAAGATTATCATTTATAATCCACAAATATATTAATATGACAAATTACAATATTTACATGGATAAAGAGGATAAACTTATTTATGCAGGATTTTCTGAGATGCCTTTAACCTGGATGGATAGTAAAACAGTAAATGGGATGGCGGTAACTCCGAGAATAGGAAAGGCAGTTGAAATAAATGCTTTGTGGTATAACGCTATAAGAATAATGCAGTTTATATCAGAAAAAAATAAAAACAAAGATTGGGCAATATCATATAAAGAACTTGCTGATGAAATATATAAAAGTTTTAATGAAAAATTCTGGAATGATGATGCAGGGTGTCTTTATGATTTTTTTGATGGCGAATACAAGGATAAAGATATTAGATTAAATCAGATATTTGCAATAAGTTTACCTTTTGAACTTATTGATGATATAACAAAAAAAGAAAAAATAATGAATACTGTAATAAAAGAATTATACACTTCTTTTGGATTAAGAACATTAAGCAATATGGATAAAAATTTCAGACAAAAATGCGAAGGAGATGAAAATGCACGGCAGATTGCGTTACATCAGGGAAGTGTATGGCCATGGACAATAGGTTATTTTGTTACGGCTTATTTAAGAACATTTGGTAGAAAGCAGGACAGTTTACAGTTTATCCAGACAGTTTTTGATCCGATTTTTGAACATTTAAAAACAGCCGGATTAGGAACAATTTCTGAAATTTTTGATGGGTCTTATCCTTATATCGCAAGGGGTAGAATATCACATGCATGGGCAGTAGGTGAAGTTATCAGGTCTTATTTTGAAGATTTTTTAGGGAAAAATGAAAAAGAAAAAAAATAATGTCATTTTAATTACTTCAAGTCCAAGAAAAAAAAGTAATTCAAAAACAGCAGGAAAATTTCTGGCAGGGAATTTGTTTTCAAAATATGAATATGTTGATATAAATAAATATGATATAAAAAGTTGTTCTGGCTGCGATAAATGTAAGAATTCATTGATATGTGTAAAAAAAGATGATGCGGAAAAGATAATAAAAAAAATAGAAAATTCTGAATTTGTTATTGTTGCATCTCCAGTTTATTTTACAGGCGTTCCTTCAAAATTAAAATGTTTTATAGATAGAAATCAGGTGCAATGGTATAAAAATAAAAATAGAAAAGAAAAAAACAAAAAAGGAATCATAATATTAACTGCTGATTTAAAAGATAAAAAAAATTTTTTAGCAGCAGAAAGTGAAATAAAATCATTTTTTGCTGTTAATAAAATAAAATGTATTTCATCGGTTAAATTATCAGGTGTTATTAACAAGAATTATGGAGTTTTAAAAAAAGAAATAAAGAAAATAAGGAGTAAAATTGGGAAATGAAATTATAAGCCAGCATATAGATGATTTTATAAAATTTATTAAATTTGAAAAAGGACTTTCAGAAAATACAGTCCTTGCATATAAAAGTGATATTAAGTTGTTTGAAAACTTTTTAAAGGAAAATAAACTAAATGATGTTGACGAAGAAGTTATAACAGATCTTATTTTTCAACTTAAAAATAAAAAATATTCAAATCTATCTATTGCCCGAATACTCGTTAGCATTAGAAATTATTATAAATTTTTATTAAAAGAAAAAATGATAAAAACAAATCCTTTTGAAAACCTAGAATCTTTTAAGGTCAGGAAAATGATGCCGGAGGTGCTTACAGAAACAGATATAGTAAATATACTAAATCAGCCGGATTTAACAACCAAAGAAGGAATAAGGGACAGAGCGATTCTTGAACTTTTATACTCGGCAGGAATCAGGGTGTCTGAACTTGTAAACATGGAATTAACAGATATAAATCTTGATGAAAAAATTATAAGGTGTTTTGGTAAAGGAGCAAAAGAAAGAATTGTTCCTATTGGTGATTATGTTGTAGATGCAATAAAGAATTATCTGGTATATAGAACAGAGATTTCTAAAAAATTTTCAAATTACTTATTTATAACACGCTTTGGAAAAAAATTTACAAGAGCGGGTATCTGGAAATTAATAAAAAATTATGCGTTAAAAGCAGGTATTAACAAAAATGTGTATCCGCATATTTTTAGACATTCTTTTGCAACGCATCTTTTAAAAGGTGGTGCAGATTTAAGGAGCGTTCAGGAAATGCTGGGTCATTCAGATATTTCAACAACCCAGATTTATACCCATGTAGACAGAAGCTATCTTAAAAAAATACATAAAAAATTTCATCCAAGAGGATAAAATGAAATATGGAATTTTTTCTGATGTTCACTCAAATTATGATGCCTTTTTGGAAGTTTTGAAAATATATGAAAAAGAAAAAGTAAAAAAATTTATCTGCGCTGGTGACATTATAGGATACGGGGCAGAGCCAGACAGGTGTATAGAAAAAGTAAAGGAAATAAAAGCCCTCTGTGTGATGGGCAATCATGAATATGCAATAAAAAATTTTAAAACAGCAGAACTTTTTAATGATACTGCATATCTTGCAATTAAATGGCATGCTGATAATATGAGTTATTTATCAAAAAATTTCATAAATAATCTGGATTTTAATATAACAGAAGATATATTCAGTGTTTTTCATGGTTCTGCTTTTGAGCCGGAAAAATTTCATTATGTATTATCAACAGAAAATTATTTGGAAAATTTAAACTATTTTAATACAAAAGTTCTTATAATAGGCCATACTCATATGCCGGATGTTTTCTATTTTAATGAGAATAAAAAAAATTATGGACGGATTACAGGTGATAAATTTTTTCTTGAAAAAGATTTAAAATATATAATAAATGCAGGAAGTGTTGGACAGCCACGGGATAATGACAAAAGAGCCTGCTTTTTGATATATGATGATGAAACAAATATTTTTTATATAAAACGAGTGGAATATGACATTGAAAACTCAATGAAAAAAATTCTTAATGCGGGTTTGCCGGAAGTTTTGGCATACCGGCTTTTGAGTGGTATATGAAATTTTATTATAATGTTTTGATTTTAACTGGAATAATTCTAATGACTTTGTTTATTATCGGAAAAATAATTACAGGAAGTTCTTATGATAAATTTCAGGCAAAAGTTATAGAAGTAATTGATGGTGATACAGTTAAAATAGAAACAGGAGATTTAATACGCTTACTTGGTATTGATGCGCCTGAGACAAACCATCCTGATTTTCCAGAGCAGAAATTTGGCAGAAAAGCAAAGGAATATTTAAAAAACAGGATTTTAAATAAGATTTGTTTATTTGAATTTAATAAAAAAAATAAATATGATGTGTATAATAGAATACTTGCTTTTGTTTATCTAGATGGTAAACTGATAAATGCAGAAATGATAAAAAATGGGTATGCCTATGTTTATTTAAAAAGTAAAAATAAAAAAACAAATGAATTTTTAATACTTGAAGATATAGCAAGAAAACAGAAAAAAGGTATATGGAATTTATCTCCATAAATTGAGGAAAAAAATGAATGAAAAAACAAAAGATTTCATCTTGAAAACTTTTGTGGTTGTAATTGCTGTTATAATAATATTGTTTTTTACGAATTACTGGATAATAAAACCCTTGCAGGAAGTTAAAAATATTGCAGTAACTAGTTTTAACCCAGAAGTAAAAAAGCATGAATGGCGTGAAAAAGAAAATATTAAAATTGACTGGAAAGATGCAGATAAGTATATAGGAAAATATGTGATAACAGAAGGAGAAATAATATCGTCTTATAATAATGGCAGGGTTTGTTACCTTAATTTTCATAAAGATTATAAAAAATATCTTTCGCTTGTTATTTTTGCTTCATCATTTAAAAAATTTCCACAAAATCCTGAAAAATTTTATTTGGGTAAAAAGGTAAAAGTTGAAGGCAGGATAAAGATTTATAACGCAAGATTGGAAATTATACTTGAAAGCGATGAGCAGATAAAAATATTAAGATAAAAAAATTTTTTTATATTTTATAATAAATTTGTCATAAAAACAGTGGCAATTATTTTTTTGGAAAAAAAACAAAAATCTCCCTAAAAAATTGCATTTAAATATTGCGATTTTCAGGAGAAAAAAATTTGAGTTTTATTTTAAAAAAAGACTGATGAATAAAAGTAATGCATTATTAAATAAAAATTTATTTAATAAAAATAATAAAAAAATTTTGTTTTCCCGCAAAAACGCGTTTTCTAACGTGTTTTTTTACGGATTTTTAGTAATATTGACGAGAAAAAATAATTGTGATATATTTTTAAATAATATCATAGGAGTTAAAATATGCTTAGAAAATTTTGGCCAAAGGATTTTAATTTTTAAAATGAATGTTGGAAAAATAAATTGTGGCCGGCGAATAGTTAAAACAATGGGACAGCGGGTTGCTAAATTAAGACCTGTTGATGGTTTATGTGCTGAAACTTCAGCAGCAAGCAGTTTTTTTATTTCAACTGCTTGTGGTATTCCTGTTAACACAACCCATACAGGGGAGTTCTATAAAAAGATTTTCAGCGGTAAAAAGGGGTGTAGCAGGAAAAAAATATGGGCATGGATTATTACCATACCTGTGGCTGCTTTTGTATCATGGGTATCTTATATAATTTTTAAATTTGTTTTTTTAAAAACTTTTTAATATATGATAAAATTATGATACAAAATAGTTTAATAAGAAATTTGAAAAATCTTTTTTTTAAATTTTTAATAAAACTGGATAATGGTTTTTTGTGTGATACTTGTATATACAATCATCATTCAACATGTATAAGGCCGGAAAGACCAAACGTGAAAAGTTGTAAAGAATATTCAAAAAAATGATAATGTGAAAAGTTCTATGAAAAAGAAAGAAGGTAGAGATTAAAATATATACTAAAAGTATTGAAAATAATATACATTTTCCCCTCTTTTAAAAAGAGGGGTAAGGGGCGATTTAAAAATAATGAATCAAATTCTCCATAAATCCCCTTTTTACAAAGGGGTAGAAAAAAAGAAAGAGAAGGAAAATCGCTCTTAGTCCCCCTTTTTTCAAAGGGAGAGAAAAAAAATAAGAATAAGAATAAGAATAAAAAATTCCCCTCTTTAATAAAGAGGGGTTAGAGGAGATTTTAAATTAAAAGAGAGTGAGAAAAAGAGAATGGATGTATGTAAATCCGCCTAAATCCCTCTTTGATAAAGGGAGAACAAAGGCAACTAAAGTATACGAATAAAAGGATTATTAAATTAAATAGATGGCGTTAAAACTTTTCACAATACTAAAAAAATAAGAAGGAGAAAAATGATAAAAATAACAGCAGTAATTTTAGCGGCAGGAAACAGCACAAGGATGAAATATTCCATAACAAAGGTTTTAAGGAGGGTAAGTGGTAGAGCAATATTAGAGCATGTAATTGAATCCTGTTTAGGTAATGGGATTAATGATATTGTAATTGTTGCCGGAAAAAATTATCCGGAATTAAATAATTTTATTCAGGAAAAGTATAGAAATATAATAAAGCCACGTTTTGTTTTACAAAAAAGACAATTAGGTACAGCAAATGCTGTAAAAGTTGTTTTACAATCAAAGGTAAGATTAAAAGATAACATTTTAATTTTAAATGGTGATGTGCCGGTTAGCAGAAAAACTGTTAAAAGTTTAATTAATGAATTTTTTAAACAAAAAGCAGAAGGAATAATTGCTGTATCAGAATTACAAAATCCGGAAGGATATGGCAGGGTAATTCAGGATTTTAAAGGAAACATTATAAAAATAGTAGAAGAAAGAGACGCTGATAAAAAAGAAAAACAGATAAAATTAATAAACGGTGGAATTTATATTTTTACAAAAAAATCACTTAAAAAATATATAAACAAAATAAAATTAAATCCTAAAAAGAAAGAATATTACTTTACAGATATAGTAGAAATAATGGCAAATGATAACAAGAAAATAGCAGCCAAATTAACTCCGTTTAAAGAACTTACAGGTGTTAATAACAGATTGCAGTTGATGGAAGTTGCAGAAATAAAGAACAGAGATATGATCATAAAACTTTCAAGGCAGGGAGTAACAATAAGGGATTTTAATACTATATTTATTGATGAGACAGTAAAAGTTGGCAGGGAAACAGTTATAAGGTATTATACTAATTTAAGAAGAAATACAAAAATAGGGCAGAGGTGTTTAATAGGACCTGGAAGCATAATTGAAAATTCAATAATAGGAAATGAGGCTGAAATAAGAAAATCTATGGTGTGGGAATCAAAAATAGGAGATAAAACAAAAATAGGACCATTTACAAATATAAGAGCAGGAACGGTAATAGGTAAAAATTGCAGAATCGGGAATTTTGTTGAAATAAAAAATTCAAAAATAGGAAATAATACAAAAATTGCTCATATGACTTATATAGGCGATGCAAAAATAGGAAATAACGTAAACATTGGCGCAGGAACTGTGACATGTAATTATGACGGGATAAAAAAGCATAAAACAATAATAGGCAATAATGTGTTTGTTGGAAGTGGCGTAAAGTTTATAGCGCCTGTAAAAATTGGACATGATGCAGTCATAGCAGCAGGTTCTGTAATAACTGAAGATGTTCCGCCTTTTGCTTTGGCAATTGCAAGAGCAAGACAGGAAAACAAAATAAATTGGGCAAAAAAAATGAAAAGGAGAAAACAAAGATGAAGGACAGATTGCTTATTTTTTCAGGGAATTCAAATATAACACTTGCAAAGCAGATAGTTAAAACAGTAGGGGTAAAACTCGGAGATGCGCTGGTTTCCAAATTTCCAGAAGGAGAAATAAGAGTGCGTATTTATGATAATGTTCGCGGAGCAGATGTTTTTATAATTCAATCAACATGTCCGCCTGTCAATGACAATCTTGTTGAATTATTAGTTATGATAGATGCCATAAAAAGAGCATCAGCAAAAAGAATAACAGCAGTTTTGCCTTTTTATGGATATGCAAGACAGGACAGGAAAGATCAGCCCAGAGTTCCAATTACTGCAAAACTTGTTGCTAATTTGCTTACAACTGCCGGTGCAGACAGAGTATTGACAATGGATTTACATGCTGGACAGATACAGGGATTTTTTGATATACCTGTTGACCATCTTTTAGCAGCTCCGGTTTTTATAAATTACTTTAAAAAGAAAAAAATAAAAAATTTGATAATTGCAACAGCAGATATAGGTGGTATAAAACTTGCCTGGTATTTTGCTGAAAAGTTAAATGTTCCACTTGCCATAGTTGATAAAAAAAGGCGCGGACCTGAATCAGTTGAAGCGATGCATCTTATTGGTGATGTAAAAGGAAAAGACATTATTATTCCTGATGATATGTTGGCAACCGGTGGAACATTGGTTCAGGCAGCTAAATTTTTAAAATCAAAAGGTGCGGGTGATATATATGCGTGTATGACCCATGGTCTTTTTTCAGGGGATGCAATATCAAAAATAAATGACGCACCCATAAAAGAAATCGTTGTGACTGACACAATTCCTCAGCAGGACAGAATAAAACTAAAAAAGTTAACTGTACTTTCTGTGAGCAAATTATTTGGCGAAGCAATTAAAAGAATACATAATGAAAAAACCATAAGTGAATTGTTTAAGTAAACCCAATAAAGTATTATAAAATTATTTTTCAGGGGAATTAGCAATTTAATTATACCTGAAAAAATTTTAATTTTTCAGGTTAAAAGAATAAAAAATATTTTGTTTTTGCGTAAAAAGGCGTTAAAAAACGCCTTATATAAAAAAGTGGAGGAATATTTGAAAAGATTATTATTGCTTATCTTGCCTGTAATTATTCTAATAACCGGTATAATAACGTTATTTGGGCTATTTCAGGTGCAATTTCAGGAAGAAAAACTGATTGATGAACTTAAAAGAAGAACTAAAGCACTTGCAGAAAGTTCAGTAATAACAGCAAGATTGGCATTAATAAATAATGATAAAAAATCTTTAAAAGATTTATGTGAAAGTTTTCAAAAAAGAGAAAGGTTTCAAGGATGCATAATTTATGACAAAAAAGGCAAAATAATTACATATACAGAGAGGGTTTTTGATTATAAAAATGAAGTTCCGGAAGAAAAAGTAAAAAACATTATAGATAAAGAAGAAACTGAAAGTTTTTTTAAAAGATACAATGAGAATCAATTTTATATTTACATAATGCCAATTAAAAATAAGGAAAAAATTTTAGGTGCTATTCAGATAATTTATGATACTTCATACATTTATACGCAAATAACAGAATTTTGGAAAAGAATAAGTTTATTGCTTTTTGTAATTGTTGTTTTAACAATTTTAATGCTTGTTTTGTTGCAAAGACAGATTTTTATTTTGCCTGTTTTAAAACTAACTGATTGGTTTAAAAAATTTCAAAAAGGAGAAATAACTGAGAATCCATCAATATCAAGGCAGGACGAATTTGGAAAATTAATAAGTGAAGTTGAACAGGTTGCTTTAAGTTTGCGGATTGCAAGAAAAGTAGTTTCAGAAAAAGCAGCACATAAGATATTACAGGAAGAACTATGGACAGAAAGAAAATTAAAAGATTTAATTCAGGCAAAAATAGGACTTAATTCGTTTTTTATAGTGTCAAATAGAGAACCTTATATGCATATATTTAATGAAAATAAAGAAGGCGGGGGGTATAAAGTTATAAAAACAGTTGGAGGATTGGTTTCGGCTTTAGACCCTATAATGAAAGCATCAGGCGGGACATGGATAGCTCATGGAGCAGGAAATGCGGATAAAAAATTTGTAAATTCTAAAAACAAACTGGGTGTTCCTCCGGATGATGAAAAATATATTTTAAAAAGAGTGTGGTTAACTAAACAGGAAGAAGAAGGTTATTATTATGGTTTTTCAAATGAAGGTTTATGGCCATTATGTCATGTAACACATACAAGACCAATATTTAAAAGTATGGACTGGGAGATTTATAAAAACGTAAATAAAAAATTTGCAGAAAATATCCTTGAAGAACTTCCGATAAATAATTGTTTTGTTTTCATTCAGGATTACCATTTCACTTTACTTCCAAAGATTCTTAAAGAGAAAAGACCAGATATAACAGTTGCGTTTTTTTGGCATATACCATGGCCCAATCCTGAAATTTTTACAATATGTCCTTATTATTCTGAAATTTTGGAAGGGATGCTTGCGTGTGATTTGATCGGTTTTCAGACACAGTATAACTGCAATAATTTTCTTGAAACAGCAAATAGGTTGTTAGAGTCGCGCATAGATACTGAAAAATTTTCTGTAATAAGAGCAGGCAAACAAACTTATATCAAAGCATTTCCGATAAGCATTGCAGATTATTCAGATGATATTATTAAAAAGTGTAAAATAAAAGAGCATCAGATAAAAAAAGAACTTGAACTTGAAGATAAAATAGTTGGAATAGGAATTGACAGAATAGATTATACAAAAGGAATAGCTGAGAGGTTAAATGCAATTGACAGATTTTTTGAAAAATTTCCTGAATATAAAAATAAATTTGTTTTTATTCAAATTGGTGTGCCGAGCAGGATTCATTTAAAAAGATATCAGGACCTTGTTTCAGAGATTGATAATTTAGTGGAAAAGATTAACTGGAAATATTCTGACATAAACTGGAAACCAATTATTTATTTTAAAAAGCATTTTTCCGGGGAAGAAGTTTTGCCTTATTATTTGCTTGCGAACCTTTGCATGGTAAGTTCGCTTCATGACGGAATGAATCTGGTTGCAAAAGAATATATTGCTGCAAAAAAAGGAGCATCCGGTATGCTGCTTTTAAGTGTTTTTACAGGTGCAGCAAGAGAACTTGTTGATGCTATACAGATAAATCCATATAATATAGAAGAATTTTCCGATTCTATAAAAATGGCAATTGAAATGCCAGAAGAGGAAAAAAACAAAAGGATGAATAGCATGTATAATATAATAAAAGAAAATAATGTTTATAAATGGGCAGCTAATATAATAACAGAAATTTCCTTGTTAAAGAACACAAAATGAAATATTTATTTGCAAAATCCGGTTATTTTCTAAAAGTTTTAAAAAATAAGAAAATATTTTTATTTCTTGATTATGATGGAACACTTGTTTCTATTAAAAATACTCCTTTTCAGGCAAAAGTTACAAATTCCACCAAAAAAATTTTAAAATTTTTAATACAAAAAAGTAACATTAAAATTTGTATTATAAGCGGAAGGGAAATAAACGATTTAAAAAAAATGGTTGGATTAAAAAATATTATTTATGCGGGAAATCACGGATTAAAGATTTTTTATGCAAACAAAAATATGTGTTTGAAAAAAATAAGTAGTTATTATTATATGAAGTTAAATGAAATTAAAAATAAAATAAAAGGTAAATTTAAAAGAGAAAAAGGAATAATTTTAGAAGATAAAAAAGAAATTTTTAGTTTGCATTACCGATTGGTTGATTTGAAAAGGCAAAGGATAGTAATAAAAAAAATAAAAAATTTAATTAAACCATATAAAAAAAATTTAAAATTAAGATATGGTAAAAAAGTAATTGAAATTTTGCCACAAATAAAAATAAATAAAGGAATAGCGGTCAAAGTGATATTAAAAAAAATTAATAATAAAAAATTTTTTTATCCTGTATATATAGGTGATGATAAAACAGATGAAGATGCATTTAAAGTATTAAAGACAAGTGGTTTAACAATATGTGTTGGTAAAAAAAGGACAAATGCGGAGTTTTTTTTGAATAATGTCAAAGAAGTTATAAAATTTTTAAAATTATTGAGAGATTATTATGAATGAGTTTATCGCTGATTCACCATTCAAATTTTATACGCGTTTACATCTATCTGAACTTACAGGATATAAAGCGTATAATTTGAAAGAATTATTAAAAATTTTAAAAAAAATTTCTGGTTCAAGTATTTATTATCATACTCACAGATATTTACAACAGCATCAGTATTTATCGCCTGAACCCCCAAATGATTTTGCTTACTGGGTCAAAGAAGGACTCGGTGAGGATAAATTGGCTGAAAAACTTGCCAGTATTGATACAATACAATTTTCATCTATAAGAGAATTAAGAAATAAAATTATAGATACTATCAAGAAATACATTATAGAAAATCCATTAAGTAAGAAAAGGCAGGCAAATTCTAATCAGGGATTTTATTTTATAAAAGCAATAAGTTTTGTTTTCTATACCGGTTATGAAGTTTTTACATTGCAGGAATTTTGTAATGTTTTATCAAAAATAACCATAGATTCTATTTATTATCATATTTTTGAATCAAGATTAAGATTGGAAAAAGGCAAAAATGATTTTTCAAACTGGATTGAAAATTCTTTATTTGAAAAACAGATAGCAGCAGAAATTGATAAAATAGATCCATATACACATACCATGGAAGAGTTAAGAAATACAATAATAAAAATAATTAAAAAGAGAATTGAAAAATGATAAAAATAGATGATTATATTCCTGTTGTTGGTCAGGCGGTAATAGATGATTTAAAAAGAATATCAGAAAAGTTAAAAGATAGAAAAATTAAAAATATAAATTCAACCCCTGTAGGTGGTGGTGTTGCAGAAATATTAAGCAGACTCGTACCGCTTTTAAACGAACTAGGTATTCAGACTTGCTGGGATGTTATAAAAGGAGGTGAAAATTTTTTTGAAGTTACTAAAAAATTTCATAATGCCATTCATGGGAAAAAAGAAGATATATCAAAGCGAGATTTTGAAATTTTTTTAAAAACAAGTGAAGAAAATATATCACAGATCCGTACAGAAGAAGATATTATATTTATTCATGATCCCCAGCCAATAGCACTTATTGAAAATAAAAAAGATAATAAATGGATATGGCGCTGTCATATAGATGCATCTAACCCTGATAAGAAAGTATGGAATTTTTTAAAAAAATTTATAATAAATTATGATGCTGTGGTTTTTTCGGCACCTGCTTTTTCATCTCCGTTACCTGTAAGACAATTTTTAATTTCGCCTTCTATTGATCCTTTGAGTGAAAAAAACAGAGAATTAAAAAAAGAAGAAATTGAATCAGTATTAAAAAAATATAACATTCCTAAAGATAAACCATTATTAACTCAAATATCAAGATTTGACAGATTAAAAGATCCTATAGGAGTTATAGAAGTTTATAAAAGAGTTAAAAAAAACGTTGATTGCAGATTATTATTAGCTGGTGGCACAGCCATAGATGACCCGGAAGGAATGGAGGTTTATTATGAGGTTCTTGAAAAGGCAAAACATGATAAGGATATTATAATTCTTAATATGCAGCATAATGACTTTGAAGTGAATGCTTTACAGCGTGCCTCAGATGTTATTTTGCAAAAATCAATAAAAGAAGGGTTTGGACTGACCGTGGCAGAAGCATTATGGAAGGAAAAACCAGTTGTTGCTTCAAATGTTGGTGGAATTTCTTTGCAGATAACTCATAAATATTCAGGAATGCTATGTTATTCAATTGATGGTGCAGCATTTGCAGTAAAACAAATATTAAATAATCCTGCTTATGGAAAAAAGTTGGGGTTAAATGGGAAAGAGCATATAAAAAATAATTTTTTAATTACACGGCATTTAAAGGAATACATGCTTTTATTTTTATCACTTTATCATAATAAAGATATTATTTATTTTTAATATTTTTTATATTTAATCTTGGTTAAAAAATAATAGATTTCATCTTTTTTTATAAAGCATGAACCAGTATGGGATAAATTGGCAGCAGCACATGCCATTGCAAGTTTTGTTGAATAGATTTTATCTTTGTTTTGTGAAATTCCAAAAATAAATCCGGCAGAAAAGGCATCACCACAACCAACTGGTGATAAAATATTTTTAACCTTAAGGAAATGTGGTTTAAAATAATAAAAATTAGTTTTATCATATAATATAGCACCTTTTTCATTTAAAGTAATGAGCATCGTTGAAATATTGTGCTTTTCCGACAAAAAAGAAATAAATTTTTTTAAGGAATTTTTTGTTTTAAATCTTATATTAAAAGTATTTTGTAACTCTTCAATATTTAATTTTATAACATCGGGTGCCGCCCTGATTCCTTTTTTTAAATAAACATAAGAAGTATCAAGTAAAATATAAGTGAAATTTTTAATATTTTTTATAATAAGTTCATAAAAATTATCAGGTAAACATAAAGGCAAACTGCCTGATAAAACAGTGTATTTACATATATTGGATAATTTTTTTACTGTTAAAAAAAATATTTTTATATCATTTTTTGATATATGAAAATTAGATTCGCTATTTATTATTGTTTCATTTTTATTTTCTTTTTCGGTAATTAAAACACAATATCTATTTTCGCCTTTAGATTTTATAAATTTATTTATTATATTATATTTTTTTAAAAAATTATTCATTGCATTATAATTTTTATCACCGCAAAAGCCGGTTGCGTAAACTTTTGCACCAAGTTCAGACAAAGCACGGGCAACGTTCGTTCCTTTTCCACCTGGATAAGAAAATATGGAATTTGTTCGTAAAACTTTGCCTTTTGTAAGATTATTAATGTTTATGACTAAATCAGTTGTTGCATTTAAAGTAACAGTAAGAATCATTTATTTAATAAAATAAATAATTACAATGGTTGTTATCAGATAAAGCAGTATGTTAATAATCATTGCGGTATCTTTTAATAATATAAGTTCGGGGCTGCCGCCTAAGTTTTTTTTGTGAATAAGATATAAATATCTGAAAATACCATATAATACAAATGGAATAGTTAACATAAGATAATGACTCTGTTCTGCTGTTTTTGAGGTAAAAGTATAAAGAGAATAAGCAATAACAGTTGAAGCGGTGACAACAGATATCATTTCATCAAGTAAAGGGATTGAATATTCTTCTAATATTTTTCTATGTTTTGTTGCTTCCTGTAAAGTGTTAAGTTCATAACGCCTTTTAGCAAGTGCTAAAAACAGAGCAAGAAGTAAAGTACATATGATAAGCCACGGAGAAATAATTACATTTAAAATAACTGCTCCGGAAATTGCTCTCAGGACAAAGCCGGTTGCAATAACAAATACATCAAGTATGACTGCATGTTTTAACCATAACGTATAAAAAATATTAAGTAATACATAGAAAAACAGTATAAACATGAAATTTATATTTAAAAAGAAAGCGCCAATAAGAGAAGATAAAAGCAAAATAATAGAAAAAAGTAAAGATGAATTTGTATCAATTAATCCCGAAGCCAAAGGCCTTTGTTTTTTTTCAGGATGTAATTTATCTTCTTTTAAGTCATGAATATCGTTTAAAATATAAATAGAACTTGAAGCAAAACAAAAAAGAAAAAAACCTAAAATTACTTTGAAAAGGTATAATGGATAAAAGAGATTATTTGTAAAAACAAGAGCAGCAAAGATTAAAAAATTTTTTGTCCATTGCTTTATTCTTAATAGGTCAAATATAATTTTACTGTTATATTTCATTTATTTTTATGGAATTAACCTGATATAATCTATATAAAGAATAACATCTTTGGGTTCATTTTTTGTGTCAAGATATAAAGAAAATGAGACAATATTTGAAAGGTCAATTCTTGCATTTTTAACTTCTTCTAAAAGTATTTCAAGTTTATTTCTGCCGGCTTTAATCGGTCTCAAAGCAATAAATTCTTTACCGGCAGAATCAACTAATTTTATATAAAAATCCCTTGATGAGTTATCTGGAACATAAACATCCACAGCAAATTTTTTGAAAATAGACCAATCGGTAATTTTTAACCTTGTTAAAGTATTTATACTCATTGTTATGGCTGAAATCCATGTGTTGACTTTGGCTGCTTCGGTTGTTGTCATAAAATCAGCAGGAATTGAAAAGGTTGCCTGGCAGGAAAATTTTCCTTTTGTAGCATATTTTTTAAATTGTTCAAGTTTAACATAACCATTTGTTTCAAGATCAAAATCGCCAATATCTTTATCAGAAGGTAAAATTTCAAAATTATTAATTATACCTTCAATTTTTCTCATTTTTGGTGTAGCAAAGGAATAAATGGAAATAAAAAAAATCAATAAATAAAATATTAAAATTTTATATTTAGTATTCACATATTCCTCCGTTTTAAATTTTTTATTATTCTAACAAAAAATAACCTGGTGTCAAGGTTTTTAATTTACCGTAAAAACGCATTAGAAAATGCGTTTTTACGGAAATAAATTAAAACTTGAAAATTATGGTGGTAAAAAATGATAATAACAAATGCAAGGATTTTTAATGGAAAGGAATTTATTAAAGAAAATACAGTAGAAATAAAAAGTGGCAGAATTTATAAAATTTTTTATCAAAAACAAAAAAAATCCGACAAAGAAATTGACATTAAAAATAATATACTTTCTCCTGGTTTGATTGATATTCACACCCATGGTGCCGGAGGAATAAATTCGCTTGAAATTGAAAATAAAAAACACATACAAACAATAAAAGAAAGTTATGCAAAAAACGGCACGACGTCAGTTGTTTTAACAACTGTTTATTCCTACTTAAAAAAAGACCATTTAAAATTGATAAAAAAATATAACAATATAAAATACGGTGCAAGAATACTTGGGATATATTTGGAAAGTCCTTTTGTGAATTTTGATAAAAAAGGTATGATTCAGGAACAGTATGTAATGAAAAAGATTGATAATCCTGAATTCCTGATAAAAGATGTTATGGCAAATTGCGGGAATTTTTTAAAAATTATTACAGTTGCACCAGAAATTAAAAAAGCAGAAAAAATAATAAATTATTTTAATAAAAAAGGAGTAATTGTTGCATTCGGACATTCCTGCGCAAATTATTATGAGACGAAAAAAGCAATTAAACATGGCATAAAATTATCAACGCATTTTTTGAATGCTATGAATCCAATACATCACAGAGAACCAGGTCCTGCTGTTGCAATTTTGGAAAATAAAAATATATTTTTAGAAATAATTGCTGATGGGAATCATGTTTGTCCACCTATAATTAAATTGATTTATAAAATTGTTGGCAAAGACAGGGTAGTTTTAATAACCGATGCAACAGGAGATAAAATTTTAAAAGATGGGATTTATGAAAATAAAAGATATGGAAAAGTTAAAATAAAGAACAATGGAGTTTATTCAATGGATGGTGTTTTAATCGGGACCAATCTTACTTTGCTTGATATGTGTAAAAATATAAAAAAATGGCTTAATTTAAAAAACGATGATGTTTTACAGATGGTAACATATAATCCATATAAATTATTAAATGAAAAAGTGGGTCTTATAAAAGAAGGGTTTTTTGCAGATTTTATAATTCTGGATGATAATTTAAATTTAAAAAAGGTTTTTGTAAACAATAAATGGCTTATTAAATGAAAATTTGAAATTATTCTATAAGCATAATGAAAGTATTTGACTTTGAATTATCAATTTATCATAATATTCAAAAAATATAAGGGTAATAAAAATGCAAAAAGATTACAACATAATACTTGTAGAAAATGAGCCGGATATAATTAAATTAACCAAAAAGACACTTGAAATCGGCGGATTTAATAATGTATATGTAGTTGAAACAGCGGAACATTTTTATGATAAAATAAGAAATACTGATAAGATTCCTGATCTGATAATACTGGATATACTTCTTCAAGATAAAAATGGTATTGAAATTTTAAAATTTATTAAGAACAATATTAATTATAAAAAAACGAAAGTCATAGTTTTCACGGCGATAGCAGAAAAAGAAAAAATAAAAGAATTTTTCAATGCAGGTGCAGATGATATGATAATAAAACCTTTTGACCCATATGATTTTATAGAAAAAATAAATATCATATTAAGGGTAAATTAAAAATTTTTAAAATTTAAATAAAATATACATAAGTAAAAAAACTTTTTTACCTTCACCTGTTAATAATTTTAATATTGGGTATGAAATGATATCAGAAGCAATACCATCTGCTATATTATAAGTAATTGGTGTAAGATAACCAGATAGGGCTTCTGATATAATTGAAAAATCAGGTTTCACTATGTTTTTAATCATTAAAAATTCTACAATTATTAGTTGTAAATTATTTTTAACATTTTTTCTCCTTTTAATAGTTTTTCTTTATGTTAATATTTATTATATTAAAAAGCAAAGGAATTAAATTAAAATGAAAAATTTCATTTTAGGTTTGATTTTAATATTTTTCATGGCAAAAATATATTTATATTCTGCTGATTCTGTTAATTTGGCAGATTATTATTTATATCCATACAAAGAAAACGGAAGTAAAAATTTTTTTCATTTTTTTTATCAAAATCTTAAAGAAAAGCATGGTATAAAGGTTTTTATTTATAAAGATACTGAAAAAAAATCAGATATTGAGGGAAAAGCAAAGCAGAAATTAAATGAATTAAAAATACAAAATGAAGAAAAAATATTATTGATTTTTATTAATTCTTATTTTAAAAAAGGCAGAATTTTAGTTGAGGATGATCTGGCTGATATTTTTGAAAAAAGAAATATTGAAATTTTGGAAAAAGAAATTCTTAATAAATTTACAGGCAGATGGTATATAAATGAATTAAGTATATATACCAAAATCGCAGGAACATTTTTTTATTTACTGGAAAAGGAAAATTTAGACAAAGATGTTATAGAAAAAATAAAAAATGAGATGATCCGTATTGATGATTTTTTATTTGTTCTGGCAATGAAACCGCCATTTTCGCATATCTTAAATTTTTTTTACTTTGAACCAATCTCTTTTATTCTTTATTTTCCTTTTATCACATATTTTATTTTTATAAGAATAATCGGATATAATCTGGGGTTAACAGGGTTTAGAATATCAAATATTATATGGTTTATATTTATTTTTTTTACAGGTGTTTTAATATACAATAAAATGAATATAATATTGCCGGAATATGTAAATTTATTTTTAATGTTTTGCGGGTTAAGCACTCCGATTTATATTTATTTATACTTTATTTATAAAGAAGAAATACATTGTGCCTTGTATGGTTATTTTAATAAAATTACAGGTGGTTTTAATGAAAATATTTTTCAGAATGACTAATATATCCCTGAAAAATACATTAGCGTTTTTCAGGGGA
>CALHNI010000041.1 GCA_938034975.1 Candidatus Goldiibacteriota bacterium | reverse complement strand
CAAAATTTACCTGACTTGACAACCCATCCAGTTGTATTTTATACCCAGACATCAGATGATGGAGTTGTGTGGAGCGAAGAATGGAAAGGGCCATATACAAATAACCAGGGAAGTGTAATACAGTCAACCAACAGGAGATATATAAGGTATAAAGGTATTTTAACGACAGGCGATGAGAGGTGGACACCAGAATTATTAAGGGTAGAGATAGAATATCCAGTAGCAGCGCCATTACCACCAGTAATAACATCAACAGCGCAAGAAGATGGCTGGACAAATACAAGAAATGCGATATTTTATTTTTTGGGGAGTGAAAGTAATGGGGTAACAGTAGGGGCATATTATTATGCATTAGATAGTGAAATAAATACAATAACAGGTGTAAAAACAGTAAATAATTATATAAACATAACAGGTGTAGCAGAAGGGATGCATGTAATAAAAGTTTTGGCACAATCAGATTGGCAGAATAATTCACTATGCAGTGGAATAAGCGAATATAGATTTAATATAGATATAACGCCACCAAAAAAGCCAGGGGTAAAGAATTCATCACATAAGCAATATGAAGAATCAGGGAATAATAATTTTAAAATAGAGTTAATACTAGAGGATAACAAAGGAAATACGATAAATGTATCAGGGATGGAAGGAGTTTCATATATACTAACGAAGGATGAAAGAGAAGAGGTAGATAATATTGTAGATAGTGAAAGCGGGGAAATAGAGATAAGAGGGGTAGGAAACGGGACATGGTATTTTAAGGTAAAAGCAATAGATAAAGCAGGTAATGCAGGAGAAGAGTTAGTGTATTGTATAAAGGTAAATTATAAGGGTGGAATAATAACGAAGGAAAAAGTAAAGATATATCCAAATCCTAATAAGGGGAAATTCAAGATATGGTATGAGTTAGCAGGAGAAGCAGAGGAAGTAAAAGTAAAGATAAAAGATAGTAGTGGTAGGACAATAAGAGAAATAATAGGTGGGAAAAGAGTGGGAGTAAATGAGATAGAAGAAGAAATAAGAAACTTGGCAAATGGAGTATATTTTGTTAAAATAAATGCAATAAGGAAAGATGGAAAGGAAGATGTGGTTGTGAAAAAGATGGTAATATATAAAAGGTAAAAGATGGAACCTTTAAGTAAATTTGAAAAAATGGCATTAATAGGTGTAATATTTTTAGCAGGAATAATTTCAGTTTCATTAATTGGGCAACATAGATTTCATGGGGATGAGGCGCTTTATGCTTATTGGGAAATATCAATGGCTAAAAGCACTTCTATTTATGTTGGAACTCCATATATGCTTTATAAACCCCCCTTTTTATTTTTAGTTTCAGCATTAATTTTTTCAATAATACCAGTAAAAGAAACATTTGCAATTATGCCAAATATAATAGCTTTTGTTTTATCTATATATGTATTTTATATTTTATTATTAAGTTATTATAAAAATAAATATGTAGCATTAATAGGTGCTGTGATTTTTGCTTTATCACCAATAAATCTTTTATTTTCTGCGACTGCTTTTACTGATTCTTTACTGGTTTTGTTTTTATTATTAAGTATGTATTATTTAATTGAAAAAAAATTTTTTTTATTTGGGTTATTTGTAGGTTTTGCTTTTGGAACCAAACCTTTTGCAATATTTTTTATTCCAGTTTATTTGCTCATTTTACTTTTAGATATACAGAACAAAAATATAAAGATAAAGAAGGATATTTTAAAAGTTGTTGGTGGTTTTTTTTCTTCATATTCCATTGCTATTATTTGGGGAATTTTAAATAGTATTAAATATGGGAAACCAGCTTTGTTTGCTTTAATGAGTTGGTTTGGAATTACTGATAGACCAGAATCTTTTATTTTTAATTTTTCCAATTTAATTTCCAGAATGAAAGAGTGGGTATATTATTATAAAATTATTTATTTCTCAAGAATAATTTATTTACCTATTTTAATACTTGTTTTAATAAATTTGATATTTAACAAAAAAGTTAAAGATTTTATAATTGCTTTTTGTATAGTTATACTTTTTCTAATAACTTCAACTTCTCAAATGCCTATTTATGATAGATACATACTAACTTTCACTCCTCTTGTAATTATGATTTCAGCTTCATCTCTTTGCAATATATTAAAAATAAATAATAATACAAGATTTTATATATTTTATATTATAATTATGATTTTATTTTTGACATTTCCTGTTAGGAAAGGTATTTTTAAATACACGATGAGAAATTATTACGGAGAAACATTTGGTGCTATGTATAGCAGAAATGACGGAATAGATTTAGTTGCAAATTATTTATTAGGAAAATATGAAACACCGGTTTCTTTATGTATGCATAGGGATTTTTCATGGGTGATGGATTATTATATGTATAGAGCACCTGCTGGTTATTGCTGGTTTCATTATCAACCAGAAGAAAAGGATATAGAAGATAAAGTAAAATCATTTGAGTATGACTTAAAAAATACAAAAAGAAAAATTTTTTTGTTATTTTATGCTGATAACGATGAAATTGAAAGATTTGCATTTTTCTTTAAAAAATATAGATTGTTTTATAATTTGGAATATGAAACATACGATAGATTTAAAAAGAGGAACATAATTTTATATAGAATTTTATTAAAATAAATAAAAATTAATATTCTTTAAAGAACTCTAATCTATATAATAACGTTAGGTTGAATAAAATTTATTTATTTTACAAAATGGTTTAAAAGTTATATTATTTAAAAAAGCGTAAAAATTTTTTAAACTGAAATTTTTATTTTGTTATTTAATAAACTTTTATTTTTATAACACATTACTTTTATTTAAATTTTAATAAAGTATTAAATTATATTTTTTATCAGCAATTTTTGTATTTCATTTTTTAAAAAATGCAAATTTTATTGCGTTTTTACGGATTTATTATAATATTGTTTTTTACAAAAAAATAATTTATAATAAATAACTAACTAAAAGGAGATGATTAAAAGTAAATGTTTAAAAAAATCATTATAGAATTAAAAAAAGTATCTATAAAAAGAATTTTACTTTTGTGTTTTATTTTCGTATTTGTATTGTCAATTGTATATTTAAGCATTTTAAGTAATGCAACAGAAACAATTGCATATACTCCTTTTAATACAGAAAGATTTTCTAATTTGCTTAAATATAAAGCTCAAAATTTAGAAGAAATATTAAATTATGAATATTTAGATATATCAGAAAAAGACAAGGAACTTGCATATATTTATCTTCTTAAAAAACTAAAAGTAAAAAATATAAATTTTGTTTTGTATAAGATAAAAAGGGGTGAAAATTTCTGGCAGATTGCCAAAAGGTTTAATGTAAATATTGATACAATAATAGGTGCTAATCCGGAGCTTATTAGTTTGATTGCAAAAGAAAACCAGGAAATCATAGTCCCTTCAAAACGCGGTGTAATTCATGAGATAAAAGATAAGGAGGAAAATATTGATTTGCTTTCAGAGTTATATAAAGTAGAAAAAGAAAGTATAATCAAAGCAAATAATATAAAAGAAAAATTAAAAATTGGTGATATTTTATTTATTCCTGATGCAAAACCAGTTTATATGAAAGAAGAACTTGCAAATTTATATAAAAAAAGAAGTATGTTCAGGTCGCCGCTTGCGGGAGTTTATACATGTCTTTTTGGAAAAAGAATTCATCCTATAACAAAAGAACTTCAGTTTCATGATGCAGTTGATATAAGGGCAAAGATAGGAACATGGGTTGGAGCATCAGCAGCAGGTACTGTTATTTATGCCGGTTGGCTTGATAATTTAGGATATTGTGTGAAAATAGCACATCAGGATGGTTATACAACGCTTTATGGGCATTTGAGCAAGATATATGTAAAAACAGGACAAAAAGTAAAAACAGGGCAACTGATTGCAAAAACCGGAAATTCAGGTAGAACAACAGGACCTCATTTGCATTTTGCTATCTTTAAAAATGGCAAACCAGAAAATCCATTAAAATATCTCTGGTAAATAAAATTTGATGCGAATTGCTTTTGTTTATCCGCCTTTTTTAAAAGAAAATAAAAGACCACTTTTGGGTCAGAATAGACAATTTAAATATACTCATTCCAAAGAAATAAAAATTTATCCGCTTATCCCTGCGAGTTTAATTACGCTTCTTTATAATGACGGTTATGAAGTTTTATTTTTAGATGGAATAAATAGAGAAATTTCTTTTGAAGATTTTGATAAAAAAATAAATAATTTTGATCCCGATTTTATAATTTTAGAAACAAAAACCCCGTTAATAAAAAAGCATTGGCAATTTATTAATATCCAAAAAGAAAAGTTTCCGCAAAGAAAAATTATTATGGTTGGTGACCATGTAAGTGCTTTTCCAGAAGAATCATTTTTAAATTCTTCAGTTGATTATGTTGCAACAGGAGGAGATTATGATATATCACTTTATTTATTTTTTAGATATTTGTCTGGTAAAGAAAAAAAAATACCTGCCGGATTATATTTTAAAGAAAATGGGGCTGTAAAAAATTCAGGTTCTTTTGAAATTTATTCTGATCTGGATTTTTTACCATTTATTAACCGCGATATTACATCGTGGAAAATCTATGGTGAAGCATATCTTTTAAGACCATGCACGTATATACTAACCGGCAGAGGATGTGGAAGAGAGGGAAACGATATAGGTGGTGTTTGCACATTTTGTGTATGGCAGCATCTTTTTTGGAAGAAAAAAGCGCGACTTCGTTCGCCTGCAAATGTTGCAGAAGAAATTGAAATGCTTATTAAAAAATATGGGGTATATGAAATATTTGATGATAATGAATCAGGAGCAATCTGGAGTACAAAATGGTTACAGGATTTTTTAGTTGAAATAGAAAAAAGAAATTTAAAAGGAAAATTTGTTTTATCATCAAATGCAAGGGCGGAAAATTTAACTGATGAAAAGTGTAAATTGATGAAAAAAATAGGATACCGTCTTTTAAAAGTAGGATTAGAGTCAGGTAATGATGAAACATTAAAGCGCATAGGTAAATTAGAAACAATAGATGAAATAAAACAAAATATAAAAAAAGCAAAAAATTATGGATTTAAAATTTTAATTACTACAATGGTTGGTTATCCATGGGAAAATGAAGATGATGTAAAAAGAACCTATGAAATTACAAAAGAACTCATGCTTTATAAAACGCATTTTGGAGATTCCTTGCAGGCATCAATAATAATGCCATATCCAGGGACCCCTCTTTACGAATATGCAAAAAGAAATAATTTATTGACAGAGGCAGCAAAAGATTATGAAAATTTTGATATGGAACAAGATATTCTAAAAAGTAATATTGATACAACCTACTGGTGCAGAAAGATATGGAACATACATAAACATCCTTTGTTTTTACTAAAAAGTATTTTTACAATAAAAAAGTTGAGTGAAATTGACCTCGCTTTAAGAGGTTTTAGATCTCTTTTGGGTCATATTCGCGATTATTAAGATGTCAAAAAGGTTTTTATAAAATGAAATTAAAAATTCTTTTAATCAATCCTCCGAGAGTGGATGGTTATCCGGTTGTCAGAGAAGAGCGGTTTGAACATAAAGATATTGGCTCTGTTTATCCGCCACTTTCCTTATTATATCAGGCAGCAATTTTGAAAAAAAATCCAGATTACGAAGTAAAACTAATAGATGCCAATGGATTTAATCTAACCTTGAACGAATTAAGAACAGATATCATAAATTTTTTACCAGATGTAGTAATAACAAGATGTGGTTTTGATACACAAAATCAGGATTTAGAAATTTTAAAAATTGCAAAGGAGTTAGGTGCAATTACAGTGTTAAGGAATAAAATAATTTCAGATGTCCCTGAAATAAGGGATGAGATACTAAAAAAAGAAGCAGTGGATATTTTTATAAATTCAGAACCAGAAGCAGTTATAGAAGATCTTATAAATAAAATTTATGAATATAAAAAGCAAAATAAATTACAAAATAATGGGTGTATGTTTGATCCAAAAGCAGATATTGCGTATTATGATTTTAATTTTTTAAGAGAAGTAAAAGGCATATCGTTTTTAAGCGAAGGTAAAGTTATTACAACACAAAAAACGCAGGAAATTGAAAATCTGGATGAATTACCTTTCCCTGCTTATGATTTATTACCTAATCTTAATTGTTATCATACCGGTGTTCTTTCACCACCTTTTGCACTTATTCAGACAAGCAGGGGTTGTCCTTTTTTTTGCACATTTTGTGCTTATGGAAAAAGCAAATACAGAGTAAGAAGCGTTGAAAATGTAATATCTGAAATAAAATGGTTAAAAGAAAAATTCAGAATAAAATCATTTTTGTTTTTTGATGATACAATATCTTTAAAACAAGGAAGGACAGAAGAAATAGCAAAAAAAATGATAGAAGAAAAATTAAATGATATAAAATGGGTATGTTGCACAAGGGCAAATCTTGTAAATTTTGATATGTTAAAACTTATGAAAAAAGCAGGTATGGTCGAAATTGCAATTGGTATAGAAACCGGTTCTGATGAAATACAAAAAAACATAAAAAAGGGAGTTACACTTGACTCTATAAAACAGTGTGCTAAATGGTGTCATCAGTTGAACATACTTTTTTATGCATTAGTCATAATTGGGCTTCCTGGCGAAACAAAAACAACAATAAAAGAAACAATTAAATTTATTAAAGAAATAGATCCTTTTTATACACAATTTTGTTTTGCAACTCCTTTTCCAAATACCGAAATGTATAATTATTACGATCAAAATAATTTGCTTTTAACAAAGGATTGGTCAAAATATTTTCCGCTATCAGAAGAGCCAGTTATAAAAACAGAAAAGTTAAGTGCTGATGATTTGAAAAGATTAAAAAGATATGCATATTTAAAACTACTTTTAAGACCTGTTTACCTTTTAAGGCAGATTAAAATTTTTGACTGGAAATGGAACATAAAAGGGTTTTTTAAAATTACCAAAAGAATATTCTATGCATTATTAAATAAACCTGTAAGATAATGTGAAAAGTTCTATGAAAAAGAAAGAAGGCAGAGATTAAAATATATACTAAAAGTATTGAAAATAATATACAATTCCCCCTCTTTTAAAAAGAGGTGGAAGGGGGGATTTAAAAATAATGAATCAAATCCCCCATAAATCTCCTTTTTACAAAGGGGTAGAAAAAAAGAAAGAGGAGGAAAATCGCCCTTAGTCTTCCTTTTGCAAAGGGGGAGAAAAAAAATAAGAATAAGAATAAGAATAAGAATAAAAATAAAAAATTCCCCTCTTTAATAAAGAGGGGTTATGGGAGATTTTAAATTAAAAGAGAGCGAGAAAAAGAGAATGGATGTATGTAAATCCGCCTAAATCCCTCTTTGATAAAGGGGGAACAAAGGCAAAATAAGTATATGAATAAAAGGATTTTTAAGTGAAAAGCATTAAAATTTTTTCACTACCTAAGATAAGAAAAGGAGGTTTTAAATGAAAATTATAATTGTTGGAAATGGAGTAGCGGGTATTTCAGCTGCTGAAGCAATAAGAAATAAAAATAAAGAAGTTGAAATTGTTATGTATTCGGATGAAAAATATTATCATTATTCAAGGCCAAGGGTTATAGAATATTTATCAGGGAAAATAAATGCTGAAAAAATTATAATTAAAAATAAGGAATTTTATGAAACGAATGATATTAAATTAAATTTAAACATCAAAGTAGAAAAAATTGATACTGATAATAAAAAAGTAATTTTGTCAGATGGCAAAGAAGACAATTATGATAAATTAATAATTGCAACAGGAGCTGGTTCTTTTTTGCCGCCTGTTAAAGGAAATGAATTAACAGGCGTTTTTACTTTAAGAACACTAAATGATGCTGATAAAATAATAAATTTTGTCAAAGATAAAAAAAGTGTTGTTATAATAGGTGGTGGATTATTAGGGCTTGAATCTGCTATGAGTTTGAAAAATACAGTGAACGAAGTTTTTGTTGTAGAATTTTTTGAAAGATTGTTACCAAGGCAACTTGACAAAGAAGCAGCAGATTTTTTTCAGAATATTATAGAAAAAAAAGGTTTAAAAATTCTTTTAAATAAACAAACTTCAGAGATAACAAAAGAAAATGATAAGTTAAAAATCATTTTTAAAGATGGAGAAACTTTATATACTGATATGGTTTTATTTTCAGCCGGTATAAAAAGTAATATTGATATAATAAAATCAACTAAAATAGAATTTAACAAAGGGATTAAAATAAATTCAAATATGGAAACATCTGTTAAAGATATTTATGCTGCCGGTGATGTGACAGAATTTAATGGTGCTATTTATGGTATCTGGCCTGCTGCAAAAGAGCAAGGAATAATAGCTGGACTTAACTCTATTGGTGAGAATATAAAATACAATGGAAGTGTGATTTCAACAAAATTAAAAGTAACAGGCATTGAACTTGCTTCCATAGGGAATATAGATAAAAAAGAAGATGTAGATGTTTATACAAAAAAAGGTGATAATTTTTTTAAAAGATTATTTATAAAAGATAAAATAATAATTGGTGCTATATTATTAGGTGATACAACTGACTACCAAAAAATTCAGGAAAATATTAAAAATAAAGTTAAAGTTGAAGAACCTAGCAATATTATATAATTTTATTCTGTAGGTGGTGGCGGACAGTAAACTGCTGCTTCTGGATTATAATACATAGTAGCTGCATGTAATGCGCCGTTATTTGTATGTTGTATTATTAAATGAATCTGGTCAAGTCCATCGCATGTTGCAAGTGGTGGGATATAAGTCCCTTGTAATATAATTTTTTCTCCTTTGCCTATACTTATATCTCGCCAGTATTGCATTGAATTACCAGGGAGTGGTTCGCCTTTTGAGATATTTACTTCTTGTGGATATGGATACCACCATCTGTTACAATTTTTTGATTCATAATATTCATGAATTGCAACAATATCAAGGTGTTCATAATTTCTATTTCCAGTATTAGTGATTTGGATTTCAAAATTTACTGGTAATCCAATGTAATAGCCGGCAAGACCTTCTGCTGTATAAAAATATGGTTTTGTAAAAACAATTTTAATATCAAGCCATTTTAATTCGCCTGCGTGTACTCCAATTCCAGGAATATGTCCAGCAACTGAAGTGTCAACCAACCAGTCAACCGAACCATCTTTTGGATCAGTGCTGTATACGTGTTCAGTATTTATGGGAATATTTCCATTCTCTATAAGAGCATCTGCAATTACGCTTGGAACCGGCTGTGGGTCAGGAGAAGAACCGAGTTCTTCTTTTGATGGTGCTGTTGGACTTTTGGTTTCATCACAACTAGTAATAAAGATAATGAATAACAAAGAAAAAATAATTATTGCTATTTTTTTCATTATTGTTCCTCCTTATAATTCATATAATAATTTACTATTATTAAATATAGCATATAAAAGTAAAAAAGTCAAATTCACCAAACCCGGGTAATGTAAAATAAATTGTGTAAATTTGAATTGAAAAGAAAAAAAAGAGGGTGTATTCTTCCAGTAATAAAAAAAAGGCATAAAAATATGCCAAGATTAAAAAGAAAAGGAGGAATACACCCAAAGTTAAGGTAAAAGAACTTTACTTTACAAAAAAAAGATTACCATGAAAGAGTAAAAGAAATCAAGGAAAATTTTAATTCTTTAAATGAAAAATGGAAGAAACATCCTTTAAAAGAGTCTTAAAATGATTTTTTTTTACACAAAAATATTGACATTAGCCGTGACTTCAAAAATATTGAAATAAAAAAATAAAAATGTATAATATTAATCTGTAAAATTTGTTTATAATTTTATTTATAAGACCTGAAAATCGCGATTGAAAATTGCGATTTTCAGGAGAAAAACATACAAAAAAATATTATTAAAGAAATAAAATATTTAAAACAACACTTTTATTTTAAAAAAAAACAGATGAATAAAAGTAATTCATTATAAAAATGCAAATTTATTAAATAAAAATAATAAAAAACAGTTTGTTTTTTCGTAAAAACGCAATTTCTAATGCGTTTTTACGGAGAGGAGTGAAAAATTTGAAAAAATTTATTTTTATTTTACTAATAATTGATTTATTTAATTTTTTATATTCCCAGACATTAATTGAGGCAACAGCAAAGGTTGATAAAAATAAGATTAGTTTGGGCGATGTTGTTAGATATACAATATCTGTAAAAAGACATGGTTCTGTTTCACAATCACCGGTTGTTACTCCGCCTTCTTTTGATGGATTTAAAATAACAGGGAATTATTCATCAAGTAATATAAGCATTATAAATAATGATGCAACTATAAATGTGGAACTTACATATGATTTGCTTGCTGTAAAAAGTGGAGAAATTACAATAGAACCAGCACAGATAACATTTATTAATCCATTTACAAAAGCCCATGAAACTATTAAAACCAAATCTGTTGTGGTATATGTTGAAAAAGGAACAAAAAAATCACAATACGGATTTGTTCAGGAAACCCCAACTGTAAATCCAAAACCAACTTATACACCAGAATCAGAAATAAAAGAAATAAAAACAAAATTGGAATTCAGATTTTTTAAAATTTTGCCTTTTTTAATTTTATTTTTTATTTTTTTAATAGCGGTTGTAATAGCTGCATATTTCATTTTTAAAAAGCCGGAAACTAAAAAGGTTATTTTAGAAGATGTTGATTATAAAAAAGATGCTTTAAAAAAATTGATAAAAGCAAGGGATATATTAAAAAAAGGAAATATCAAGGAATATTATTATGAAATTTATGAAATAATCAGATATTTTTTATCAGGTGCTTTAAAGGAATCATTTTCAGAATTAACAACAAGAGAAATAATTAAAAAATTAAAAGAGAAAAAATTATTAAAAGATGATAAAATAAAAAATATAAATGAATTGTTGTATGAACTTGATCTGGTTAAGTTTGCAGAATATAAACCAGAAGATAAAGAAGCTGAAGCAATAGAAAGCAAGGCACAATTCATAATAGAAAATTTAATTTAATAAGGAGAAAAAATGGCTGCTGATGTAATAATAGGTGCCCAATGGGGCGATGAAGGAAAAGGTAAAATTGTTGATGCGCTTTCAGAAAAATATGATGTTATTGTTAGGTATCAGGGCGGTAACAATGCAGGTCATACAGTTATAATTGGAAAAGAAAAATTCATTTTACATCTTTTACCATCAGGAATATTCCATAAAAATAAAATAAATATAATAGGTAATGGTGTTGTTATTGATGTTAATGGTCTGGTAACTGAAATAAATGAATTGAAATCAAAAGGTATAAAAATTTCACCCAAAAATTTAATTATAAGTGAGAATGCAAATATTGTTCTTTCATGTCATAAGCAGATTGATATTGCAAGGGAAGGGAAGAAAAAAATAGGGACAACAGGCCGCGGTATAGGTCCTGCTTATATTGATAAATATGCAAGGATTGGAATAAGAATGCGGGATATTTTTGATGATGATATTTTAAAAGAAAAAATAAAAGAAACGCTTTTTGAAAAAAATTTTATTTTAAAAAATCTCTATAACTATAGTGAGATAACAGAAGAAGAAATATATAATGAAATAGTAAATCATAGAAAATTTTTAAAACCTTTTATAACAGATGTTGTATATGAAATTAACAATTTATTTAAAAAAGGAAAAAAAATCCTTTTTGAAGGTGCGCAAGGTGTATTACTTGATGTTGATTTTGGAACATATCCTTATGTTACTTCATCAAATCCTTCAGTAGGTGGTGTTTTAACAGGGTCAGGAATAGATTATAAAGCATTGAAAAGAGTTTTTGGTGTAAGTAAAGCGTATCAAACGCGTGTTGGGAATGGACCATTTCCTTCTGAAATGGATGAACAAACAGCAGAAAAAACCAGGCAACGAGGTGGTGAATTCGGAGCAACAACAGGTAGACCAAGAAGATGTGGCTGGCTTGATTTGGTTGCGTTAAAATATGCCTGCATATTAAATGGAATTACTGATTTGATAATTACAAAACTTGATGTTTTGTCAATTTTCAACGAAGTAAAAGCTGTAACACATTATATTTATAAAGGGAAAAAAACAGATAAATTCATATCTGATAGTTATGAACTATCTAAATGTATCCCTGTTTTTAAAACATTTAAAGGATGGAAAACAGACTTAAGTAATATAAAAAAATATAAAGATTTGCCTTTAAATGTCAAAAAATATCTGGAATTTATCAAAAAATTTATTGGTGTAAAAATTTCATTTGTTTCAACAGGTCCTGAAAGAAATCAGATTTTAAAGGTTTGATTTTATATAATTTATTTTTCCACCAGCTAAAAGAATTTTTATTTCTGTGTCAGTTAAATTATAAGAAAAATCAATATTAAAATTATTATTTACCAATCCAATTATACTTTTCTTTCCATTTAAAGAAGAAATTACATCATTAAAAACTATTATGTCACCGGCATTTATTTTTTCGTAATCAGAAGGATTTATAAAAGTTAATGGTAATATACCACAGTTTATAAGATTTGATTTGTGAATCCTTGCAAATGATTTGGCCAGTACTATCCGTATGTTTAAATACTGTGGGACAAGTGCGGCATGTTCACGTGATGAGCCTTGTCCGTAATTTTCTCCACCAACTATTATTCCACCTTTTGCTTCTGTTGCTTTTTTATAAAACTCAGGATCAAGTTTTGAAAAAATGTATTTTGATATTTCCGGAATATTTGAACGCAGTGGCAATATTTTGGCACCAGCAGGCATAATATCATCTGTTGTAATATTATCCCCGAATTTTGCAAGAACTTTTGATTCAATTTTATTTTGTAGAGGTTTATCTTCTGGAAGTGGTTTTATGTTTGGCCCCATAATAATCTGTATATTTTTTCTTTTGGCAAAAGATAAAGGTTTTAAAAGCAGCGAATCATCCAGTTTCATTTTTGCAGGCTCTTTAATTATAGGATATTTACCAAGTTTTCTAGGATCAGTTATTTTGCCATATATTGCTGCTGCAACTGCTGTTTCTACACTTACTAAATATACTTCTGCATCCTGCGTACCAGAGCGCCCTTTGAAGTTTCTGTTAAAAGTCCTGAGCGTAATACCCTTTGAGTTTGGTGCTTGTCCCATTCCTATACATGGACCGCATGCTGTTTCTATTATCCTTGCTCCTGCATTTATAAAATAAGAAAGATGTTTATTTTTTATAAGAGCATCAAGTATTGTTTTGGAACCAGGCGCTACAACAAAAGATACATCTTTATGAATTTTTTTATTTTTTAATATACTGGCTGCTGTCATTAAATCTTTATAAGAAGAATTTGTGCAGCTGCCTATTATTACCTGATTTACTTTTACACCTTCAACTTCCTTTACTTTTTTTACATTGTCAGGCATATGAGGTAAAGCAATCAGGGGTTCAATTTCATTAAGATTTACTTTAATTATTTTTGAATATTCAGCATCTTTATCTGCTGATAATTCTATAAAATCTTTTACTCTGCCAAAAGATTTTAAAAATTTATAAGTTATTTTATCAGAAGGAAATATGGATGTGGTTGCACCAAGTTCTGCCCCCATATTTGTTATTGTAGCACGTTCAGGAACAGAAAGTGTTAGAACACCTTCGCCAAAATATTCAAGTGTTTTACCAACGCCCCCTTTTACACTTAATTTTTGCAATAAATATAGTATTATATCTTTTGCAGCAGACCACGGTTTAAGTTTACCTGTTAGCTGAACACCGATTACCTCAGGGCATGTAAAAGAAAAAGGATAGCCGACAAGTGCTGAGGCAACATCCATACCACCCACACCAATTGCAATCATACCAATTCCGCCTGCTGTTGGAGTGTGTGAGTCAGAACCTATAAGTGTATCCCCTGGCTTTGCAAATCTTTCAAGATGAACTTGATGACATATACCATTTCCTGGTTTTGAAAAATAAATACCATATTTTTCAGCAACTGATTGCAAAAATAAATGGTCATCTGCATTTTCAAATCCAGATTGTAAAGTATTATGATCAACATAACTTACAGAAAGCTTTGTTTTTATTTTATCAACTTTGAAATTTAAAAATTCCAGATATGCCATTGTGCCAGTTGCATCCTGTGTTAATGTCTGGTCTATTTTTATTGCAATCTCTTTCCCTGGTATAAGATCTCCTTTTACCAGATGTCTTTTTAATATTTTTTCAGTTAATGTTCCTTTCATCAATTTCTCCTTATTAAAAGTATAGTTTTAATAATATTAAAATATAAATATTAAAAAATCAATTAAATAACTCACCCTGAAAAACGTATTAGCGTTTTTCAGGGGAAAAAAGAAAATATAAAAAAAGGTTTATAAATAAATAAAATTTTTAAAAGAGAACTTATTTTTAAATTAAAAAACAGGTGAATAAAAGTAATGCATTATAAAAATGAAAATTTGTTAAATAAATATAATAAAAATAGTATGTTTTTTTGTGAAATCGCATTTTCTAATGCATTTTACGGCTCCACAAAAACGCATTTTTATGATAACTTTTTTTGTTAGAGCGGTTTTAATGTGTAATATTTGTATTAAAAAATGATTGTATTTTTGTAAAAAAAAATGTATTATACAAAATTATTATTATAGAAAAATTTAAAAAAAGGCGATTGGCATGAATAACAGAAAAAAAATAATAATTGTTGGAGCAGGTCCTGGCGGATTAACAGCAGGAATGATACTTGCACATCGTGGGTTTGACGTTGTTATATGTGAAAAAGAAGGCGTAGTAGGTGGAAGAAATGCACCATTAAAAATAAATGGTTTTACATTTGATACGGGACCTACATTTTTAATGTTAAAATTTATTTTAGATGAGATGTTTCAAGAAACAGGAGAAAACTCAGAAGATTATCTTAATTTTGTTCGTCTTGACCCTATGTATCGTTTGAAATTTTTTGAAAATGAAGTTTTTATATCAGATGATCATGAAAAAACCAAAGAAGAAATAAAGAAAAAATTTCCCGGAGAGGAAAATGGCTTATATGATTTTTTGAAAAATGAAAAAAAAAGATTTGACTATCTTTTTCCATGTCTTCAAAAACCATATATTTCAATTTTTGATATGATGAGAAATCCTTTTTTAAAATCCATACCACACCTTGATTTAGGAAAAAGTGTTTATCAGATTTTATCCAAATATTTTAAAAGTGAAAATTTAAAATTTTGTTTTACATTTCAGTCAAAATATCTTGGAATGTCTGCTTGGGAATGTCCGGCTGCATACGCAATGATTGCATTTATTGAACACAACTGGGGTATCTATCATGTGATAGGCGGTTTAAACAAAATTTCTGATGCAATGGCAAAGGTTTTTATAAAAAAAGGCGGAACATTGAGATTAAATGCCAAAGTTAAAAAAATTTTAAATAAAGGCAGGAAGATTACAGGTGTTTTACTTGATAATGGAGAAGTTTTACAGGCAGATGATGTTATAGTTAATGCTGATTTTTCATACGCAGTTACAAATCTTATGGATAAAGACATGGTAAAAAAATATGCGCCACAAAAATTGGCGAAAAGGAAATATTCCTGTTCAATTTTTATGATGTATTTAGGTATCAAAAAAAAGTATAATATACCTCATCATAATGTATTCTTCGCAAAAGATTACAGGAAAAATGTAGAAGATATTTTTACCAGGTTGACTCTTTCTGATCAAATTTCTTTTTATATTCAGAACGCATCTATAATTGATAAAACACTTGCACCAGAAGGCAAATCAACAATTTATATACTTGTTCCTGTTCCAAATTTAAAAGCCGATGTTGACTGGGAAAAAGAAAAAGAACCATTTAGAAAAAGGGTTTTAGAAGAAGTTGTCAAAAGAACAGAATTAAAAGATTTGCAAGATAATATAGAGGTAGAAAAAATTATAACTCCTTTTGAATGGCGGGACAATTACAATGTTTATTATGGTGCGACATTTAATTTAGGACATAATTTAACCCAGATGTTATATTTCAGACCAAGAAATAAGTTTGAATGTTTTGACAATTGTTATCTTGTAGGTGGTGGCACACATCCTGGAAGCGGATTACCTACTATTTATGAATCCGGGAGAATTTCAGCAAATTTAATATGCGAAAAATACGGAATTAAATTTAATCCGCCATTATCCCTTAATGATAAAATAATAAAATAATTTTAAATATATATTTTATGATAATAAAAATATTTTTTATTTTATTGATATTAGCCAATTTAGACAATTCAATTTGGTCAAGTGAATATGAAAATTACATAAGACAAGGGGATTTTTATTTTAAAAACAGAAATAATATTACTATATCAGTAAAAGCAATTGAAAATATAAACAGAGTTATAGAGTTGTATAATAAAGCAATTGATTTAAAAGAAGATGAAGTTATATTTTATAAATTAACAAAAGCAATGGATTTTAAATATAACTATTTACTTACTGATGAAAAATACTATCAGGAAAAAAGGGATAATTACAAATTTTTGATTGAAAGAATAAATAAATTTTGTGAAAAAAATAATTGTAATGAATCAAAATATATACTGTATTCATGGGCAATCTTAACAGGAAGATTCGGTGAACTTATGAATATTATGGAAGCAGCAGCAGATGGGACAGCCGGTAAGATAAAAGATTATGCAGAAAAACTTATTAAAATAGATAATTCTTTTGAAAATCATGCTGCATATATTATACTTGGAAGATTGCATTTTAAAGCACCTAACATAGTTTTTCTTTTAACCTGGCCTGATAAAAAGAAGGCAAAAGAATATCTGGAAAAGTATCTTGAAAAAGAACCAGATTCTTTAACAGGTATTTATTTTCTTGCTGATATTTTGTGGGAATCAGGTGAAAAGGTAAAAGCAAAAGAATTGTATGAAAAGGTTTTGAAAACAAAACCAAGAAAAGATTTTTATTATGAAGATATAAAGGCACAGGCAGAGGTAAAAAATAAAAAAATAATTGATTTTTAAGCAATATAAGTTAATATTTAAACAAAAAAAGGAGGGGTTTAATGGAAAAAATAAACCAAGAAAGACAGGATAATAAAGAAATTAAAAAAAAGAAGATAAGTTTAAAAACTCTTATTGAAAAAAATCCTGTAGAAAAATGCATAATTATAACTTTGGTAGCTGCTGTATTCATTATTACAGGATTTTTTATTAAAAATCCTGTAATAATGATCATTGGGCTTATTCCCGCAGCATTTTATGAAGCATATCGTACATGGGGAATAAGCACAAAAATAGCATCGGTATTATTGTTTTTAATTCTTGTTTTTGAATTGATTATACTTGTTTTTAATATAAATATTGACCTAGCAAAAATTTTCGGAATTTCTAAAAAATATATTGCAGGTTATGGCGAGATATTGATAGATATAAAAGTTTTATTACCACTTATAATTATTTTTTTATCGGTTATTTTAGTTGCAAGAACAATTGGTATTTATACAAAATGGTTATCAATAATTTTAGTTACAGGTTGTTTTAGTATTATTTATATACTTCATCCTTTGCAATTTAATAAATTACTAAATTTTGGAATTAAATTTTTTTTACAAATTATTAATAGATGGTAAATTAGTGAAATATTTCCTGAAAAACGTATTAGCGTTTTTCAGGGGAAAAAAGAAAATATAAAAAAAGGTTTATAAATAAATAAAATTTTTAAAAGAGAACTTATTTTTAAATTAAAAAACAGGTGAATAAAAGTAATGCATTA
>CALHNI010000040.1 GCA_938034975.1 Candidatus Goldiibacteriota bacterium | reverse complement strand
TGCGTCAATATTTTGAACCGTGACAAAGTGTGCAGGGATAAAAAAATAATTATTTTACACCCACGTAACTAACCGATTACTAAAGGATCAAAATTTTCCTAGATTTCTTTTACTCTTTCGTGGTAATCTTTTTCTGTAAAGTAAAGTTTTTTTACCTTAACTTTGGGTGTATTCCTCCTTTTCTTTTAATCTTGGCATATTTTTATGCCTTTTATTATTACTGGAAGAATACACACTCTTTTTTTCTTTTCAATTCAAATTTACACAATTTATTTTACATTACCCCCATTAAAAATTCTATTTGACAAATAATTTACAATTTGCTATAATTTATTCAAAAGAATTAGAAGGCAGAAAAAAATATATAAGTAAAGTATATCAGAGTAAAAAATAAAATAAAAAATTGGAGGAAATTTCTGTCTTTATGGGAGAAAACTATCCTGATATTTTAACAGTTAAAGAATTAGCAGAATATTTAAAAATGAAACCAGTTACTATTTATAAATTATCAAAACAGGGTAAAATACCTGCATTCAGAGTTGCATCTTCGTGGAGATATAAGAAAGAACTTATAGATAAATGGCTTATTGAAGAATCCAAAAAAAATCTTAGTTCAGAAAAAAAATGAGGTAAAAAATTATAAACGGAGAATAAATGCAAAAAAAAGAAAAAAGTCCGTTTAAATTAAAGAAAAAAAGATTATTCTTCCTTATTATATTAACAATATTTCTGACTTTAATTGTTACTTCATCATATTCTGCTGAATATATATTATACGGTGAGGTATTTGCAGCAGATGGCACATCAGGAACATCCAGCACTGAAAACAGTTTAGCAGGACTATATGCATTTAGAAAAGGTATATCAAATCAGATAGGTAACCAGTATAATGGAGAAAATACATATTGCCCTGATAAGATATATGCGGCAGCAGGAACTGACCCTGCGTATTTTTTCTCTGATGTTGGTTCATACGCATGGACAACTCCCCCACAGGCAGGACAGGTAATAATTTCTGTGGTTGAAACCTATAATGGCCAATTTTCTTCCTGTGCATGGAATGGTTCATCTTATGTAGGCGCTGTAATGGCTACCATAACAGCCCAGGATATTATAAATTCCCAGACAAGTATGCCAAGTATAAGAATGCAGGAAATACCAAAACCAATGACTGCAACAGTAAATTATAACGACCTTACCCTTACCTGGACAGGTATATCAGAAGATCCTTATAACTTAATTACAGGTTATACAGTTTTTAGAAGCACACAGGCAGATGGCGGTTATATATCTCTGACCTATACTGCTTCACAGAATAAAGGAGGACAGGTTACTTTTGTTGATACAAACCTTACAACTTCTACAACTTATTATTATAAAATAGCAGTCAACTATGCATGGGGTGGTGGCAGTGGAGCACCTGAATATTATACAACAAATGCAAAATCTTTAACAATTTCTGCAACAACAAAAGGTGCAAATACAACAGACCTTATTTACAGTTTAAAAGTCCAGCCATCATCAAATATTACTATAAGCACAGGGCAGGTAATAACACTTATTGGCTCTGTTTTTAATAATTATTCAACCGACCCTGATGTTATAACTAATATAATTCCTACTCCTCTTGTCATAAGCGGAACTGCAAATTCCATGGTTTTATTAAGCGGGCCTTCACCACAAACTATAACTTCATTAGGTGAGTCACAGACAAAATATTTTACCTGGACTTATTCAGCAAACGCAGCAGGCACAATGCAATTTACCGGTTCTGCCAGCGGTTATGGTGAAACAAACGGCAAACTTTACATAACAGGAGTAAAAAGTTCTTATACTTTTACTATCCAGAACGCAGTTAGTTTAACAGCAGAAGCATCAGCATATCCGTCAGTTGTATCCCGTGGTCAGAGGATAACAGTTATAATGACTGTTACTAATGTAGGCCAGGCACAGTCAAATAATACAAACGGTAACATAACAACTGTAGGTTCAGCAAATTTAACTCTGATTTCTTCACCTTCTTCTGCTGTTATTCCTGGGGGAAATGCAACAACATTTACTTGGACATATTCGGCTGATTCCCAGGGAATAGTTGCTTTTAGTTGTTATGCAACAGGCACAGATGCAAATTCAGGTGCAACTTTCCAGTCAAACATCATTTTAACCAACAATGTTACAGTTCAGGCAGAAGCTGCATTATCTTCTGATATTTTTGTTCCTTCAAATGTAAGTTTAAATCAGGTTTTTACAGTTATAATGAGAGTTACAAACACAGGACAGGCAACAGCAAATAATGTAACGCCACAACTTTTAACCAATTCTGCGAATGTTTCCATAATAAGCACTCCCACACCCTTAAGCACAAATATTACAGGCTATGGTGTCCATGAATTTACATGGACATATTCTGCTTTGGCAACAGGTGTAGTTAATTTTTCAGGAAGAGCAACAGGCACAGATGCAAATTCAGGTGTAACAATAAATTCAAACTGGAAAAATGCAAATACAAACATACAGACAAGAGCAAATTTAACAATGGATTTATCAATTATGCCAGGTACTGTTTCTTTAAATCAAATGATAACTATAATTATGCGTGTAACAAATACAGGACAGGCAGATGCATTGTATGTCCATCCTGATCCTTCTTATTTAGGTATTATAAGTTCCGGCGGTGGAAATGCAATGAGGATAACAGGACCTGTGCCTTCGCAGATAAGTATTCCTGGCGGTCAGGTGAGAGAATTTACCTGGACTTATTCTGCAACTTCTTCCGGGCAGGTTCAATTTTCAACAATTGCAGTTGGGGTTGATGCAAATGAAAATTCAGGGACAACATCAAATTCAAATACTTCATCAGCAGTTACAATACAGCAACCGGTCCAGCTTTTATCTGAAATTTCAGCATCGCAATACATAATTTCTACAGGACATATAATAACTGTATGGATGACGGTTACTAATAATGGAGAAGCAGCAGCAAATAATGTTACGCCGCAGTTTACTGCTTTTGGTTCTGTTTATTTATTATCAGGACCACAGCCACCTTCTACTTCCATACCTGGTTCATCATCTGCTGTGTTTACATGGACTTATTCTGTAACAGGTTCTGGTTCAATAAATTTTTCAGGAAGAGCAACAGGCACAGATGCGAATTCAGGGTGGGTTTTTTATTCTTCATATAAATCTATAACTGTTACTTCTCAGGCAGCAGCCGCACTTTCTTCGTCTGTTTTATCAATTCCTGAACTTGCAGGAATTGGCTGGAGGATAACAGTTATTATGTCTGTTACAAACACAGGTGATGCAACTGCCAATAATGTATCTCCATTACTTATTACAAATCCTTCTGGAACTTCAATAGTAACTCTTATAGATCCGCCTCTCCCGAATTCTGTTAATATAGGAGGAGGACAAACACATAATTTTACCTGGACATACTCAGCAGATGGGTTAGGCACAGTTAATTTTTCAGGAAGAGCAACAGGACAGGATGCTAATAATTTAGATACAATATATTCTGATTATAGTTATGATACAACATACATACAAACTCCTGCATCCATACAATCTGCTATTTATGTTATGCCTGTTACTATATCTACGCAACAGTTATTTACAGTTATAATGGTGGTAACAAATACAGGACTTGCAACTGCAAATAATGTGACTCCGTTTCCAAAGCCATTAATTAAACTCGGGACAGCAGGCATCGCACCATCGCCATCCGGACCTTTCCCGGCATCGGTCAACATACCAGGAAATTCTGTTGCTTATTTTACATGGACTTATACTGCAACTTCTCCCGGGTCATTAGCTTTTAGTGGAAGAGCACATGGGTTTGATAATCTTACAGGAAATGAAATTTTCTCTGATTCATATACTTCAGCCTATCATAATGTAATAAGCGGAGCATCTTTATCATCTGCTATTTCTGTTTTCCCTGCATCTGTAAATATGGGTGCTTTGGTTACTGTTATAATGACTGTAACAAATACAGGAGGAGCAGATGCAATATTAACCCAGCCAGATGGGCTCTATATAACATATGATTCAACAGGTGGAGTGTCTTTGGAGACAGGACCTAAACCTGTAACTCAAACTGTTCCTGGAGGGTCTGTCCGCTATTTTACATGGACATATTCATGTGTGGGAACAGGTTCTGTGATTTTTTCAGCAAGGGTAACAGGAAAAGATTCAAACTCAATGCAGGATATATCATCTAATTTTACACTTTCAAATACTTTAAGCATAGAAACAAGAGCAATATTAACAACTGAGGGATATGCTTTACCTTTATTTGTTAATATAGGGCAGGAAATTACAGTGAGGTTGAAGGTGACCAATACAGGACTTGGTCAGGCAAATTATGTGACAGCATTAGCACCTGCTATTCGTGGATACAGTGGTGGTAATGTGACATTTGTGGCAGGACCTTATCCTACAGCAATGACTTTAACAGCTGGTGAGTCAGGTGAATTTACATGGCGTTTTAGTGCTGTGTCAACAGGCAGTGTAGATTTTACAACGCGTGCAACAGGAAAAGATAATAATTCAGGTGATACGGTTGATTCAAATAATGCAACAACAAATGCAGTCACCATACAAACAGCATCTAATCTGACAAGTTCTATTTCTGTTTCAAAAACACAGGTCAGCAACGGTCAGGCAATAACAGTTTATGTAACAGTAAATAATACAGGACAGGCAACCTGCAATAACGTAACTCCTAATATAACTTTAAATCCGGCAGGTAATGGTAATGCTACATATCAATCATTAAACCCGTTAAGTGCAAATATTTCAGGGTCTGGTTCTCAGGTATTTACCTATATATATAATGCATCAGGGGTGGGAACCATACAATTCACAGGAAGAGCACAAGGAACAGATGCAAATGATGGAACAACTAAATATTCAAATTATACTGCATCTTCGTGGATAACTATACAAAGTCCTGCAAATCTTGATATAGAACTTTCTGCACGACCCACAGTTATACCGGAAAACTATACCATAACTTTATATATGACTGTTACAAATACAGGCCAAGCAACAGCGGAAAATGTTTCTCCTTTACCTGTTGGTATATCAACTGTTGCAGGAAGTGCAGGAGCAATACTTTTAACAGGACCTAATCCATCAGGTGCAGATATACCTGGCGGTTCATCTTTTGTTTTTACCTGGACGTATTCCGGAACATCAACAGGAACAATACTGTTTACCTGCACAGCTCAAGGTATAGATGCCAATTCAGGATTACCTGTTTCTTCTGCGTCTGAAAATTCAAATAATGTTGAAATAAAAACGCCATCTCCTTTACTTTCTTCTTTGATGTCTTTATCAAGAGTAGTAGTCAGTCAAGGGCAGTTAGTAACAATAATAATGACAGTTACAAATAATGGAGTTGTGGATGGATTGACAAGTGTTGATACAAATCTTACAACATCAGGAACAGGAGCAGTAAGTAAAGTAAACGGACCTTTGCCTGCATATTTGACTATAACAGCAAATGGCGGAATCGGAAGATTTACATGGGTTTATACAGCAGTATCAGCAGGAACGGTTAATTTTAGTGCATCTGCTTATGCGTATGAAGGAACAGGGTCTACAACAACCGCTGTTTCCCAGTATTTAACAATTCAGACAGTTCCTGTATTATCAACAACTTTTGATGCATTGCCTGCATCTATAAATGTCGGACAGATTTTAACAGTTGTAATGAGGGTGACAAATACAGGTTCAGCAACAGCAGTAAATGTGCTTCCGCCAAAAGTGGGTGGAGAAGGGCTTTGGCTCTTAAAATATGGCGGTTCAACAGTATCTCTTGTAAGCACACCTGTGATACAAAATATACCAGGCGGTGAAACACGGACTTTCACCTGGACATATTCACCTGTTGCAAAAGGTTCTGGTCTTGCGTTCAGTGGATATGCTTCTGGTTATGATGATAATACAGGAAATACCATAACTTCAAATGGTGCAATGACATCTTTTGTAAATGTCCAGGATCCGGTCAATCTTTCTGTGCAGTTTAACGGGTTGCCTTCATCAGTAAATATAGGAGATGTATTTACTATAACCTTAACTGTTTCAAATACAGGAGAAGCACAGGCAACACTTGTTCAGCCGGATAATTTTGTATGGGATGGAAACGGTGGAGTTATTTTAATTTCAGGACCTTTGCCTGGACCGCAGACACTGACAGGTAATTCTAGTGCTGTTTTCAGCTGGACATATTCAGCATCAGGGACAGGAACAGTATTTTTCTCAAGCAGAGCAAAAGGATATGAAAATAATACAGGAACCTGGAAATATTCTTCTTTTGCACAGAGTTCAACCATAAAGATTGTTTATGAAGCAAATCTTTCATCAGAAATAAAAGCAATACCATCCATTGTTTCAGAAGGAGAATTAATAACAGTAATTTTAACTGTTACAAACACAGGTGGTGCAACAGCAATAAATATATCACCAACTGCTTATACAAGCGGAGTTGATATTACAGGAACAGCATCTGTTGCGCTTGTATCTTATCCGCAACCGCTTACATTATCTGCTTTAACAGGAGCAAGTGTATACAGGTTTACCTGGACATATTCTGCAACAGGACCTGGAACAGTTGCTTTTAGTTCAAATGTGACAGGGCAGGATGCAAATGATTTAAGAATTATTTCAACTGCAAAAAGCGGTTCTAATAATGTCACAGTGCTTGAATCAGCTGTTTTAAGTATTGTATCTGCAATATCATCACCATCAAGTGTAAGTGTAGGTCAGAGCATTACATTATCAGTTACGGTTTCAAACACAGGAGATGGCAATGCAACAGATATTTTCCCACAGCCGGTTAATATGATTGGCACAGCAGGGCTTTTGCTTACTTCATCGCCAGATGCTTCAGTTAATTTGGCACCAGGTCAGTCGCATATTTTTAATTGGATTTATAATACATTATCTGCAGGAACAGTAAGTTTTACGGGCAAAGTAAGCGGTATTGACTTTAATTCAGGAAGGACAATTTATTCTCCTGTTTTTGGTAGTAATATAACTACGGTTGAAACTCAGGCAAATATTTCCCAGTTCCCTGCTTACTTTTTCTCTTTGCCTGATTATGTATCAACAGGGCAATTGGTTACACTGATTTTAACTGTGTCAAATTCAGGTGGAGCAGATGCAATAAATGCATTACCTGAAATTCCAGGGCAGGGGAATAATCCGCCTTCATTTGCAATTTTGGTTTCTCCTTCTGCAAAGACAATACCCGGAAATGGCTATGCGAGATTTACATGGACATATTCTGCAACATCGTCAGGAACTTCTACATTTACTACAAAAGTAAATGCCCAGGATGAAAATACACTTGCTAATATATCATCTAACATAGCAACATCTGAATCAATAATAGCTGAAAATGCTGTTTTACTTACAGTTGCAATTTCTTCTGCTCCATCAATTGCAAATAACGGTATGACTTATACAGTTTATATGACTGTTACAAATACAGGTGAAGCAGTTGCAAATACTGTGAATGCTTATTTATATTGGAGCGTTGTATCCGGAACACCATCTTTGAATAACTGGACAGGTCCGAATCTTTTCAATCAAACAATAAATGGCTGGTCATCAAAAACATTTTTCTGGACTTTTGATGCATCCGGTTCAGGAACAATACAATTTACAGGATATGCAACAGGTGTTGATGAAAATTCATTGCAAACAGTTTCAGGAACAGCATCTCCGGCTGATGTAATTGTCCAGTCACCGGCACCTGTTTTAGCTCAACCTGTTTTAAATGCTTCTCCATCACAGGTGAGCATAGGTCAGATAATTACACTTACAATGCGTGTTACAAATAATGGACTTGCAGATGCTATAAATACAACTCCAAATATTTATGTAATATCAGGGAATGTAAATTTAATAAATGGTCCTTTGCCAGAAAGTGTAACTATTCCTGCCAATGGCGGTGTTTCAATATTTACATGGACATACTCTGCAAATGGATCCGGTAATTTACAATTTACAGGTTATGCAAGATGTAATGATGCAGGTATAGATAGCGATGGGGCAACGAGTAATGCTGTATTAATACAAACACCGCCAGTTCTTACAATTGATTATATTCCATTAATATCACCGATAAGTAAAGGACAGGAAATTACTGTTGTTATGAAAATTTCAAATTCCGGCGAGGCATTAGCGCAGGATGTTTTACCTTTAATTGTTCCAATAAAAGATTCAGCAAGCATAAGTAAAATATCAGGTCCTTTACCTGCTTTTGCAAACATTGCAGGTTCCAGCACTGCATCTTTTACATGGCGATATGCAAGTGTTTCAAGTGGAACAGTTGCTTTTTATTTAGAAGCAGAAGGTAAAGATGCAAATTCAGGATTAACTATAGAAGAATATTCTCCGATTACAACTTCGGATATAATAATAAATAATCCGGTTAATCTGGTTGCAGAGTTAGTTATGCCTTCTTATGTAACTATTGGACAATGGTTTACTGTTAAGATGGTAGTAAGCAATACAGGTGATGCACGTTCAAATGCAACAGCGTCATCAAATCTTATATTAAGTGGTATAGGAACAAGTATTAAAATAAGCGGACCAACTCCTTCATCTGTAAACATAGATGGAGGATCAAATACTGTATTTGCCTGGACTTATTCTGCAGCAGGAACAGGGACAATAAATTTTACAGGAACAGCAAGCGGAATAGATAACAACAGTGGCATTTTATATACCAGCAATGTTGCACAAAAAGGGCTGACAGTTCAAAATAAAGTTAACTTAACTGCAAATGTAACTGCTCAGCCATCAATTGCAAAAACAGGTTCTCAGGTAACTGTTGTTTTTGCTGTGACAAATCAGACAGGTGCTGCAACAGCAGAAAATGTAAGTATAACTCCGCAGGATTTAGGAAAAATAATAGATGGAAGTGCAAGCACAGTATCCATGATAGGACCCTCGCCTGTATCAAAAGTTGTTGCAGGTGGACAAACACAATATTTTACATGGATTTATACTTTGGGACCAGGAACAGGAAGTATTAGTTTTACCGGCAAAGCAATAGGTATTGATGCAAATACAGGATGGTCAGCAGAAAGTATTCAAAAACAAAGCAATACAATAACTGTGCAGGCAAGTGCTGTTCTTATAAGTGATTTAATTGTAAGTTCGCAGTCAGTTAGCACAGGCCAGATAATAACAGTCATAATGCGTGTTACAAACACAGGTGGTGCTGTTGCGAATACTGTGAATGCAAGTTCTCTGACTGTGTTTGGTAATGGAGGAGTTAATTTACAGTATGGTCCCCAGCCAGTCAATGTAACATTGAATATACCGGATGGTTCACAATGGTTTACATACAGGTATTCTGCCACTTCGCCAGGTGTTGCAGGATTCAGTGGCAAAGCAACTGGTTATGATCCGGGCTTTGGTTATATAGAATCAGCAGTATCAGGAAGTCCTATTATAAATATAGAACAGGCAACAGGACTTTCAGCAACTATAACTGCATTGCCTTCTTATGTGAGCACAGGACAGTTAATAACTGTTGTGATGGGTATTACAAATACAGGGCAGGCAGATGCTGTTTCTGCAACAGGAGTTACTCCTTATGCGTCAATACCTTCTGCAGTTATACTTATTTCAGCACCATCACCTATTACAATCACAGGTGGAGATTATCAGACATTGACATGGACTTATTCTGCTTTGGCATCAGGTACGGTTCAATTTACATCAAAGGCAACAGGGTATGATGAAAACAGCGGTGAATTAAAAGAAACAGGAATTTTGATTTCAAATAATATAAACATAGAAGAAAAATCTGAACTTTTGGCAAAAATATGGTCAAGGGATGTTATTAAAAATGATGGTTCAACAGTTTATACTGTTTATATGACTGTGACAAATACCGGACAGGCAGTTGCGAATAACACTGTTGCATATTTAAGTGTGAGCATTGTTTCAGGAACACCGGATATTTCAATATTATCAGGACCTATTCCTTTTTATTCTGATATTGCCGGCAATTCATGCACAACTTTTTACTGGACATATACAGCAACAGGAGAAGGAACAATAAGTTTTACAGGGTTTGTATCAGGAACAGATGAAAATTCAGGATTAAGTATTACTGATACAGCAGAACCTAAAGATGTTGTTGTGCAAACGCCTAAACCACTTTTATCAATGCCGGTTATGAATATATCACCATCAAAGGTTACAATAGGACAGGTAATAACATTGGTGCTCGGGGTAACTAACAGTGGGCTTGCTGATGCCCTTTCAACATCAGGTGAAGCATATGTGGAAGCAGGAAGCACAGGAACAGTATTACCAATGAGTGGGCCTTTGCCTTTGGCAAGAACAATAACAGCAGAAGGCGGATATGGAACATTTACTTGGACATATTCAGCAACAGGAAGCGGTAATGTATGGTTTACAGGAAAGGCATATAGTGGTTCTGAAGAAAGTCCGGTTGCAATGAGTGTAACCCTGACTATACAAACAGCGCCATTACTTGGCATTTCATATATACCTGTTACAACGCCTGTAAGTATTGGTCAGCATGTAACTGTTATAATGCGTGTTGATAATACAGGGGAAGCAACAGCAATAAATTGTATACCCCAACTTACAAAAATAGGTGATGCAAGTGCTCTTGCAAATCTTACAGGACCTGTGCCTGCAAGTGCTAATATTGCAGGCGGAGGATATCAATATTTTACATGGACTTATTCAGTACAGGGCTCAGGTAGTGTGCAATTATATGGAGAAGCCCAGGCTCAGGATCTAAATAGCGGAATAACAATTTATGCACCTTCACAAAGTACAAACTGGATTACTTTACAGACAAAAGCAGATATAATAAGCGGAATTATATTGCCTTCAACTGTCAGTTTAAATCAGGTTTATACTGTTTTGATGTATGTAAGCAATACAGGTGAAGCCGAAGCATCTGATGTAATGCCGAGTGCTCTTGATTTAAGCGGAAGTGTCGGCTCAAGCATATTAAAAAGTGGACCTACTCCTTCTTCCTATAATATACTTGGTGGCACGGTAAAATATTTTACCTGGACATATTCTGCAACAGGAACAGGGAATGTTAATTTTAAAGGTAACGCATCAGGCAAAGATAAAAATAGTGGTTTAACTGTGTCAAGCAGTATAACTCAAAACAACGTTTTAGTGCAAAAAGTTAGCAGTTTAACTGTTAGTATGAATGCAATTCCTGGAATTGCAAAAACAGGGTCGCTTGTAACTGTTGTTGTGCAGGTTAGCAATGTTGCAGGTGGCGCAACTGCAAATAACGTAAGTATAACACCGCAGGATTTAGGTAAAGTAATAGAAGGTGGAGCAAGTGCAACTTTAAGCATCAGTCCTGTTGAAATATCAAAAACAATAAACAGCGGTGCAACGCAATATTTTACCTGGGTATATAGTTTAGGAAGTGGAGAAGGAAGCATAATTTTTACAGGAAAAGCAATTGGTGTTGATTCTAATACAGGATGGTTAATAGAAAGCAGTCAGGCACAGAGTAATACCATAGAAGTGAAATCAAGTGCGAATTTAATAAGCAGTTTAATAATAGAAGATACGGATGTAAGCACAGGACAGGAGATAACAATAAGGTTAAGTGTGACGAATAATGGAGGAGCAGTAGCGAATAATGTGGTAGGGAGCAGTTTAGAAGTATATGGGAGCGGTGGAGTAGGATACATAAGTGGGCCTGTGCCAGCAGGA
>CALHNI010000039.1 GCA_938034975.1 Candidatus Goldiibacteriota bacterium | reverse complement strand
GCCACTAAAGGAAGCAAGAGACGGGGAAAGAGGAGGGGAAGGAGGGGAGCTGAGGAGAAGAGAGGAGAGGAGGAGGGAATAGCAGATGGAAAAGCAGAGGAAATAAGGCTGGAATAAAGAAGAAAAGCAGAGAATCAAGAGGAAAAAGAGACGGCGGCGTAAGGGCTATCACGCCTGCCGATGGGTTTGATTATCACGAGGCAAAAAAATGCGATATAGGTGGAGGTAAGAGGAGAGGGGTATTGACAAGATGTGTGTTTATATGGTATAAATAAGGGTAAAAAGGGGCTGAAATAAGGGGGTAAAATTGGGGTAAGGGAGAAAGATGGTGGAGAGATGGAAAAAGTGAAGTGGATAGAGGTAAAGAGCAGGAGAGAGATGATAGAAGAAGGGATAGAGATAAGGAGTAAGGACAAGGAGGAAGGAGAAAGGCTGATAAGATGGGTATTAAGACACGGGTATGGAGAGGAGGTAGAAGGAAGTGACAGAGAATGAAGTGAAAGAAGTAGGTGTGGGTGAAGTGGATAAGGTAAGGAGTAGCAGGTCAATAAACACGAGGGAGGGGATGGGATATAGTGTAAAGATGGTAGAAGGAGTAAATATAGCGTATGGGTTGAAAGTGACAAAGAATTTAAGATTAAGTGCGAAAGAGAGGGCAGAGATAAAATCCGTGTTTCCGATGAAACGGATAAGAGTAGTCGGGAGGTTAGTATACAAGTTAAAGTTGATGGGATATGGGATGTATGAGATAATAAAGATATTAGGATGCAGTAAAGAGCAGTATAAAAAGATTAGTGGGCTGATAGATTTAAACAAATTTTTGGTAAATAAGATACTAATATCAACAGGCGCAATAAAAGAAGATATAAATAGCGAAAACATAGATTTGTTAAACGAAAAAGATTTTAAGTTAATAATAAAAAAAGCAATAAAAAAGAAGTTAATAGATATGTTAAATAGAGTTAATAGCGTAACATTAAGAGATGCAAGTTTAGAAGAAATAGCAAATGCATATAAAAAATTGTTGAGTATATACAAAGAATTAAAAGATGTTGAAGATGAAACAGAAATAAATAAAACAGAAATAAATAATATAAGTGATGAAGAATTAAAAGAATTAGCGGAAAAAATTAAAGAAATGGAAAGAATAGAACGAGGTAATAATGAGTGATGTAAAAAATCAGATAAATATAAAAGATGAATTAGAAAGATTAAAAAAGTTGTATTGGGAAAAAACTGAAGAAAAAGAAGCAGTTGAATCATTAAAAGGATACGGGACATCAAGATTCGCTAAATTTTTGGGATTTAACGATATAGGCGAAATACATAAAAAAGTTGATTTTAAATTAAACTTAATATTATATAGACATTATAAAAAAACACCTAAAAATAAAAAAATAATTTTAATAAATATGCCAAGAGGATATGGGAAAACAACATTATATAACAAATTGTTTATACTTAAATCAATAATTAAAAATCCAATGAAAAGCCATCTGATTTGTTCATCAAAACAAAAATTAGCAGAAGATATGTTATTACCAATAAAAATGTTATTTGAAAATAATGTTAAAATAAAAAAATATTACGGTGAATTTAAAGGGAAAATATGGAACGCTCAAACTATCTTAGTCGCCCAAGCACAAAATAATAATCTGTTAAGTAACTCCTTTACAGTTGAAACAGATGGCGTTGATAGTAATATCGCTTCAAAACATTTTGATATAATAGTCGTTGATGATATCATCGGTAAAGATAATAAAGATGACCCAGTGTTTAATGAAAAAGCATTGGATTTTATTAAACAAAGATATATCTTGCTTAACCCAGGTGGTATCATGCTCGTATTGTTTATGAGATGGGGTGAACGAGACTTCTATTTCAGACTTATGGAAGAATTTAAAGGACAATATGACTTAATCCGTGTAACAGATGTATTACGTAATGAAAACGGTGTCCCAATAACTAAAACAGGTATAGAAATAGACGAAAATTCACCTAAACGTGTCCCAACATTCCCAGAAAAATATTCACTTGAATACCTTGATAACGAACGAAATATATTGAAAGATTATATTTATTCTTGCCATTATGCCCAGTTCCCTAAACGAACAACTTATAAATTGTTAGATTTTAATCAGTTAATTAAAATGTCCCCTAATGAACATAAAGTTATAGTTGAAAATATTATGCTCGGTAATGTCCCTCGTGAACAAATTAAATGTGTCATAGACTCAAGTTCAACAGTGTCTGAACAAGCAAATTATACAGGTATAGCATTCTGGTATTACGATAAAATTGATAAAAAATTCTTTTTGTTTGATTTCTATAAAGTTAAAATGTTATTACACGAATTAGCAGATTTTATCGCACCAATTATAGTTAAGTATAACGTCCCTATAGTCTATTACGAAAAATCAGGAGCAAGCGGAAACCTAAAATATAACCTTAGAAAAAAATTAAATGAATTAGGACGAATGGATATTATCCTTGAACCAGTGTTCCATAAAGGTGAAAATAAAAAAGTTAGAATAACATCCGCCCAACCTTTTATCAATACTAAATCTATTTATATCCCACCAGAAAAATATTCTATAACAACTGTTAACGGTAAAGAAGAAGATATTATGTCTTACTTAAAACAAGAAATGGATTTGTTCCCACAAGAAGGAACTAATATTCCTGATGACTTAATTGATGCTTGTTTCGGATTCCTATGCGATATCTATAATATTGACGCAGAATATTTTAACCCGTTTGAACATGTTAATAAAAATTATAATAAAATAACACAAAATTATAAATTAGATGTCCTTAATAAAAATATTAGCGATATCTCATATAACGAAGATAATTTGAATGACAATATTGATGACCCTGTGTTTGAAGAAAAAGTCGTGTTTATATGATTTTTTTACTTGACAAATTATCTTGTATTATATATAATTATATAAAATAAAACATAGTTCTGTGTTTAAAAATTAAAATTTTAAAAGGTGAAATGAATAAATGCAAGTTTACGTTAGTGTATTGATTATAATAAGTTTAATATTAATAAATATATTTCTTTTAGTAATGACTATTTTCCTGTTTTTTAAATCAATCAGTTTAATTAAAAACATCTTTAAATTTGAATCATCTAAACATGATATAGTTAATATCCAACAAAAAAATTTAGATGAACAAAAAATCAAATTAAAACTAATTGATGAGTTTGAACAAAATAATAATCAGGAGGATATAAATGTATAAAATCAAAGAAATAGATTCAAAATTAGCAGTCGTCGGTCCTACACCTCCACAAACAGATGAAGAAAAAGAAGAGTTCCTAAGATTATACGACCTTGCGTTTAATGCTAATTATCTTGTCGCTGTATCAGAAATAAAAAAAATACTTTCAAACTCAACTAATTCACCAGAAAAACAAAAATTATTAAAAGATGAATTATTAAAATTCGCTGTTATAAAAACAGCATTTGAAAATAATAAAAAAAATTATATAAAAGAAAAGGTGGGTATAGAACTATGAAAAAATTTTTTGTTTTCACAATTTTTGTTTTAATTTTTTGTTATACAAATTCTGTTTTTGCAGTCGGTGAAGGTCAAGGAACAGTTGATTTTACAGTTATTAACGTTAATAAAACACAAAATAATATAACTTGGACCGTATCGTTTACAGCAGGTCCAACAAGTTATAATAGCAATGGGTATATCAGAATTTTTTTCCCTACAAGAGGATTTACTAATATCAATTATTCAACTGTAACTATTAAAGCAAAAAATGGCGAAATAGCAGAAACTAATGTTGATAATGACCAAATTGTTATTTCCCTAAATAGTTTGTCCGGATTAACAGGTAAAATTTTTGTTTATTTTAATGGAATCGCAACTAATGATGCTGAATCAGGTAATAATTATTTCTATTTTTATACAGACCCAGATGGCGGTAATAATGCTAAAAAAATTTCTAAATCTCCATACATCTATGTTATCCCTTATACACCTACACCAACTAAAACTTTTACTATAACTAAAACTTTTACTATAACTAATACACCTACTAATACACCAACTAAAACTAATACATTAACCAAAACTAATACACCAACCAAAACTAATACATTTACTAAAACTAATACATTTACTATAACTAACACACCTACAATAACTAATACTCCTACTGTTACAAAAACTCCTACAACTGCATATATTGTTCCTGTTGATGTAAATGGGAAACCATATAATTATCCAATTGTAATTGGTGGAATAGGAAATTCTGTTACTGGAATATCTTCTGTTAATAAAGATTCAGGATTACCAGTTAATATTAAAAATAATAAAATTAACCCAGTGTTATTTGAAACACATTCAGAAGCAAATTTGTTTAGTTGTAAAAACTTTCTATTTACAAGTTATACACCATTTCTATCAAGCGCATCACCAAAATTTATTTGTTTAATTATCCCAAATGGTATCTCTGCCACCGCTAAAATACGTGTCGCAACCAGCGATATGGCAGAAGTAAGTTTATATAAAAGTGCCAGTTTTAATTCATACGGCTCATTTTTAACTAAAACCGCAGTTAATTTATATCCAAATTGTAATCAACACACAAATATTATTGCATTTGAAAATGGTAATACAACTAATGCAGGAACATTGTTGTTTAAAAAATTATTACCTTGTCAAGGTTATTTTACAATAACAGGTAATTCTGATTCGCTCGCTATGCCATTAGTATCTGCTATATATTTTTTAAAAATCAATGCTATAAACGACCAGACTAAACTCGGCGTTGAATTTGAAGTTATGGAGCAATAATATGTTTAAAAAAATTGTTTTGTTTATATTATTTGTTAATTTATTTATTTCAATTTATAGTAATGTAATCTTTATCGTTGAAATAGATGTATCTAATAATGTCATACAAAAAACTAAAAAACCAAATTTACCAGATGAGTTTTATAAAGAAGTAATTTCAGTTGCTATACAATACGATGATGTTAATAATAAATGTTTGTTAATTATTGAAGTAAAAGATTTGATATCTAAAAATAAAATTATAGATAAATATTTTAAAAAAATGAAAGTTGATGATTCAAATCTATATTTAAAATACAAGGATGTTGATAAATGGATAAATGTTATATCAAAAGAAACATTATTAGATATTCCCAGATAATTTGTTTAATTATACTTCTTAAAAATATATGTTTTGGTGGTATGATAGCATTATACGATTTTGAACAAAATACTAATAATTCTTTATCCAATGAATATAATATATTTAGATATAAATGTCCTGAAGTTGACCTTTATTCATCTGATAATAAATTTAGCGGATTATTTTCTTTTTATTCTGTTAAAAACGGTGAATGCCCATACTGTGGTTGGTGTAATGATACGTTTTTCCACGAAGTAAGCCCAACAGTAAAAAATGAATTACAGTCAGCAACTCAATTTACAATTTTTGGGTATATGTATATAACAGATAGAGCAGGTGTGGGAAGATTTAATGATGAAACATTATTTAATAAAACAGGAACTTATGATTTAGCATTAGCAATGTATACAGGGTCAAGTGGTTGCGGTCCAGATAGCGTCGTTTTTTTTAGGTTTGGCGGTTATACTTGTGCTGGGAATATAATATATAACCAATGGGTTAGATATCAGTTAGAATGGGATGGAACTGTATATAAGGTATATGTTGATGGTAATTTAAAAGCAACTTATACGTCTTCAGTTAACGCTTGGAGCGGAGCAGATTTAGGGCAATTTTATTTACCACATAGGTCGTATATGTGGATAGATTGGTGTGGTATATCTAAAAATAAAATATATAACGGCGCTAAACCTAAAATAGGTATATCCGCTAATAAAGGCGATTATTCTAACGGAGAAGATGATGTATGGTAAAAAATAATAATTATCTAAAATATCAATCTAAAGAATATACTGAATTGTTTGAAGAATTAAAAAAAGAATTTGAAGGATACGAAGAAGCACGTAAACTAATTGAACGAGAATGGATAGTAAATTATTTACAAATATTTACAAAAGAAAAATATATTTTAAAAGAAAATGGTGATATATACCAATTAGTATATTTAGATAATAAAAATAAAAATTATGTTAAACCAAATAAATTATATGCTATATATAAAATGAATAAAAATATGTTATATTCAGCATTCCCGTTAATACAAGCAAATCCTGTTGATATATCATCCGATTCAGAACTTGCGGCAGAATTAGCAGAAACAATAATTCAAAAAGAATATAAAGAATGGAAAAAAAATGGGTTGTTTTCAAAAAGTGTAATGTGGTTTTTAATAACTGGTAATGCGTTTTGCGAAATATATAACGACGAAAATGGCGGGTCTGTAAAAGGTTATGATGAACAAACTAAAAGGAAAATTATGGAAGGAAAAATTTGTATTAAATCTATCCCACCGTTTTATCTATATTTTTCACCACTTGTTCATAAAATTAATGAAGCACCGAGAGTTTTTAAATTGTTTATTATGCATAAATCTTTATTTAAAAACTTATATCCAGAAGCAACTATACCAACAATAAATAATTTTTTAAAATATAAATTGTTATTAACAGGAGATTATTATAATTGGGATAGAAAAATTGATAAAAACGATTATGTTGAATTAATAAAAGTTTATGAACCACCTAATTATGATAACGAAAATGGAAGATTAGTTTTAATGACAAGAAATCAAATATTAGATATAAAAGATTATCCATTTAAAGAAATAGGACTCCCATTTGCACAAGCAAAATTAGAGGAAACTGGATTTTCATACGGTGAAACACCGTTTACTTTATCAACTGCTATTGATAGAGAATATTCGTTGTTTAGAGGTCAATTAGCAGAATATTCTGAAAAAGCAAATCCATTCTATGCTTTGCCATACGGGTCAACATTAAAAGCAGAACAGTTAGGTAATAGAAACTTAAAAGTAATATATTACAATCAAAAAATTGGTATGCCAACTATTATTCAAGGAATGGATTTAACACAAACCTTTTATAGAAATTTAATGAAAACAGAAGAAGATTTGTCAGATATAAATTCTGTCCATCCTGCAACTCTCGGTAAAAGAGAAGAAGGTGTAAGAAGTGGATTACACCAAATTTCAATGGCTCAAATGGATTCATCTGCTCACCAACCTTTTATATACGAATTTTATCGTATGTTTGAAGATGCTGGAAATATTTTTATTAAATTTTTAAGTAAATATGAAACTTCAAAAAGATATATATTATCGTATGGGAAAGAAAATATTAACTATTTAAAATATTCAGGCGAACAACTTGAAAAGGCTAATATAGAAATATCTGTTATTGCTGGGTTACCATTAAACAGAAATGAACGTCAACAAGTTGTTTTACAATTTTTAACCGCTGGATTAATAACAAAAAATCAAGCATTACAAATTTTAGAATTCGGCGAACTTAATCAAATATTTAAATCAAGATTAAAAGATAAAGTTCGTCAAAGAAAAGAAATACAAGATATTATAGATAATAATTTTATTGAATATAATCCAGATGAAAATTTTATTAATAAAGAAGTTGAACCACATGAAAATCATCTGGTTGCTATTGAAGAAATTATAAAATTTGCAAAAACAAGTATGTATTTTGAATTACCAGAAAAAACTAAATTAAGATTATGGCAACATGCAGAAATGCATTTAAAAGTGTTAATGAAAATGATAAATGAATATCCATTGTTTCTTGTGTATTCACTTGATATGCGAAATATTGATGAGGTTGAAAAAATTGCTATTGAAATGCAATTAAAACTTGAGGCAATTAAAAAAGCCTCAGAAATGCAACAAAATGTTCAACCTCAAGAAGGACAAGGGCAAGGGTTAGAAAATACAGGTGGTCCTGTAAATAATACTAATCCTAATGAATACGAATCTGTGAATGACCAAGAAGCAATTAAAAATAAATTGCAGGCAATGAATGGATTGCCACCACAAATTACATCGTTACAACAAAATAAATAAAGGAGGTATTTTAAAATGACAGATACTAAAAAACCGACAGGCGATGCCATAATCGGTGATGACATTAACAGTCAAGAATCATTAGATAATGGTTTACCAGATTTGCCAGAGAATTTTAATGATAATTTCCAAGAAGAATTAGATGATTCGGTGGATAATTCCAATACCGAAAATACTGAAAATCAAACCGATGTCCCTGCTCAAACTTGGGATATCAATACGTTTAGTGATAACGAAGCAATAAAATTTGATGATGAAACTGTATTTACAATACAGGAATTAAAAGAAATTGCTAAGTTATCAAAACAAAATAAAACTAATTCTTCAACTCAACAACACCAAAATAATAACGAAAATTCAACTAATCCAACTGTTTCACAAATTGCTAAAATGGCTGGATATTTTTTAAAACAAATCTATAAAGAAAATTCAGAAAAATATCCAACAGTTGAATTTAATGATGTTGTTGAAGAACTTAAAAAAATACCAAATCCTGATTTTGACCATATTGAACCTGTCATGAAAAAAATTCATGAGAAAAATATAAGAATAATTGAAAAATATTCTAAAAATAGTGGTCAAAACAAAAATTCAGGACAGTTTGCTGGTGAAAACAAACTCGTTCCACCTGCGCAAACTGCTAAACCAAAACCATTAAGTCTAAATGATATTGATAGTATGTCAAAGGCTGTCATGGAGTTCTTAAATAGTGAATCACAAAAAAAACTTTAATTTAAAAATAAAAAGGAGGTATTTAATATGCCTATTACATTAAGTCAAGTTGCAGGACTTTTAAAAAATGTGTATGAAGGTCCTATTAACTCTGCAATAGCAGAGGAAATAATGCTCTTTAATCAATTAAAATTTACCAACAAGTTTATTAAAAATTTTTCTGGCGCAAAATCAATTATCCATGCAATTGAATTAGTCAGAAATACTTCAGTTGGGTTCAGAGGCGGGTCGGCAGAATCATTACCAGAACCTGCACCAGGTGAAGTAAAACAAGCAACAACAACAGTTAAATCTTTATATGCATACTTGGAATTTTATGGTGATGTATTAAGATTTACTGATGTTGATAAAGGCGCTTTTACTTCTGATTTCTCGTTAGAAGTTGCATCTGCCGCAAGGTCTATAAGACTTGAAGCTGCACGCGCTTTATACGGAAATGGAACAGGTGAACTCGGTGAAGTCGGTTCAATTATAAATAATAATGGTATCACAGGAACAATAGTTGTTTCTATTGATGCTGGTAATGTTACACCATCACCAAATAAACATTGGTTTGAAAGAGGAATGTTTATTGATATTTATTCACCGGATGGATGGTATGCAGGAACAGCAACAAAATCTGGTAATACCAATGGTTACAAAATATTATCAGTGTCTAAATCAAATACAAATGCTACATTAACAGTTGAAGATGCTAATATGCCGGGTCAATTTACCATTGGTTCTATCGCAGAAGGTGATAAAATCTGCGTAAAAGGAAATTACATGAAAGAACCTTATGGATTAGACGCCATAGTTGACAATGGTTCTGTTGTTTCAAATTTCTTAGGTATTAGCGAATCTGTTTATGATAGATGGAATGCTGTCGTAAATAGTAATAACGGAACACCAAGAGAATTAACACTTGATATGCTTCAAGATGCAATTGATGAGGTTGAATCTTATGGGAAAGATATGATAATAATCACATCTAAACCTATAAGAAAAAAGATTTATAACCTCATAAGAAGCACACAAGTAACGCCACAGTCTTTAGATTTGAAAGGTGGGTTTAAAGCATTGGAATTTAGTGGATATCCAATATATGGTGATAGAGTCGCACCTTACGACAAATTATTTGTTGTAAATTTAAAAACTATTATTCCGCATCAATTAAATTCATCTAAAGATGACATATTCTCTGCATTTAAATTTGATGACCTTGACAATCAAATTTTACATGGAACAAGAGGATACGATATTTATTGGGCTAAAGGTGTAATGAATAACAATTTTACTTGTAATAACAGAGCACCTAATGTGAAAATAACAGATATTAATCCTGAATTGTAAAAATACGCTCTTTATAGTTATAATTCTGGGTGTGTATAGTTGGGTAACCTTCTATACGCCCCAGATTATAACTAAATTAAATTATTTTAAAAGGAGGTATGGTATGGAAAACAAAAATATATCTATATCCGATAATGGTGATAAAATATTAGATAATATAGATAAACATAATGAAAAAATAGTTGAATCAAACGATAAATCTTTAGAACATATTGCAAAAGAAATTAAAAAAGATATAGATAAATATTATGGTAACGTAATTATTTTAAATCCAAAATATCAACATATAAAATATGAACCAAAAAGAAAATCATTCTTAATTTCAAATCCATTTAAAGGGAAATAATAATGACTGTATTAGAACTTAAAAATATAATATATACATTATGCAGTTGGAATCCTATGTTAACTAATAATGTATTAAATTCATTATTAACAAAAGTTTTATCAGATATTTCACATTTAAATAATGGAACTCCATCATATCAAGATATAACTTTAACATCTAATATCTATGAATATAGATTAAATTATAATATAATATCAATTAATAATATTCAATACGGTGATGTAAATTCTTTCTCTGAATCTAAAACAATAGAAAATTATCCAATAACTTTAAGTAAAGATAAATATAATATTATATATAAAACATATACGGATAATAATAATATAACATATAAATATACACCATATTTACAATTATTATTTAGTCCTATTGATAATTATATCATACGTGTAAATTACAATGAAACATTTAATAGTATAGACCTTTTTAATCAAGAAGATAATACTAATGTTGATGAATATATTAATCCAAACTTTATACCAATACTAATAGATGGTATAATAGCATATTTTAAATATAGTGTTTTAAAAGATGAAACAAGTCAATTGTTTTTCCAGTTATACAAAGAATTATTAGATAAACACGAACAAAAATTGTTTGAAAGAATAGAATATATTTAAAATTTAAGGAGGTATAAAATGAAAAAAGGAAAAATAAAGTATTATGATGTAATTAAAAAAATTGTTGAGGAAAAAGAACAAAAAGAAGTTAAAAATAATAATGAAAACAACGAGAATATAATTGAAATTGTAAATAATGAATTTAAAGAACCAAGTTTATTATTAAGAAATATAACAAATAAAAAATTAAAAATTTTGATTAGAGGAATTGAATATACAATCAATCCTAATCAACTAATAAAAATCGCTATGCATGATTATAGATATTTTTCCCCTAAATTTTTTAAAATAGAAAAATAAATGGGTTGAAAAATGGCTAATGTAACTTATAACGAGGAAAAAAATGAATATATTATAGAATTATCTAATGAAATGGGTGATTTTTCTGGTGGATTAAATGAATTATCAGAATTAGCACCTAATGAATCACCTAAATTATTTAATTATTATGCTGATAAAGACGGAACGCTTATGCCAATGCCTAAATTTAATCAAATTGCTAATTTACCATCAAACTTTTTAGTAAAATCAGCATATTCTTTTTATAATAGCGTTGGACAAGTATTAGTAATTACTGATAATAAAAAAATTTTATATTCATATAATAATCAAAATTGGGAAACTATAAAGAAAAATGGTAATGATTTAGAATTAGATGATAATTTTGAAGTAAGATTTACAAGTTTAAATCAAAAATTATATTTTACTAATGGCGATGATTATCCATATTGTTGGGATGGAACAAATTTAACTCAATTTACCAAATATTCTGATAACCAAGATGCATTAGGATTAAAAGCAAGATATATATGCGCATACCAAAATAGAATATGGCTATTTAATAGCAACGAAGATTATGAAGGATTAAGGTTTTCTAATATCGGCGCAACTGAATTTGATTCAACTTCAGTAATATTTGTCAGAAGCCCTAATTCTGGATTCGGAACAGGAATATTTCCATCTTTAAGAGGATTAATAATATTTACTAATACATCCCAGTTTTTATTAACTGGTGGAAGCGAAGAAGAATATTCATTAACACAAATATCTAATTATGGGTTATTAAATAGCAATTCTTTTATAGAAACTCATATATCCGGAAACTTTATTTTTTTAAGTAATGACGGTTGGAAACTAACGGATGGAATAAAAACATTACCATTAACGAACAAATTAAAAAAAACTTTTGAAAATATCATTCAAGTTTATACAAATAAAAAGTTTTCATTAAATTATGAAGGGAAAAATTTATCTAAGATGGCAGATTATGGAACAAATTCATATTATATGCCAGATAATTATTATAATCATATTTATAAATATCCTGGATATTATTCATTTTCATCCCTAACTTTTTTTATTGGAAATAAATATAATGACCCGTATGGATTTATTGAACCAGACTTTTTTAAATATTCATCGCCACAAAATGAATTTGAACAAGATACACATTGGATATTCCCTTCTTTTGGTAATGAATGGAGGTTATCAACTGGATATGGTTTAGGTGGACATTTTCTTACATTAGATAATTATTATCATGGACATGGATTTAGATGGACCGCAACTAAAAAAATTGATGTAGTATTCTTAGGTAAAGGTGATATAGAAATATATAGAGACACTATTTTTAATTCAACGTGGTTACCTGATTATAAAATTGGTAGTTATGAGAATCCAAAATTTTATATACTATATGGTCTTAACAAAAATATACAATCTAAAAGATATAATGCAATTACATATAATCGTTTTGAAAAATTAAAAATAGGACAAAGATTTAGATTAAAATTTGAAATTACTTTATATAATTTTGGCAGTATTAACGGATATTATAATGAAAGAGGAATATATAGATTTGAAGGATATTCAACAAATTATTTTTATACACCATA
>CALHNI010000038.1 GCA_938034975.1 Candidatus Goldiibacteriota bacterium | reverse complement strand
AAAAAATTAGAATTAAAAAGCAGAGCTGAAATTACTCAATATGCAATAAAACAGGGGTTAATTATATTGTAGGGTTTTGCCTTACAAGAATTCCTTATATTTTCTGACATTACATATTTTTAAATCAAGTGTATATTTATCACTGAAGTGAATTTCTTCACAGAAGAGGTAAAAAGTGATTGATTTTAAAAATGCTGAAAAAATAATATTAGAAAATACAAAAGTTTTAAATCTGATGTCAATAAAAACTAAATCATCGTTAAATTATGTTCTCGGAGAAAATATTTATGCTCCAATTGATTTACCCCCTTTTAATAATTCAGCAATGGATGGTTATGCAGTTAAAGTAAGAGATTTAGAAAAGGTAGATGCAAGTAAAAATGTCGTATTAGAAGTTATTGATGAAGTTCAGGCTGGTAATGTATCAAAAAAGACAATAAAATATATGCAGGCAATTAAAATAATGACAGGAGCAAAATTACCAAAAGGAGCAGATGGAGTTGTAATACTTGAAAATGTAAAAGAATTCATGAAAGGTAAAAAAAAATATATACAAATAAATACTAAAATAAATAAATGGCAAAACATAAGATTTAAAGGTGAGGATGTAAAAAAAGGCTCATTAGTAATTCCTTGTGGAAGAATAATAAGACCACAGGAAATAGCAATACTTGCAGCAATGGGAATTGAAAATATAAATGTCATAAGAAGACCAAATATAGGGATTTTGTGCACTGGCAGCGAGTTAATAGATTTAAATAAAAAATTATCAGATGGAAAGATTTATAACAGTAATGGGTATGCTTTATATTCATTAATTTTAAAATATAATGGAATTCCTTTTGATTTTGGCTTTGTTAATGATAATAAAAATGAAATACATAAAAAAATTAATTTGGCTTTAAATTTTAAACCCAGAATAGATATTTTTATAGTTTCAGGGGGAGTTTCTGTTGGTGATTATGATTTTGTAAAAGAAATTTTATTAAAGAAAGGTTTAAAATTAAAATTTCATAAAGTTGCAATAAAACCTGGTAAACCATTATTATTTGGAATATTAAATGATATTTTAATATTTGGTGTCCCAGGAAATCCTGCTGCAACCTTTACTTCATTTGAAAATTTTATTGCGCCAGTTATTTTAAAAATGCAAGGAAAAGAAAAATTACATCATCCATTAGTAAAAGCAAAATTGATTCATCCGATAACAAAACGAGATGGGAGAGTTCATTTTATTCGTGGAATTACTAAAGCAAATAACGGATATTTTATTACAACACCAAGCGGCGGACAAAGTTCTGGCATGCTTAAATCTCTTGTTGATGGTAATTCATTAATAATTTTTCCTGCAGAAACAAAAAAACTAAAAAAAGGGGAAAGAGTTTTTGTAAAACTAATTGATAAATTAAAAAATGGAGAAATTTTATGATCCCAGTTGTATCAATTGTTGGTGAATCAAACAGTGGAAAAACAACTTTAATTGAAAAGATTACAAAAAAATTAAAAAAGCAAAATTATAAAATCGGTCTTATAAAGCATGATACTCACCAATTTGAAATTGATTATCCAGGAAAAGATACATGGCGTATGAGTAAAGCAGGCGGGGATACTGTGATTATTTCATCAAGAGAAAAACTCGCAATGATTAAAAGAGTGGCTCGGGAATATAAACTGGATGAGATAATTCAAAATTTTATGAAAGATGTAGATATTGTTATTACCGAAGGTTATAAAAATGAAAAAAAACCTAAGATTTTAGTTTTAAAAGATGGGAGGAAAAAGTCAAAAACAAATATTAACAATAGACTATTTGCTATTGTTAGTAAAAAAAATGAAAAGATAAAAAAAATAATTTTTTTTAAACATGATGATATAAAAAAAATTGTAGATTTTATTATAGAAAAATTTATCAAAAGGAGAGTCTATGATAGATAATTTAAAAGAAAAATTAAAAGAAAAAATAAACAGAAGAGGATTTTTAAAAGTTGCAGGGACTGGGTTGACAATTTTAGCATTGCAAAAAATGTTAACTAAATTAGAAGCAAAGGATGTCCTTGAAACTAAAAGTATAACCGGTAAAAGATATGCAATGCTTATTGATTTGAGAAAATGTATTGGTTGTGATGCCTGCTCTGTTGCTTGCAATCAGGAAAATAATGTGCCAATAGGATTTTACAGGACTTGGGTAAAAAAAGTAGAAAAAGGAGAATACAATAATGTGCGGGATTATTATATCCCAACTTTATGTAATCATTGTGAAGATGCTATATGTAACAGAAATTGTCCTGTTAAAGCAACATATAAAACAAGCGAAGGTTTGACATTGGTTGATTATGATAGATGCATAGGTTGTAGGTATTGTATGGTTTCATGTCCATACAATGTCAGGTTTGCCCATCCTTATAGAAAAACAGTAGATAAATGCACTTTCTGTGTTCATAGATTAAAAGAAGGGAAATTGCCTGCATGTGTTGAAACATGCGTTGGTAAAGCAAGAATTTTTGGTGATATAAATGACAAAAAAAGTGAAATATATAAAGCCATTGCTACCAATTCAATTCAGGTATTAAAATCCGAGCAAAATACAAAACCACATGTTTTTTATATTTCTCTTGATATAGAAACTGCAGAAGCCGGTAAAACAGATTTTGATTATATGAAATATTATAGAAGAGATATAAAAAAAGAATTAGGAGTAAATGGAAACCGTATAAAAGAACAATATAATATTTTGAAAGGAATAAGTGAAGCAGACAGGAAATATAAACACCAAAAAAAATTAAATCCTTAAAGGAGGATTAATTATATGGATAATATCATATATATGTCAACACATGAAATTCCTTTATTGACAAAAATTGCAAATTATTTTTATTTGACTGGTATAAGTGCAGCATCTTTTATAATATCTTCACTTGCTTATGTTTTTGGTATGGAAAAATATAAAGATTGTGGAAAAATCAGTGCAATTATTGCATTTGGAGGAATATGTATAGCACCTATTTTTTTAATAATGGATCTAATGAAAATACCGAGAATGTTTTATTTATTTTTTATGTTTAATTTTGAATCTCCACTAACCTGGGGAACTATAATATTATCTTTGTATATTTTAAATTGTTTTTTATATTTGTATTATATTTTTAAAGAAAACAAAAAAAATTTAAAATTGTTTGGCATAATTGGTATAATGCTTGCAATTTCTTTGGAGGCTTATACTGGATTTGTATTAGCGCTTGGTAAAGGTATAGCGCTATGGAATACACCACTGATGCCAATTTATTTTTTAATATCGGCAATGGTTTCTGGAACGGCACTTTTAATTATAATTGTTGTAATTAAGGAAAAATTTTTTACTAATTTTGAAATTATTAATAAAATATTTCCCCAAATACAAAATGAAGTTATTTATGATCTGGGGAAAATGCTTGCTGTTTTTATTGCAATTGATTTATTTATAGCATTTTCAGACGTTATTTTGCTATTTTATTCTACTCCAGAAAATTCAATTGTAGCTAGGGTTTTATTAAAAGGTCCTTTTAATATTATGTTCTTGTTTGGTGAAATATTATTTGGAATGGTTATACCTTTTTTTATTTTTATTTTACCAAAGTTTAATAAAAATATTGCGCTTTTAACATTTGCATCGTTTTTAATATTAATAGGTGTTTGGTTTATGAGGTATGTTACAGTTGTTGGTGGTCAGTATGTGCCATTAATGTAAATTTAGGAGGTAATAGATGAATAAATTAACAAGAAGAGAATTTATAGGAACAATTACAACTACGGCTGCTATTTTAGCAAGTAATAATGATATTGTAAAAAATTTAAAAAATGATTTAAAACAAATAAAAAAATTTAATGAGGAATCAATACCATCATGTTGCAATATGTGTGGAAGCCAGTGTGGAATTATTGTAAAGGTAGTTGATGGGAAAGTAGTTAAAATTGAACCCAATCACCATAATCCAAATAATTTTTCAAATAATTCAGAGGACTTTTTTAAAAATCATTTAAAAGAAGGTGCGGTTATTTGCGCCAAGGGTAACGCTGGAATTGCAACTTTGTATGATCCTGATAGAATAAAAAAACCTTTAAAAAGAACAAATCCTAAAAAAGGAATTGGTATAGAACCAGGCTTTAAAGAAATATCATGGGAAGAAGCATTAAATGAGATTACTGATAGACTTAAAAAGTTAAGACAAAATAACGAGGCTCATAAATTATTATGGTTTTCAGAAGATCATTCTTTTACTCATATACAGCAGGATTTTTGTGAATTATTTGGAACTCCAAATTATTCAATGCACTCTAATTTATGTGATACAGGCAGAAAAGCATCTTTTAAAATTATGATGGGAGATGAAAGACCACTTTGTGATTTTGTAAATTCTAGGTATATTTTATTATTCGGATGGAATCCGCTTTATGCATTAAAATGGCTGCATCTTGGTAGGATTATACCTAAAGCAATGATTGAAAATGGTACCAAACTTGTAGTTGTTGATCCATATCTTTCAGGAACAGCAGCAAAAGCAACAGAATGGATACCAATAAGACCATCAACAGATGGAGCAATGGCACTTGCTATGGCAAATGTTATTATAAAAAATAATTTACATGATAAACATTTTATTGAGGAATGGACAGATGGATTTGATAAATTTTATGATTATGTAAAAGATAAAACTCCAAAATGGGCAGAAAAGATAACAGATGTCCCAGCAGAAACAATAGAAAGAGTTGCAATTGAATTTGCAACAATAAAACCAGGCGTGGTTGATTTCTGGTCTGGCATAGGGCAATATTCAAATGGTGTTTATTCTGGCTGGGCAATCGGCCTTCTCGCTGCATTAACAGGGCAGATAGATAAACCTGGTACATTAATTATCCCTGATAAAAAAGGTAACAAACATATTAAAGTTAAACCAGATGAAATTGCAGAAAAATCTCTTAAAGAAAAAAGGATGGATTTTGGAAAAGAAAAGTATCCTTATTTTCATTCTTCGGGGGTATATACTGAAATTTTTAATAATATTGCAAATAATAAAGGGCCATATAAACCTAAAATTGCAATTATAATATTTCAAAATCTTTTGATGTCAACTCCAGGGACTGAAATAGTTGCAAAAGCATTATCAAAACTTGAATTTGTGGTTGTCAATGATATTTTCTTATCAGAGACAGCACATTTTGCAGATATAGTGCTCCCTGGGACCACATATCTGGAAAGATATGATTTAAATACTCATTGGGTAAGCTGGCCAGCACTTGGTTTAAGGCAGCCTGTGATAAAACCGATATTTGGGCAATTAACTGAATATGAATTTGTTTGTGAACTTGGAAGACGATTGAAACTTAAAGAAAAAGATGGAAATGATTTTTTTAATATTGGTCGAGTATCAAAGGAACCTTTATCCGATAAAACCAAATGGTATGAAGAATATCTTTCTAAAGAATTAAAAGAAGGGGAACCCCAAATAACACTTGATGAATTAAAAAAATTACCAGGTGCTGTCTGGGTAAGTAAATATGGAACAAAATATGAGAAGTTTAAAAAAGTTATATCAGAAGATAAATTAAAAGATACAATTATAGAAGATAAAATAATTTATTCATTAAAAGATGGGAAAAAAGATAAACAAATAGGTTTTATGAAAAATGGGATCCCTGTTAGAGGTTTTTTTACTCCAACTGGAAAAATACAGTTTTACGCCGAAAAACACAAAGAAAAAAAAGATGCTAATGGTAAACCATTGAAAGAATTACCTGAATACATTGAACGTGATTGGCAACCTACACAAGAATATCCATTTTATTTAATAAACTGGAAGGAAGCAACACATACCCATACCAGAACGCAAAATAATATATATTTAATGGAAATAAAAAATGAAAATAAATTAATGATAAATAAAATAACAGCACAGAAATTAAATATAAAAAACGGAGATATGGTATGGATTGAATCACCATATGGAAAAACAAAAGCAAGAGTTAAAATAACAGAAGGGATACATCCGCAGGTAGTTGGATTACAACATGGATTTGGACACTGGGCTTTTGGTGAAATAGCAAAAAATAAAGGAACAAGCGATTCTGTTTTAAGACCGGCAAAGTCATGTCCAATATCAGGGCAGGCATTACATAAAGAATGTTGTGTGAAAATATATAAAATATAGGATTAAAATGAAAAAGATGAAATTACCTTTACCAACAGTTAACAGAATGTTTATTTATTTAAAAGTTTTTAATGATTTATTTGATAGTAATATTGCCTATGTTACCTCTAAAAAAATTTCAAAAATTACCGGAATAACTTCTGAACAGATTAGAAAAGATTTTTCATTCATTGGTAAATTAGGGAAGAAAAAGTATGGCTATAATGTTAAATTTATTGTGGAATATTTTTCATCTATTTTCAGAAATTTAAAACCTATAAATATAGCAATTGCAGGAATTGGGAATTTGGGGCGTGCATTGATTTCATATAAAGGATTTGAAGAAAAAGGTTATAAAATTGTAGCTGGATTTGATATTGATCCAGATAAAATTGGATGGGAAATAAATGGAATTAAAATTTATCATATAAATGACATAACTAAAGTTACTATTAAAAAAAATATTGATATATTAATAATAACAACACCAAAAAATGCGATTTTAGATGTTTTAAATAAAATAAAAAATTTAAATATTAAAGGAGTATTAAATTTTGCAAGTAAATATATTCCTCATAATGAAAAATTTTTAATTAGAAATATTGATATTGCAACAGAAATGGATTATTTAATATATACATTATTTTATAAAAATAAATTCAGGAGGTAATAAAATGTTCGGACTTGGAATGGGTGAATTACTTGTTATTTTACTTATTGCTTTACTTCTTTTTGGTGCTCAAAAACTACCAGAAATAGCAAGAGCCATAGGGCAGAGTTTTAATTACTTTAAAAAGGGATTAAGAGATGTTAATGATGAAATAGAAAATAACAAAGAAAATAAAAAAAGAAAATAAAAAGGAAAAATGAAAGAAGATACATTTGTTGGTCATCTTGAAGAGTTAAGAAAGAGAATAATAATAATTATATTATCAATATTAATTACTTCTATTGGTTCATATATATATGTAGATAATATGATAAATATTTTAATAAAACCAATAGGAAAATTAATATTTATAAAACCAACAGAAGCATTATTTACAAAATTAAAAGTTGCAATTTTATCAGGGATTTTAATTGCTTTGCCAATAATTTTATATCAAATCTGGCAATTTATAGGACCTGCATTGTTTGAATTAGAGAAAAAATATTTAAGATTTGCAATATTTTTTTCATATATCCTTTTTATTTTGGGGATAAGTTTTGCATATTTTATTGTTTTTCCGATAGGAATTAAATTTCTTTTAAATATGGGCACAGAAAATATATACCCATTTATTTCATTATCAGGATATATGGATTTTTTAATAATATTTGTATTAGCTTTCGGAATAATTTTTCAATTGCCACTTGTAATTTTAATCTTGACACAAATGAAAATTATAACACCTAAGTGGCTTTCAAATAGCAGAAAACATATAATATTAGCCATATTTATTGTTGCAGCTATTGTAACCCCTGGACCTGATATTTTTTCTCAATTTGCTATGGCAATTCCTACATTATTGTTATATGAAGTTAGTATTATTCTATCAAAATTGGTGTATAAAAAATGAAAAATATTAAAGCAACTGCAATAATACTAGCTGGTGGAAAAAGTTCAAGATTAAAAGAAACATTGCAAAAATATGATTTGGAAAATGCAGGGAAACCTTTTTTAAAGCTCGGAAACAATTTTATAATTGAAAGTATAATAAAAAAAATTCAATCTATATTTGAAGATATTTTAGTAGTAACATCAAAGGCAAAATTTAAAATTACAAATCAGATAATTAATCAAAGTAATAAAAAATTAAAAATTATAAAAGACATAATACCTGATAAAAATTCTATTGGTGGTATTTATACTGGGTTGGTAAATTCAAAAAATTTTATTAATTTTGTTATTGGAGGAGATATGCCTTTTATAAAACCTGAATTAATAAAATTTATGTTAGGCGAAATAAATAAATCTAAACATGATGTTGTCATACCTGAAATTAAAAATATAAAGCAGCCGTTATTTGCAATTTATACAAAAAATTGCATAGGGGTAATAAAAGATCAAATTTTTAAAAAAAATTTAAAACTTATAGATGTTTTAAAAAAAATAAATTTTTTAATTTTAAATGAAAAAATTATTCAAAAATATGATGATACTATTTTGTCTTTTTTTAATGTAAACACAAACTTTGAATATATAAAAGCAAAAGATATTTATACAAAAGAAGTTATTTAAAATGTTTGAAAAACTTAAAAAAAATTTTTTAGAGGAATTAAAAACAATAGAAGTATGCTGTGTGTCAACATTACAGGGGAAACAGATAAAAAATAGAATGATGCATTTTGCTTATTCAGAAGAAAATTTTGAATTTTATCTTGCATCTCTAAAAGATGATCCTAAAATTAATCAAATGCTTATAAATAATGAAATTTCAATTTTAGTATATAAAAAAGGGCAGCAATTCCCGGAAGATAAAGAAATAGAAATAACAGGGAAGGTAACTTTAATAAATGATGAAAATGAAAAGAAAAAAGCTATTAAATTATTAATTAACCGTTCGCCTGTTGTAAAAAATTTATACGAAACCAATCTGATAAACATGCTAAAGTTTATTAAGGTTAAACCAATACAAATCAAGTACCGTATAGTCAAAGATATATTACATGGAAATCCTCCCTATCTGTTAATATTTCAAAAATTATCCTCATCTATAAAAGATGATTTAAATCAAATAAAAAAGAAATTAAAAGCATGGATAATAGCATTTAGATATCATTTTCTTACGGTTAGTATAATTCCATCAATATTTGGTTCTGCTCTTGCATGGAATAAAACTCAAACTTCTAATTTTGTGAATTTTTTATTAACATTATTTGGGGTAATATTTCTTCATCTCGGTACAAATTTAATAAATGATTATTTTGACCACAAATCAGAAAATGACGAAGTGAACAACGAGTTTATAAGGCCATTTTCAGGCGGCTCAAGAGTAATTCAACTTGGGCTTTTATCTTCAAGTGAAATATTGATGGGGAGTTTTTTATTTTTTATTTCTGGAATATTAATAGGTATATATCTTACCTATAAAATTGGAATTATGATATTATTTCTTGGTATTTTCGGTGTTTTTTCTGGTATTTTTTATACTTCACCATTTTTAAAATTAATCAATACTGGAATGGGGGAAATACTTGTGGGGTTGAATTTTGGTATCCTGGTATCTTGGGGTTCTTATTATGTTCAAATACAAAAGTTTAATATGGATATAATATTATTATCTGTTCCATTGGGTTTATTGATAAGTCTGATTTTAATAATAAATGAAATACCAGATTATGATGCTGACAAAAAAACATCTAAAAATTCTCTGGTTGTAAAATTAGGCAAAGAAAATACAATTTGTTTATTTAAATATCTATTTGTTTTAAATATAATTTATATATTATTTATTTTTATTTTTAACATTGCACCTAAATACATAATTATTAGTTTAATAACAATACCAATATTTTATAAAATATATCAATATTTAAAAAAATATTATAATAATTCTTTTGAATTGGCCCCAGCAAATGGTTTAATGATTTTATCTTTTAATATAACAAGTATAATTTTTATAATTTCCACTCTTATAAATAAACTTAATGTTTATTATTTGATAACAATAACAATTCTGGCAATTATTTATATTATATGGCATTCCCAAACGATTAAAAAGCATGAAATATCATTTTTGAAATTAAAGGGGATATAAATGGAAAGATTAATTGATAAATTTGGCAGAAAAATTGATTGTTTAAGAATTTCAGTAACAGATAGGTGCAATTTAAAATGTTTATATTGTATGCCTGAAAATGGAATAAAATTGAAAGATAATAAAGAAATATTATCTTATGATGAAATCTTTAGTATTATAAAAATTTTTTCTGAATTAGGAGTAAATAAAATTAAAATTACAGGTGGAGAACCACTTGTAAGAAATGATATTGTAAAATTAATTCATATGATTGCAAAAATAAAAAATATAAATGATATTTCTATGACAACAAATGGGACGTTGCTTAATTATTATGCAGTAGAATTAAAAAATGCGGGATTAAAAAGGTTAAATATCAGTTTGGATACTTTAAATAGTGAAAAATATAAATTTTTAACCAGAACTGATAATTTGAATTTTGTTTTAAATGGAATTGAAACGGCATTAAAAATGAATTTTTCTTTGGTTAAAATTAATGTTGTTTTATTAGATATAAATAAAGATGAAATTAATCAATTTTTAAAATTATCAAAAGAAGAACCGTTGCACATAAGATTTCTTGAATATATGCCTATAAATAATTTTTATAAATTAAATGAGATAATAAAGGCAGATGAAGTTATAAATAAAGCATATGAAATAGGAGAATTTGAGACAACAAAAATTTATGGAAATAATAATAGTATCAATTTTAGATTTAAAGGGGCAAAGGGGACTTTTGGTATAATAGCACCAATGAGTTATAAATTTTGCTATAAATGCAACAGATTGAGACTAACAGCTGAAGGGTTTTTAAAATTATGCTTAAATTCAAAAATTGGGATAAATTTAAAAAAATATATCAGGGAAGGAATAGATGAAGCCAACCTGAAAAAAATCATAAATCAGATATTAATGAATAAACCTTTTAAACATAATTTAAGTTATCAAAGTATTACGAATGAATTTTCAATGTGTCAGATAGGGGGATAAAATTATGAAGAAAAAATATGTGCAAATGGCAGATACATCACAAAAAAATAAAAGTTTCAGAGAAGCAATAGCAAGCGGAAAAATTTTTCTTAAAAAAGAAACAATAATTGATATAAAAAATTTATCTGTGCCTAAAGGCGATGTTTTAACCTGTGCTAAAATTGCAGCAATTAACGGCTGCAAAAAAACTGCTGAATTATTACCGCTGTGTCATTCAATAACAATTGATTATATTGATATTGATTTTGATATAAAAGATAATTTCATTGAAATAAAAAGTTTTGTGAAATCCTATGAAAAAACAGGTGTTGAAATGGAGGCGTTAATGGCAGTTAGTATTTGTGCATTAACAATTTATGATATGTGTAAGCCTATTGATAAAGATATCGTTATTTCTGATATTAAACTTTTAAAAAAAACAGGTGGGAAAAGTGGAATTTATGTCAGGAAAAATTAAAGCAATATCAATATCATCTGAAAAAGGAATGAAAAAACAAAATATCAATAATGCAATTTTACTGGAAAATTTTGGGATAGTAAATGATGCCCATGCCGAAAAAAGTAGTAAAAGACAAGTGAGCTTACTTGCTTTTGAATCTATTCAACGAATAATTAATAAAGGATTAAAAGTAAAAGAAGGCGAATTTGCAGAAAATATAACAACTATTGGTTTAGATTTAGTAAAATTAAATATTGGTGATAAATTGTTAATAAATAAAGAAGTAATTTTAGAAATAACCCAAAAGGGAAAAGAGTGTCATAACAGGTGTTATATATTTAATACAATTGGAGATTGTATAATGCCTAAAGAAGGTGTTTTTGCAAAAGTTATTAAAGGCGGAATAATAAAAGCAGGGGACACAATAGAGGTAATAAAATGATAAAGTGTGCAATATTAACAATAAGCGATACTTGCTATAATAAATTAAAACAAGATTTATCAGGTCCTAAAATAAAAGAGATGATTTCTAATATAGCAGAAGTTATTGAATATGAAATTGTTCCGGATGAAGAAGAATACATAATTGAAAAATTAATAAAATATTCAGATGAATTAATGTTGGATCTTATTTTGACTACAGGAGGGACAGGTTTTTCTTCCAGGGATATAACTCCTGAAGCAACATCAAAAGTAATACAAAAAGAAATTCCGGGAATACCTGAATATATGCGTATGGCGACTTCTTTATTTACAAAAAAAAGCATATTATCAAGAGGTAAAGCAGGAATACGCGGAAAAACTTTAATAATAAATTTACCAGGGAGTTTAAAATCTGTGGAAGAAATGTTGAGTCTAATTATTGATGTAATACCTCATTCAATTGATATGATAAATAATAAAGGACATTAAATATGATTTATTTACATCTTTTATTTATTTTTATGAAAATTAGTTTATTTTCTTTTGGTGGAGCATATTCTTTTATACCTTTGATAGAAAAAGAAATAGTTGAAAAAAATAACTGGCTTGATAAAAAAGAATTTTTAGATGTGTTGGGAATGGTTGAAATTTCTCCTGGTGCTATTTCTATTAAATTTGCTTCATATGTTGGATTTAAAAAAGCAGGAATAGTTGGAGCAATAATAGCAAATATTGGTAATTTTTTGTTGCCAGCTTTATTTATTGTTTTAATAGCAGTATTTTATAAAAAATTAACTAAATTTTGTTATTTTAATAGTGCTATGGAAATGATTAATATAACTATAATCGCAATGATACTTGCTATTGGATTTAAATTTTTATTTAATGTATCAATAATTGACGGGATAAATTTTACAACCATGGTTAAAATATTAGTTTTAATAATAACTTTTTTATTATTTTTATTTTCAAAAATCCACCCTGCATATTTGATAATGATTACTGGAATTATAGGTATTTTATTAAAATTAACTAATAATGAATAATGAAATTTAATTTTGTAATCATTATTAAATCATAAACATTAAAAATTTACTAAAAATTAAAAAACATATTGACAATTTTAAATTTATTATGTATAATTTATACCAATAAGACCTATTTAGTAGAGAATATAAAAGAGGTAAAAATATGAAACTTTCTACAAGAACAAGGTATGGAACTAGATTGTTGTTTGAACTGGCTTATAACTATGGAAATAAACCAGTTAATTTAGGCGATATTGCAAGAAGGCAAAGCATTTCAGAAAAATATTTAAGTAAAATTATAATTCAATTAAAAAGTGCAGGGCTTGTAAAATCAGAAAGGGGTGCAAAAGGTGGCTATATGTTATCAAAACCCCCTTCTCTAATAAATATGAAAGAAATAATTGAGGTATTAGAAGGTGATGCATTATTTTTAGATTGTATAAAAGATAAAGCAATATGCGATATGCAGAACATGTGTCCAACTTATGATTTTTGGCATGGCCTTGCAGAAGTTACAAATTCTTATTTAAGTTCTAAAACATTACAGAATTTGATAGATAATTATAATAAAAAAAGCGAAAAATTTAATTTGGCTTATTATATTTAAAAAATAAGAGGAGGAAATTAAATGGCTTTAAAAATAGCGCAAAATATCACTAAATTGATAGGAAATACACCGCTTGTATTTTTAAATAAAATTACAAAAGGATTAAAAACTAAAATTGCTGCTAAGTTAGAATTTTATAATCCATGTGGTTCTGTGAAAGATAGAATAGGGGTTGCCATGATAGAAGATGCAGAAGTAAAAGGTTTAATAGATAAAGACACAGTAATTATTGAACCAACATCGGGTAATACTGGAATTGCGCTTGCATTTACATGTGCGGCCAAAGGATATAAATTAATATTAACAATGCCTGATACGATGAGTTTGGAAAGAAGAAGATTATTAAAATTGCTTGGTGCAAATGTTGTATTAACTCCTGGACATTTGGGTATGCAAGGAGCAATAGATAAAGCAATTGAAATTGCAAAAAATGAAAAAAAATCTTTTATTCCGCAGCAATTTAAAAATCCAGCTAATCCTGACGTTCATAGAAAAACCACAGCAAAAGAAATATGGGAAGACACGGAGGGCAAAGTTGATATATTGGTTGCCGGTGTTGGAACTGGTGGAACTATTACAGGTGTTTCAGAAGTAATTAAAAAATTAAAACCGGAATTTAAAGCAATTGCTGTTGAACCTGAAAATTCAGCGGTTTTATCCGGTGGTAAATTTGGTCCTCACATGATACAGGGTATAGGAGCTGGTTTTATTCCAGATGTTTTAAACACAAAAATTATTGATGAAATAATAAAAGTATCAGATCAGGACGCAATAAATATGACCAAAAAAATTGCAAAAGAAGAAGGGATTTTAGCTGGAATTTCGTCAGGTGCTGCTTTATATGCTGCTTTAAAAATAGCAGACAGGAAAGAAAATGAAAATAAATTAGTTGTTGTAATATTTCCTGATACAGGTGAGCGATATTTAAGTTTAACTTTTTTTGATCAAAATGATAATGTGCAAAGTTCTATGAAAAAGAAAGAAGTCAGAGATTAAAATATATACTAAAAGTATTGAAAATAATATACATTTCCCCCTATTTTAAAAAGAGGAGGCAGGGGAGATTTGAAAATAATGAATCAAATCCCCCATAATCAATCTTCTTTTTACAAAGGGGTAGAAAAAAAAAGAGGAGGAAAATCGCTCTTAGTCTCCCTTTTGCAAAGGGGGAGAAAGAAAATAAGAATAAGAAATTCCCCTCTTTAATAAAGATGGGTTTAAAAGAGAGCGAGAAAAAGAGAAAGGGTGTATGTAAATCCGCCTAAATCCTCCTTTGATAAAGGGAGGAACAAATGGCAACAGAAGTATATGAATAAATAAAAGGTTTTTTAAGTGAAAAGCGTTAAAACTTTTCACACTACCATCAAAATAAATAGGAGGAAAAAATGAAAATAATAATAAATGGTAAAGAAGAAATAATTGATAGGCAGAATTTTTCAATACTTGAATTATTGATAATCAAAGATGTCAAGATGCCTGAAATGGTTTCAGTAGAATTAAATGGAGAAATAATAAATAAAGACAAATATGATGAAATTATAATAAAAGAGGGAGATAAAATTGAGTTTTTATATTTCATGGGTGGAGGTGAATACATTGGATTTGCTACAAAAGCGATACATTCAGGATATGAAAAAGATAAAGAAACAGGAGCAACTTTTGTTCCAATTTATTCATCGGCATCCTATGAATATGAAAAAGCAGAAGATTTAGCAGATGTATTTGATGGAAGAAAATATGGATATATTTATTCAAGAATAGCAAATCCTACAGTTAATATTTTTGAGCAAAAGATAAATACGCTTGAAAATGGGATTGGAGCAGTAGCAACTTCATCAGGTATGAGTGCAATTGCAGCAATTATTTTTGCTCTTACTGAAAGTGGAGATGAAATAATTTCATCTAAAAATTTATTTGGCGGGACATTACTTTTTTTTAACGAAATTATGAAAACATATAATGTAAAAGTAAATTTTGTGGATGCTTGTGATATACAAGCATATAAAAAATTTATAAACAAAAAAACAAAGTTGATTTTTATAGAAACCATTGCAAATCCCAAATTAAATATTCCCGATGTTAAAAAAATTGCAGAAATTGCAAATCAAAATGAGATACCTTTGATAATTGATAGCACAATTACTACACCTTATCTTTTTAAAGCTAAAAAACATGGAGTTAGTATTGTTGTACATTCAGCAACCAAATATTTAACAGGTAATGGAACTGCAATAGGTGGAGTTCTTATTGATACAGGAAATTTTTTATGGCAGAAAAGTAAAAGTCCCAAAGTTATAAAATACACAAATAAATTTGGAAATTTTGGATTTCTTGCCTGTATAAGAAAAAATATAATACAAAACTCTGGTGCATGCCTTTCACCTTTTAATGCTTTCCTCCACTGCATTGGATTAGAAACATTGGCTTTACGTATGGAAAAACACTGTGAAAATGCAAAAAAATTGGCAGAATATCTAAAGCAACACACGAAAATAATAAATGTAAATTATCCAGGTTTAAGTGACAATGAATATTATGAAATTTCAGCAAAACAATTCAATAATAAATTTGGAGGAATTTTAACAATTAGATTAGGAAATAAAGAAAAAAGCTTTAGATTAATAAATAATTTAAAACTGGCAAAAAATTTGGCAAATATTGGAGATGTCAGAACACTGGTAATCCACCCAGCATCAACAATTTTTCATGAATGTAGTAAAGAGGAAATGGAAGAAGCAGGAGTATATGATGACCTTATAAGAATTTCTGTTGGGCTTGAAGACTTTGAGGATATAATAAATGATTTTGAACAGGCATTAAAGGAGGTATAACAATGATATTAGATGACAATGATATTTTAAGATATAGCAGACAAATAATATTAAAAGAAGTAGGTGGTAAAGGGCAGGAAAAATTATTTAATGCAAAAGTATTAATAGTTGGGGCAGGAGGTTTAGGTTCGCCTGCAGGATTATATCTTGCTGCTTCTGGAATTGGAACTGTTGGAATTATTGATGGAGATAATGTTGATTTAACTAATTTACAAAGACAAATTATACACTTTTCAAGTGATTTAAATAAAGCAAAAGTTGAATCAGCAGAAGAAAAAATTAAAGCAATAAACCCAAAAATAAATGTAATAAAATATAAAGAAAGATTAAATGCTGAAAATATAGCAAGTACAATAAAAGATTTTGATTTTATAATAGATGGCACTGACAATTTCCCTGCTAAATTTTTAATAAATGATGCATGTGTTTTACTTAAAAAACCATTTTCTCATGCAGGAATTTTAAGATTTGATGGGCAAACATTTACTCATATCCCAGGAGGTGCATGTTACAGGTGTATATTCCCTGAATTGCCACCTAAAGGTGTTATACCATCATGCAGCGAGGCCGGAATATTAGGTCCAGTTGCAGGAATTATTGGTTCTGTTCAGGCACTTGAAACAATTAAGTTTATTTTAGGAATAGGAAATTTATTAATTAATAGATTATTTATAATGAATGCATTTGAAATGAATTTTAGGATAGTAAATTTTAAAAAAAATAAAGAATGCCCGATATGTGGTGAAAATCCGAGTATAAAAGAAATAAAAGAATATGAACAGCCGGTTTGTGAATTAAAAAGAAATTAAAGAAAGAAGGTGAACAAAATGGAAAAGAAAAAGTTATCAATTATTGTTTTTAGTGGTGATTTTGATAAATTAGTTGCTGTATTTACACTTGCATCCGGTGCTGCGTCTGTTGGTTATGAAGTGAATCTATTTTTTACTTTTTGGGGATTTAATGCAATTAAAATAAAAAAAGGGCATAGTTTTGTTGGAAAAGGTTTGCTGGCACGATTTTTTAATTTTTTTATGGGAGGACTTAATAATGTGCCTTTGAGCAGATTAAATTTTTTTGGTTTAAGTCCAAAATTGATGACAGGATTAATGAAAAAAAGAAATGTTGCAACTTTGGAGCAATTAATTGAATATTCAAAACAATTAGGGGTTAATTTTTATGCGTGTGAAATGTCAATGGTAATATTAGGTATTAAAAAAGAGGATTTAATTCCAGAAATAAAAGAAGTTTTAGGAGTTGCTAAATTTTTAGAATATTCAAAAGATGGAGAAACATTATTTATATGAAAAATAACATTTTAAAATTAGATATAACAAAAGATAACTGTCCTATTACTTTTGTAAAGGCTAAACTTTTTATGGAAAATCTTAAAAAAGGTGAGAAAACTGAAATACTTTTAACAGAAGGTGAGCCACTTGAAAATTTACCAAAAGCGTTAGAAGAACAGGGATATAAAGTTTTAAATATTAATTATGTTAAAGATAATATTTATAAATTACTGGTGGAAAAATAAAAATGAAAATAAAAAAAGAAATTTTAGATTTTATAAAAGAGCATGGGAATAAAGAATTGCCAAATGAAGCATGCGGTTATTTGGCTGGCGTTAATGATGAGATTTTAACAGCCGTAAAAATGACAAATATTGATAAATCACCTGAACATTTTTCATTTGATATTAAAGAACAATTCAATGTTGTCAAAAATTTAAGAGAAAAAGGACTAGAAATAAAAGGTGTTTATCATACTCATCCCTCATCACCAGCCAGAATGTCAGATGAAGATATAAGATTGGCTAATGATATAAATCTTTTTTATTTAATTTATTCATTAATATATGATAATTTTGCAGTTTTTAAAATTACAAAAGAAAAATTTGTTATTCCTGTTGAAATAGAGGTAATTTAATTATGCAAACTATCTATGAATTACCACCAAATTTAGAAAAAGAAATAATTGAATATGAAAATTTAATTCATGAATATGAAAATGAGAAAATTGATAAACAAAAATTAAGAGCACATAGAGTACCAATGGGTGTCTATGAACAAAGAATAGATGATACATTTATGGTTAGAGTAAGAATACCAGGTGGAAATATTACAGTGTCGCAATTTAAAGAATTAATTAATATAGTAAAAAAATATTCAGATAAAGATTTACATATAACAACACGCCAAGAAATACAGTTACATAATATAAAATTAGAAGATACTGCAAAAATTATGAAGGAATTATTGAAAATAGGACTTTCAACAAGGGGTGGGGGAGGAAATACTGTAAGAAATATTATTGGGAGTCATGACAGTGGAATTTCTGAAAACGAAATTTTTGACATAACTCCATATGTTGTTGCGTTAACCGAGAGAATGATTCAAGAATCAGATTCGTGGACTTTGCCAAGAAAATTTAAAATTGCTTTCTCTAATGGCCCTGATGATACTGGATATGCAACAGTTAATGATTTGGGATTTATTGCAAAGATAAATGAAAAAGGTGAAAAAGGTTTTGCTGTTTATATAGCGGGCGGTATGGGTGCAAATTCAAATGTTGGAATTAAAATTTTTGATTTTGTATCAGATAAAGAAGTTTATAACATAGCAAAATCTGCAAAAAATTTATTTGATAAATATGGAAATAGAAAAAACAGGCATAAGGCTCGTTTAAGATTTGTTTTATATAGTCTTGGAAGAGAAGAATTCATAAAAAAATTTTTTGAAGAATATGAAAAGGTGAAAAAACAGAATTTTAATGAATTAAAATTAAGAGATGTTCAAATTCAAAATAAGGGATTTATTGAAATCCCAATTTTTCTTGGAGATCTATCTTTTGAAAATGCAGAAAAAATATTATCTGTTGCGCAACGTTTTGGAGAAAATTCTTTACGCTTTACACCAAGGCAAAATATTATTATTAAAAATATTCCAGAAAAAGATAAAGAAAACATTAAAGAAGAATTAATAAAAAATGGACTAATTAAAAATGCTTATAATATATTTTTATATAATGCAGTATCCTGTGCTGGTGCCAGCACCTGTAGATTAGGAATATGTTTATCAAAGAATTTATTAAAAGCAATAAAAGATAAATTTGAACAAAACAGTTTATTATTAAATTTAGATGATTTAAAAATTAACATTTCTGGTTGTCCAAATTCTTGTGGGCAACATTTACTAGCTGATATTGGATTTTTTGGAAAAGCAAAAAAAATAAATGGTAAATATGTGCCTTTTTATTATATCGTTGCTGGTGCAGAAGTTGGCGAAGATAAAACAAAATTTGCAGAAAAAATAGGAGAAATTGCTGCTTTGGATATACCAGATTTTTTAATGGATTTTTTAAACATATCAGCTAAAGAAAAGAGACCTAATGAAAAATGGAGTGAATATTATAAAAGAGATGGCAGAGAAAAAATATTAAATATTATAAAAAAATATTCTTATATGGAGAATTTTTCAAAAAATAAAAATTATTATTTTGATTGGTATGATGATAAAGAATTTTCTATATTAAATAAAATTGAAGGAGAATGTTCGGCTGGACTTTTTGATTTAATAGATTATGACTTTAAATTAGCAGATCAAATGATTAGTGAAAATAAGTTATCTGATGCAGTTATATATATTTCTAGAGCGTTACTTATTACCAAAGGGTTAGAAATAAAAAATGATTCAGATTCACCAGTATTATTTAAAGAAAATTTTATAGGTAAGCACATAGATGAAAAGTATGCAAATATAATTGAAAATTTTATAAATAAAAAAAGAGACTTTAATGTAGATGAAATAAAAGAGTTTTATAATGAGGTGAAAAAACTTTACAATCAAATGGATAATTCTTTAAGATTTCCGGAATTAAAAAAAGATGAAAAAGAAGTAAAAATAAAAGGCGAAGAAATTCTTTTCAAAGATTTTCGTGGTGTTCCGTGCCCATTAAATTTTGTAAAGACAAAATTAGTTCTTGAAACAATAAATATAGGTGAAAAATTGAAAATTTTATTAGATGATGGTGAACCAATTGAAAATGTCCCGGCTTCATTAAAAGGAGAAGGTCACAAAGTTTTAAAACAAACAAAAATTGAAAATTACTGGGAAGTTTTAATTGAAAAAGGAGTTTAAAAATGAGACAACAAATCTATGAGGAACATCATTTAAGAAGTATCATAAAAGCTTTTACATGGCGAATAACAGGAACATTAGATACCATGATAATTTCTTTTATCATAACTGGTAAACTTAAATGGGCAATTACAATTGGAATCGTTGAATTATTTACAAAAATGTTTCTTTATTATTTACATGAAAGAGTATGGAACAAAATTAAAATTGGTAAAAAAGTAAAAGAAATTGAATATAACATTTAAAGAGGATAAAAATATGAAAAATAATGAGATTGAAAAACTAAAAGATAAAATTAATGATTTTGATTTAAAACAAACTTTAAAATTTTTATATGAGTTATTTAATGAAAAAGTTGTAATTGCCTCTAGTATGGGGCTTGAAGACCAAATAATTTTAAATGAAGCAATGAAAATTAGTAAAGGTTTTAAAATATTTACAATTGATACTGGAAGATTACCTCAAGAAACTTATGATTTAATAGATAAAACAAATAAATTTTATAATATAAAAATAAAAATTTATTTTCCCAACTATAAAAAAGTAGAAAAAATGATTTATGAATTTGGACCAAATTTATTTTATGAGAATATTGAAAATAGGAAATTGTGCTGCAATATAAGGAAAGTAGAACCTTTAAAAAGAGCTTTAAAAGCATTTAAAGTATGGATTACAGGATTAAGACAAGAGCAGTCCATAACAAGAAAAAATTTAAAAAAAGTTGAATGGGATGAAAATTATAAGTTAATAAAAATTAATCCATTGATTGATTGGTCTTTTGATATGGTATGGCAATATATAAAAAAAGAAAATGTTCCATATAATAAATTGCATGACAAAAATTATCCTAGCATAGGATGTGAGCCATGTACGCGGGCAATAAAAGAAGGGGAAGATATACGAGCAGGGCGTTGGTGGTGGGAAAATCCTGAGCAAAAAGAATGCGGTATACATATAAAAAATGGAAAAGTAATCAGAATAAAAACAATTGGATCAGGTGAAACAAAATGAATAGATTAGAAAAACTTGAATCATTAAGTATCTATATAATCAGAGAAGCATATAGAGAGTTTAAAAATCTTTGTATGCTATGGTCTATTGGTAAAGATTCAACTGTTTTGTTATGGCTTGCAAGAAAAGCATTTTTTGGACATGTTCCTTTTCCTCTCGTTCACATAGATACAAATTTTAAAATTCCTGAAATGATTATGTACAGAGACAAACTGGCTATGGAATGGAAATTAACCATGATTGTTGGACAAAATAAAAAGGCATTAGAAGAAAAAAGGACATTTCCTGATGGAAAAGTCAATAGAATTGAATGCTGTAGATTATTAAAAAGTGAAGCATTGAAATATACTTTGTCTGGTGAATTTGTAAGATATAAATTAAATTTAGAAACTGGCAAATATGAAATTTGGGAAAATAAAGAGCCATTTACCGGAGTTATTGTGGGTATTAGAGCAGATGAAGAAGGTAGCAGGTCAAAAGAAAGATATTTTTCTCCACGTGATAAACAGAGTGAATGGGATATATCTGAACAACCCCCTGAACTCTGGAATCAATTTAAGACAGATTTTGCTCCAGGTACACATATAAGAATACATCCATTGCTGGATTGGACAGAAATTGATATCTGGGAATATATAAAAAAAGAAAATATACCTGTAGTTTCACTTTATTTCAATCAAGGTAATGGAAAAAGATACAGATCGTTAGGTTGTTGGCCTTGCACAAAGCCTATAGAATCAGATTCTAAAAGTTTAGATGAAATTATTTTTGAATTAAAAAGTGGAAAATTAAAAAATATAGCGGAACGCTCAGGAAGAGAACAGGATAAAGAAGATGGGGGGACATTGGAAACTTTAAGAAAAGAAGGATATATGTAAATCAGGAGATATAACAATGGAAAATGAAAATAATAAAGATAGATTGAATATCGTAGTTGTAGGTCATGTGGACCACGGTAAATCAACCATTATCGGCAGACTGCTTGTGGATACTAATTCTTTACCAAAAGGTAAATTAGAAAGTGTTAAAAAATTTTGTGAAAAAAATTCAAGACCTTTTGAATATGCTTTTTTATTAGATGCTTTAAAAGACGAGCAGTCTCAGGGTATTACAATAGATATTGCAAGAATATTTTTTAAAACAAATAAAAGAGAGTATATAATTATTGATGCTCCGGGACATATTGAATTTCTAAAAAACATGGTAACAGGAGCATCTCATGCAGAAGCAGCGGTTTTGGTAATTGATGCAAATGAGGGAATTCAGGAGAATTCAAAAAGGCATGGGTATCTGTTATCCATGATTGGTATTAAGAATATAGTTGTTGTAATAAACAAAATTGATATTATAAATTATGATGAAGGGAGATTTAAATTTTTAAAGGAAGAATATAATAATTTTTTATCAAAACTAAATATTTTACCATATTCTTATATACCTGTGTGTGCAAGGGATGGTGATAATATTGTTTTTAAATCTGAAAAAATGAAATGGTATAATGGTCAAACATTACTTGAGGTAATAGATTCATTTGAAAAAGAAATAGTGGATGAAAAAAAGCCATTTAGGATGCCAGTTCAGGATATATATAAATTTACAGCACATGATGACGATAGACGAATAATTGCAGGCACGGTTGAATCTGGTGTTGCCCGAATAGATGATGAAGTTATTTTTTTACCTTCTGGTAAAAAAACACAAATAAAAACAATTGAATCATTCAATGAAACCCAACAATCCCAAATAATAGCTGGAATGTCAAAAGGTATAACCCTTAAAACTCAATTTTATATAAAACGAGGAGAAGTTGTATGCAAAACCAGCGAAGAATTACCATGTGTTGCGCACACATTTAAAGTAAATTTATTCTGGATGGGGAGATTTCCAATGATATATGGAAAAAAATATAAAATAAAAATAAATACAAACAGAGAAATAGTTTATTTAGATAAAATTTTGCACATAATCAATGCATCTGATTTAACAACCGAAGAAAACAAAACACAAATAGAAAGATATGATGTGGCACAATGTGTATTAAAAACATTAAAACCAATAGTTTTTGATTTGTATATAAAAAATCAAAAAACAAGCAGATTTGTAATCGTTGATGAATATGATATTTCAGGTGGTGGAATTATTTTGGAACCAATAAAAGATGAAAAATCAATAGTTGATAAACATGTTGAACAAAGAGAATTTATTTGGGAAAAAAGTATTATTTCACCACAGATGAGAGCTTCTCGTTTTGGGCAGAGCCCTAAATTTATAGTTTTAACTGGAACTTTTTCAGAAAAAATAGACGAAATTGCAAAAAATCTTGAAAAAGATTTGTTTGATATAGGGAAAAATGTTTATTATCTTGGTTCGCCAAAACTTTTAAGTGGATTAGAATCAGATTTTACAACATTTGACCGAGAAGAACATATAAGAAGAATTGGTGAACTTGCGCGAATTCTAACTGATACAGGAATTATATTTATAACTACAATTGTTGATCTGGATGATTTTGAATCTGAGTTGTTGAGAAGTTTAAATAAACCAAATGAAATAATAATTTTTGATTTAGAAAATATATTGAAAGCTAAAGATGATATTTTTATATTGAACACTAATTATGACGTTGACACAACATTATATAAAATTAAAAATATTTTATTAAATAAAAATATTATTATGGAATATTATATATGACATATCCTATCCAACTTTTATTAAGCAACAAAGAATGTTTAGTTGTTGGCGGTGGCAAAATAGCTACAAGAAAAGTAAAAAATTTAATAAATGGTGGTGGTAAGGTTACTGTTATTTCGCCTACTTTTACTAAAATGTTAATCAATCTCAAAAATAAAAACAAAGTAAAATTGATAAAGGATAAATTTAAACTAAAATATTTAAAAAATAAATTTTTAGTTATTGCAGCCACTGATAATAAAAAATTAAATGAATTTATCTGCAAAAAAGCAAAAAAAATACATATATTATCCAATAACGTTAGTTTGAAAAAGTATAATGATTTTTTTGATATGTCGGTTATTAGAAAAAAAGGAATAACAATAACAATATCATCAGATGGTAAAAAGATTAAAAAAGTAAAGGAAATAAAAAATAGGATTTTGAGGGTGATTTAATGGACATTTTTATATTAAGTTTTAACCATAAAAAATGTAATATTGATTTTTTGGGGAAAATAAACATATCTTCAAATAAATTAAAATATTTCTATAATCTTTTACCATTTGAAGAAAAGGTAATATTGCAAACTTGCAACAGGAGAGAATTTATATTAAGAACACATAACCCTTTTTATACACGGCAATTTTTATATGGCTTTTTAATTGAATTTTTTAATATTAATATAGATGATATAAAAACTTTAAATGATCAATTTTATGGAATTGATGCATTTAAACATTTAATTTATGTAGCATCAGGGGTTGAATCTGCAATAATTGGTGAAAATCAGATATTTCATCAAGTTAAGGATGCTTTTAATTTTTCAAAAAATAATAATTTTGCTGGTAAATATTTTGGTAAAATTTTCAATGAAGTTTTTAAGTTAACAAGGTTTATTAAAAATAAAACATTGATTTCCAAGGGGTCTGTTTCCATACCGAATATTGTTGTAAATTTATTAAAAGAAAAAGCAGGAATTAATGGGAAAAAGATTCTTATAATTGGAACAGGAGAAATAAATAAATTAATTATAAAAAAAATAAACCAATTTGCTCCAGAAATCATT
>CALHNI010000037.1 GCA_938034975.1 Candidatus Goldiibacteriota bacterium | reverse complement strand
CGAAGTAGTATATGTTTATACGGCGAGGGGTTTAAATACACATCTGTTCCTATTAAATCATAAAGACCTATTTTAAGTGCATTTGAGATTTTAACCAATGTATCAATGGATGGTCTGCGTTCGTTTCTTTCTATATTCCCTAAAAAAACATGAGAAATATTAGATTTGGTTGCGAGTTCTTCCAATGAAATTTTTTTACTGATGCGTATATCTCTGATTTTATTTCCTAAAGTTTTATATACATCATAGTATATTTTAAAAATTTCTTTTCTAATCATGGGTACAATTTTTTTATTAATGCAAAAATTTTTCTTATATCTTTTGTTTCTTTTGTTTTTAAAATTGCCAATATTTTATTCATTAAAATTTCCTTTTCTGGAATTTTTTCTTTAGTATAAGAAAAAAAGGTATTAACATTTATATTAAAAATATAAGCAAGTTGATTGAGTGTATACAGTGTTGGTTTCCTCTGTGCGCGTTCAATATTCCCAAGATAATTTGCATTAATACCTGAAATTTCAGATAATTCTTTTAGTGTAAATCCATATAATTTTCTTAAATTTCTTAAATTATTGCCAATTAATTTATATGTTTCATCTATTGATAAATATTTAAATTTTCGGGTTTTAAAATCTATTTTTGAATATTTATTAAGTATTAAAGTTTTCATTATCTCTCCGTTTATTTTAAAAAATTATAAAATTTTTGATACAATAATACAATAAACTAAAAGCACTAAAAAAATATTGACAAATAGCATTTTTTATGATATAAAAAATATAAAAAATTCAGGAGGTATAAAATGAATAAAAAACCGGTTTTTCTTATTTTTATAATTTTAATTTTATTTTTAACATGTTCAAAAAAAACAATAACTTCTCCGGAAAATGTGTCTAATAATTCAGACACCTTTACTTATACTCCGACAAATATATCAACAAATACATATACTTTCACATATACACATACTTATACTCCGACTTTTACACCAACACCATACGGGAAAATAGTATATTCATCAAACATGGATGGTGATTATGATGTGTATATTTATAATATATCATTACAAACAAACGTAAATATTACCAATAATAATAGTAGTAATACAAAATATGATGGTTATCCTGCATGGTTGTATAATGGCACGCAAATTTATTTTGTAAGTGACAGAAGCATAGGATTTGGAATGGATATATATGTGACAAACGATGATGGGTCGTCACAATTTGAAAAAGTAGGCACATCAGCAGATAAATATTATCCAAGACCTGGAATTTTTGGAACTAATAAACACCTTTTTTATCATAAATATAATTCAACATCAGGGAAATATGAAATATGTGCTTGGGATAATATAAATAGCAAGGAAGTTGTTGTTCTTGCTTCTTCCCAGGGAGACTATCAATGGTGTGATTATAATACTTATGCAAACAAAATAGTTTATGCTTCAACTACAACAGGCTATAAACAGATATATATAGCCAATACAGATGGAAGTAATTCGGTTATGTTGACAAGTAATGCGTATTTACATACTCAGCCTAAATTTTCCAAATATGGAACAAAAATTGTTTATTCTGCAGATTCAAATTATGATGATAAAGGTGAAATCTGGATTATGAACACAGATGGCAGTGGAAAAACAAGATTAACTTATAATAATGAAAACGATAGATTGCCTTGTTTTTCACCGGATGGTTACTGGATTTTATATGTTAAATATGATTCCACAAATACAAATGGAGATTTATATTTGACTACAATAAATGGTGGTCAGGAAATAAAATTAAATCTTGGATTTTCAAATACAAATGAAAACTGTCCAGATTGGTATTTATACTAAAAATAATTTTTACATTACAACAATATGATTAGCAGAAAGCGGCGACATTTCAAGTGAAAAATTATTATTTTTTATTTTAATTCCCTCTTTAAAAATAATTTTTCCTGCACTTTCCTTGTCAAAGCCCCATATATTTGCTTTTATATAATTTAATTTTGTTTTAATTGAAATTTTTATATTATTTATGTTTTTTAAATCTTTATTTATTAAAATAATATGTAAAATGTTTTTATTTTTACTATTAAGTGCGGCATATACGCTTACTTTTTCAATATCTGATGATTCAGCTTTTACATTTAAATCGCCATAGCAACCACCATTACCATCATAGTTTCTGTATAATCTGAAAGCAGCTAAAGAATATGCGCCCCATTCTATCATCCAGTAATTTGCCATATAAACACCATATTTCCCAAAAATACCAAGAACATCTGCAAGAGCAATACCGCCTGATGGATGATAACCAGCACCGTATTCATATTCTGTGATTGCCAGTTTTGTGCCGGGATAGTATTTATTAATCATATCATTTATTTTGGGAATCAAAGCAATTGGACAATCTTTTGCATCATTGCATATCCAGCTGTCTTCTATGTAATTTTTATCCCATAAAGATCTTGGGGCTTGAACCCTTGCATAAGCAGTTTCTTCAGCTGAGCCCTGGTTAAAAACTATTCTTTTGCCATTTCCACGTGCTTCAGGATACCAGTGAATATCAAGAACATCCAGTAATCTTTTACCTTCTTTATCTGATGCATCTTTCATTCTTGAAAGATAGTAAGCCAGATACCATTCATATTTCCATCGTGCCTGAATAAAGTCCGGAGCATCCTGGAATGTTTTAAAACCATTATATCCATAAGAAACAGGACCAAAAACTTCTGCATATCCATCTATTTGTTTTATTACTTTGGCTGCTTCTATGGATTTTTGTATATATTCTTCTGCTCCGGTTTTATTGGGATGAATTCGTGGATGAGTAAATGACCATAAATCTGGTTCATTGTCGAGTGCATATCCTTTTATTCCTGTGTCAGTATTTGCTTTACCGTATTTATTTACTAAAAAATAAACTTCTTCATCTATATATACATAATCATCATTTTTATCAGGTTCTAAAGAAAAAGGAGAATTTTTTGTAAATAAAACTTTGGCCCACCTTTCTGATGGTGCTTTTTCTTCATCCTTAACCGGACCTTTTTTATCTTTGGCAACATAGCCGGCAAGTGGTAAGGTTATAAGAGAATATGCATTTAAGGATAAAGATTTTTCATGAAATAAAGTAAAAAATTTACCTGGTTTTTCTTTTTCATCTTCAGAAAGCAAAATGCCAAAGTTATCCAGTAAATAATTATCGCTGTAATGCTGCCAGTCAGAGCCAGCATTTGATGCATTGTTTTCCCAGTTATATCCAGTTAATCTGTTACCGCCTGCTCTTCTTGCTGTTATTTTTACGTCAGAAGGAATATCCTGATTGACTCCATAAATAAAGGGAGATATTTTTTGTTTGTTTTTTTCTGTATCTATAATTATATCAACTGAAAAAATATTATAAGAAAATATCAAAAAACAAAAAATTAAAATAATTTTTTTCATATTCTTATCACCTGATATGATTTTTTTTAATACTATTCTGAAAACAGCAATAAAAAATTGCAACTTTCAAAAAAATACAACAAAAATATTATTAAACAAATTAAATTTTAAAACAACACTTATTTTTTACCTGAAAATCGCTTTATTAGAAGATTGCAATTTTCAGGAAAAAAAATACAAAAAGAATATCAAAAGAATATCAAAAGAATATCAAAAGAATATTTAAAACAACACTTGATCTTTATTTTAAATAAAAAAAACGGGTAATTAAAAATAATGTAAAATAAAAATTAAAAATTTATTAAATATAAATAATAAAAAAATTGTCTCCCCGTAAAAAAGCAATTTCTAAAGCGTTTTTACAGACTATCACACAAATACTTGTTTTTATAAATTAAATTTAGTAAAATAAATTGAAATTAAAAGATAATGTGAAAAGTTCTATGAAAAAGAAAGAAGTCAGAGATTAAAAAATATACTTAAAGTATAGAAAATAATATACATTTCCCCCTCTTTTAAAAAGATGGGGAAGGGGCGATTTAAAAATAATGAATCAAATCCCCCTTAAATCTCATTTTTACAAAGTGGTAAAAAAAAAGAAAGAGGAGGAAAATCGCCCTTAGTCCCCCTTTTGCAAAGGGGAAGAAAAAAAATAAGAATAAGAATAAAAAATTCCCCTCTTTAATAAAGAGTGGTTAGGTGAGATTTTAAAAGAGAGCTAGAAAAAGAGAATGGATGTATGCAAATCCGCCTAAATCCACTTTGATAAAGGGGGAACAAAAGGCAAAAAAAGTATATGAATAAAAAAATTTTTAAGTGAAGAGCGTTAAAACTTTTCACAATACTAATTAAAAACAAAGGAGAAAAATTATGGAAAAATGGGAATGCACAGTTTGTGGTTATATTTATGACCCTGAGAAAGGTGACCCTTCTAATGGAGTTCAACCAGGAACCAGATTTGAGGATATAGAATCTTCATGGGTATGCCCTGAATGTGGTGCACCAAAATCAGATTTTAAAAAAATTGGTTAAAAGTGAAAAATTTAATAAAAATAGTCATATTTTTAATTTTTTTCAGCATAGTTATCTATATACTCAATTTTTCACCTTATTCGTATTATTTTTTTACAGAAAAAGGCAGAATAATTTTACAGGAAAAATTTCAGTATTATACCCAGAAAATTGGTATATGGGGTATATTTGTGTTTATTGGATTTTACGCAATAAGTATTATGCTTTTTGTTCCTGCTAGTGTGTTTACATCTATAGGTGGTTTTATTTTTGGAAACTGGCTTGGTTTTTTAATAAACTACATAAGTGCTTTAATAGGTGGTGTCCTTTCTTTTTTTATATCAAGATACCTTTTGCGGGATTTTGCTGCCAAAATTTTACAGCACAGGCATTTTAAAAAATTTGATGATAAAATAGAAGAACATGGTTTTTCTATTATCCTTTATATGCGACTTATGTTTATTCCATTTACATATTTAAGTTTTGCCGCCGGAATTTCTAAAATAAGTTTTAAATCCTTTTTCTGGGGGACGGTATTTGGCGTAGGACCTGGTATTTTAGTTATTACATTTTTAGCAGCTGCAATAAAACAACTCGTCCTGACATATAAAAGTCCGATAGACCTTTTGCGTCCGGATATTATTTTCCCTGTTGCATTATTTATTTTTTCATTTTTTATACCTAAAATTATCAAACATTATAAAGAAAAGTTTCATATTTCAAATGACCTGGAAAAGGATATAGAATCAGATTTAAAATGATAAAATTTATAAATGTAACAAAAAATTATGGAAAATTGGTTGCCGTAAATAATTTAAATTTGGAAATAAAAAGGGGTGAAATTTTCGGATTTTTGGGTCCTAATGGAGCAGGTAAAACAACAACAATTAAAATGTTATGCGGTCTGGTTGTGCCAACTTATGGGGAAATTTATATTGACGGTATAACTTTAAAAAATAATCCAGTTGAATATAAAAAAAAGTTTGCTTACATACCGGATAAACCATTTGTTTTTGAAAAATTACGCGGAATTGAATATATTGAGTTTATAGCCAATTTGTATGATGTAGATAGTCATAAATTCAAAGAATTATTTACGAGATATGTGAAATTGTTTGAAATGGAAGATTACTTAAATGATTTTATAGAAAGTTACTCTCATGGAATGAGTCAGAAATTACTAATTACTGCTTCTTTGATTCATTCGCCAGAAGTTTTTATTTTAGATGAACCAATGGTAGGGCTTGACCCAAAGTCAATAAGATTATTAAAAGAAGAATTTAAAAATCTTGCAGAAAAAGGAACTACTGTCTTTATGTCAACCCATTCAATTGATATAGCTGAGGATGTTTGCACAACGGTTGGTATAATAGATAAGGGGCAGCTTATTGAAACCGGTAGTTTAAAAGAAATCAAAGAAAAAAATAAAAGTGAAAAGTTAGAAGAAGTTTTTTTTAAGTTAACCGAAGAAAATGAATAAATTAAACCTGAAAATCGATTTATTAAAAGATTGCGATTTTCAGGAAAAAAACACAAAAATAATATATTATTAAAAAAAATAAAATATTTAAAACAACACTTGATTTTTATTTTAAATTAAAAAGACTGGTGAATAAAAGTAATGTATTATAAAAATGAAAATTTATTTAATAAAAACAGTTTGCTTTTCCGAAAAAACGGGTTTTCTAACGCTTTTTTACAGTTAAAGTTACTTGTTGGCTTTTATTTTTTACAGATTAAAAATGATTTTTTAAAGGTAAATAAAGAAAAATTAATTAAAACGACTCTTTTTTTATTTTTTGCCGGATTTTTCTTTCCAGTTGTGTATTACCTTTTTTTATTTATATTTAAACATTTTTATACTGCACAGATTATAGGGCCACTTCTTGTTAAAAAATTACTTTACACATTTTACATGACTTTTACAATTATGATAATTTTATCATCTATAGTTGCATCTATACCTGTTCTTTTTTTTAGTCGCGAGATGGATTTTTTATTTTCTTCACCTGTAAAAATAGAAATAGTTTTTATACTTAAATATATAAAGATTTTAATTGATTCCTGCTGGATGATTTTACTTATAACAATACCTATATTTGCAGCATATTCAAAGGTATTAAAAATAGATATATATCAGTATTTGTTTATATTTATATCCCATATTCCTTTTTTTATTATTTGTGTATCCTGTGGAATTTTTTTAACCCTGTTTTTAATAAAATATTTCCCGGGGCAACAAATAAGAAATTTTGTTATTGCAATTTATGGAATTTTTCTTGTTGCTTTTTTTATTTATTTTAGAATGTTAGAACCAGAAAAATTAACAGGTGCAGATTTTAATCAGATTATGGAATTGGTCAGGAATTTAAAGGCTCCTGACAATTTTTTCTTTCCACATTCGCATCTTTTAAAAATAATTAATAATGTTACATATAGTGGTATTTTATCAGGGGTATTGCCTTTAATGCTGCTGACTTTTTTAAGCATAATTTTTTTTATAACAGTAATTTTCGTGGCAAAAATATGGTATTTTGATGGCTTTTCAAAAAAAGAAATTTTTAAAAAAGAGAAAATAGTAAAAGGTAGTTTTGTTTATAAGAAAACAAATGAATTTTCAGTATTACTTAAAAAAGATGTAAAATATATAATTAGAGACACAACACAGTGGATACAATTAGTTTTTCTTTTTGGGATAATATTTTTATATCTTTTTAATATTTATAAATTGCCAGCAGACCTTTTTAATTTAAGAGAAGTTATCTTTTTTTTAAATATTGGTTTTATAGGACTTGTTATGTCAGCAGTTGGTGCGCGTCTTATTTTGCCTGTTATCAGTATGGAGGGAAGAAGCTTCTGGATTTTAAAAACAATTCCGATTTCCATAAAAAAATATGTTATATATAAATTTATAATTTATACTTTTTTTATTGTGACAACAGGACTTATAATTTCTTTTTTATCTTTAAATTTATTAAAAACACATAAACTTATAAATTTTATCACAATTTTTTCAACAGTTCTTATTACCTTTGTTATAGCAGGATGCGCGATAGGGTTGGGTGCTGTGTTTGCTGATTTTAAGATAAAAAACCCAGAAGATTTGATAACAGGAATCGCAGGGCTTTTTTATATGTTTGTTACTTTTTTATTTATAGCTTTGCTTTTGTTTTTAGAAGCAGGTTTTGTTAAGGATTATTATCTTTCAAAAATTTTAAAATTTAAAGAATTTCATATTGAAAAATATTTTTTAAATTATATACTTATAATCATAATTGCATTTTTTATTATTGGTATTTCTATGTGGGCTGGTATAAAAAAATTAGAAAAAATAGAAGTTTAAACTGGAAAAATGGATATAAAAAATAAAATTATCTTAGAAGCTGCACATATAACAGAAGTTTATGGTCCTGTTCAGGCACTAAAAAATTATTTAATTAAAAAGTGTGATAATTTTATTTTTATAGGACATCCTTTTTCATATACAAATATCAAAAAATCAATTGCAGAAAAATTTTTAAATGGTGAAAAAATAAAAAACTATAATACCTGTAAAAAAACAAATATCCAATTTTTACAATGGCTAAAAGATTTTTTTTATAATATTTTTTTTGTTTTTAAACTGAAAGAAAATATAGATATTTTTATCGGTATTGATAATTTAAATGCTTTGACCGGTATATTATTAAAAAAATTCAAAAAAACAAAAAAAGTAATTTACTATATAATAGACCATATGCCGCGCAGATTTAAAAATACTTTTTTAAATTTTTTATATGAGTTTGTTGATAAAATTGCCTGTGAAAAATGTGATGAAATTTGGGCATTATCAGAAAGGATTGCACAAGCAAAGATGAGAAAATTTAAAATAAAAAAAGAAAAAATAAAAATAGTCCCGGTTGGAGTTGAATTGGAAAAAATAGATAAAATTTCTGATAAAGAAAAAATAAAAAATAAATCAATACTTTTTGTAAGTTATTTGGATGAAACAAAAGGCGTCCAATTGGTGATAGAAGCAATGCAGGACATAATTAAAGAAGAAAATACAGCAGAACTTTTGATAATAGGCACTGGTCCTTATGAAAAAGAACTAAAAAGACTAACAGAAAAGTTAAATCTTACCGGACATGTTAAATTTTTAGGGGTAATGGAGCATTCGGATTTATTTAAATTTATGCCGCATAAAAGAATTGGAATTGCCTCTTATATAGATGATAAAAATAATTATACTTATTATGCAGATCCTACAAAACCAAAAGAATATCTTGCCTGCGGTTTACCTGTTGTTATTACTGATGTGCCATGGATAGCCGAAGAAATAAAAAAAAGACCTATGGGTATTGTATGCAAATATAGAAAGGAAGAATTGGTGCGTGCGTGTCTAAAATTATTAAAAGATGATGAGTTTTACAAAATATGTTTGAAAAATGCATTGGAATTTGCAAATGATTTATCATGGAATAAAATATATGATAATGCCTTTGTAAATTAGAACATACAGTTATATTTATAAAATGACAGGATTATTTTATACATAGTAGATGTTGAATTAAAATATTTGAGGTGAAAAAATGAAGATACTTTATCTAAATCATAACATAAAAGGAGAAGGAACTTATTTCAGGGCTTTTAATTTTGCAAGAGAACTTGCAAAACGCGGACATGATATGACTTTAATTACAATTTCTGACAAAAATAATTTTAAAGCAGAAGTGAAAACAGAAGATGGAGTAAAAATAATTTTAACGCCAAAATTTTTAACTCTGGACGGTGGGGGATGGGGACCCAATGATATTTTTTTTAGGTTGAAATTTGTAATAAAAGAGAAATATGATATCATCCATGGATTTGATCACAAACCAAATGTTTATTTTCCATCTTTGCTTGGCAGATTGGTACATAAGAATACAATGTTATTTTCTGACTGGGCTGACTGGTGGGG
>CALHNI010000036.1 GCA_938034975.1 Candidatus Goldiibacteriota bacterium | reverse complement strand
TTATTTACTAAATAATTCCTGTAATAAAACCTTAAGTATTTTCAAACCTGTTGGTATTGATTTTGCCTTACTTTTACCACCTATTCTTTCTCCCTCAATTGTAGGTATTTCTTTTATTTTAAATCTTTTCTTTAATGCCCTTATGGTCATTTGAAATTCTATTGCAAATCCTTCGGCATTTAATTTTAATTCTTTTAATTTATCTTTTTTTATTCCCCTGAAACCATTTATAGTATCGGTTATATATGTCCCTGTTCTGTTAAAAAATATATTAACCAACAAAGTAAAAATCTGATTTGCCCACTTTCTCAAAGGCAATAAAGAAGCATCTTCTTCATTCCTTGCTCCTTTCATAAAACGGGATGCAATTACTATGTCATTGCCTTCTTCTAATCCCTGAAATAATTTTTCAATATCATCCGGATTTTCATTACCATCTGGTCCAAAAAACACAAGCAAATCACTTTTGGCAATTTCTGCTGCCATTACAAAAGCAACCCCTCTGCCTTTTTTGGGTTGTATTTTTACTTCTATACCTTTTTCTTTAAAAAATTCTATTGTGCCATCATTTGAACCAGGATCAATCACAAATACTTCATCATATTTATTTACAGGGATTTTATCATATAATTTTTTTACTGCTTCAATTTCGTTCCATGTTAAAATAACAAGACATTTTGTCATAACTATCAATCCTAATATTTAATTGGCCTGAATGCCTGCGTATGGACATAAATAATATTATCAATACCACCTGATAAACAATTAGGTATGCCTATATTATATCTGCCTGTTATATCTGTTTTAAATTTTCCAAGCAATTTTCCTTTAGGACTGTAAATCCTTATAACCAACTCAAATAAATCATTCATATATATATTTCCGTCATGGGTAACAGCTATTGATTCCCTGCCAGTTAATTCTTTTAAACCTAAATTTATTTCTTTTATAAATTTACCTTCTGATGTAAAAACTTTTATTTTAGGTGGGGTAGAAATATCATAGGCATAAATATTATCATTTTTATCAAAAAATATTCTGCCTATCTTTTGAAATTTATCTTTTGTTTTGCCATAACCAGATATTTCTAATAATCTATTGCCATCCAAATCATATTTTAAAATTTTTGCCTGAGCAACATCTGCATAATAAATATTATCTTTACTATCAAGGTTAAAATTGGAAGATAAATTAAAACTGGGCAAAGATAAAATTTTTTCCAATTTTTTATTTTTATAAAAATATAAATTATCAGAATTTAACGCTTTCACTAGAATAATGCCCTGAGATGTTTCTGCAACCCAGGAAGGAACATAATCAAGTGAAATCACATCTTCTAATATACCTTCTAATTTTTTATAAATTTTAATTTCTTGTGCCCCATTATCAATTACAAACTGATGGTTATAATAAACCGGCATTCCTACCTGTCCTTTATACTGCGGCGCCCATGAAGAAATTAATTCTGGTTTCTGGTTAAAGTTCATCTGCCTTTGTATATTCTGCCAAAATAAATACAACATTATAATAAATATAAATAATAAAATTATTGTATAACCAACTGCTTTTTTATTAACTTTAAGTTTTGTTTTTTCCTTTTCAACACTTTTTTCTGATTCCTTAGATATAAATAGATTTTTAAAAAAATTTATAATAATATCTATTGAATCAATTTCTTCATTAAGATCTTTTTTTACATCCTCTTTTAAAATATTTACCTTTGTTGTTTTACTTTTTGTTTTTTTTGTTTTTTGTTTTTTAATAACCATTTTTTCCACCTTCTTAATTTATTAATTATTATTTATTTATAACATATTTTTATTTTAATTTAAAGTAAAAAAGCAATCCGTAAAAACGCTTTAGAAATCGCATTTTTACGGGAAGACAAAATTTTTTTATTATTTTTATCTAATAAATTTTTATTTTTATAGCGCATTACTTTTATTCACCCGTTTTTTAAATAAATAATAAAACATAAGTGTTGTTTTAAAAGTTTAATTTTTTAATAATATTTTATTTTTTTCTCCTGAAAATATTATTTTTTATTACGATTTTCAGGATTTACTTAAAATAATCCATATTCATATCCCAAATTAATTATTATTTTCTGCCCAATTTAAAATGGTGATAAATAATCTGGTGAAACAGGAAAGTATTCTTTTGATGAACTTTCTTTCCATAATAATCGTATAGTAGAATTTGATTGCATAATTTCAGTTATTATTTTAATTTTATATTTACCACGTTTTAAAAAAATTTCTGTATTTTCAATTCTATTATCTCCTTTTTTAACTGATACAAGCATTTCATTTACATATATTTTATAATTCCAAAGTGTATCAAGGTATAAAGAATAATAACCATCTTTAGGCACATTGATTTTACCAGACCAAGTTATTGAACATTTATTATTTTTACATTTGATCCCAGGCCGTTTAGAATAAAAATAATTATTAAACTGCATAATTCCTTCTACTGACTTATATATCAATTCATTTTCATCTCTATATTCAGCCATTAATCCTAAAATTTTATCTGAATCAATAAAATAATATATTGGTATAGGTTCCATTTCTCTATCATGTCTTTTCCAATAAATAACAGCTCCTTGGGGATCAATGTCTTCCATAAGTATTTTTAATCTATGCAAGCCTTTATATAGTTTTTCTTCTCCCTTAACTTCTTTTCCGTCCAATTGTATCGTTGCAGATGAACATCCTTTTATTGAAAATTCATAACTTTCATAATCAGGGATTTCTATTAAATTTATAATTTCTGCTTTTGAAATACCTGGAAGCGGCTTTATATAATTTTCTTCTATTTTTGTATTCAATTTCGCTTTTGAATTACTTATAAAATTAACATTTAACCTATAAAGTTGCGATATATCTTCATAAGGTATAACACTAGCAACAAATAATACAAATTCTGATGCAGAAGGAAACACTCTAAAATATCGCCCACGAATAATTTCTAAAACCAGATTAGGATTTTTCCAACCAAAAACATTTATATTTCGCTTTAAACCATAGAAATAATAATCTGAATTCCATTCTCTATAAATTTCCGCTTGGGGGAAATAGTGTTTAAAATAGTTTAAAGATTTTGAAAAAGTTCCTTCTGCAATTATTAAAACAGGTTTTCTTTCCTTATTATAATATATATTTAGTTCACCGAGTCCAACATCAATATCACTAAATTTTTTTTTAAAAAATTGTGATAATAAAACCATGTTCCCGGTTATATGTTCGTTTAAAAAATATCTTGAATAAAAAATATTTGCATCTTTATTTTTTTCAATTAATTTTCTGATTTTTACAAAAACACTGGAATAAGCACATTTGGTTGATGGATCATTAGCAAAAACATTAAAATACATATGGTAATTATTGTAAATTATCACAAATAAAATAATAAGTACTATAAAACCACTTAAAATCTTACCACGTAATATAAATAATTTATCAAATAATGTTGATATTTTTTCCAAACCTAATGCCGCGAGAATTGCTATTGCCGGCAATGCCATTACCACTCTGGTTTGATATAAGTCAGCAGCAATTGTAAGAAAACCTACAAGCATTCCCCAAAAAAACCACATTAGTATAAAAAAATTATTTTCATTTTTTATTCTTACTATAGTATATGCTATGCCAATTACCATGAAAAATACAGTCACTTGATCAAAAGCTGGTTTTGATGCAATATTAAAAGCTCCCCATATACAAGAGGCAGAAAAAAACATCTTAAAAAATAACATAAACTGATCTGCCAGTCTTTCATATAGTGCAGAACCTGCTGGTAAATGCGTTAAAAGATTCCAATCTTTCATTCTTCCAAAATAAAGTTGTGAATTATGAATTATATAATTTAAAAGTGGAAAAAATACAATTATTGATGATGTAATAATTAAAATTGCAGATGCAATATGAAATTTAAAATTTTTTCTTACATTTTTATCAAATAAAAGATAAAGCCACAAAAAAATAAATATAAATGGAACCATTTTTGCCGCATTATAAAAATAAACATTCAATGAGAGTATAGTTCCTGATATTACAAAATATAACATATTCCCTGATTTCCTAGCTTTATAATAAAAATAAAATACAACAGTTGTAAAAAATGGCACAAAAATCCAACCCCAAATTATTCTACTGTAAACAATATGCTGCATCATTGAAGCTAATATAAAAGATGAAATAATAGCAATTCTTTTCGAATATATTTCTTTTATTAAAAGATATAAAAATAAAATATTTGCTGTTCCAATTATTCCTGAAATAATTTTTGCGCTATATATATTGAAAACAGTATATTTACAAATTAACGCAACAATTATATAGTATAATGAAGCTACCTGATAAGGATCGCTTGCGTAAAATATAGGTGGTCTCATCCCATTTACAATTGCCGAAATAGCTTCCATGCTTTTTATCTCATCTGGTAATAAACCTGGTGCTACATCTAATAATTTATATTGCCTAAAAAAAAGAGCCGTAATTATAATTATTATTAACCAAAAAATATCAATGAAGGAAATTTTATCATCTTCGGAGAAATCCTGCTTTTTATCAATATACCTATAAATATATGCAAATATTGCTATAATTATCATAAAATAAGTAGTAAAAAACCTTATATTATCTATCACTGCATTTTTATATGCCATTATTATAAAAATAAGTATAATAATCAGCATAAATATCTTAAAAATCCAAGGTTTTTCAACTGTTATGAATGTATATTTTCTTTCATAATTGTCTTGTATGGATTTTTTATTGAATTTAAATATGAAATAAAGTTGAAATAATGAAGTCATGTAAGCTAAAACGGCAGCCCAATCAATTTTCTTGTTAAAAAAGTATTGCCCCAATATAACGCATATAACAATAATAATCCACCTTATAACCGTTACATAAAAAGATACTTTCACAGGCTCATAATCAATCCTGCCCGAAATTATATTTCGTTCTGTTTTATTTATTGTAACTAATAGAACAAAGGTTATACTACCCAATAAAAATAAAAAAATTGAAAATAAATATGATTTGCTTGTAAAAAAAATAAAACTAAAATTGACCATAATAATTGAAAGTATTAATATACCAAATTTTATTCCTGCCATTGATATGATAGGTAATGAATTTTTAATTAATTTATCCTCTTGGGATGGATAAACTAATTTTTTACTTTTATCAACAAATGTTGTATTTTGAATTTTTTGTTTTTTAATAACCATTTTTATACCTAAATTTTTGTCTTATTATAATATTATTTTTGATAATTAAAATAGAAAAAGTATATTTGCATTAACTGGCACAAATATTGGCATTTCTTTGCGTTTCCATAATAATCTTGTTGTAGTATCATTCTGCGAAATCTCCGAATCTATTTCTATTTTGTGCTTGCCTTTATTTAAATAAATTTCTTTAAATTCAATCCCTCCGTATTTTTTTTAAATTATTTTAAAATAAATCAAAATTTTAATTTCCTTTGCAATATTTAAAATATACCGTAAAAACAAAATATTTTTATAATACATTACTTTTATTCATTAATTGTTTAATTTAAAATAGAACATAAATATTATTTTATAGTTTATTTAATAATTTTTTGTTACATTTTTTCTCCTGAAAATCATAATTTTTAACTGCGATTTTTAGGATGTATTTTTTTACGGCCATTTTATCTACTTTATTTATTTTCATCAAATATTGTTTATCTCCAATGAAAAAATTAAATTTATCATCTAATCCTATTTTTATTATTTTCGATTTATTATTACTTTCGCTAATAATATTACAAATTTTACTTCCAAAACCACCATTTATTCTATGTTCCTCAAGTGTAAAAATAATATCATATCTTTTTATAATTTGCCGAATATATTCTTTATCAATTGGCTTTATCATTGCAAAACCATATACACCTATTTTAATATTTTTTTTTGATAAAATTTCTGCGGTTTTTATTGCTTCCTGAATTATTGCACCTGTTGAAAAAATAGCAATTTTTTCCCCTTTTATAATTTCTGCTGGTTTTTTAATATCATAATTTTTTTTATCTTTTACCAAATCATTTATTTTATCTTTGCTTAATCTTACATAAAAACTTCCTTTATTTTTATAAACATATCTGGCTGCAATTTTTGCAGTATAATTATCAAATGGAGAAATTATTGAAATATTTGGAATTGCCATTAAAACTGCTATATCTTCTGTTGCATGGTGTGAATATCCCAGAGTTCCATAATCAAATCCCACACCAGCTGATATAATCTTTACATTAGCATTATGATATGCTACATCATTTCTTATCTGTTCCAGACACCTTAAAACGGGGAAATTAGCAATTGAATAAACAAAAACTTTTTTTCCTTCTAACGCAAGACCTGCTGCGACGGACATCATATTTTGTTCTGCAATGCCAGCATTTATAAATTGTTTTGGTAATTCTTTGCGAAATTTATCTAATAATCTATAACCTAAATCGCCTGTTATTAATATGGCATTTTTATCCTTTTTAAAAATTTTAAATAACTCCACAAAAAATGCTTCTCTCATAGTTTTTCCTTTTCTAATTCTTCTTTTGCTTTTAAATAATATTCATCCTGCGGATCACGATAATGCCATAAAATATTATTTTCCATAAAAGAAACTCCTTTACCTTTTATAGTATGAGCAATAATACAGGTTGGCTTTTTTTTATCCTGTTTTTTTAAAATCTTTTTTAATTCTGCATGGTCATGTCCATTAACTTCAAAAACTTTCCATCCAAAGGCTTCCCATTTTTTACATAAATTTCCCAATTTCAAAGTATTTTCACAAAAATCCAGACTTTGCATTTTATTATGATCAACTATTACTGTTAAATTATTTAATTCATAATGATTTGCAAATAATGCTGTCTCCCAAACAGAACCTTCATCACATTCTCCATCCCCTGTTATTGTAAATATTCTGTGTTTTTTATTATCCATTTTGGCAGCAAGCGCCATACCTGATGCTATACAAATCCCATGTCCTAATGAACCTGATGACACCTCTACACCAGGAACGTTCTTATTAGAAATATGCCCCTGCAAATAACTCCCATTTTTGCAATAAGAATTTAAAACTTTTTCAGAAAAAAATCCAGATTCACATAATGCAATATATACTGCTAAACCCGCATGCCCTTTACTCAATATTAATCTGTCTCTTTTTTCCCATTTAGGATTTTTGTTATTAAACTTTAAAATATCCGCATATAAAACTGCAACAATATCAGCTACAGAAAATACAGAAGCAATATGCGATGATCTGGTATTATGAATAATTTCTAATGCTTTTCTTCTGATATTCCATGCTAATTTTTGTGAACTCATACAAACCAACTTAAAAATTTATTCTTTTTTCTTCAATTACCAAAGGTCTTTTGATAATTCTTGTATTAATATTCAAAATATATTCACCCAAAAAACCTATAAAAAAAAGTTGAATTGCACCAAAAAACAATATTAAAATAATAATTGGTGCAATTCCAATCGGAAATGCAAACCAAAAAACTAACTTTAATATAACATAAATTATTGCTAGAAAAAAAGAAATTATTGCAATTATAAATCCAAATATTGTCGCAAGGCGTAAAACAACTTTAGAATAAGAAGTTATTCCAAGCATTGCCAAATCATATAAACTCCACCAATTACTTTTTGTTTTACCACTTCTTCTTCTATTTTGTTCATATAAAATATCCTTCCTTTTAAATCCTAATTCTGCTACGATACCGCGCAAATAAGGTTTTACTTCATCTAATTTTTTTAAAATGTTAATAAATCTTTTATCATATAAACCAAACCCGGTAAAATGTTCTATATGTTCTATATCTGTAATTTTTTTTATAATCTTATAAAATAATGTCCTGAAAAAATATAAAATAAAATTTTCTTTACTTCTATTTTTTATACCTGCAACAATTTTATAACCTTTTTCCCATTCTTTTACAAAATCCATAATCAATTCTGGTGGATCCTGAAAATCAGCTGCCATTAATATAGTGCAATCTCCTGTTGTTTGTTGTAAGCCATAAAAAGGTGAACGTAAATATCCAAAATTTTTCACATTATAAATTGCTTTTATTTTTTTATTTTTATAACATAATTTTTCAATATTTTTTCTCGTATCATCGGTTGAACAATTATCAATAAATACTATTTCATAATCATATCTTTTTAACTTATTCCTGAAAATATTGGTTATTTCTTCAGTTAAAGGTATTATATTATCCTGTTCATTAAAAGTAGGAATTAAAACACTTATTTTTTTCATTTATTCTCCTTTCTCATAACTTAAAATTGTTCTTTTGAACCCCTCTTCTATTCTGACACAAGGAATAAAACCTAATTTTCTCATTTTAGAAATATCAGGTTTCACAATTTTAACTCCTTTAATGTTGCTCAAATTTTTTTTAAATTTTATCCTTATGCTTTTTTCTTTGAATATACTTACTAAAATTTTCGCTAAATCTTTAATACTAATAATATCTCTATCGCTGCCTATGTTATAGGCATTCCCTGGTCGACCATAAAAAATAACCCTAAAAATACCATTTACTGCATCTCTTAAATAACAAAAAGATCTAACCGCATCTCCTTTACTTTTCAAAACAATATCTTTCCCCTTTATAATAGATTTTACAAAATCAGCATAAACTCTTCCATCATTCAGCTGCATATTTGGTCCATATATATGGAAAGGTCTTATTATTTTAACTTTTAAACCATATTGTTTGTAAAAAACATTACATAAAGTTTCTCCGGCTCTTTTTCCCTCTGTATAATACGACCTTATTTCAAGCGGGTTTATTCCACCGAAATTATTTTCATTCATTAACTTATTTTCATAATAAAGTTCTCCATAAACTTCCGCTGATGAAAAAAATAAAAAGGTTTCTATTTTCTTTTTCAATCCTAACTGTAATAAATTATAAGTCCCTATTACATTGGGTAAAAAAGTGCCTGATGGATCAATACTGTAATATTTTGGACTTGCTTGACTTGCAGCATGTATAATAATATTTATTTTTTCTTTTAAATTAATCGGCTTTAAAATATCAATCTTTTTTAATGATAAATCTTTTCTATTTTTATATTCAGCAAATCTTTTTTTTGCTTTTTTTTCATTTCTGATAATACCAATTACTTTAATTTTATTTTTTGCTTTTGTTGCATTGTAAAACAAAAGTGTTTCTATAAAAAAAGATGCAATAAAACTATTTGCACCTGCAATTAAAATAGTTTTTCCTTCCAATTTATGAAACGGTAATTTTTCTTTCATCAACCATTCAATATCTTCTTTTACAATTTTATTCATCTTTTTCTCTCATCATAAATTGCATATAATATTGTATCTGCATTTGTATCTGAATAATGTCTTAAATAAAATTTATATTCAGGAACAAGCGATTTTAACAATAATATTATATCATATAAATCCTGTCTTTTATGGTAAACGCTAATTGCTAATTTAGGTTTATTTTTTTTTATAGTTTTTTTTGCCCCTAAAATCGCATTATGTTCAGAACCTTCCACATCCATTTTAATAAAAGTAACTTCTTTATCTTTTAAGATATTATCTATTGAATTAACTTTTATTTTAACCTGTTTGCCGCAGAGCTTTCTTCCTTTTATACCAGAACTTCCCAATAATTCTTCGGTAAAACTTAAAATGTCTTTTTTATTCCATGCTCCAATTTTTAATAATTTTATGCCCTTAATTTTTTGTTTATTAACATAATCTTTTAATATTTTAAAATTCTTTTTATCGGGTTCAAACGCAATTATTTTCTTAAACTTTCCCTTCACAACATTTAAAAATTTTCTTATTGAATCTCCAGTATATGCACCAACATCCAAATAAACCTCCTCATCTGAAAATTTTATTATATTTTTGTCAAAATATTGGTTATAGTTTCTTATCCTTTCAATATATTTTTCATTACAGGAAATTTTGCTTTTTAAAATATTTATATAAACTTGCCTAGAAAAATCATCATTCAAAAAACTAAATGCCTTTTCAAATTTTTTTATATTTTTCTTAATATAATTATAATCAGTTGGCTGACTCCATGGATCACGAAAATTAGCCATATAAAAAATATTTTCTTTTTTTTCGCCATGTTTTATTAAAAATTTTAATATCTCTTTCATATTTGCAATTGTTATTAAGATATAATAATTATCCTTATATTTATTTTTAAAGTATTTATAACTATAAACTGGTAAACCCAGATATTTAGTTCCTTGTTTGTCTGGATTGTTATCACAAAAACAGACAGGTTCAATTTTATTTTGCCTTAATCTTTTTAAAATAAAAACAGAAGCAGAACCTGCCCCAAACAACATAAGCGGTTTTGGATTTTTTTTAATTTTACAAAAAAATTCTTCTTCTTTATTTTTTATTCTTTTGATTTTTTCTAATAATTTCATGATTTCACTTTTTTACTATTTTTTTTATTTCCAATATGATTTTATCCAGATGTATTTTTTTAAGCCCAGGATAAACCCCTATCCAGAATGTATTATTCATAACCATATCTGTATTTTTTAAATCATTTAAAACTTTATAAAAATTCTTACTCTTTATATTTAAAAAACATGGCTGTTTTATTACATTCCCAGCAAATAACATACGTGTCTGAATTTTTTTATCTTCCAGATGTTTTATTAAGTCATCCCTTTTTATATTATTATCTCTTATAGTAATTAAAAATCCAAACCAGGATGGTTTAGAATTTTTTTCTGCTTTAGGTAAAATAAATATGTTACTTAATTCTTTTAAATTTTCTTTTAGATATTTCCAATTTTCATTTCTTTTTTTTATAAAGTCAGGTAATTTATCCATCTGAGCACACCCTATCGCTGCCTGTAAATCAGTAGCTTTTAAATTATAACCAAAATGCGAATACACATATTTATGGTCATAACCAGCAGGTAAATTACCATATTTACCTTCAAACCTTTTTCCGCAGGTATTATCCCTGCCAGGTAAACAATAACAATCCCTTCCCCAATCTCTTAATGATAAAGCAATTTTATATAATAAATCATTATTGGTAATAACAGCTCCACCTTCTCCTGTTGTAATATGATGTGCGGGATAAAAACTCAATGTTGCAATATCACCAAATGTGCCTGTAAACTGCCATTTGTTATTTAATTTATATTGGGCGCCTAATCCATCACAATTATCTTCAATAAGCCATAAATTATTTTCTTTACAAAAATTTATGACCTCTTTTACATTAAATGGATTTCCTAACGCATGAGCTAAAAAAACTGCTTTTGTTTTTTTAGTTATTGCTTTTTTTAATTGTTTCACATCAATATTATACTCAGGTATTATTATATCAACAAAAACAGGTATAGCCCCATATTGAATTATAGGAGAAATAGTAGTGGGAAAAACAGCAGCAGTTGTAATTATTTCATCTCCTCTTTTTATTGCTTTTTTACCCAATAAAGGAGAAGTAAGCGCCATAAAAGCAAGTAAATTTGCTGATGACCCAGAATTTACCAAAAGGCAATGTTTGATATTTAAAAATTTAGTTATCTTTTTTTCAAAAAGCAAAGTCCATTTACCAGAAGTTAACCAGAAATCAAGAGAAGCATCAACTAAATTTATAATTTCTTTTTCATCAAAAACTCTGCCAGCATACGGTATTTTTTTTTCAAAACCACTTTTGCAATGAACTTTTTTATAAAATTCTTTTATTTTTTTAAAAATACTTTGTTTTAATTTTTCTTTTTCCATATCGCCTTTTTTATAAATTAAAAAAATTTTTTATTTGACTTTCTATAATTTTATTTAAATCTTCTTTTATAAGATATGCTTTATACCAATTTGCTGTTAATTCAATTGCTTTTTTTAAATTTATTTGTGGTTGCCATCCTAAAATTTCTTTTGATTTTTTATTATCAAGTTTTAATATATCATCTTCATAAAAAATTTTTTCTTTTTTTATTTTTATTTTTAGTTTATTACCGATATTTTTATCAAATATCTTTACCAATTCTATGTTTTTTATAAAATCCATTTTATCTGGTCCAAAGTTATAACTTCCTTCTATTTCTTTATTAAAATATTGCTTTTTTGCCAGCAATAGATAACCATAAAGGCAATCCACAATAAATTGGTAGGGTCTGACTCCTTCTGGATTTCTTATTATCACAGGTTTTTTCTTTTCAAGAGATCTTACACAATCAGGAATAATCCTGTATTTTCCAAAATCCCCGCCACCTATAACATTACCGGAGCGGGCAGTTGATAACGCAGGAGAATATTTACTTTTAAAAAAAGAATTTTTAAAACCAAATGTTATAATATCTGAACATGATTTTGAATTAGAATATGGATCCGAACCACTTAATTTGTCATCTTCTTTATATAAAATATTTTTACCTGTATTTAAATATACCTTATCGGTTGTTACATTTACTATTGAATGGATGGATGAAATAAAACGACAGGCATTAAGTAAATTTACAGTTCCCATTATATTTACTTCATATGTATATAATGGTTTTTTATATGATTCTCTCACAATTGGCTGAGCAGCCAAATGAAAAACAATTTCAGGTTTTACTTTTTTTAATATTTTTAATAATTTATCATAATTTCTGATATCTTCTATATATGATATAATATTTTTGTTTATGTTTAATATTGTATATAAATTGGGATTAGTAGGTGATTTAAGAGAATATCCAAATACTTTAGCCCCACTTAATAAAAGAATATAGCTTAACCAAGACCCTTTAAATCCCGTATGTCCTGTTATGAATATACGTTTATTTTTGTAGAATTTAAACAAAGAAATGTCTACCATAATTAATTTATTTTCTGGTTTTTTGCCATAATATCCATGGCGCATTACCATTTTCATATAATTTATCAAGTAATATTTTATCTCTCATTGTATCAAGACACTGCCAGAAACCTTTATGTTTAAAAGCTGCTAATTGTTTGTTTTTACTTAATTTTTCAAGCACATCACTTTCAAAAATAGTTTTGTCCCCATTTTTAATATAATCAAATGTTTTTTTATTTAATACCATAAATCCGCCATTTATCCATCCGCCATTTTCTTTTCTTTTTTCTGTAAAATTAATTGTGATGTTATTTTTATCAAATTCAACATTACCAAACCTCGCACCTGGTTGAACAGCCGTAATTGTTGCTATTTTTTTATGTTTTTTATGGAACTCAACTAATTTTTTTATATTAATATCAGCCACTCCATCGCCATAGGTTAACATAAACATATCCTCATCTATATATTTTTTTATCCTACCGACTCTTCCGCCTGTTGCAGTATTTAATCCAGTATCAACAAGTGTTACTTTCCATGGTTCTGTTATATTATCGTGAATAATCATATTATTTTCTTTCGCAAAATCAAAAGTAACATCAGAATTATGCAAATAATAATGAGCAAAATATTCTTTGATCATATAGCCTTTATATCCACAACAAATAATAAATTCATTAAATCCATAATAAGAATAAATTTTCATAATATGCCATAAAATTGGCATATTACCAATTTCTATCATTGGTTTTGGCTTTAGGTGGCTTTCTTCACTGATTCTTGCTCCATACCCGCCAGCTAAAATTACAACTTTCATAACTGTCTCCTCCTAATAATAAAAATCAAGAACGATTTCAATATCCGCTTCTTGTTTATTTGTGTTTTTTAACTTTCTGCAAGAACTCCGTTATTAAAATTAAAATCCATAAACACTAAATTATACTTTAAAGTCCTATATATTATATCTACCATCTTCTTTGCTGTCGCTATTATCGCTTTTCCACTTCCTTTGGCTTTCTTTGACCACAAATAAAACCTTCTTAAATATTCATTATACTTTATCTCTATCAGCGTTACCTGCTCTACCGCATTTCTCAATATCTTTTCCCCTCGCTTTTTTATCTACCAATGCCTTATTGCTTTGTCGCTGTCCCTCACACTCGGCGCTAAACTTTATTTTTTACTTATCTCATTATTCTTGCTTGCATTTTTTGCTAATTTATCTGCTTTTTTATTATATTCATTACTTATATGAAAAAGTTCAAAATCAATATCATTTTTTATTTTAAAAATTTCATTGAAAATTTTTTTCAATTTATTTTTTTTAACTTTATATTCTCCTGAAATCTGTCTGCATAAAAGTTCACTATCAGAAAAAATTTTAATCTTTTTTATATTTTTTTTACGGGATACTTTTAAAAGTTCCAAAAGTGCAGTGTATTCAGCAATATTATTTGTAGCATAACCTATATTTTTTGATGCTTCATAGATAAGTTCTCCATCCTTATAAATCAAAATACCTATTCCGGAATTACCAGGGTTGCCGGATGATGCACCATCAATATATGCTGTGTATTTACTATTTTCCATTTGTTGTTTTATAAATTTCTCTTAATTTAACAAGTAAATTTTCAACTTTTTCAAGCGGGTATTGGGTATATTTATCTGACAAAGCATTTTTAACATCCTGATGGACTTCAGCAAATACCCCATTTGCTCCTGCTGCAACAGCTGCACTTGCAATAACAGGTATAAATTCCCTGTCACCTGAACTTTTGTCACCAGCCCCACCTGGCTTTTGAACAGAATGGGTTGCATCAATAACAACAGGATACCCGGTTTTTTTCATAATAAAAATCGCCCTCATATCAACAACTAAATTATTATAACCAAATGAAAATCCCCTCTCTGTCAGAATTATATTTTTATTTCCTGTGCTTTCTACCTTTTGAATCACATTAGAAATCTCATAAGGAGATAAAAATTGACCTTTTTTAATGTTTATTGCTTTGCCTGTTTTTGCTGTTTCTAAAATCAAATCTGTCTGTCTGCATAAAAAAGCAGGTATTTGCAAAACATCAGCAACCTCTGCCACATCATTTACCTGCTTTGTTTCATGAACATCTGTTAAGATGGCAATATTTAATTTTTCTTTTATTCTGCTTAAAATTTCAAGACCTTGTTTTAATCCTTTACCACGAAAACTTTTCAACGAACTTCTGTTTGCTTTGTCAAAAGATGCCTTAAAAATAAAAGGTATTTTTAATTTTTCAGTTATCGTCTTTAATCTTTCTGCAATAAAAAAAGCCATCTTTTCGTTTTCTATAACGCATGGACCACCTATAAAAAAGAAATCATTCTGCCCTATTTTTAAATCTTTTGTTATTTTAATCTTTTTTCCCAAATTTTTTTTCTCTATCTTCATATATCCATTCCATTATTATATTTTTTAATAATTTTTCTACTGGCATATTATATTTTTTAGCAAGCGCCTGTAAAGCATTGAATTTTTCCTGGGCAGATTTATATTTTGCTCTTGAAAAATTCATTAAATCATTTTCTAATTCTTTTTTATCCATTTCTTTTTGTTCTCTTCTTTAAAAGTTTTCTAAATTTATTCAAATCTTCTTTTGTATCTATGCTTATACTCCTGCTGTTTACTATAACAACTTTTACCCTGCAAAAATTTTCTATTAATCTTAACTGTTCTAATTTTTCTATTTCTTCATATTTACTTTTCAGATTAAGCCATTTGTCTAAAATACCTTTTTTAAAAACATAAACTCCGATATGCTTTAAGGCATCCCCGATTTTATATTTGCCATCTCTCCTGAAAGGTATTAAAGCACGCGAAAAATAAAGTGCGTTATTATTTGAATCCACTACCACTTTAACAAAATTCGGATTATGCATTTCTTTTATATCTTTAAATGGGGTTGCAAGCGTTACAACATCACAATCCTTTTCATTAATTAGTACTTTTATTGCTTTATCTATAAATCTTGGCTCTAAAAGCGGCTCATCACCCTGTATATTTATTACAATATCATTAATGTTTGCAGGGGTTATTTTTAAAGCTTCTCTTATTCTTTCTGTTCCGGATTTACATTTTGATGAAGTTAAAATAACTGACCCACCTGCTTTTTCTATAACCTTTTTTATTTTATTGTCATCTGTTGCAATATAAAGTTTCTTTATTAATTTTGATTTTTTTGCATTTAAAAAAGTATGTTCAATTATTGTTTTTCCATTTACTTTAATCAGCATTTTTTCTTTTAATCGTGTTGATTTTAATCTCGCAGGTATTATTCCTATTATATTCATAATCGCTCCCTCTTTTTTTTTTATGAATAACTTTTTAATACTTTATTAATTATTTCTGTTGTTGAATTACCTTTTATGTATTTTATATTTTTTACCATACCACCTGCTTTTTTTACTATATCAGCACCTATTATCTTTTGTAAAGGCCAATCCCCCCCTTTTATAAGAACATCCGGTTTTATATCTTTTATTATATTATAAGGGTCTGGTTCATAAAATACAGTTATAAGATCAACAAATTCAAGCGCACATAAAACCTCTGCCCTTTCTTTTTGAGGCACTATTGGTCTTTTATCACCTTTTATTTTCTTTACTGATGAATCACTGTTAATAGCAACTAAAAGAATATCCCCATATTCTTTTGCTTTTTTTAAAAATTTAATATGTCCAATATGCAGTATATCATAACAACCATTTGTAAATACTATTTTCTTTTTTTGTTTTTTTAATTTTTTTATAACTTTTAATAACTTTTCCCTTGAAAAAATTATTTTTTCACATTTCATTTACTGCACCTGATAATTCCTGCGGAGTTAATACCGCAACACCAATTTCAGCGACAACTTTACCTGCTGCAATGTTGGCTAAAAGTGCAGAATCTTTAAAATCAGCCCCTGTTGTTAATGCTAAAGTTATAACACTTATAACTGTATCTCCTGCGCCTGTTACATCATAAACTTCCCTTGCAACTGCCGGAATATGGTATTTTTCTTTTTTATTATATAGCGTCATACCTTCTTCGCCACGCGTGATTAAAATTGCTTCTGCATCTGTCAGTTTTTTTAATTCAGCCGCAACCTTGTCAATATCTTTTTCACTTTCTATCTGAATACCTGTTGCTTCCTGTGCTTCTTTTTTGTTAGGCGAAATTAAAGTCACATTTTTAAAGATGCCCATATTTTTTGGTTTAGGATCTGCTGTTATAATTTTAGTATTAAAATTTTTCACTACAAAATCAACAAGTTCTTTGGTTATTACACCTTTGCCATAATCTGAAAATACAACAGCATCAACACTTTTTAAGATTTTTTTTATCTTATTTATCAATCTATCTATGATTTGCGCAGGAACTGGGATTCTTTTTTCTTTATCAATTCTCACAACCTGCTGGCTATGTGCTATAACACGGGTTTTAATTGTTGTTGGTCTTTTTTTATCAATTAAAATTGAATCTAAATTTACATTTTTTTTCTTTAAATAATTCAATAATCTATGTGCACCTGCATCATCACCAACAACACCAGCAGAATATACCCTCGCACCAAGGGAAGTTAAATTTAAAATAACATTTGCAGCCCCACCTGGTTTAAACTCTTCTTTTTGAACATCAACAACAGGTATTGGGGCTTCCGGTGATATGCGGGATACTTTCCCCCATATATACTCATCAATCATCAAATCGCCAATTACAAGTATTTTTTTATTTTTAAATTTTTTTATAATTTTTTTTAGATGGCTTTTATTTATTTTCATTTTATTTTTTCTCTTGTTAATTTTTTTTCAACTAAATCACAAATTATATGTAAAAAAGTTATATGACTTTCCTGAATTCGCATGGTATTATCAGATTTTATATCAATTAAAATATCACAATTTTTTTTCATTTTACCACCGCCTTTACCTGTAAAACCAATTATTTTTATTCCTTTTTTTTTAGCTTCTTTTATACCTTCTATAACATTTACTGAATTGCCCGACGTTGATAATGCAACTAAAATATCACCTTTTTCACCGAGTGCTTCTATCTGTCTTTTAAAAACATGTTCATATCCGAAATCATTTCCACAGGCAGTAAGAATGGATGTATCTGTGGTCAATGCAATTGCAGGATATGCACTTCTATTATTTTTTAACCTTACCACAAATTCAGCAGCAATATGCTGGGCATCAGCTGCTGAACCTCCGTTTCCGATTAAAAGTATCTTTTTCCCTTTTAAAAGTGCACCATAAAAAGCATCTGCAATTTTTATCAGATTTTTTTTATGTTCATCAAAACTTTTTTGTTTTACAATGCAACTTTCACTAACTGATTTTTCAAAATATTCAATCATCATATCTCCTTATTGCTTATTATCATCAATTATAATTCATTATTTTTTTCTTAGCAATATAAAAATTTAATTCCATAAAAAACGCGTTTAAAAACGAGTTTTTACAGAAAAATAAATTTTTTTATTATTTTTATTTAATAAATTTTTATTTTTTATAATTCATAAATTTTATTCAGAATAAAATATTAGTATTTTTAAAAAATTTTATTTGTTTATTAGCATTTTAGTATTCTCTTTTCCCACCTGAAAAACGCAAATTTTTCATTAATAACCTCTTTAAAAATTTTCTCACACTTATAACTAATGAATATAATATACCAATAACGGCCGTAAGTAATGCGTTAGTTATGCGGGGAGATGATTATTTTTTAAATTAAAACTACGCATGGCAAAACTTTTTTGATTTAGTTATATTAAAATCGTGGATTTAGTTAATATACCATCTATAACAAGAGCAAAATATTTCTTGTCTATATTACTATTCCTTTAAGTGTAATTTTTATTTACGGCAGGGAAATAGTTTAAGAATGGACCTGTGATCTTTTTGCAAATAATAGACCCAATTGCCGAGTAAATCTAAGTATTCGCTTAAAAAAGTGGACATGGCATTACTAGAACAACTGGCAACAAAATCTAAGTGGGGCAAACTTTGTAAAAGGTCAGGCGGAATAAAAAAGATAGGCGTGGTTGCGGTATTATTCTTTACTTTAACCGTCCCCAGCCCATTATTTTATCGTTTTTAATATTGCTTCCTTTCATAACTAACCTGTTACATGTTGTCTCCGATTATTCTTAACAAAATGATTCATAAAGAGTATATGAATAATATATACCATGTGTTTCAAGTTTCCTGTTTTTTTACTAATTAGCAAAAAGCACTTAAAGAGAATTTATTACTCTTGAATATACAGTTTTTTATAAAAAAAATACATCCAGAAAAACAAAAAATCACTGGACAGCATCTTCATTGTTGCGTTATTTTTTATCTTTCGTAGTCTAGAAACTTCATTGAAAAAATAAGAAATACCTTTATGCGTCTTTCTATTGTATCTAATTTACGATTTTCAATCGCACATCCTGTTTTTAGTTCCTTGTGAAAATCTTCTATCTGCCATCTGTTTTTGTAATACTATATTACTCTTTCACATGCACAATATTAAATCCTATTGGGTTGCCTTTTTTATTTAAAATTTGTTGCGGTTGTATTTGCGCAGTTTTTTCCTTAAACTTCTATTTACGCAACTTTGTAATCTTAACAAATTACTCAATCAATTGAGCAAATTGTTGACAACAAAAATAAAATATGATAATATTAAAACACTATGAAAATATATTTACGTAAAAAAGAATATGAAAATCTTTATACAAAATTAAAACATGGTCCCAGATTTATACAGGCCATAATTGGTCCAAGACAAACAGGCAAAACCACATTAATATTACAAATTAAAAATAACTGGAAAGGTCCGAGTTTTTATGCAAGTGCGGATGAACCTGGTTACGGAAATAAAGACTGGATAATTGGATTAAATAACAATGCAATACAAGCATCTAAAAAAGAAAAAAAAGAAGCACTGTTAATTCTTGATGAAATACAAAAAATTCCTGATTGGAGCAATATATTAAAATATATTTACGATAAAAATGAAAGAGACCAATCACGTATAAGAATAGTTATATTAGGTTCATCATCATTGTTGATGCAACGCGGTTTGACTGAAAGTCTTACAGGCAGATTTGAAGTCAATAGACATAGCCATTGGTCATATGAAGAGTGTAAGGATTTTTTTAAATATTCTTTTAAAGATTATCTTTATTATGGCGGATATCCTGGAGCTGCCAAAATCAGAAAAGACCACCAACGCTGGCACGCTTATATCAGAGATTCTATAATTGAGACTGTAATATCAAAAGATATTCTGCTTATGAATCCTGTTACAAAACCTGTTTTATTAAGACAAGCATTTGCTTTATGTATTCATCATCCCGCAGAAATTCTTAGTTATCAAAAAATGCTTGGTCAACTACAGGATGCCGGCAATACTACAACTTTAGCGTTTTATCTGCATTTGATGAAAAATGCTTTTTTTCTCGTCCCGTTAGATAAATACAGCGGCAGCAGAATTAAACAAAAAAGTTCTAGTCCCAAGATTCTTTCACTTGACAATTCTATTATAAATGTAATAAATAACCGCACTCCTTTAGAAGCATTCAAAGATCCGACATATACAGGAAGATTACTTGAAAATGCTGTTGGTGCAAGATTATATTGGTTAACCCAGGAAAAAGGTTTTGAGATATTTTATTGGCGAGAAAGAAATTATGAAGTTGATTATATTATTTCTGCTGGCAACCGACTTATTGCAATTGAAATTAAATCTGGTTATCCCGGCAAATCTAAAGCTGCACTTGATGTTTTTTCAAGAAAATACGGAAATATAAAAAAAGTTGTAATTTCACTCAAAAAGTCAAAAAATTCAGATGATATAAATCATTTACAAGCAGAAGAATTCTTTTTAAATCCTGAAAAAATTTTTTAATGTATTTCCCTTACTCTCCAAGTATTAACTTATGCACTTTTCTTTTGTAAAATAGATAAAATGTTTCATTCTATGGACGAAGAAATGAATCTTGTTATCTTGTAGATGTTGGAACTAAAGGATAATGAAGTTTATTTTAACATAACTGGTTGGAGATCTGACTACTATGATAATTTTACCCTAAAATCGCGATAGAAACATGAAACTATAAAAATAGGGACAAAAAATCTCAAAAGTAGGATAAAAAAGATAAAAAATCAGAGGAAGAACACAAAAGAGGATAAAAAAACCAGGGAGTTAAGAAAAAATAATGAAATAGATAGAATAATACCGTATAAGGATAAAATAAAAAGAAGTAGGAAAAGGTAAAAAGAAAAGCTAAGAAGAAGGCGGAGCCAAAGAGGAAGTGATTTTAAGTAGTATAGAGTTAAACAGAAGAAAGCAAGAGTGTTTGAGTTTAATAAAAAGTTGGCGAGAGTGAAAAACAATTTTAGCTGCGATAAAGATGAGTTGCCAGCGCAAAGTAGCAATAGATTTTTAATCCAATCACCTTTGAGAACAAGACGTTTTAAAGCAAT
>CALHNI010000035.1 GCA_938034975.1 Candidatus Goldiibacteriota bacterium | reverse complement strand
CCGTAAAAACGCATTAGAAAATGCGTTTTTACGGAAATATAAAATATTTTTGGCTTTTTTGCTTAATAATTTTTTATTTTTATAGTAAATTACTTTAATTCACCTGTTTTTTTTATTTAAAATAAAATTTCAAGTGTTGTTTTAAATATTTTATTTTTTAAAATAACATTATCTTTTTTTCTCCTGAAAATAGCAATCTTTTAATACGATTTTCAGAAAAATAAAAATTTATTTTACTATGAAACATATTTTATAATACTTTTTTAGCGGATAATTATCTTATAATTTTTTAATAAATTCTACTTCTTATGATTTTCCATGCTTTTTTTATTGCCTTGCTCCTGTGAGATACCCGGTTTTTTTCATAAGTTGAAAGTTCTGCAAAAGTTTTTTTAAGTGGGGGATAATAAAACACAGGGTCATAACCAAAACCATTTTTACCTTTAGCTTTTGTTGTTATAAATCCATTAACCCTGCCTTCTGTATAATATTCTTTGCCATCAGGAAAAATTATATAAATAATTGTCCTGAATATTGCTTTTCTATAATTAAATTTTACACCTTTTAATAATTTTAATAGTTTTTTATTATTATCTTCATAACTACACCTTTCACCTGCAAACCTGGCAGAATAAACACCTGGTGCTTTTGCAAGATATTCAACTTCTAATCCTGTATCATCTGCTATTATTATTTTGTTTTTTATTTTCTCTCTTACTTTTTTTGCTTTTGCACGTGCATTTTCAAGCAAAGTTTCGCCATTTTCTTTTAACACACCTTTAAAATTAACATCTTTTAAAGTAAAAATTCTTACTTTTTTATTTTTTACAACATCGTTAATTTCTTCTATTTTGTGTCTATTATTTGACGCAATTACAATTTCAATCATATTATTTTAAGGCTTCTTTCTGAATTTTTATTATTTTATCTATTCCTGTTTTTGCCAAAGTCAATAATTTTTTTAACTGTTCATCAGAAAATGGAATTTTTTCTGCTGTTGCCTGGATTTCAACAAATTTACCGGTTTCAGTCATAACTATATTCATATCAACATCTGCATTTGAATCTTCCCCAAAATTCAAATCAATCATCTCAATCCCATTAACTATCCCGACTGAAACAGCTGCAACAAATTCTTTTATAGGGTTAGACGGTATCTCACCTGCCGAAATCAGTTTTTTTACAGCATCTTTTAATGCAACAAAACATCCAGTTATTGCTGCTGTTCTCGTCCCCCCATCTGCCTGAATGACATCCGCATCAAGAATTATTGATTTGCCTTTAAGCATTTCTAAATTTACAACACTTCTTAAAGCACGGCCAATCAAACGTTGTATTTCCTGTGTTCTTCCTGTTGCTTTGCCTTTTTGTGTCTCCCGTGGTATTCTGATTGGGGTTGACCTTGGAAGCATAGAATATTCAGCTGTTATCCAACCTTTTTCTGATTCTTTTAAAAAAGCAGGAACTTCATTTGAAATAGATGCATTACATAAAACTTTTGTTTCTCCTGTTTCTATCAAAACCGAACCTTCGGCAAATTTAGTATAATTTCTGGTGATTTTTATATTTCTCAATTCATCAAATTTTCTACCATCTTCTCTCATAAAACCCTCCTTATAAAATCTATTTTGTTATTCATAATATCCAGCCATAGAATCATCTGATTCCCAGATATTAACTTTTTTTATTTTTATACCTTTTAGTTCTTTTTTTAAAAAAAGGAAAATATATTTTGCTATATTTTCTGCAGATGGATTATTTTTTTTAAAAAAATTTATATCTTTATTTAAATATTTGTGGTCAAGTGTATCAAGTATTTTATTTAACTTTTTTTTTATAACATTAAAATCAAGAGCCAACCCGTTTTTCCCAACCTCTTTTTTTTCCAGATAAACTTCAACTGTATAGTTATGCCCATGTAAATTTTCACATTTCCCTTTATAATTTCTCAAATTATGCGCTGATGAAAAATTTCCTTTTACCATTAATTCATACATTATTTCAACTCCGTTTTTTTAGCTTCTATCATATCCTCTTTTAAAAACATTTTACCTATTTTATTAAAAATTTCAGGAGCATCAGTAACATAAAAACGTGACTTTTTCTTTTGATTTTTATTACAAAGCAAATTTTTACTGACAAGCATCTCTTTTGTTTCTTTTGCAATTTCTTCTGCTGAATCAACTAAATTTACATCCGGTAAAATCTTTGCAATTAATTGCTTTAATAAAGGATAATGTGTGCAACCTAAAACAAGAGTATCAATCCTGTTTTTTTTAAAATCTTTAAGATAATAATATAAAACATCTTTTGTAATTTTTTTATCAATCCACCCTTCTTCAACTAATGGCACAAGCAATGGTGTTGGTTTTGATATGACTTTTATATTTTTATTTAAACTTTTAATTGCGTTTTCATAGGCACCACTATTTATTGTTGCATTAGTTCCTATTACACCAATACGCATATTTTTTGTCTTTAAAACAGCAGTTTTTGCACCTGCTTTTATAACACCAAGTATATCTATATTATTTTCTTTTTTTAAAAAAGGCAATGCAACCGCTGATGAAGTATTGCAAGCAACTACGATAATTTTTACATTCATCTTAATTAAAAATCTTGTATTTTCTTTTGAAAATCTAATTATTGTTTCTTTTGCTTTTATACCATACGGCGTGCGCGCTGTATCTCCCAAATATATTATTTTTTCTTTTGGCAAAATTTTAAAAATTTCCTTAACCACAGTTAATCCACCAACACCAGAATCAAAAACTCCTATGCCCCTGTTATCCATTATTATTTAACCTCAATTAACTCAAATTCTTTAGATCCTAACCCCAATTCAACAGCATAATCAATTTGTGTTGAATAATCAAGTTTTGGATATACCATTTTAAATTTGTTTTTATCGGCATAACTCAGATCATATTTTACTCTGCCTTTTAAATTTGAACTAATTGGTTCTGATTTATTTATGAGATATGCAGATGCAGCATCAATTGCAACTGGATCAAAAGAAGCCAAAATCCCGATATCAGGCACAATATATTTGCCGGAAGAAGGCAGACAATCACAATCAGGTGTTATATTAATTAAAAAATTAAAATAAACTGCCTTGTTTTTTTTATTTTTTAAAACAGCATAAACATATTCCACTATTTTTTCCTGCAGATTTTTTGAACTTTCATCCCAGTTGGAAAATATAGCTTCAAACCTGCATACAGCAAGACACTCACCACATCCTGCACATTTTTCCTTATCAATCTCTGCCTTTCTGTTTACAACTTTTATTGCACCATAATTGCACCATTCACTGCATTCACCACATCCCGTGCATTTATCCTTATCAATACCAGGCACATTACCTGAATGCTGTTCCTGTTTCCCACCACGCGATGCACATCCCATTCCAACATTTTTAAGTGCACCACCCATGGATGTGGCAAGATGCATTTTCACATGACTTATAACAACTAATGAATCAGCCCAGTAAATACCTGATGCAATTTTTGCTTTTTTTATATGTTTCTTATTTATCTCAATTTCAACATAATCAGTTCCGCGTAAGCCATCAGAAATAATTATAGGCGCTTCTGTTGTAGCATAGGAAAATCCGTTTTTTAAAGCTGTTATTATATGGCGGACAGAATTATTTCTTTCTCCGACATACATCGTGTTTGTATCGGTTAAAAATGGTATACCACCACATTGCTTTATTCTTTCTATGATTGTTCTGTAATAAACAGGCGATACAAAACTCACATTACCTTTTTCCCCAAAATGACTTTTTACAGCAACAAGTTCGTTTTCCTTTATTATACTACCTGCTCCACATCTATCAAAAAGTTTTACCAACCTGTTTAAAATACTATCTTCAAAATAATAAGCACCGGATTGTATAAAATAAACTTCACTTTTCATAAAACCCTCTTTAAATTGATTTTAATCATCTGGATTTTTTTGAAATGTTTTCCTTTTTCTTTTCTCTATCCTTTAAAATTTTATACTCCACACTGTCGACAAGTGCCAGCCAGCTTGCTTCTATGATATTTTCCGACACCCCGACAGTTGTCCATATATCTTTTCCATCCGTGCTTTCAATTAATACCCTGACCTTTGCCGCTGTTCCCTCTGTTCCTTCTATAACACGGACTTTAAAATCAATCAGTTTCATTTTCTCAATTTCAGGATAAAATCTTATCAGGGCTTTGCGTAATGCATTATCAAGCGCATTTACCGGGCCATCTCCTTCTGCTGCTGTATGTTCCAGTATGTTATCAACCTCAATTTTTATTGTTGCCTCTGAATAAAGCTCGCCGTTCCTTTCTTCAACAATAACACGCAATCCTTTTAAAATAAAAAATGGTTTATGTTTTGACATGCGTTTTTCCAAAAAAAGTTTTAAAGTTGCATCTGCAACTTCAAATTCATAACCTGCCTGCTCCATTTTTTTTATTTCAATTATTAAATCCTTTGTTTTTTTATCTTCCCTGGATAAATTGTATCCTAATTCCTTTGCTTTATATATTAGATTACTCATCCCTGCCTGTCCGGTAAGTAAAATTTGCCTTTCATTACCAACAAGTCCAGGGTCAATATGCTCATATGCATCTGTTGTTTTCATAACAGCATGTGCATGAACGCCCGCTTTATGTGAAAAAGCATTTTTCCCCACATAGGGTTGTTTATCATCTGGTATTATATTAGCAATTTCATAAACATAATTTGAAAGTTCTTTTAAATTTTTTAAATTTTCTTTCGGGACAGTTATATATTTTTTCTTTATACTAAGAGCCGGTATTATTGAAATCAAATTCGCATTACCCGCTCTTTCCCCAAAACCATTTATTGTTCCCTGAACCTGGGTTATTCCATTTTCAACAGCAATCAGACTATTTGCAACCGCAACTCCTGAATCATTATGAGCATGTATGCCAAGTGGTGTTTTAATCTCTTTTACTACTTCTTTTACTATTTTTTCTATTTCATCCGGTAATGTTCCGCCATTGGTATCGCATAATACTATCCAATCAGCGCCAGCCTGCTCTGCTGTTTTCAGACATTTCATCGCATATTCTGGATTTTCTTTGAATCCATCAAAAAAATGCTCAGGGTCAAAAATAACTTCTTTTTTATGGTCCTTTAAATATTGTATTGACTCACTGATCATTTTCAGATTTTCCTCCAAAGTAGTGCAAAGAACTTTTTCAACATGCAATGTCCATGATTTACCAAATATTGTAATAACCCCTGTATCTGCTTCAAGCAAAGAATTTAATATTTCATCGTTTTTCACCGTATTTTTGAGTCGTCTTGTGCTGCCAAATGCAACAATTTTTGAATTCTTTAAATTTATTTTTTTAACTTCCCTGAAAAAATCAAAATCCTTTGTATTAACTCCTTTCATTGGCCAGCCGCCCTCTATATAATCAATACCGAACCAATCCAACTTTTTAGATATTAAAATTTTATCAGCAACTGTATAATTTATATTTGCTGCCTGCTGCCCATCCCTTAAAGTTGTATCATATATATATATTTTTTTTGACATGTTTTTTTCTCCTTAAATTATATTTATTATACATAATATCTGTCAATTTTATAAAATTTTATATTTATATTGAGTGTTATTTTAAATATATTCTTAATATAATATATAAAATCCCAAGCAATATATAAATAACTGCAAGAATTTTCAAATGCCATTTTAAAGAAAATTCTTCATCTTTTTTCTTTTGTTTTTGTTCTTGTATCACTGGCTGTTGTTTACTCTGTTGTATATCCCCTGGTTGCCCTGGTTGCTGATTTATATTTTGTTGCTGTATGTTTTCAGTCATTTATTATAACCTCCTTTAAAAAACAAAAATTACTTTTATTACTTTTCTACACTCAATGCTTTTTGCCCAAGGTTAAATGCTTTATGAACAGCATTAACTGCCTGCTCTACTTTTTCTTCTCTTACAACAACTGATATTTTAATCTCTGATGTGGAAATCATTTCTATATTTATTTTTTTATCGGCAAGTGCCTTGAACATTTTTGATGCTATCCCTATATGAGTTTTCATTCCAACACCAACAACTGAAACTTTACCTATTTTATCATCAATCAAATATTTTTTAAATTGCAATTTTTTTCTTATCTCACCAAGAACACCTTCTATTTTTTTAATATCTTTTCTTAATATGGTAAAAGAAAGGTCTGTTGTCCCTTTCTGACTGATGTTTTGTATTATCATATCCACATTAATACCAGCATCTGCAATTTTTTTAAAAATAAAAGCCGCTACTCCCGGTTTATCCGGGACTTCAAGTAAACTGATTTTTGCCTCTTTTTTATTATAAGTAATCCCACTGACAACAACTTTTTCCATAATATCCTCCTCTTTTGTTATTATTGTCCCTTCTTCTTCTGTAAATGTTCCACGAACATGTAATTTTACATTGTAATTTTTAGCATATTCAACTGACCTGTTTTGTAAAACTTCTGCTCCATCACTCGCAAGTTCCATCATTTCATCATAAGATAAAACATCAATTTTTCTCGCATCTTTTACTATACCCGGGTTTGCTGTAAAAACACCTTTTACGTCTTTTAAAAATTCGCAGGTATCAGCTTTTAACGCCTGGGCAAGCGCGACCGCAGTTAAATCAGATCCGCCCCTGCCCAAAGTGGTTATATCCTCTTCTTCTGTTATACCCTGAAAACCAGCAACAACCACTATGTATCCCTGTTTTAAAGCTTCTTTTATTTTATTTATCCCTTTTATTTTGATTATCCTAGCTTTTGTATGTGTTTTATCAGTTAAAATGCCAACCTGGGCTCCTGTAAATGATTTTGCTTTATATCCCTTATCTATTAAAGCCATGCTGATAAGTGCTATTGATTTTTGTTCACCGGTTGAAAGAAGCATATCCATCTCTCTTTCATCAGGATTTTTTGATAATTTATATGCAAAATCTATGAGTTCATCTGTTGTATCACCTGGCGCGGATACAACCACCACAATACTATTTCCTTTTTTCTTTTCCTTTATTATTCTTTCAGTAACAAATAGCATTTTTTCAGGCGTTGCCAGTGATGCTCCACCATATTTCTGAACTATCAAAGCCATATTTATGTTTTCCTCCTTTTTATATGCTCAACATTATTAAAATATATCTGATGTTAATTACTATTTTTCAGGAAGTAAGGTAAAAGTTCCCATCCATTTTCAAAATAAATTTTGCTTTTTTCCTTTATTGCTTTTTCAGAATAACTTTCTATATCATTAACAACTTCTTTTGTTGAATCATAAATAATAAAAGGCACCGGCTCATCAGTATGAGTTCTTACGCTTATTGGAGTTGCATGATCAGATGTTATCATAATTTTATATTCTTTAAAATTTTTCATACCTTCAATAATTGTTCCTACAACATCTGTATCAAATTTTTCAATAGCAGCAATTTTTCCGGCAATATCACCGTTATGTCCCATTTCATCTGTTGCTTCAACATGCAAATAAACAAAATCTTTCTTTTTTAAAGCTTTAAGTGCATATTCAGCTTTGCCTTTTAAATTACTATCTATATATCCTGTAACACCAGGAACTTTTATAATTTCCATACCCATTAAAACACCTATCCCATTTACCAGGTCAACAGCAGATATGACAGCGCCTTCTAAACCGAATTTTTCCTTAAAAAGCGGTAATGGCATCTTTTTACCTTGCCCCCAAAGCCATATCATATTTGCCGGATTTTTTCCTTCTGCTCTTCTTTCTACATTTATTTCATGCCCTTCCAAAATATATTGGGAATCTTTCATAAGTTGTATTAATATTTTACTCTTTGCACCTTTGGGTAAAAATTTTTCTATGTCCTGTCCTGTAATATCGTGTGGTGCAACAGTTTTTAAATCTTCTCCAAATTTTGTTATCATAAGATGTCTGTAACTTTTACCCGGATAGAATTTAAAATCTTTTCCACCGAATTTTTTATCTATAAGTTCTATTAAAACCTTTGCTTCTTTATCTGATATATGTCCTGCACTATAATCAATCATTACATTATCTTTAACTGTAACCAGATTACATCTGAAAGCAACTTCTCTTTCTTTAAGTTCTATATTAAGATTAGCCGCTTCCATTGCTGCCCTCCCGGTATAACATTCTGCAGGATTATTGCCAAGCACTGACAGGTTCCCTATATCAGAGCCATACGGATAACCAGGGATAAGTGTCTTTACCATGCCTGCAATGCTTTTTTTAAATAAAGCATCCATATTCGGTTTTTTTGCAACTTCAAGTGGTGTTTTGCCATCTAGTTGACTTAATTCTCTATCTGCCATGCCATCTGCAAGTAAAACTATATATTTCATCTTATTTCCTCAAAAAATTGTTAAATTCAGAATTTATTATTGATTATTTTTCTTCTGATATTTTTTCTTCGCTTTCTTCGCTTTCTTCACCCTCTGCTTTTTTGGGTTTATCTTCTTTTGGTCTTAAATCCTCAACATCTTCAACAAATTCTGATTTCTTTTTTGGTTTTGCTTCTTCTTCTGTGATTTCTTCTCCTTCTTCTGTCTTTTTCTTTTTAAAAGTTATGTGACCGACAAATTCTTTTTTTTGTTTTTTTACTTCTTCTAATGCTCTCTGGGCAAGTGTATAATTTTTTCTTAATTCAAGTGCTTTTTTTAATGAATTTTCTGCATCATCAAACATATTTTTTTTGGCATACGCTTTACCTAAACTATAATAAGCTTCGGCAAATTTTGGATCAAGTTCTATTGCTTTTTTTAAATGTTCAATTGCTTTATCATAAAAACCGTTATATATCAAAGCATTGCCATAATTATAATGTGCACCGGGGAAATTTTCATCTCTTTTTAATGTTTCTTCAAATTGCGATATTGCCCTTGCAAGCTGTCCTTTTTTCTGATATGCAATAGCAAGATTTGTTGATGCTTCAGGGTATTTATGTTTTTTATAAAGCGCTTTGCTAAAGAATTTTATAGCCTCATCATATAATTCACTTTCAAGATAAACCAGCCCTGCTTCATTGTATAATTCTTCAAATTCAGGCTCTACTTTTATAGCATCTCTTAAAAGTAAAATAGCATCATCGTATTTTTTTTGTGTCCTGTATATTCTGGCAAGATTTAAAGATGCCCTGACAAAAGTATGCATATCATTTTTTAATTCAATTGCTTTTTTATAAAATTCTTCCGGTAATTTTGTTTTTTTACTATCCTTTATTTCATAAGCAACCGCCATATTATAATATGCTTCTGCATATTTAGGATTTATATGTACTGCTTTTTTATACATATAAATGGCATGATCGGGTTGTTTTAATGCAATATGACAAAGCCCTGCGAGATTATATGCTTTGTCAAAATCAGGTAATTTTTGGATTGCCTTTTTTATCGCAGAAAGTGCACCTTTATAATCATTAACAATATAAAGGTCATACCCATCATTATAATACTCATATCCTGTTTTTGAATAAATTGATGAAAAAATCATTACTACTGCTATTATTAAAATTATCCTTTTCATAACTTTGCCTCCTTAACTGAAATTATTTAAAAAACATATTAAACAAAATTAAAAACTTTATTTTTTCCTCAAATTAAAAATTAAAATTATTTTTCAATAAAAAATAATAAATTATCATGAATAAAATACTCCGTAAAAATGCGTTAGAAAACGTGTTTTTTACGAAAAAACAAAAATTTTTTATTATTTTTATTTAATAAATTTTTATTTTTAAGATACATTACTTTTATACACCCGTTTTTTTATTTAAAATAAAGATCAATTGTTTTTTTATATAAAATGTATTATTTAAAATCGCAATATTCTAAAGCGATTTTCAGGATACTTTTTCCTATCCTTTTTCTATAATCTTCATTATACTATTAAAATCAGGTTTTACAATTATAGGTTTAAATTTTACTGTCTTTAAAACCCTGTCAGGGTCTTTTAAACCATGGCCTGTCAAAGTGCAAACTATTTTTATCTTTTTATTCTTAGGGAAATACCTTTTTTTTGCATATTTTAATAACCCGGCAACAGATGCAGCAGATGCTGGTTCTACAAAAACTCCCTCTTTTTCGGCAAGTATTTTATAGGCATTTATAATTTCTTTATCAGTGACTTTATCTATGAGTCCACCTGATTCATCTCTTGCCTGCTCTGCCTGTTTCCAGCTTGCAGGATTTCCTATTCTTATTGCGGTTGCAATTGTTTCAGGATTTTTAACAGGTTTTTTTAACACAATCGGTGCCGCGCCTTCTGCCTGAAATCCTAACATTTTAGGCAATTTTTTTGAATTACCTGCTTTTTTATATTCTTTATATCCTTTCCAGTAAGCAGTTATATTGCCAGCATTACCAACTGGTATACAATGAAAATCAGGCGCATCTGAAAGGACATCAACTATTTCAAATGCTGCTGTTTTCTGTCCTTCTATCCTGTATGGATTTAATGAATTTACAAGTTCTATCGGGTATTTTTCACATATTTTTTTTACCATTTCAAGGGCAACATCAAAATTGCCTTCCACAGCAATAACCTTAGAACCATGAATTAATGCCTGGGCTAATTTACCAAGCGCTATATATCCGTTTGGTATAACAACAAATGATTTCATAGAAGCACGCATTGAATATGCTGCAGCAGATGCTGATGTATTACCAGTTGATGCACATATTGTGGCTTTCATACCTTTTTCTTTTGCTTTTGATATTGCCATCGTCATACCACGATCTTTAAAAGAACCGGTTGGATTTAAACCTTCGTATTTACCATAAATTTCACAATTATCTCCTATAATTTTTTCTATGTTATAAAATCTGATAAGTGGCGTATTTCCTTCAAGCAGGGTAATAATCGGTGTCTTTTCTGTGACAGGTAAATATTTTCTGTATCTTTCTATTACACCTTTATAATTTCTTTGCAAATTTTCCATATTAATCTCCCAGGACTCTGTAAAATACTGTTTTTTCTTTAATTATAGGTAATATGTCTATCTCTTTAATTGCTTTTTTAAAATTTTTTTCCTTTGCTTCATATGTCATAAATACAACTGGAACTTTATCATTAAAACTTCTTGATTTTTGTATGACTGATTGTATGCTTATATCATATTTACCTAAAATGCCGGAAATTTTTGCAAGAACACCTGCCTTATCAACAACATTAAACCTTATATAATATTTAAACTTTAATTCATCCATTTCAAGTATCTCCGGCTTTTTTTTATAATTAAAATACGGTTTCTTTTTTATCTGAGCCGTTATATTTTTAGTAATTTCAATGACATCTGATAAAACAGCAGAAGCAGTAGGCATCTCACCAGCACCTTTACCATAAAACATAGTTTCACCGACAGCGTCTCCTTTTATGAATATTGCATTATTTTCATAGTTCACAGAAGCGAGCAATTTATCCTTTGGAATAAAAGCAGGATGAACCCTCACATTTATTCCAGCATTATGTTTTTCTGCGATGGCAAGCAATTTCATTATATAACCCAATTCTTCTGCAAATTTTATATCAAGCGAGTCTATATTTTTTATACCCTCAACATAAACTTTCTTTTCGTCTATAATAGTTGAGAAAGCAATATTTGATAATAAAACTATTTTATGCATTGCGTCAAATCCATCTATATCAAGCGTTGGATTTGCCTCTGCAAATCCTTTTATCTGGGCTTCTCTTAATACATCAGAAAAATTTCTTCCTTCCTTTGACATTTTTGTCAAAATATAATTAGTGGTGCCATTTAAAATACCTATTATCTGCTGTATCCTGTTTGCACATAATCCTTCTTCCAATGCTCTGATGACAGGAATACCGCCACCAACAGCTCCTTCTGCAAAAAACCAAACATTATTTTCTTCTGCTGCTTTTATTATTTTTTCCCAGTATTTGGATAGCATTGCCTTATTGGCTGTTACAATATGTTTTTTATTTTTTATTGCTTTCATAATAAAATCATACGCAGGATGTAAACCACCGATAAGTTCAATAACTATATCAATTTCAGGATTTTCAATAATATCATTTACATTTGAAGTTGTTATACTTTTATGAACTTTTAATTTTTTAAATCTTTCTGATTTTATATCACAGATTTTGGTAAGTTTTAATTTGCAACCGGCTTTATTATTTAAAATTTGTCCTGAATTTTTAAATAATTTATATACACCACTTCCGATTGTGCCAAGCCCGATTAAGCCTACATTTACCTCATTTTTTAACATAAGAATACTCCATTTTTTTAATAAATATTAAGTGTTTTGATTATATTATTATAAATAAAAAAAGTCAAGAAAAGATAACCTGGGGGTAATGTAAAATAAATTGTGTAAATTTGAATTGAAAAGAAAAAAAAGAGGGTGTATTCTTCCAGTAATAAAAAAAAGGCATAAAAATATGCCAAGATTAAAAAAAAAGGAGGAATACACCCAAAGTTAAGGTAAAAGAAC
>CALHNI010000034.1 GCA_938034975.1 Candidatus Goldiibacteriota bacterium | reverse complement strand
CTACCACTTTGTAAAAAGGAGATTTCTGGGGGATTTGATTAATTATTTTTAAATCGCCCCTTCCACTCTTTATTAAAGACTTTTAGTATATATTTTAATCTCTGCCTTATTTCTTTTTCATAGAACTTTTCACATTATCGCTATGTTTTGTTATTTCAACATTGCAGGTATGATATTTCTTACACCATTCTTCACATTTTTCTGCCCATATAAAGTCATTATAAAATAATTTACATTCTTCACATTGATACGTTTTTTTACTATTATTTTTAATTTCTTTTACCATATTTGCTCCTTTTAAATAAAAATATTGGTCTAAAATAATGCTGGATGGGAATCCAATAACAAATTATTATTTATTAATAACAAAACTCTTCATTTTACCTTTATTTATAATAATTTTTATTGTCAAAATTATTTTTCTTATAAACTTTAAAATATTTTTTTCAAAAATTACTTTACAATTATTACAACATAAAAAATTGGTTTTATCGCCATATACAGCCGCTATTGATTTTTCTGTTGGATTTAAAAATTTATATTTTACTTCGCAAAATTGATTTTTGAAGATTTCATCGCTATTTAAATTTCTATATATTAGCATTAAAGAACAGTTAATTATTATTAAGAATACAATAAACATTAAATAAATTTTTGACATAACTTTTACCTTTTTAAAATATATGTATTATACCACGGCAGAGTTTATAAAACAAACTCTGCCGATAAAATTATTTTTTTACATATTTTTCCGGATTCTTTTTAAACTCATTTATGCAATATTTGCAGCACAAGTAATAAGTTTTTCCTTTGTAATCCATTTTTGCAACTGCTTCGGATTTTTTTATTTTTTTACCCATTACAGGACATACAACTATTTCATCATCAACCGATGCCATGTCTTTTTTTATCTCAAGCCATTTCCTAATATTCTCCTTTATTGTCTTTGCATCATCTCCGTCTTTTTTTGCCTTAATAGTCAGAATTACTCCATCTTTTATCTCCTTTACGCTAAAATCTGCATTTAAATTACATAAAAGACATCCGTCATGTTGAATACTCCCAATATCTCCCATATTTCTCATTTCCATTCCTTCGGAATGTCCTTTATGTTGATGAATCATATCTTCTGCAATGACATAGGAGATTAAAAAGAATAAAACACTTAAAATGACATAAATTATTTTTTTCATATTTTCACCTCCTCTCTATTTCATTTTTTTTCCACAAAAAATATATTGCTGGATAAACTAATAGTTCCATCAAAAATGAAACCAGAATTCCACCAACCATTGGCGCAGCAATTCTTTTCATAACATCAGCACCAGCCTCATGACTTGCTGCCCACATTATTGGCAAGAGTCCTGCAAACATTGCCATAACTGTCATCATTTTAGGCCTTATTCTTTTTACTGCACCGTGATGCACTGCTTCGCGTAGATCATTAAGTGTTTTCATTGTCCCTTTTTGCTTTGCACTGTTAAAAGCAAGATCAAGATAAAGCAACATAAAAATACCTGTTTCTGCATCCACCCCTAAAAGTGCTATTATTCCACACCATACACCTATTGATAAATTGTATCCCAGTATATGGAGTATCCAGATAACACCAACCAATGAAAAAGGCACAGCAAGAAAAATTATAAAGGTTTTAAAATATGATCCTGTATTTAAATAAACAAGAATGAAAATTATAAATAATGTTAAAGGAAGAACAATTGCCATTTTTTCCTTTACTCTTTGCATAAATTCATATTGTCCTGAAAATACAAGCGAATATCCGGATGGAAGTTTTAAATTATTTTTAAGCATCTCTTTTGCTTCTTCAACATAACTTCCTATATCCCTGTTTACAACATCTATATAAACATAACCAACCAGCCGACCATTTTCATCCCTTATCATTCCTGGTCCTGTTGATATAAAAATATCGGCAACTTGTGATACTGGAATTTGTTTCCCCATCATTGTTGTTATATAAACCTTTTTTAATTTTTCAATATCATCACGGAAATCACGTGGATAACGAACATTAATCGGAAACCTTTCTCTACCTTCTATGGTATAAGTAATATTTTCCCCACCAATTGCAGACATTAATGTCATCTGGACATCTTCAATTGTCAATCCATATCGCGCCAGTTCTTCACGTCGTATTTTAAAATTTACAAAATAACCGCCTGCTACTCTTTCGGCAAATACACTCCTTGTCCCTTTTATCATTTTTAAATGATTTTCTATCTCCTTTCCTACTTTTTCTATTTCAAATAAATCATCACCATATATTTTTATGCCAACAGGAGTTCTAACTCCTGTTGAAAGCATATCTATACGCCCTTTTATAGGCATTGTCCAGGCATTTACCTGACCCGGAAATGTCAATGCATCATCCATTTCATTTATCAAATCTTCCCATGAAATTCTATCAGGCCATATTAAACGAAAAGGTGCCTGTAAAAATTCTGGAATTATTTTTGAATACCACCTTTCTTTTTTTCTCCATTCTTTCTGGGATTTTAACATTACAGTTGTTTCCATCATTGAAAATGGTGCAGGATCAGTTGAAGTATCAGCCCTGCCTGCTTTACCAAATACACTTATAACTTCCGGAAAAGATTTTAATATTTTATCCTGTATTTGTAATAATTTTGTGGCTTCTGTTACTGAAATACCCGGTAAAGTTGTTGGCATGTATAGTATTGCTCCTTCATTTAACGGTGGCATAAACTCTTTACCCAGAGTAAAATACAATGGAAATGTAAAAAGCATAATAAAAACTGCTATTAAAATTATACGTTTAGGGTTGCGTAAAACGAAATCAACTGCTGGTCCATAATATTTAAAAAGAAATTTTGAGACAGGATGGTTTTCTTCTGTATGTATTTCTCCAATAAAAATATTATTAATAAAATTATTTATAAATTTATTTTTAATCTGAATTTTATTGACTTTTATCACAGTTAAAATCAATGCTGGTGCAAGTGTAATTGCAAGAATTGCAGCAAAAAACATTGCAAAATTCTTTGTATATGCAAGAGGTTTAAAAAGCCGGCCTTCCACTGCTTCTAATGTAAAAATAGGAATAAATGAAACAGCAATAACTAAAAGCGAAAAAAAGGATGGCCCGGCTACCTCTTTTATCGCTTCAAGCATTGCTTCTTTGTAATCGCCTTTGCTACCCGCTTCTTTCCAGTATGATAATTTTTTATGTGTGTTTTCCACTATAACTACAGCAGCATCAACCATTGCACCAATTGCAATCGCAATACCCCCCAATGACATTATATTTGATGTTAAACCCATATATCTCATTGGAATAAATGATATCAAAACGGCAACAGGTAATATTATTATAGGGACAAGGGCAGAAGGTATGTGAGTTAAAAAAATTATTATAACAAGTGAAACTATTATCATTTCTTCAATTAGTTTCTTTTTTAAAGTATCAACGGATTTTTTTATAAGCTCGGATCTATCGTAAACTGTTTCTATCTTTACACCTTCTGGCAATTGAATTTCATTTAATTTTTTCTTTACACGCTCTATTACATTTAAAGCATTTTCCTTATATCTCATAATAACTATTCCACCCACTGTTTCACCTGTACCATTAAGTTCTGCAACTCCACGCCTTATATCAGGTCCTAAAATAACTTTTCCTATATCTTTCACTTTTACAGGCACTCCATCATTTGAAACTTTTAAAACTATTTCTTCTATATCTTTTTTGCTTTCTATATATCCACCTATAGTTACCATATATTCAAAACCTGAAAATTCAAGTAACCTAGCACCGGCTGATTGATTTGAATTTTTCACTGCCTCTATTACGCCATTAATAGCAATATTATAGGAAAGCAAAGAAACAGGATCTAGAACTATCTGGTATTGTTTTGTAAAACCGCCAACCGATGCAACTTCTGCAACTCCTTTTATTGACTGCAAAGCATATTTCAAATGCCATTCCTGAAATGTTTTTAAATCAGCAAGAGAATTTTTTCCGCTGTAATCAACAAGAGCATATTGAAAAATCCATCCCACACCTGTTGCATCAGGTCCTATTTCTGTTTTCACTCCTACAGGTATCTGATTTTGTATTTTTGATAAATATTCAAGCACGCGGGACCTTGCCCAGTAAACATCTGTTCCATCTTCAAATATTACATACACATAAGAAAATCCATAATCTGAAAATGCCCTGACATCTTTTACTTTTGGTGCTCCTAAAAGAGCAGAAACAATCGGATATGTTACCTGATCTTCTATAATCTGTGGTGGTCTGTCCCATTTAGAATATATAATTACCTGGGTATCGGACAAATCCGGAATTGCATCAAGTGGCACTGTTTTTATAGACCATATGCTCCATATCATCAAAAATATGACACCGAGAAATATAAATAATCTGTTATTGGCGCTCCAGTCAATTATTTTATTTATCATATTAATTTCCCTTTATCAATGTTTGTGCCCTGACATAGCATTTATTGCTGCCTTTAACTGACTTTCAGAATCAATCAAAAAATTCGCACTTGTTACAACTCTTTCGCCTTCTTTTAACCCACTTTTTACAATATAAAAATCTTCTATTTTTCCTGCCAATATTACATATCTTGGTTCAAAATATCCATTCCCTTTATCAACAAAAACTATCTGCCTGGTCCCGGAATCAATTACTGCATCTTCCGGGATAGATAAAAATGTTCCTTGTGTTGATTTTATTTTTACATTTACATACATTTCAGGTTTTAACAACTTTTCCGAATTTGATATGAATATTCTAATTTTTATACTTCTTGTTTCCGGATTAAAAGAAGGATCTATTGCAATTACTTTACCGTAAAATATTTTTTTCCCCGTTGATGACGATGTTATCTCAGCATCTGTTCCAATTTTAATGAATTTCAAATCATCCTGATAAATCTGGGCATAAACCCATATTCCTTTGCTTTCAGCCGAACTTACAAGCGATTTATCCGGTTCTTTTAATTTTGAAATTTCTTTTATATACTCATCACTTAATCCGATTATTTTTAATCTTGCTCTCGCTGATTCCAGTGATTCGTTTATGCCAGAATTGTTATCGCCATTTTTGGTTTCTCTTAAAACCGATATGTACTGCTGCTCTGCATAGTATAATTCAGGATCATATGCAACAACCCCGTTTGCCAGAATTATTTTTACTAATTGTCTTTTTATGACTTCTTCTATTTTCACTCCTATGAGTTGTTGTTTTTGAGGTGAAATTTTTACTTTTGTTCTGTCAGGCACCATCCAGTTTTCATCTACATTTTGCATTGTTTCATTATGTCTTTTATGCTTTCCTTCTTTGCTATCATCTTCACCATTTTCTTTTTCTACTGGTACAAGTTTCATTCCACATATAGGACAATCCCCTGGTCTATCTGAAATGTAATCAGGGTGCATCGGACAATGATACATCTTTTTTGATTCTGATTTTACTTTTGAAAGATAAATAACAGTCAGTGCAAGACTTACCAACAATAAAATTGATATTATAATTAATATTATTTTTTTCATATAATCTCCTTTCTATAATTAATCTAATTTTCCGGCAAGTTCCTCAAGCATTGAAAAATGCATAAGATATTCTGTAAGCCGCATATAATATTCTTTTTTTGCCTCAAGAAGCATACGTTCACTATCAAGCAATGTCATGAATTCTACTTTTTTACTCAGATATGAAGCCATAGTTGATTTCAATACACTTTCTGCTCGGGGTATAATCCTGTTTTCCAATAATTCCAAAGAAGCCAAATTAGATTTAATTATTTCAAAATGTTCTTTTGCTTTTAAAATTATATTATTTATTTCATTTTCATATTCCTTTTTTGCCGCTTCTAACATTTCCCAATTTTCACTTATATTTGACTGTTGATTGTTTAAAAACCACAAAGGAATTTCTGCTTCAATCATAATTGAATACTCATTTGAATATGGTTCTATACGCTTTTTATATTGTAAATTAAAATCAGGCAAATAATCAGCAACCGCCATATTGCGCATATTTTCTGCAATATTTATTTGTTGATTTTTCATTTTAATAATTGGAGATAAACTTAATACTTTCTCTTTGACTTCTTCAAAAGTATATTTAAAAGTTATCTTTTGTATTTCTTTAATATTAAAAGGATAGGATAAAAAAGCATTGTCGCCAGTAATTTGTCTTAATTTTTGTATATTTACTTCTTTTTGCCTTGTTAAAATTATTAATTCATTCTCAACCATATCTTTTTCTATATCTATTTTTGAAACAACCTGTTGTAAAACCATTCCCTGATTGTATTTTGCAAAAGTAACATCTGAAAGTTGCTTTAAAAGAGAAAGTATTTCGTTTGTTAATTCCATATATTTTATTGTTTTATAAAGTTCATAAAATGTTATTTTAGAATTATTAATAATTTCTAACTTTTTCATCTCATACAGATTTTTATAAAATTCGTATTCGGCATTTGCCATACCAATTTTCCATATGAATTTAAGTGGAAAAGGTATTTTCTGATTAAGAATGAAAATTTTTTCCATTGACGAGTTTAAATTTATACCTGTTCCTTCTATCCCCATATATTCAAAACCAGCCATTGGATTTTCCAGAAAATATGCTTTATGACTTTTTGCTTCATACGATTTTACCATTTTTTCTGCGGCAATTAATTCAGGGTTATTTTTCAGTGCTTTTTCGGTAATTAAATTTTCATCAATTAAAACCGTATTATTATCAGCACATATATTTGTAAATAAAATTATCAAACTAAATACAAAAAATTTTTTCATTATTTACCTCATATTTTTTATCAAATTCAAAAATTCTGGTCCTTTTATAACGGTTATTACTGCAAAAATTAAGATATAAATAAAACCTAGCAAAATTCCCGCGATTGCCAATTTAGATGGTTTTTCTGCATTATACTTATTTTCTGCAAGCAAAACACTTCCAAACCCTATGGTAAAAATTGCTTTTTCAATTCCAAACAAATGAATAAAACTAAAAATTCCGGAAATTAAAGCAAGTATTCCAATTTTTGTCTTAAAATTCTTCATTTAAGTGTCCTCCTTTACAATTTTTATTTTCTTTATTACAACAACATTTTCCGAGAATTTCGCTACTACATCTGCAGAATTCAATAAAAGCTGAATGCCCAAGTGATGGCTTCATAATGCATTGAATATATGACTTTGCAATAGATACAATTGTTTGTTTTTGTGTTTCTGTATTTCCATATATAACTGGTGTTATAAAAATAAATGAAATAAATAAAATAAAAAATAAAGTTAAAAATAAAGATACAGGGATCAGTTTATTTAAATTAAATAAACTTAAAAGTGGATATGTTTGTTGTTCTATTATTTCAATTTTTTTTTCAGGTTCAATTTCTTCAAATAATAATAATTTCCTTTCAATTTCTCTGTATTCTTCTATTAAAATCCGGCATTTTTTACATATTTTTAAATGCTCTTTAATTTGCATAATTTCAATCTTATCTAATTCATTATCTATTATTGCAGATATTCTTTTTTTAATATAATTACAATCCATGATATCATCACCTCTCTAATAATATTATACGTATAGAGTTGAAAAAACTTGCGGTCATTTTCATTTTAATAAAGATATTTTTTTAAATTTTCCCTTGCCCTGAAAAGAAGTGATTCAACTGCGGATTTTGAAATATCCATAATTTCACTTATTTCTTTATAATTTTTTTCTTCAAATATTTTTAAAATAATCGCCTCCCTCTGGTTTTCCGGCAAATTCAATAATGCAATTTTTATTTTTTCCTGCATTTCTAATTGCTCTGATGCATTTGTAATTTTTTCATATTCATTATTTTCAATAATTTCACTTATTATTTTCTCTTCTTTACTTTCCCCGTCAAAACTCAGATGCGATCTTTTTTTTCTCTTAAAATCTATTGCAAGATTATATGCAATTTTATAAATCCATGTTGTAAATTTGAATAATGGTTTATAATTTTTTAAATTATTAAAAACTTTTAAAAAAAATTCCTGTGTTAAATCCTCTGCATCTTCTTTATTTCCTGTCCATCTATAAAAATAATTTAAAATTTTTTTATGATATTTTTCTATTATTGATTGAAATTTTTGTATATTACCAGAAAGTATCT
>CALHNI010000033.1 GCA_938034975.1 Candidatus Goldiibacteriota bacterium | reverse complement strand
AGGAGATAAAAGATATAATGGAAGGTGGTGATAAAGATGAAGAAGTTGAGTAATGTAATATTGGATGAATTATTCAGTAAAGACGAGTTAAAAGGGATAGATGAAGCAGAGTTAGAGGAATATTTAAGTGATGTAATGGTTGATATTATTAAAAGTAATATATCTGACACATCGGAAATAGTAAAAATTATGGAAAATAAGATAAAGGAATACATAAATAATCACAAGGAGGAGTAAAATGGACAATAAAAAAGCGGTAATAATACCAGATTTATTAGAAAAGATTGACAGAATAGGCAGTATACAGGCTAATATAGATGATTTATACAAGAAAATAGATACGGTAGAAAGAAAATTGGATAGTATAATGGATATAATGGATAAAAATATAATAGACTACAATTATCTGGTTAATATTATAGAAGAAATGCGTAAATTTATATCAGAAAGTAAGGCTTTAATAACAAAGGAGTATTAAAATGGAAGTAAAATATGTAAAAAACGGGGATAGTAATAAGAGAAATCATATAAGTTCATATTCGGTATTTAAAGAATATGATTTCAGTGCAGAAGATCCTTTAATGGCTACAAAAGATTTGATAATAAATGATTATACTATAGATGATTTATTAGGGATGAAGTTTGATATAGCGAATTCTGATGAAGTAAAAAGGATAGAAGATTTGTTTCATCTGGTAGATAATGATAAAATACATATTGCTGAGAATATTATAGAGAATATAAGGGTATATGATAACGGGAATATTTATATTGGTGATAAGTTACTGCAGTTATATAATCTTGATAAAAAATTAAAATTGATAGATGGGTATAAAAGATATTTAAATATAGATAAAATCAACAAAATTATATTTGAAGGAGAATAGAATATGACAGTAGAAGAAATTATTAACAGTAAAACTTATGTAAATCCATCCAATATTACATTTAATTCACCGAAGGAATATATAAAACCATTTATTGATATAACTGGAGAAGATAATATAGATGTGATTGGTAGTGATGCTGTAATTAATAAGAATGAAGATGGCAGTGAAAATATCAGTTATGCAAGGGTCAGAATACAGAAGAGTTATAATTCCAGTGAATTAAATAATATTGGGATATTTAGTCCAGTAATTGGTTTGATATATGCTTTGGATATAAGTAAGCCAGTTATGAAAGTATATGCTGGATTAAATGCTGTAGCCTGTAATAATTTAAATGTATTTAATGCAGAACATTTGTTTCAGGTAGATATTATAGGAAATATAACAACTGCTTATAAATATGTTAAAGAATATCAGTCTTCAATAGAGCAGTTGATAGAAGATTATTATCAGAAGATAGAGATAATGAATAATAAGATGCTTACTAAGGAAGAATACAGTAATATACTTGGTGGTTTATTAAGAAGAAGTGTTAATGATAATGTTTTAGGAACAACACCAATTGTTAAAATGACTAAATTGCTTGAAGACAAAAGATCTGATTATTATTTTTATAAAGAAGGTAATAATAATTTATGGAATATATATAATGCTGCAACTGATTACATTTCTTCATCACCAGAATATAAGGAACACCCCAATAAATCACTTAAAATGTTTAATTTAATAACAGGAGTATCAAATGTCAGAAAAACCAGTTAAATATGAAGCTAATAAAGCTGTTGTTAATTATAAGGTTACAGAAAAAGATATAGATGATTATTTATTCGGAACCAATACGAAATTAACTGAACAGCAAAGGTCTTTATTCAAGAATATTGCTTTGATGTGTAATTTAAATCCGTTTAAAAGGGAGATATATGCAATACCGTATGAAAAGAAGGTTAAAGTAGATAATAAATGGGTATCTGAAACTATAATGACTGTAGTAACGGGTTATCAGGTATATCTGAAAAGAGCTGAAGCAACAGGTTTATTAAATGGTTATAATGTATCTGTAACCAAAAAAGATAATAAAATAGTATCTGCCAAAATAGTGATTGCAAGGAAAGACTGGGCTATACCATTTGAATTTGAAATATCATTTGATGAATTTGTCAAAAAAAATTCAAATGGAGAACCTATGGGAGCTTATGCTACAATGCCAGAATTTATGATTAAGAAATGTATTATTGGTATTGGTTTCAGATTATGTTTTCCTAATGAATTAGGTGGTTTACCATATCTTGCAGAAGAATTAAGTTCAATGACGTATGAAGAAGTTCAGAATGCTGAAAAAGAGTTATTGGAGAAAATAAAGAATAACAGTTCTGACAGGGTATTGATGAGTAAATCAACAAAACTTGAAATACTTGGGATAGCTGATAATAATACAGAAGTAATTAATGAAGCGTTAAAAAGATTAAATATAAATAAAGAAGATTTATTAGAATCGGATAAAGAAATATTAATTAATAAAATTAAGGAGATATTAAATGAAAACACTACCAGTAAGAAACAGTAAAAATAAAGGTTATCAGAAAGTAGGGTATAATGTATATCTGGTCAGATATAAAATAGCTGATATTATTGATCATAGTAATGCACCTGGTAAAAGTGAGAATAAAATCGGGAAAAAAGGTTATGCACCTGAATTATGTTTGGAATTAGTTCTTGAATCTGAAGATTACAGATATAATAAATTTTTATTTGGTAATTATGAATATGTAAAAGATAAAATATCAGGTAAAATTACTGAATGTAAAGGATGGTTATTAAATAAGAATCAGGTTTATAATTTCTTATCTGAATTTGAAAATGAATCTATTAAATTAAATGATGATTTTACTATTCAGAAAGGATATTTGGATAATATTATTGGTAAGGAAATTTATATGATTAAATATAAAAGTAATGATGGTTATAAAAATGATTTCTGGCTTATTAAAGCTGCAACAGAACAGGGTAAAATTCAGCTGCTGGAAGCTTTTGAAAAGTATTTACCTAAAGATTATGATAATGAAATACCAGCTGGTAGTGAAGAAGCTCCTTTTTAAGGAGGGTATATGACTGTAAATGAAATTATCAGTTGCTTTATTAAAGAAAGAATGAAAGGGTTTAATGAAGTTTATATATCTTCATCTAAATTCCAGACTGATATAACAGAATTTGCCAGAAGCAGGTTTAATATAATACATACACCAGAAACTTATATAAGAGCTTGGAGAGATTATAAGAAGAATAATAAAGAATATCTGATAGAAGAGACTAAAATGCCATTTAAAACAAAAGAAAAGTATTACAGGATATATGTATTATAAGGAATTTATTACAGGAGACCTCAGAAAACGGGGTCTCCTGTTACCTGTTGAAGCGATAAAAGATAAGATAACTGAATTACATAATACCAGAACTGAATATTATACATCTGTATTTTATTATAATGAAGAAGCTGTTAAATATGTTCAGGAGAACGGAAGTTTAAAAGGGTATAATCAGTCAATTGGTGTGGATGAAATAGTATTTGATATAGATATAAAAGATAATACAGATGAATATGTATTGGAAAAGGCGAGGATATTTGTCAGTAGTCTGATTAATAAATGGGATATTACAGCTGAAGAACTGGAGATATGGTATTCAGGGAGAGGATATCATATTTATATGAATGATTATTTTAAGTTTGGTTTTGGTAATATAATATCAGTTTTCAGAAATACTATTAAGGAGTATTTCCCAGATGTTGACAGCAGTATATATGCGATTAATAAGGTAATAAGAGGAAGGTATTCATTTAATAAAAAATCGGGCAGATATAAAATACCTTTGGAATACAGTGAATTTATGAAATTAAATTCAGCAGAAATTATTGAATTATCATTAAATCCAGATAAAGAACTTATTAGCAAAAGAGATGAATATGAAAGGGATTTCAGTAAATATAAGGTATTTAGTAATGTAGAAGTTAATATAAATGTATTGGATGAACCTACAAGAATAGTTACCTGTATGCAGAAACTGTATTTAAGAGGTCAGCAGATTGGCAGAAGAAACAGTGATATATTAAGATTGGCATCAGCTTGGAGGAGACAGGGATTACACAGGCAAACTGTTATAGATATATTGGTTAAATGGGCTGATACATTGGAAAAAGGGCATATAACTGAAGTAGTTAACAGAGTATATGATGTAGGATACAGATATGGGTGTAATGATCATATAATGAGTGAGTTCTGTGATCCCAAATGTATATTTTTCACTCATAAGAATTATGACAGTAAAGTATTAAAAGGAAGTGATGTAATACCAGAAGTAAAGAATTATCTGAATTTTATTAAAACTTCAAAGTATTTAAGTTTAACAAAAGCTTTTGAACTTGATACAGAAGTGAATATATATCCTGGTGAATATATGGTAGTATTCGGTGATACCAAATTAGGTAAATCAACTATTGTAAGTAATCTTGTATTAAGTAATCAGCATTTAAAGTGGTTAATACTGCCATTGGAAAACGGGATACCGCTTGAGATTAAAAGACTGATACAGATAGAATGTAATTGCAGTGAAGAAGAAGTAACAGAACTTATTAAATCAGAATCAGATAAACTTGAATTTTTACATAAGTTTAATTTTTATGATAATATTATAACAATAGAAGATTTAAGAAAGTTTATTATTGAAGCTGATGTGGAAGCAGTTGTTATAGATACTATTGACCAGATAAATACAAAGAAAGATGATTATACAGCAAAAACTGAATATCTGGCTTATCAGTTAAGGGATCTGGCTAATTCATTAAAAAGAATTTATGTTGTGGTTCATCATATCAGTAAACATACTATAGAAGATAGTAATAATAAAAGAAAGGCTTTGACTATACATTCAGGAAAAGGTTCATCTTCAATAGAACAGAAGGCTAATTATGTAATATCTATTGAAGGAGACAGAGAAAGTAAATACAGATTGATTAAAGCACAAGGTGGCAGAGATAAACATTTATTTGAAGTAACTACTGTATATGATGAAAAAAGTAAGAAAATAAGGAGGATTAAGGTATGAAAAAAAATAATTTCAGAAAGGAGGGACATAGTTATTATTTAAATGATGTAAGAATACCTTCAGTAACTGAAATAATTAAAGTATTAAATCCTGATAAATATAAATATGTTAATAAGGATTATCTGAAATATAAATCAGATTTAGGAACTGAAATTCACGATGCTATAAATTTAAGTGATACTAAGGATGTAAGTTTTCTATTCAGTGATGAGGTAATGAAATATGTAAAGGTTTATCAGAAATTCAAAAATGAGGTTAATTACAGAAGTTATCTTAATGAAATACAGTTATATTCGAAAAAACTTAAATATGCCTGCACAATTGATAAGATTTGTTATATAGATGATAAATTATCGGTTGTTGATTTCAAGACTGGAGTATATTCAAAAGATTATAATATTCAGATAGCTGCATATACCAATGCAGCTATTGAAAACGGATATAAAATTGAGGATTTGTATGTGATTTATATAAATGAGGAAAGATATAAGATTTATAAACAAAAGGCTTATCATTATTATTTAAGAATATTTAAGGCTTTATTAACTGTTTATAATTATAAAAATAAGGAGGATAAATATGAAAAATAAAAGTCCGATTTACAGATTAAAGTTACTGAATGCAGATTTTTTCCCAGAGCCGATATATAAAGATGATATAATAATATTTTCAGATAAACAGGAAGAAATATTTAAATCATATAAAGATTTGCAGGAGACTGTTAAATCACTTGAAAAACATAATATTAAATATACATTGAAAGTTGAATAATGGCTACTATAAAGGCTAAAAAAGGTAATCCGTTTGAAAAAGATGTAGCTTACAGTATAATGCAGACTGACAGAAAAGTTATAAGACCAGATGTAAATTTAGCAGGGGTTGATTTAATAGCAGAAGGAGATAAAAGGTTATTTATTGAATGTAAAAGGCATAAAGCATTCAGCTGGAATAAACTGTTGAAATACTTTATTAAAACCAGAGAAATTGTATCAGACAGAGGAATACCACTGCTTGTATTTAAATCAAATCAACAACCTGCTTTGGTTATGTATGAAGATAAATTTATTACTGTAATCAGTTTTAAAGACTATTTTGGAATTGATTTATTAAAACATCCGAAAGGGTTAAAATATTATGAGAACCAGACAATTATCACAGGAAATAATTGATGATTATGTTGAAAGATATTACAGAAAAGAAGTTACAAGACTTGATATTTATAATGATATTAATAGTAAAGATATTAGAGTATCAATAAATATGATAAATAACTGGATATACAACAAAGGTATACAATTCTGGGATAAAGTAGTAAGATTAAAAAGAAAAGATATAACAGATAAGTTTAATATAAGCCAGATTAAAAATATATTACGTGATTATGATAAAGGAATGTCAAATAATGAAATAATTAAGAAGTATAATATAGGGATGTCTGAGTTATACACTATGGTTAAAGAAAATAACGATTTACCATTTATAATAACAGATTATTTATCTAAAGCTGATTATAATTTTTATACTAAAAAGGTTATATCTGAAATAGCCAGGAAGTTTAAAGTTGATGATAATACAGCAAGGAAATGGGTTAATACATATCAGGAAGAATTAAGTAAATCTGATAAAAATTTCTGGAAGTTTACACCAATTAAAAAGGATGAATACAGTAAATTATTCAAGCAATCAAATTATGAGGAATATATTTTAAAATACAATGATTAAAGGAGGATAAAATGAAAATAACATTATATCAGTATGAAGAAAGGGAAGAAAAAGCAAGGGAAATTCTTAAATCGATGACTGTTACGGAAATGTTTCATCATTTACCGCATAAATGGAAAGAGGTTTATTTACTGATGATTGCAGAAGAAATTGGTTTAGATGGTTTACTTGATATAATAAGTAAAACAGCTTATGACAGGGTCAGGGAAAAACTTATTAAAGATATAATAGATGAAGAATTATATTTGAAATTTCTTGGGGATAAGTTATGAAAGCAGTAATATCACATTGGAGATTAGCTTACAGAACATTTATTAAAGCAGTTAAAATAACTCTGAAAACTGTTATAAGGCAGTTTAAGTTAGGTATAGAACTGGAAAGATTTGACAGTAAACTAAGGAAACGCAGAAAATTTATTAATAAGCAATATGATAAAATAAATTTGTAAATTTGTATTATATGGATTATTTTATAATATGATGTATTTAATAATATTAAAACCAGATAAAAAACTGAAGATATTACAACTAAAATTACCAGATAATTTTAATAAAGAATATCTTAATTTCGTAATAAAGTCAAAGGTTAAGGAACCAGACAAATTACTTGGAATAACTGATGATTTTGATACTGTTAAAATTAACGTTTTTAATATAAATAAAGATATATAAATGAGAGTCTTATGGCTCTCATTTTTTTTAAGGAGTAATTATGATAGTATTTACATTGGAACAGATACCTGAATATTTAAAAAGAAGGAAAGAAACCTGGAAAAATGAACGGGACAGATGGTGGGTAAATGCTCAGTTAAATGAAGAATATTATTATAATGATGTTCAGGAAACTGGGACTAATTTTACAGTTGAACAATTAAAGAAAATTTATAAAGAAGGAAGTGGTGTTCCTGTATCTATAAATTTTATTCATCCTATTGTAAATCATAAATTAGCTTTAATGACCAAATCCACGCCATCATTTAAAGTAGCTGCTTTGGACCAAAGAGGGAAACCATTTGCTTATGTATTGGATAAGCTTGTTAAACATATAATGTATAAATCAGAAGCATTGGGAGAAGAAGAAGAAACTATAAAGAATATGTTACTTACTGGTATAGGGATAAGTGGTATAGAAGAGACACCAGAATATAAACAGGGGGATTTACCTGTAAAATATGTAAATATACATCCTATTGAAGTTATACTGGATGCTAATTCAAGGAAAAGAAGTCTTGCAGATATGAGAGGATATTTTGTTGAAAAGGAAATGCCTGAAGATGAATTTATTAATTATTACGGGGATTTATTAAATCAGATAAATAATTTAAGAATTGAAAATAATCTGGATACTGTTGATGTAAAATATTTCAGTAATAAAACTTCACCAGTTAATAAAAGAACAAAAGCTATAACAGCATTACAGGAATATCCTGTTCTTGTAACTGAATATTATGATAAAGTATTTACAAGAATGTATTATGTTAAGGATATAGAAACCAATACAACTGTTAAATTATTTGCTGAGAATATAGATATAGATTTACAGGGGATACTGGAAACAGCTGAATATTATGAAGATAATAAATTTGTAAGAAGAACTTTAATATGGGGGAATTATATTGTATTAACTGAAATATTACCGATTACTGATTTTAAGATTAAAGTTAAATTTTTTGAATGGGGAGGAAGACCATACAGAAGTTACGGAGCAGTTCATTTTATAAGAGAAATGCAGAATATTATTGATAAAGCAATTCAGCAGATGATAGTCAATGGAATGCTTACTAATAATGCAGCTTATTTGGTTCCAGAAGGTTCAATAGATGATACCAACAGAAATAACTGGGAAGGATTATCATCCAAACCAGGAGTATTAAAGGAATACAGAATTGTTAATATTGAAGGGAACATATTAAAACCAGAGAAGGAACAGATACAGCCGTTATCTAATTTTTATCCGCAGCTTATTGAAATGATGCGTATAGCTATGGAAACTTCAACTGCTATAAATTCAGCAGTTACAGGTAATCCTAATATAAACAGAATTGATGTATTTTCTACTTTACAGCAGTATCAGAATGCTGCTATGGAAAGAATTGCACTTGCATTAAATCATATAAATGTAGCTAATGAACAGTTAGGAAATGTGTTAATAGAATATTTATTGAATACTTTAAGACCAGAACAGGTTATAGTATTACTTGACAGAAATCAGAAATTTGATGAAGTAATGATAACACAGGAAATGTTATTAAATTCACAGATGTCTAAATTTACTTTATTATCAGTAAAAAGTGAATTATTACCAAGTCAGAAAATGGCACAATCAATTGAAATGTTTAAAATAGCACAAACAACTCAGGATCCATATAAACGTGAAGTTTACATTAAAAAAGCATTTGAATTATCAGATATTAAGAATTTTGATTTAATGCAGGAAGAATTAAATACAATTCAGGAATTACAAAATCAGTTACAACAATATCAGATGCAGATTGAAAGAGATAAGGAACTGATGAAACAATATGAAAACAGAGCTTTACTTGCAGAATACAATGAAAAACTTATTAAACTTGTAATGAATACTGTAGCAGGTATAAATAAGAAGTTATTATCAGCTGATGATGTAAGTGAAAGCAATAAGGAAAATAAGAATTTAATGATAGATGAGCTTAATAAACTGATAGAAACCGTTAAAGATTCATTAAATACTAAAAATATTGAAACAACATATTGACAGATATAATAAAAAATAATATATTAGGGGTAGTATACATTTAATTATTTGACAGAAACAATAAGGTAATATATGGAAAATATTATTACAGACAACCAGCCATTGCAGGAATCGGGTAATGATCAAATATCATTGGGAGATGATATTATGAAAGTATTCGATACTCCTGAAGTGGAAGAGGTTAATGATAATAGTATTAATTCTGAGCCAGATGTTGAAATAGATGATAGGTTTAAGGACCTTGAACCTTCAGAAGCAAAATACAGGACAATACAGTCGAAATACGACAAATTATACAATCAATACCAGAATATGGTAAAAGAATCTGAAGAGAATACTGTTTACCTTCAGGTATTGAATGATTTAATGGAAGATGATCTTGTATTTGAAGCTTTTGTAAGGGAAAGAAAACCAGAACTTATCAAAGAAACAAATGTAACAGAACTAATACAAAAGAAACTTCGGGAAGAATTTGGTGATGTAAAATATACCAGGGCTGAGGCTGATGAAAACCCAGGAGGCAGGGCGTGGTTGTATTTCAAAAGGTTAGATGAATTATACAGTGAGTTAAAAGGAAATCATCCTAAAATATCAAGGTTAAAAGAAGCTATAGAATATAAAAGGCAATTAAAAGAAAAAGAATCCAAACAAAGAGCTGCTGAATTACAGACTGAAATGGATAAAATAAAGAAAGAACTTAAATGGGATGATAATAAAATAGTTAACTTTACTAAATGGATAAATTCAGTAAAACCGATAGAATTAGCTAAAATATACAACTTCGCAATACGCTCTCAGAAAGTCCCTTCAATAGCCAACGCAAATGTAGGTAATACCGTCACACAAAGTCTCCGAAGTAAGTTTTTACAAGGATTATAAAATAAGGAGATAAAATATGGCAGATTTATATAAAGGAACGCCTTCAAGTTTCGGAGGGTTTACTACACCTATTCCAGGTGGTAGTAGTTCACAGGGTATTTACAGAAAACCTTTCAATTTACCTTATACACAAGGAAGATCAATATTAGCAACTATTCCTGAATATCAGAGAAATCCTTTATTACTTGAAAAGGATTTAATGTTTAAGATACAGGAAGGCAGAAGCAATTTTATGAAGATTTTATTTGAGCAGAGTGAATTGGACGGAGGTATAGAAGTAAATGATGTAAGATTCAGATTACCGATAGAAATTGAACCACAGCATAAATTATATCTGGCAATTCAGGGAACTGTTGGTTCAGGAACTACAGCTACAATTAAAATCAAATCCAATACTACAAAAATATCTACTGCTCATCCGAACGGAAATATCAAACAGGTTGGTGATATAGCTAAAATTGAAGCTGGTCAGTTTGTATTGGCAATGTTCAGCTGGGTAGAACCTAAAAGAGTTACAACTCCTTCATATGCACCTAACGGATTAGGTTCAAAACCAATACCTGAGATATGGAAAGTAATATCAGTAGATTATAATAAATCAACTATTACAGTAGAAAGAAACTGGGCTGGTGAACAGAGAACCACTAATCCTGGAGCTACTGCATTTCAGGTAGTAAGCAATGAGAGTAAAGACTGGGCAGCGGCTAAAATACCTGAAGAATATGCTGTAATAATTCCGATGGCTAAATCAATGAAAGAAGATGAAATAGATGCTAAAATCAGATCGTTCAGCGGAACCTGGGCATATGGAATATTACAAAGAGAGTTAAAAGCTTTCGGAAGTCAGTATCTTGCAGAAGTTATATCAGGTAATATGGGTATTGAATCACCGAAAGTTAAAAGTAAAAAAGAAGCAATAAGAGATTATTATGACAGTTGGGAATGGACAGCTTTATTTGGTGAGAAATCAGAAGCATTTGATCCAGAGACTGGATACTGGCAGGGGACTACAGATGGTTTCTTAGCTAATGTTCCTAAATCACATTATTACAAGTTAAAAGGTATTAACTATGCAGCTGGTTTTACCTCTGGTTCATCTGCTAACTTTGGCAGCTGGCATCCTTCAATATTCAATAAGATTATGCAGGGTAAAGCATATCACGGAAGTGATAGTAAAGTATTGGTATGCGGAGCTGATATGTATACTGATTTTACAACTATGATTAACTTTATGACACAGGCAGTTCCTGATATTAAAAGTGAATGGGCAGTTGAAGGTAAATTATTCAAAACTGGTGAAGGATTAAAAATAGAAGTAATACCATCAGATAAATTAACATTAAACGGAGCATCTAATGTTGGTTTACTTGTAGATAAGCAATATTTCAAAGTAGTTAAACTGAGAAATTATCCGTCAACTGATATAGTAGAAGAAATAAACAATGAAAATCCATTGAAATCAAACGGATTTATACACGGTATCAAAGGATTTATTGATTTATATCCAGATGCTCATTGGGTATTTGTAAATGTAATGCCGAAATATATTGATGGAACAGATGATGGCACTTACACTGATTTACCTTCATTAGGACAACCATTAGAATAAGGAGGATAAAATGTTAACAAAAGTAATCAGATATGCAACAGAAAAGATCACTTCAGTAGAAGATGATTTACTGGAATATCAGGCTGGTAAAGTTACATCAGCTATAAACAGCGGGGTGTTATACATACCTAATCCGTTTAATAAGGTATTGGGATTAACTTTAACACCTTTGAGAAACGGAACAGATTCAGCTAACGGAACTGGATTATTCACTACTTTAGTGGGATATGAAGTTGAATCAGTTGAAGATACTGGTTCTAATATACCTGATTTTGCTGCAAATACGAAATATTTTGAAGGTTCAGTAGTAAAATACAATGCTAAATTTTATTACTGCCATACAGCATATACATCAGGAGCATCTGAAACAATGCCATCAGAAAGCAATTGGGTTAAATTAAATGCTGTTAAATTCATTAAAGTAGTCTGCACTGCACCTGGAGCTAATAAAGTAGTTCACTGTTTTTATAAAGCTGAAGGTTACAGAGTATAATAAGGAGATAATATGTTTACTTTAAGGGAGCTTGATAACAGACTTGCACTGAAATTAGGTGATCCTGTAACGAATAACGGAGCAGGAGAACTGTTTGATCTGGAGCAAAGGGTTAATTACTTATCAAGAGCTTATGGCAGAATTATAAGAACATTAAAACATTTAATGGGTTCTTATTCACCGCAATTTGCCGATACATTATCATATAAAGTTGTCAATTTAACAAGCCAGCCTGATAAAGGCTGGTTTTCTGTTGATTTCAATACTATGAAAGTGTATCTGGATAAAGTAACGGAAAGTTATCTGATAATTGAAAATGATAAAGAAGTTATTAAAGCTCCGATTATAAACATACCTAATATCAAATGGTTATCAACAATTAACGGCGAGAATGATTTACAGAAACCAGATGCAACCAAAAAGATTATATATGGAACTATTATACAGAACAGGTATTTAATAACTCCTTTGATTAAAAATGCTGATAAAGTTGAAATGTTATATTACAGTTCACCAGAATATTTTGATTCAACTAATCTGGATCAGAATGTAAATATAACAGCTGAATATCTGGATTTATTACTTGGTATGGCAGCTTCAGAAGGTATGGCTGATGCAGCAAGATCTGATAAATTCCAGATGTTTATAGCGGATATAAACAATCAGATTACAGCTATAAATAATTATATAACATTACAATTGCAACTGGAAGGTAAACACAGTGGTAAATGATAAACATTTAATAAATGAAGTAGCTTTAAGATTAAATGATGAATCATTCAGAAGTTTCCCAAAGCATCATTATCAGAGAGTTCTTGACAGAGTTAAAAGGCAAATATCAAGGAAATATAAGTTAGATAAAAGGATTTATATATTCAAGAATACAATCAGAGAAGGTGAAATACCGATTGAATTGCCTAATTATATAAGTCCTGTAAGTCTGAAAGTAAATCAGCAGGAATATACACTTGTAAATAATGTTGATTATCATTCATCTGATTATGAATATAAACTGTTCAGGGATTACAATAAATTACATTTTGAATATAATCACAGAAGTGATGAAGATACAATAGAACTTATATATACAGCAGATATAACAATAAAAGATGATTATTATGAAGATATAACACCAGTAATACCAGAACAGTATAATGAAGAAATAATAAATCATTTTGTAGTTGAAATGTGTAAATTAGGTATAAGTAAATATATTGGTGAAGAAGGCAGAAAATACGGGATTTTAATACAATTATATGCAAGAAACTTAAAAGAATATGATCAGAATTTAATTAAAAAAGAAGGCTGGAGTGTAATTAAACCACAGTGGATAGTATGAATATAGATTTTATAAACAGAATATTAAAGAGTAACAGTTACTGGAATGATTTAACTGATACTGAAAAGTATAAACTGATAAATGATTATCTTAAAGGTAAAGAATATCAGAAAATACTTTTAGAAGATGATTTTGTTTATAAAATATTACCAGTATATGAAAATCCAGATGGTATAGATTCAGAAGTAATTACTAAACTTAATATTAACTTTGATGAAATAAATTATGGTTTGATAGATTATCCATTTAAGAATGAAGATAATACATTTATAGTTAAAAATACTGAAATATATGATAATACTGACAGTTATTTATTAACAGAAGATTCATTAAATGATTATGGAGTATATGATATATTTTCAGAGAGTGTATTAAATAAACATTTAATAGATGAATTTTCAAAAATAGCAGAAGATATAAATAATTATTATTTATATAATTATTCAGTAAACAGAAATGATTATCAGGATATAACGGATACTGATAAATTACTGAAAACATCTAAAATATATTCAATAAACATCAGTGAAGATACTTCAACAAGACTACTTACAGCTGATTTTATGATAAATAATATAGAAGATCAGCTTACACCTAAAATATTTTCACCTGTATCTGATATGCAATCTGAAGGATATATAGATATAACAGAAGGTTTAATAAAGAATATACCAACTAAAATAGAAAAACAGATAACTGACAGTTCAACAGAATATTTTGATGATGTATGAAAATAGAATTAATAGCAAGACCAGATATAACAGCTAATATATTAGGGAATAATAATTCAGTAGAGAAGTTATTT
>CALHNI010000032.1 GCA_938034975.1 Candidatus Goldiibacteriota bacterium | reverse complement strand
GATTCATTATTTTTAAATCGCCCTGTCCCCTCTTTTTAAAAAGAGGGGGAAATATATATTATTTACTTTTAGTATATATTTTAATCTCTGCCTTCTTTCTTTTCATAGAACTTTTCACATTATCTATGGTAATGTATAATATACTACCAATTTAGGTCTCTCAAAAGGATTTGTATATTCAGATGATGCAAATTCTGAACCCATACATGAACTACCATATGTTTCCGGATATGTCATAATTATCATTCCATAATTTTGTGATGGGTCATTGATCCATTTCTGAACAACCGAAGGATTTAATTCAAAAACAACAGGATTGTTTAAATTACTGACAATATTACTAATTGCTGTTGTATTAAAATCTCCGCCTGGTGTTGTCCATGTAGTTGATGCAGTTGGCGAAGTCCATGAAGCTGATCCTGATAAATTGCAATTTGTCCCTTCATCAAAATTAGTTGTAAGTTCATACACAACAAAATCAATAGGTCCTACTGCATCTTTCACATATAATTCAAGATATGCTTTTTTCACTTTAACATTTGAAGGAACTATAGATGAAAGATCAAATCTTAATAAAGTACGATATATCTGGAATAGACAATACATGTTTGAAACATTAAGATATATGCATGTTCCATAATTTTTTTCCTGATGTCCTTTTACAATATATGTATCTTTTGTTCCTGTATAACCATCTGAAGGATAAACACCATCCTGAAACATCATCATTATAACTGCTTCGCCTGCTGGACCTGTTGTTCCTTTATCACCTGCAGCACCAGGTTCTCCTTTACAGGATAATAAAACAAAAATAAAAATTAATACCGTCATAATAATAAAAAATTTTCTTTTAAGCATTTTTCCTCCTTATATTTTTTTATTTGCATTCAAATTATTCTCTCATTTATATTTTTTTTGTCAACGACTTTTTATATTTTATGTTATAATTAAACAAATTTTTATCAAAAGGTGAATAATGGATGGAATATTACTTATAAACAAAGAAAAAGGCTTAACTTCTTTTCAGGTTATAGAAAAACTTAAAGAAAAATTTAATATTAAAAAGATAGGGCATGCAGGCACGCTTGACCCATTAGGAAAAGGTCTATTGATTGTATTGATAAATAAAGCAACCAAAATTAATAACTACATTTCTTACCCCAAAGAATACATTATAGAAATAAAATTTGGCATTTCAACTGATACAGATGATATGGAAGGTAAAATAATAAAGCAAACCTCTGTTCCTGATAATTTAGAAGAAAAAATAAAAAATATTATTCCTGAATTTACAGGCGAAATTATGCAGATTCCACCTAAATATTCCGCCTTAAAAAAGAACGGCGAAAAATTATATGAACTTGCAAGAGCAGGTATTGAATTTGAAGTAAATCCCAGAAAGGTAAATATATATAAAATTGAAATAAAAAATGTTAATAAAAACACAGTTATTTTATCGGTTGTTTGCTCAACAGGAACTTATATGCGAAGTTTAGCCCGCGATATAGGTGAAAGGATAGGATCTTCTGGTGTTTTATTTGACTTAACACGAACTAAAATAGGTAATTTTACTGTTGAAAACAGTTATAAAATTGATGAATTATCTTCTTTAGATGATAAACTTATTTCTATAAATAATGCACTTTATGAAATACCAGAAATACAATTAAATGAAAAACAATATAAAATTATAAAAAACGGAAATTCAATAACATTTGAAAATTGTTTCAAACAGGGTATTGTTAAGCTTATATTTAATGATGAAGTTGTTGCTATTGCAAGCATATGGGGTGGAATTGTAAAAGTAAAAAGGGTGTTATAATTCTGACCCAAAAAATCCACTTTATGATATAGAAAATGCTTTTTCAATTCTCCGTAAAACTTTTTCTTTTCCGAGTATTTCTATAATATCAAATAACCCTGGACCTGTAATTCTACCCGTCAGGGCAATCCTAATTATATGCATAAATATTTTGGGTTTTATATTAAAACTTTTAATTTCATCTTTCAATCTGTTTTCAACTTTTATTTTATCAACACCTTCTTCGTTTACAACATTTAAAATAACTTTTAAAACATCATTTTTTATTGACTTGTTTTCTTCCCATATTTTTTTTGCATCATCATCAATTTTGATTTCATCTTTAAAAAAATATTCAACACTGTATGAAATTTCTGATAAAATTTTTATTTTTTCTCTCTCAAGCAAAACAACCTTTTTTATATAGTTAAAATTATCTTTTATATCACTATCGCTTATAATTTTATCTTTTAAAAGATATGGCAGGCAAAGATTTACAAAATCATCCTCTGTTATTTTTTCTCTTAAATAAACGCCATTTAACCATAGTAATTTATTATTGTCAAACATAGCACCTGATTTATGAACCCGTTCTAACGAAAAATTTTTAATCAATTCATCTATTGAAAAAACATTTTCTTCGCTATCAGGTGACCATCCGAGCAAAGCGAGATAATTAACAAATGCTTCAGGCAAAAATCCTTTTTCCTTGTATTCTGTAACTGATGTTGCACCGTGTCTTTTGGAAAGACGCGACCTGTCATTGCCCAATATTAAAGGAATATGCGCAAATTGTGGCGGCTTTTCATTTAATGCCTTATATATATGTAGCTGTTTTGGAGTATTTGAGAGGTGGTCTTCTCCTCTTATAACATGTGTTATTTTCATTAAAATATCATCTACTGTTGCAACAAAATTATACGTTGGCATCCCATCCTGTCTTACTAAAATAAAATCATCAAGCACATCATTTTTAAAAACAACTTTTCCCCTTATTAAATCATTGACTTCTGTTTCACCTCCATTATTTATTTTAATCCTTATTGTATAAGGTTTGTCTTGTTCTTTTGCATTCCTGCATTTACTATCATATTTAAAAGGTATTTTCATTTTTTCTGCTTTTTGTCTCTGTTGTTCTAATTCTTCTTTTGTACAATAACATTTATACGCTTTTCCTTCATTTAATAATTTTTGAGCAAACTCTTTATAAATATGAAGTCTTTGTGATTGGAAATAAGGTCCGTATTCACCTCCAACTTCAGGACCTTCATCCCATAATATTTTAAGCCATTTTAATGATTCTAAAATAATTTTTACTGATTCTTCTGTTGAACGTTCGGCATCTGTATCTTCTATTCTTAAAATAAATTTTCCGTTATTTTTTTTAGCAAACAAATAATTAAATAATGCGGTTCTTGCCCCGCCTATATGCAAATAACCTGTCGGACTTGGTGCAAAACGAACCCGTATCACTTTTATCTCCTTTTAAATTTTTCAGAAAAATCAAAGAATAATATAAGATTTTTATTTTTTGCTTTCTTCTGATGACATTTTTTCCATTTCGCAATTTCCTTCAAAAACAACGCCTTCTGCTATCATAAGTTTAGGAGTTTTTATATCACCATATAATCTTCCTGTTGGTAATATTTCAAGTTTACTTCTGGCAATAACATCACCTGTAATATGCCCTGATATAATTACTACTTCAGCTTCAATATCGCCTTTTATTACTGCGCTATCACCAATTATAACACCACTGCCACTTGATATATTGCCTTCTACATGACCATCAATTCTTATCGTGCCTTTTGAAAAAATATTTCCCCTTATTTCACAATTTTTCCCTATTAATGTTTCAACACTGCCTATTCCTTTGCCAAACATTTATAATATCCTATTTTAATGCAATTTCTTTATTTAAGTATTTGACAGGATTAACAGCAACACCATTTAATCTTATTTCATAATGAAGATGTGGTGCTGTTGACCTGCCTGTATTTCCAAGATATCCGATTATCTGATCTTTCTTTACGTGCTGGCCTAATCTTATAATATATTTTGAAAGATGTCCGTATCTTGTCGTATAACCATTGCCATGATTTAATGTAACTATATTCCCATATCCCGGCTCTAATCCGCAAAAACTTATTACACCATCTGCTGTTGCTTTAACTGGAGTCCCTAAATCATTTGCTATATCAATACCTTCGTGAAACGAAAGAGCACCGGAAAAAGGATCAATCCTTGAGCCAAATCCGCATGTTATCCAACCCTTAACAGGCCAGCCGGAAGGAACAGCAGTTAATTTTGCTCTCTGCTCTGTTATATATGATACTATCTCCTGAAAACTTTTTTCATTTAATGCAGCCTGTTCATCAATAAATTTAACAGCAAGTTCAAATGCTTTTCTGCTTATTAACGAATTATCCTCTTTTATTTCTTTTTCAAGCAATTCGGTATCAACCATAGAAGGTCCGCCAAACCCGGTATATTTAATAATCGCATTCTTGCTTTTTAATTGAAGCAAATCTCTTAATTGCTTATCAAGTTCACCTGTTCTTTTTACTGTTTCTCTTGCATTTAAAATTTCTTTTGCAAATTCTTTGTTCTTTTTTAAAAGATATTTATTATATTCCAGGGTATACCTGTAATTTACATGTCTTGAAAGAATATAAAAAGAAAAAACCAGACTTATGAGCCAGAAAAAAATAAAACCCCAGAATACTACATTGCGCATTTTTAAATTAAATGTTTTACCATTGTCATCAGGGACAATAAGAACTGTGATATATTTTTTCCTTTTAAATTTTCCCATCTATTTTACTTTGGCTCCCTCTTTTAAAATTTATTTTTTGTTCTGTAATTCCTGTTCTAACCTCTGCTTTAATTCAGGAGACATATTTTCTATATCTTCCATAAAAATTCTTAATTTATCAGGATCTACTTTCGTATTTTTTAATAATTGAACTTTTAATGCTTTTAACTTCATTAAAAGCATATCAGAATATTTTCTTGGAGCATAAATATACAAATCTGCTCCGTCATCATTAGGATAGGCATCTATTGATACCCTACATAAAGCTCCCCCATATAATCTTTTTGCTTCTGATTTTAATCTTTCTGCTAATGCCTCTGCTTGTGTAACACCCATAAAAATCCTCCTTAATTTAAAAGTTAGTATATGTTTTTTAGTCTTTAAAACTCTATTTTATTATATACAATTTTTATATAATTTGTCAAGTTTTTTGTTTTTCCGTAAAAGCGCATTTTCTAATATTTTTTTAAGGTTTTTTAAATAAAAATCTCCAATCCTATAGGACAATGGTCAGAACCCATTATGTCATTTAAAATATAAGATTTTTTTAAGTTTTTACTTAAATTTTGAGAAATATAAAAATAATCAATTCTCCAGCCAATATTTCTTTCTCTTGCTCCACTTTTTAAATCCCACCATGTATAATTTCCTCCTTCCTTAGTAAATACACGAAAAGTATCTATAAAACCACTATTTATAAATTTGTCTAAGAATTCCCTTTCTTCAGGCAAAAAACCAGATACCTTTTCATTTTCTTTAGGTCGCGCAAGGTCAATTTCTTTATGTGCAGTATTTATATCACCGCAAATTACTATTTTTTCCCCTTTATTTTTTAATTTAACAACATCTTTTAAAAATTCTTCATAAAAATCCATCTTATATTTTAATCGTTCAGGACTTTGTTTTCCGTTTGGGAAATAAATATTATATAAATAAAATTTATTAAATTTTACTATTTGTATTCTTCCTTCTTCTCCAAATTTACTTTTACCAAAATTATTTAAAATATATACTGGTTTTTCTTTGGTAAATAAAGCAACCCCACTGTATCCTTTTTTATTTTTTGCAGATTCAAAATAAGAAAAATATCCTTTTATATTTTTTAAATCATCAGGGATCTGGGATTCATCTGCTTTTGTTTCCTGCACACATAAAATATCCGGTTTTTCTTTTTCAATCAATGGTAAAAATAAATTTTTTTTATGTACTGCCCTTATACCATTTACATTCCAGGATAATAATTTCATTTTATTTTTTTGCTTTTCCCTGTGCTGCAACTGCTTCCATTGCTTTTTTTACTTCTTCTGGATCGCCAATATATGTTCTATTTACCGGTTTTAAATTTTTATCAAGTTCATAAACAAGTGGAATACCGGTAGGTATATTCATTCCGACTATATCGTTTTCTGAAACATTATCAAGGTATTTTACTAAAGCTCTTAAACTATTACCATGCGCTGCGATTAAAACCTTTTTTCCTGATTTTATAACAGGTGCAATTTCTTTTTTCCACAAAGGCAGAACTCTGGCAACAGTATCTTTTAAACATTCTGTCAAAGGAATTTCTTTTTCTTTTAAAGAAACATATCTCCTGTCTTTTCCTGGATACATATCAGAATCTTTTGTAAGAGCAGGCGGTGGGACATCATAACTTCTCCTCCATATATGAACCTGTTCTTCTCCGTATTTGGCTGCCATTTCTGACTTATTAAGTCCTTGTAATGCTCCATACATTCTTTCATTTAAACGCCATGAACGTATAACAGGAATCCACATCAAATCCATTTCATCTAAAATTATCCAAAGTGTTCTTATTGCTCTTTTTAAAACAGAAGTATAGGCAATATCAAAAGTAAACCCTTCCTTTTTTAAAATTTGTCCTGCTTTTTTTGCTTCTTCTTTTCCTTTATCAGAAAGATCAACATCAACCCAACCTGTGAATTTGTTTTCTTTGTTCCATTGACTCTCTCCATGTCTTACCAAAACTAATTTATACATATTTTAAAAACCTCCTTTTTAATAAATTTTATAAAGTAGATAAATTATAATAGATATTTTTAAAAAAGAAAAGAGATTTTATTGTGGGTCAGGTCTGCAGAATAAATTTTCTTTCACACTTAAAAAATATGTTTAAAAATGAATGTTATAATGAAAAAAAGGGATTTTAATAAAAAAGATAGTATTCCCTGTATATTACTTCACATTTTTTACTTCATCTCAATTTTTAATGGGGGATAAACATAGGTATATTTTTTTATAACATTAAGATGAATTAAATCCTATCTGTATCGCTTTACTAATTAATCTTTAATATTCCTATTGAGTTATATACTTCGTCCTTAAATCTTCCAAAAGTATTCGGGTAATGTTTCTAATACTACCAAATACTTTTACTATCTGCTT
>CALHNI010000031.1 GCA_938034975.1 Candidatus Goldiibacteriota bacterium | reverse complement strand
TATATTTAACAACAGGTAAGACGCCATTTATAGCGAGATTTGAGCCGATATCCGAGGCAACAGTAAATCAGGAGATAGAAGTTGTGTTTGATATGAGCAAGGTTCATTTTTTTGATCCAAAAACTGAAATGGCTCTAACATAAAAAACAAATCAAGGAGGTATTTTTATGAAAAGATTTTTATTTATGGCAGTGATATTTTTTAACCTAATTTTTACTAATTATTTAACAGCACAGGATTATGCCGGGGAATCAATGGCAATAGGAGTTGGTGCAAGACCACTTGGAATGGGCGGAACATTTGCTGCAATTGCTGATGATGCTTCTACTTCATACTGGAATCCGGCAGGGCTTGTAAATGTTACAGGTGTTGAAGTATCATCTGTTAAACTTACAAAGATAAATGACCTTGACACGAAATATACTTATGTGAATTTGGTATATAATATAAGTGAGGCAGTTGGAGCATTTGGCGTTGGGTGGTTACGTCAGGCAATTGGCGGAATACCATTAACTGATATCAAAGGCGATATAATAAAAGAATCAACTGAAAATGCAGATAACACAATTTACATTGCTTATGGCAGATACATAGTAAAAGGTCTGGCTATAGGAACTTCTTTGAAATTACTTTTAGGTAATTATCCTGCTTTGGTTTATAATTCAACAACGTCAGAATCAACGCCAACCACTATAAATTATTCAGGTTTTGGTTGTGATATTGGTTTATTTACAAATATTGGAGATATTATGGGAGTAAAAGAGTTAAAAGGACTTTCATTAGGTGTTAATGTTCAGGATGTTTATACAACAATTTCCTGGGGTGCAATTGCCGGTGTTTCAGAAGGTTCAACTGAACAGGTTGCAATAAATGCAAAACCAGGAATTGCTTATAGATTGCCAATTTCCCAGTTTGAAATAATTGCTGGTTGTGATCTTGATACAAAATACCAGATAATTATTCATGCTGGTGGTGAAATCTGGTGGAATAAAATGGTTGGGATAAGGGGTGGAATTAAAAGTTGGGGTGGTTTAGAAAGTGCAGGAACACAGTTACAGCAGACATCTGACTGGTCAATAGGTGCAAGTTTGAGATGGTATTTTATAGGTGTTGATTATGCTTACGTATATAACGAATTAACCCCGGTTCAATATTTATCAGTTATAGGTAAATTCTGATATAATATAAATAAGTTATAAAAAAATACAAAGATAGGAGAAATTTTCTCCTATCTTTTTTCTTTACAAAAATCATTTTTTCGTTTAAATTTATTTAATATTATTTTAATATCATTGAGAAAGTATTTTTTATTTAAAGGAGGAATTATAATGAAATACGGTTATTTTGATGATGAAAAAAGAGAATACGTAATAATAAGACCAGATACTCCATTACCATGGATTAATTATCTGGGGGTAAACGAATATTGTGGGCTTTTATCAAATACAGCAGGCGGTTATAGTTTTTATAAAGATGCAGCACATAGAAGGATATTAAGATACAGGTATAATAATGTCCCATCAGACAGACCAGGCAGGTATATTTATATAAGAGATAATATTAAAAAAGATTACTGGTCAGCATCATGGCAACCGACAAATAAAGATTTAAAAAAGTACAAATATGAATGCAGAGTTGGGTTAAGTTATACAAAAATAAAAGCAGAATATTTAAATATAGAAAGCGAGACAACTTATTTTGTTCCTGTAAATGCAACGTATGAAATATGGAGAATAAAACTTAAGAATAAATCAAAAAAAGCAAGAAAATTAAGTTTGTTTACTTATGTTGAATTTTGTATGTGGGACGCGCAGAACGATATGACGGATTTCCAGTATAATTTAAATATAGGAAGAACTGAGTTTAAAAACAATGCAATTTATCATCTTACTCTTTATAATATGCATCAGTCATATTTTTCATATTTTTGGTGTAATAGTAAAGTAAAAAGTTTTGACGGTTTAAGGCAGGCATTTACCGGGAATTATAGGGGAGAAGCCAATCCTATTGCTGTTGAACGCGGAAAATGTAGCGGCTCTCTTGCTGTTGGATGGGCTCCTTTTGCCGGGCTTCATGTTGATTGTAATTTAAAGACAGGAGAAGAAAAAGAAATTGTTTTTATTTTAGGTTATTGTGAAAAAATGGGGGAAGAAGAAAAAATTTTTGAAAAATATAAAAAAGCAGGTGAAGTTGACAGGGAACTTAAAAATTTAAAAGAATACTGGGATAATAATTTATCAAAATATCAGGCAGAAACACCTGATAAAGCAGTTAATTCGTTTGTAAATATATGGAATCAGTATCAATGTATGACAACTTTTAACTGGTCGCGTTCTGCTTCTTATTATGAAGCAGGCGGAGAACGCGGGATGGGGTTCAGGGATTCAAATCAGGATACGCTTGGTTTTGTTCATATGATACCTGATAAGGTAAAACAAAGATTGATTGATTTGGCATCAATTCAATTTCCCGAAGGCAGAGCAATGCATCAATATTCACCGCTTACTAAAAAAGGAAATAAAGAAGGATATGGTGATGACCATCTGTGGCTTATTCTGGCAGTTCATAATTATATCAAAGAAACAGGAGATATTAATTTTTTAAATGAAATAGTCCCATATAACGACGGGACAAAAGGAAAAATGTATGAGCATTTGCAAAAAGCAATAGATTACTCCTGGAATAATACAGGGTATCACGGTTTAGTAAAAGCAGAAAATGCTGACTGGAATGATTGTCTTAATTTAAAAGGCCCAAAAAAGATGGGTGTTTCTGTGATGATATCAGAACAATTTGTCCAGGCAGCAAATTTGCTTGCAGAACTTGCTGAAAGGTCAGGCAGGGTTTTAGAAGTTGAAAAATACAGGGAAATGGCTGATGAGATGAAAAAAAGAATAAATGAAAATGCATGGGATGGGGAATGGTATTTAAGGGCATTTGATGATGATGGAATGCCGGTTGGTAGTTCAAAAAATGAAGAAGGAAAAATATGGTTGGAAACCCAGGTTTGGGCTTTAATAAGCGGGGTTGCAGAGGGAGAAAGAGCAATAAAATGTGCAAATAGCATAAAAAAATATCTTTATACAAAATACGGAATTGTGCTTTTTTGGCCAGCATTTTCAAAATACAGTGAAAAATTAGGTTATGTCTCTGTTTTTCCAAAAGGACTAAAAGAAAATGGAGCAATTTTTTGTCACACAAATCCATGGGCAATGATAGGAGAAACAATTATTGGCAGAGGAGATAATGCATTTTTATATTATAAAACAATCTTGCCTTATGAAGCAAATAAAATAGCTGATATACACTGGACAGAACCCTATGTTTATTCTCAGATGATAGCAGGAAAAGAGCATAAGGATTTTGGTCAGGCAAAAAATTCATGGCTTACAGGAACAGCTGCCTGGAATTTTGTTGCAATTTCTCAGTATATTCTTGGTATAAGACCGCAATTTGACGGACTTTTAATTGATCCTTGTATTCCTGAAAAATGGAAACAATTTAAAGTAAAAAGGGTTTTTCGTGGAATAACCTATAATATATCAGTTAAAAATCCTGATAGTGTAAGTAAAGGTGTAAAAAAAGTCATTGTTGATGGTAAGGAGATAAATGGGAATTTGATTCCAATATTAAAAGATAAAAAAGAATGTTTTGTAGAAGTTATAATGGGTTGAAATGGCAAAAAAAGAAAACAACAAACTTAAAATTTTAATTGCGGCCTCAGAATGTGTTCCTTTTGCAAAAACAGGCGGGCTTGCTGATGTTGTTGGAGCATTACCTTTAGCTTTAAAAAAATTAGGACATGATGTTCGTATTGTAATTCCCAAATATAAATTAATTGATGATGAAAAGTTTAATATCAGGGATACAGGACTTCGTGTGAATATTGATATAGCACTTACCAATCATACTGCCATAATTAAAGAAACATTTTTCCCAGGAACAGATATTTTAGTTTATTTTATTCAAAACTCGGAATTTTTTGACAGGGATGAACTGTATAGAACGCCGCAGGGAGAATACTGGGATAATGCTGAAAGATTTATGTTCTTTTCCAGAGTTGTGGTTGAAATGATTAGATTGATGGATTTTAAACCAGATGTAATTAACATAAATGATTGGCATACTGCTTTAATACCTGTTTATATAAAAACAATATACAGTAATAATGATTTTTATAGAAATATTGCAACTGTCTATTCAATACATAATATCGCGTATCAGGGATTATTTGATAAAGAAAAATTATCCCATGCCGGTCTGCCGATGGATTTGTTTTCAATTGATAAAATGGAATTTTATGGTGGAATAAATTATATGAAAGGTGGTATTGTTTTTTCTGATATAATAAATACGGTCAGTAAAAAATACCGTGAAGAAATTATGACACCTGAGTTCGGTTACGGGCTTGATGGAGTTTTAAAATCAAAAGCAGATGATGTCTACGGGATATTAAATGGTATTGACTATACAATATGGAATCCACAAACAGATAAATTATTACCTGTAAATTATAACGAAGATACATTAGAGCAAAAAGAGAATATAAAGAAAAATTTATTAGAAAGTGTTGGACTTAAATATATTGAAAATATACCGCTTGTAGGACTTATTTCCCGGCTTGATGACCAGAAAGGGCTGGATTTTATCGCGGCGATTATTGATGAAATGATGAGATTAAATTTGCAATTTGTTTTACTTGGAACCGGAGATGAAAAGTATCATAATTTATTTAACCAGATAAAAGCCAAATATCCGGAAAAAATTTCAGTAAATATAAAATTTGATAATAAACTTGCCCATCTTATTTATGCCGGTTCTGATATTTTTTTAATGCCATCCAGGTTTGAACCATGCGGTTTAGGGCAGATGATAGCATTAAAATATGGAACTGTTCCTTTGGTGAGAGAAACAGGAGGACTTGCAGATACTGTTTCACAATATAATTTTAAAACAAAACAGGGTAACGGATTTGTTTTTTCCGGATATGACCCATATGCTTTGCTTTATAATTTAAAAATTGCAATTGATACTTATAAAAACAAAACTACATGGAGAAAAATACAACTAAATGGTATGAAAGCGGATTTTTCATGGGATGAGTCGGCAAAAGAATATGTGGAGATTTACAAAAAAGCTGTGGAGAAAAGAATTAGGTAAACCATGGAAATAAAAAATATCCGTAAAAATGCGTTAGAAAAAGCGTTTTTAAAAAACTCTTGTCAAATAAAATAAAATATGTATAATAAGGCAAATTTAACATAAATGTGCGTCCCCATGGTCAAGCGGTTAAGACATCGCCCTTTCAAGGCGGTATCGCGGGTTCAATTCCCGCTGGGGACGCCAGAAATTTTTTGAGTTTTTGTTAAATAAAAAAGTTATTTAAAAAATTAATATCCAAGGGGATAACAATGAAAAAGAAAAAAGCCCTTATAACAGGAATAACGGGACAGGATGGCTCTTATCTGTCTGAATTTTTACTTGAAAAAGGTTATAAAATTTACGGGATTATAAGAAGAACAAGTTCTCCAAATATAGAAAGGATAAGACATATAATAGATAAAATAGAAATATCAGATGCTGACCTTTCAGATTTTTCATCTGTTTTAAGGGCAATTAAATCAATAAAACCTGATGAAGTATATAATCTTGCTGCAATGTCATATGTTCCGGTTTCGTGGAAAGAACCAATATTAACTGTTGATATAGGCGGTTTAGGAGTTATAAATGTTTTAGAATCCATACGGCTTTGTGATAAAAAAATAAAATTCTATCAGGCATCAAGTAGTGAGATGTTTGGAAAAGTTCGTGAATCACCACAAAATGAAAATACTCCTTTTTATCCGCGCAGTCCCTATGGTATTGCTAAGGTAACAGGGCACTGGATTACTGTAAATTACAGGGAAAGTTTTAATATGTTTGCTGTTTCAGGAATATGTTTTAACCATGAATCACCAAGGCGTGGATTGGAATTTGTCAGCAGAAAAATATCTTATAATGTTGCTAAAATAAAACTGGGCATGGCAAAAGAATTAAAAATGGGAAATTTGAATTCAAAAAGGGACTGGGGGTTTGCAGGTGATTATGTAAAAGCAATGTGGCTTATGTTGCAACAGGATAAACCAGAGGATTATGTTATTGCAACCGGAGAAACACATAGCGTTAAAGAATTTTTAGAAATAGCATTTAGTTATGTAAATCTTGATTATAGAAAATACATTAAAATTGATAAAAATTTATTAAGACCGGCAGAGGTTGACTTGCTTATAGGCGATGCGACAAAAATAAGAACAAAACTTAAATGGAAGCCTGAGGTTAAATTTAAAGAACTTGTAAAGATGATGGTTGATGCTGATCTTAAACTTTTGTCAGGTAAGAAAAAAGAAGAAATAATATGACATGAAAGGGAGTAAGTGTAAGTGATAACTGTTGGTGATTTCAGGATTGGTGCTGAGGAAAAAGAAGTTATAAATGAAGTTATTAAAAGCGGCAGAATTTCAGAAGGAAAATATGTAAAAAAATTTGAATTAGAGTTTGCAAAAAAAGTTGGGGTAAAATATTGTGTTGCCTTATCATCGGGAACATCTGCATTAATAGCAGGTCTTTTAAGTTTGATTTATTCAGGGAAAATAAAAAAAGGCAGCAAAGTAATTACAACACCTGTTACATATATTGCAACCTCAAATGCAATTATGCTTTGTGGATTAGAGCCGGTTTATGTTGATATAGATAGTAAAACTTTTTGTATTACACCGGAAAACATAGAAAAATTATTAAAAATTTCTGACCCTGAAGAATACTCATTAATATTGCCTGTTCATCTTATGGGCTATCCGTGTGATATGGAAGAAATAGTCAAAATTGCACAAAAATATAATTTACTTGTTTTTGAAGATGCTGCACAGGCACATAATACAAAAATAAAAGGAAAAAATGTAGGAACTTTTTCAATTATGGCTGATTATTCATTTTATATTGCCCATAACATACAGGTTGGTGAAATGGGTGCAATAGTTACTGATGATAAAGAATTAGCTGGACTTGTCCGTCAGATAAAAGCTAATGGAAGAATGTGCGATTGCCTGGAGTGCACGAGAAATCAAAATAAATGTCCCAAAGAGCCGGTAGATGATGATAATGATCCAAGATTTACTCATAATATTATTGGATATAATTTTAAAACAATGGAATTTCAGGCAGCCCTTGGTATTTTGCAAATATCAAAAATTGAAGAAATAATAAAAAAAAGACGTGAAAATGTTAAAAAATTAAATGAAAAATTGAAAAATTTTGAAAATATTTTGCAGTTGCCTTATTATGATGAAAATATAAGTTATCTTGCCTATCCTTTGGTTATAAAAGATACATTAAAAATTTCCAGATTAAAGTTAAGAAAAGAACTTGCAAATAACGGAATAGAATCAAGACCACTTTTTGGTTGCATTCCCACCCAACAACCTGCTTATTCTTTTTTAAAGGATAAATACACAGGTAAATTGCCTGTTGCTGAAAATATAGGGAAAAATGGTTTTTATATTGGTTGTCATCAGTATTTGACAGAAAATGATATAGATTATATTGGTGAGATTTTTAAAAAGATTTTAAAATAAGGAGTGTTAAATTTATGTCAAATTTTTGGGAAGGGAAAAAAGTTTTAGTAACAGGTGGGGGAGGTTTTATAGGTTCTCATCTTTGTGAAGAACTTGTCCAAAAAAATGCAAAAGTTTTTTCAGGAGATTTAAAAGAAGGTTTTATAAAAGAAAGCAAATATAGAAAAAAAATAAAATTTTTAAAAATTAATCTTTTTAATTTGAAAGAATGTATAAAAAATATAAAAAATTTTGATGTTGTTATGCATCTAGCAGCATTGGTTGGAGGAATAAACTATAATATGAAATATCCGGCTGATATTTTTCTTGGTAATGTAATAATGACTTCAAATGTAGCGCAAGCAATTGTGAAAAATAAAATAAAAAATGTTTTATTTACAAGTTCTGCATGTGTCTATCCTTCGGATGTTAATGTTCCAACAAAAGAAGAAGATGGTTTTAAAGGAGAACCTGAAAAAACCAACCTTGGATATGGATGGGCAAAGAGAGCAGCAGAAATTACGGGTAAATTACTTTATAAACAATATAAGATAAATGTGGCAATTGTCAGACCTTATAATGCTTATGGCCCAAGAGATAAATTTGATATGGAAAATGCGCATGTTATAGCAGCTATTATAAATAAAGTGTTTAATACAAAAGATGGAAAAATAGAAGTGTGGGGAACCGGTGAGCAGACCAGGACTTTTCTTTATGTTAAAGATGTTGTTCGTGGTATGATGCTTACTATGGAAAAATATGCTATTGCAGAACCGGTAAATTTGGGAAGTGATGAGGAAATTAAAATAAAAGACCTTGTAAAAATGATTATAAAAATTTCAGGCAGGGATGTTAAAATTATTTTTAACACAAATTTTCCTGATGGATATAAAAGAAGAAAAGCAGATACTCAACTGGCTTTGGAAAAATTAGGATTTAAAGCTGAGTGGTGCCTTAAAGATGGTTTAAAGGAAACAATTGATTATTATTTAAAGTTAATGAAAAAAATAGCAGAGCATAGCAAAAAATTAAGATAAAAAAATTAATAAAATATTAAAGAAATTATTTTTAAAAGAAAAGATTATCAAAAATTTATTAAAACATAAAATATTAAAATAACTTTATGTTTTATTAAAAAATATTGCGTTATAAAAATTTTTTTTTGAAAAAAAACGTGATTTCTTAAGTTTTTTTATGGGTAAAAGTGTTTATTTACTTTTTTATAAAAATAATATAAAATAATAAAAATTTAAAGGAGGAAAAAATGGCGGAAAAAAAAAATAAAAAAGTAATAAAGACAAAAACTAAAACAGAAAAAAAAGTAAAAGATAATTTAAAAAACAAAAATACTTTACTTGTTATCCTGCTTTCAATAATGGTTATTTTGTTTCTTGCAATTGAGATTTATGTTGTTGTTAAAAAACAGATTTCAATGAGTAAAAAACCTGTTTTTATTGGTGAATGGCGTCCGCAGTATAAAGGCCAGATAGGAATGCCTGTATGGCGTGACCATCTTTATGTAATTGATAATAATTCTAATATAATAACAAAATATGATAAAATGAACGGCACGGTAATTGATGCATATCCAGTTGAAAAAACACCTAAATGGGTAGTTGAAACAAGCACAGGTGATACCATAATTTTATTATATGATTCAGATGAATTACTAAAATACACCGGGAATAAATTAACAGGAAAAATTTCAATAAAAGAGGTAAGAGAACCGGTTGGAATGGTGATAGACAGCCAGGATAATATTTATTTAAGTGATAATTCATCTTTAAAGATTTATAAATATGATATCAATGGCGAGAAAATTTTGGAGTTTGGTGGCAGAGATAAAATAAGAAGAGCAGGCAGGATTTTTATAGATAAAAATGATAATATATATTTGATAGATACGATGCAACCATATTATATTAAAGTTTTTACAGCAGATGGCAAATTAATACGTAAATTTGAATTAAAATTAAAAAAATTATCAGGACTTGAAGCTCTTGCTATAACTCATGATGGAAATATTTATATAAATGATGTTGCTGAATCAAAAATAATTGTGTTTTCACCTAATGGTAAATTATTGGGTAATTTTGATACAGATATTGATTATAAATATAAAATAGGAGTTCCAGGTGCTTTTTCAGGCGGACTTGATAATAATCTTTATGTTGGTTCTTATTCCCTTGCTATATTTGAAGCAATCAAATACTGAAATATTTTTTAAGGAGAATAATTTTTGAATAGAAATTTTGTTAAACTTTTATTTAGTATTGTTGCTTTAATTTTTTTTATTGCAGGGCAGGGATTAATAATAGGACCAAATAATTATTTGGCCGGGATTACTTTATCTCTTTTATCTTTTTTAATTTTAATAGTTGCAATAACAGAAACATATATGAAAGCATTGGAATTATTTGTATGGCTGGTGAAAAAAATAAAAGTATTTTTTAGTAGCATAAGTGTTGCGGATATGGAAAAAAAAGTTGTCGTTGCGGATGAGAGAAAAATTAAAAAAGAAAATATAATTTTAAAAAAAGAGGAAAATCAGCAAAAGATATTGCTTGAAAAAGAACAAAAAGTAGAAGAAAAATTTCTTGTAAAAATTATCCTTACAAAAAAAATACTATTAATAACAGGTTTTATATTGTTTTTTTTAGCGCAAATTTTTTTATTTAAACAGAAATTGTTATATTGCTTTATTTTTCTTGCAGTTGATATTTTTATTTTCTTGAAAATTTTATTGATGAAAGAAAATGCATTAGATCTTTCTTTCAATCTTATAAAAGGATTAAAATTACTTTTGATTTTTATCGGTGTGGTGTGCATTATAATTGGCTGGATATTTCTTATAAATCCAAAGCAGAATATCCAGAATATCGGGGTTATTTTTACAACCGTTGGTATATTACTTGCCTTTTTCGGGTTGCCTGAAAATCAGATGGAAAGTACTTATTCAGAAACAGGAACAGATATACTTTTTATTAATTATAAATTTTTAGACAAATTTTGGGTTAAGATTTTACTTTTGATATTTGCTTTTGTTATGCTTAAAATAGGTAATTTTATAATGCATGATTCAAATATAAATATGTATTGTTTTATTTTTTATGCACTGGCAATTGCTGCTTTTTTCTTTTCTTTGCCTTGGATAAATTTTCAGGAAAAATTTTATGACAATAAACTTTTAAATATTTTTAAACTTATAATGATAGGGGTTGCTTTTTATATTGCATATAAAGGGCAGATGGATTTTACACAACATAAAATTGAACCTGCCATAATAAAATATTTAATAGCGGCTATTATTTTTATTGTTTTATTTCCTGTATATTCAATAAAAGAACAGGAAGAAAAATTGCCGCTTTTTCTGGAAATAATTTTTCTTTTTTTGATAATGGCAATTGGCTTTTATTTAAGGATAAAAGAACTTAATATAAGGCCTTTTGGTCTTGAAAATGATGAAGCAGGTGGTATGGTCTCTGTTGTTAAAAATTTCTGGGTAGGACAGCACCCGATTTATGCATATGTTGCTGAACTTTCATATAAATTATTTGAAATGCCAAGAATTGCATTAAGAGCGCCCGGGGTTATGATGGGTATGATAACAATTCCGGCTATGTATTTTGCAATACGTAGTGTTTTTAATGCAAGAATAGCAGTTGTAATTACATTGATTTTTACTTTTTTAAGATGGAATTTACATTATAGCAGGTCAGGCCACGGAACAATTTTAATGATAGTTGCAGAAACTTTGGCAATTTATTTTATTTTAAAAGCAATACAGAAAAGGGATAAACTTACATATTTTATGGCTGGTTTAACAACAGGACTATGTTGGTATGGACTTTTAACCGGATGGTTGGTTGTTATAATGCCTATTGCTTACTTTGCTGCTAAGGAATTAACAACAAAAGATTTTTTAAAAAAGAATATGATTGGTATTATAGTTTTTATCCTGGGATTTTGGGTTTTTGCTTCGCAGCATATTCACAATTTTTTTATATCAAAAAATATCTATTTTAAAAGAATAGGAGAAGTATCAGTTTTTGGTCAGGTCGGTCTGGAAAGGCAGAGTAATCCAGCAATAGGTATTGTAGAAAATACCAAAAGTGTGCTTTTGATGTTCAATCATATTGGAGATAACAGACAGAGAAATTCAGGTGGTATGCCTTATGAACCAACTATTGATTTTGTTTCATCAATGTTTTTTGGAATTGGGTTTATTTATGCTGTTTATTACAGCAGGTATTTTTTGTTTTTTATACTAATTATGTTGTTTTTTTCCCAGGCATCAGGTTCTATTTTTTCCATAGAAGCACCATCTGCAATGCGTGCAATCGGGACAATGGTTCCTGTAATTTTTTTTATAGCAATCATAGTTGAAAAAATATGGATAGCAATAAAACGTGTTTTTGGTTCAAAATTAGAAAAATTTGTTTTTCCTGTAATAATTGCAATACCATTGTTTTTTATTTTAAAAGATAATTATAACCAGTATTTTAAAAGATGGGTTGGCGGAATGGATGAACTTGCAACTGCTGCAGGTATGTATTCTGAAAAATTAGGTAAATCATACAGGATTTTTTTATATACTTCACTTTATTATCCAGGTCATCCGCCTTTCAGGGTTTATAGATGGGATTATAAGGTAAATTCATCTGCGGATTTTACGGATAGCGTAGTTAATTTATCCTTAATAGATGATGAAAATTATGCAATTTATTTTCATCATGATACATTGGATGCAAAAGAATACTGGAAAAATTTAATTCCGGGTGTTACTTTTGATTCTTTTTCGCATGAAGCATTTGGGAAATTTTTTGATGTTGCGTTAATTAAAAATGAAGATATAAAAAAAGTAAGAGGGTTAAAAGGCACATATATTTATAATGATAAAACAAAAGAAACTATTGAAAATGAAATACCTGTTTTCAGTCCTGAAAAACAATTAAAATTACCATATAAAGTAATATGGGAGGGCTGTATTTTAATACCTTATTATTGCAATGCGGTCTTTAAGAATGAAGGAAATGTTGATTCTGAAATATGGATTGATAATAACAAAATAAATTTTAACGAAATATATAAACTTGCCAAAGGTTTTCATAATATAAAAATTACAACGCAAAGAAAAAGTATCAATGATATTTTCAGGGTTGGGTTGTATATTGCACGAACAGGCAGAGTATCTTATTCATCAAACTATGAAAAAATAGAATTAAATGAAAAATACCTTTATACTGTAAAAAATACAGGTTTACATGCTTATTATTATGGAAGTGAATTTGCAGGTCAAACACCCGTAATAAACGAAGAAATAATAGGTGAAATTTTTTATGCAAAGATAAATCCTGGTGATGCCCCTTCTTTTAAATTATCAGGTATATTAGATATTATAGAAGACGGTTTATACAGATTCATAATTAAAAATCAAGGATTTATAAGAATTATTATTGATGATAATGATTATTTGGAGGCAGGGTCATTGCAGTCATCTGTTCAGGAAAAAATAAATTTGCCTGGAAAAAACAGAGTTAATACTTTTAATTTGAAAAAAGGGAAACATAAAATTGAAATTTATGCGATTAATATAACTTTTTTAAATTTAAAATGGAGTATAAATGGCAGACAGGATGAAGATATTGCCTTTGGCATTTTATCCCCTGATTTTATTATTACAAGATAATATGAAAAAAGAAAAAAATATCATAGAAAAAAGATACGGTGAATTTATACCAGGAGATAAAGAACGTATAAAAAAAATAATTGAATTGACAGGGGTTGGTGAAAAAATACTTGATATTGGTTGTGGGGTTGGTTTAATAGGAGAACAAATAAAGAAAAAAGGTAATACTGTCTATGGAGTTGATTATTCAAAAGGTGCGGTTAAAAACGCAAGAAAAAAAGGAATTATTGCTAAAGTTGCTGATATACAGAAAAAAATTCCATTTAAAGATAATTTTTTTGATGGAATTATACTTGGAGAAATTTTAGAGCATATTTATGATACTGATAAATTTTTACAGGATATAAAAAGAAAATTAAAAAAAGACGGGTATATTATTATAACAACTCCAAATCTTGCAACGCTTGGAAGAAGATTGCTATTGCTTTTTGGGAAAAATCCGCATATTGAGTATTATTTAAGAGAAGATTCTGCTGGACATATAAGATATTTTGTAAAAGAAACTATTTTTAAATTGTTATCAGATAACGGATTTAAAATAGAAAAATATTTATCTGATGAAGTTAATTTTAACGCAAAAGGTACTTTTAAATCAAAATTTCTTGCTAAAATTTTTCCTTCTTTAGGCCGAAGTATTATAATAAAAGCAAGAAAATTATATATGAAAATCGCATTAAAAGATTGCGATTTTCAGGAGAAAAAACACAAAAAAAACAAATATTAGTTTTTAAAAATAAAATATTAAAACAAAATTAAGTTTTATTTTAACTTAAAAAAGGTGAATAAAAGAAATGCATTATAAAAATAATAAAAAAATTTCGTTTTCCCGTAAAAACATGTTTTTACGGTTATAAAAAAAATTTGACTATATTTCTTTTTTGCTTTATAATAAATTCAAGGAGCAGAAAGGAGTTTTATAATGAAAAAAAGCACGATTTCTTATATTATTATAATTTTAATTTTTTTAATAACTATAAAAATTTTTGCATACATAGTTGGATGGCCGGCTTATAGAGGAATGGAAGGACTAGTAAATGATTTTGATCCACCTTTAGCAGGTTCGCCTACGGCACCTATTGGTTATAGTAATGATATTAACAAATGGGAAGCATATGGAGCGCCGCCGCCATTAGTAGGTGGGGGAACACCTATTACATCTGATTTAAATTATCCTACGTCTCCTATGGCAGGCGCAGTGCATGGTGTAAATGCAGGCCGGATAAAATGGCTAAACAAAGGGCAGTATATTTTATTAAAAAATGATTATTTTGAAAATGTGGGGTGTAATCCAACTCCAATGCCTGATTATTCAAATTATGATCCTGCAAATGCAAAGGACTGGTCATGTTATGATTATGTGAAATTTTATGTTTATTTGAATAGTGCTATGAATGGTTGCCCTGAAACAATATATCAACCAGTTTCAATTTTTGATGGAACAGTAACTTTTACAGCAAGCAGAGCATTAAATTGTGAAAATGACCGCATCTGGGATGAATATTTTGCAGTATCTATTAATTATCTTAAAAATCAGACAATTAATGGGCATAGGTTTGATACAACAAATATAAAAAGTATAACTATACATGCCCCGGATGTTGATAGTGTTGATTATTCAGACTGGGGTTTAACAGGAGATAAGGGCAGGATAATTATTTATTATGATTATTTAACATTAGGTGCTGATGCAATGCCAAATTCTCCACCTTCTTCTGTGAATATTTCTGTAGATACAAGTTTGGGTTATGATGCTGCACGGCTTTCTTTTAACCCTGCAACAAAAACAGGAACTTATCCAATAACTGCGTATCATATTTACAGATCAATAGATGGTGGACCTTATTATGGTGTTGATTTTATAGCAAATACACCAGGGGTTAAAAATTTTTTTGATGAACAAGGCAATACAACAGGTAATACTATAACTGCCTGTTATAAAGTAATATCCTGTGACAATGGACCAGGAATATTTGATGGCAATACAATGAATGCGATAAATGTTACATACAATGAAGGACTTTTAGAAGAAGCAACAGAGGTTTGTGTGCAATTAGCGCCAAGGCCACCTACTTCTACTCCTACTTTGGATTTAACAGCGCTTGCTTCTATAACACCAGGTTCACCAACAAATACACCTACAGCAACTATAACTCCGACTGTTGCAGATATAGCTTCTGCTCATGTCTATCCTAATCCTTTTAATCCTGATAAAGGCAGTCAACATTTTTATGTTGATAATGTGCCAAATAATACAAAAGTAAAGATATATGCTATGGATGGTTCATTAGTTAATGAAGGTGAATATACCACGGAAAAGGGTAGTTTTAAATGGAATGGCAGAAACAAAAATGGGACAAAAGTAGTAACAGGTCTTTATTATCTTGTTTTACAATCACCTGATGGAAAATCAGATGTTAAACGGATAATTGTCTGTTATAAATGCGATCCTGTATATCAAAGATAAAAGGAGCAATTATGTATAAAAAGATATTTATATATATTTATATATTCTCATTTATTAATATTTCTATATATTCAGCAGAATATGGTGGAGTAACAGCAGCACCATATCTTAACTTAGGGGTTAGTGCAAAACCATGTGCAATGGGAGAAGCATATACTGCTGTTGTTGATAATGTAGATGCTGCATGGTGGAATCCAGGAGCATTGGTAAGGGTTGTTAATCCCCAATTTACTTTTATGCATCATTCAGCGCTTGGAGAAACATCTTATGAATATCTTGCTTTTGCAGAACCAGCAGAGCAATTAGGTATTGATATATGGGGGACAATAGGAATTACAGCAATGTTAGTAAGGGTGCAGGATATTGTGCAAACAAAAGAAGAATATGTTGGCGGAACATATATTTACTCTGAAAATTACAAAACAGACAGGGGAGAAGAAGTATATGGTGCTGGTGGGACATTAGTTGGTTTATCATATAGCTGGCAGGCAGCAAAGATGTTTTCAGTAGGTGCAACTATAAAAATGATAAATCAAAAAATAGCAGTTGAAGAGGGCTGGATACCAGCAGCAGATATAGGGATTTTAGCAAAAACATTTTTAGAAGGATTTGACATAGGAGTTGTTTTTCAGAATATTTCATATATGCAGTTGAATGGAGCACCATTACCTTTAAATCTAAAATTTGGAATAAGTTATAAATTAAAAAAATTATTTACTTCTGAACTTGATCCAAAGGATAATTTTACATTTGGACTGGATGGGATTTTACCAATTGTTCCTGCAAATATGCCATTTAAACTACATTTAGGAATTGATTATACAGTTAATATTTCAGATTTTAATTTTTCAATAAGGACTGGATACAGATTTAATGGAAATGCACAATTCATAAGTGATTTGGGAGCATTAGCAGGGCTATCAGTTGGCGGTGGTATCAGAAAAAATTTTGAAGGTGTTGATGCAGCAATTGATTATGCGTATATACCATATGGAATTTTAGGTAATTCGCATAGGATGGGACTTACAATATCCGTGGGAGAACCAACTCCAACACCAACCCCACAACCGGTAAACCCGCCAAAAGTTGTTAAATTAACACCGCAGACAAAAAAAATAGTAGTTAGTTGGAGTGTTGATGAAAAAACAAAGGATAAATTGCAGGGATATAATGTTTATTTAAGTTATAAACCAGGTGGAAAATATCATAAATTAAATAAAAACCCAATAACAAATTATTATTTAATTGTTGGACCTTTAAAAAGTGGCTTAAGGTGCTATTTTGTGGTAACAGCAGTTGATAAAAGCGGAAGGGAAAGTAAATATTCAAGCGAAGTATCAGCTGTGCCGAGATAAAAAATTAAAAATTATTTTTTAAAATATTTATATCTTTTTTCATAATTTTATCCCAGGCAAAGGAATTTAAAAAATTATTTTTAATCTTAAATTTTAACTTTCCTGAAAATATATTTAGTATTTTTTCAGAAAAAATTTTCACATCAAAACATGGAACCGAGATAATATGATTCTTAAAAATTTTAAATGCGGGTAAATCATAGACAACAGGAATGCATTTATATTTTAAAGCTTCAAGGATTGAAATACCCCATCCTTCTTCATGAGACGGAAGAAAGAAAACAAGGGATTTTTCATAAAATTTTTTTAATTTACTATCAGGGATAAAACCCATCATATAAATATTTTGGGTTAAATTTTTCTTTTTTATTTCATTTTTTAAATATTTCATTGATTTTTCAGAACCCATACCAATAATATATAATTTAAGATCTTCATTTTTATCTATAACTTTTTCCCATACCGGAATAATATCGTAAAGCCCTTTTCCTGGCCTTAAACCACCAACATATAAAGCCATATTTTTTTCTTTTTTGAATTTTTTTTGCAAGATATTATTATCTATATCAATACCATTTCTTGTTTTAAAAAATTCACCATTAAATCCTTTTTTTATTAAAGTTTTTTTGATTTGTTCGCCTTCTTCTGTATCTAAAATAAAAACAAAATCAGATTTTTTTGCAATTAAAGTAAAAGAAAAATTTTGTAAGAAAAAAAGAAAAAGATTTTTAAAAAAATTACCCGGTCTTTTAAATGGTGATAAATATTTGTGATGTAACATTACAAACCATTTTTTATTTTTAAAAATCTTAATAAAAAAAGCAGGTAAAATATCACATATGGCATCAGAACTGGTATATATGGCATTAAAATTTATTTTTCTTAACAATAAAAAAGTATGAAATGCAGATATAAAATAACCAGTAAGTCGTTGAATAGAAAAAAATTCTTTTTTTAAAATAAAAGAACATTTAACAGTTTTAATATCAAAATTAACTGTTTTTAAATAATTTTTTATTGCGGTTGTCCCGCCTGATGTTGTAATTAATACCGGAATAAAATAATTTTTTATATATTTTAATAAATTAAATAATCTTACTTCTCCACCGCTTAAAACAGGTGATAAACCAAATCCATTTGCTATGAAAATAATTTTTTTTTCTTTTTGTTTCATATAAAAATTATTGCTTTTTTTGTGTTTGATGTCAAGTTGGAATTAAAAGCAAATTAAAAATTCTTGAAAAATTTAATAAAAAAAGTAAAATAAAAATTAATGACTGGATTATTTTATTAAAGAGGAGGAAGAAAAATGATAAATTTTGAAAAATTTACAATAAAAGCACAGGATACAATGAGACAAGCTTATAATATTGCTGGTGAAAATGGCAATCAGCAGATTATGCCAGAACATATATTATATGCCATGCTTAATGATAACGAGGGTATTATAAATTCTATTTTAAAGAAAATAGGAATAAATGTTAATGGATTAAAAAAAGACATAGAAGAATTAATTGATAAATTACCCAAAGTGAGCGGCGTTTCAGAGATTTATATTTCAAAAGAGACAAAAGAACTTTTTACTATAGCTTTTAAAAAAGCAAATGAGTTAAAAGATGATTTTATAAATACTGAACATTTTTTACTGGCAATAGCTGAAATGAAAGAAACCGATACCGGTAAATTGCTTTTAAAATATAGCATAGATAATCAAAAAATTTTAAATGCCATGCGGGAATTACGAGGCGGCCACAGGATCACTGATCAGAATCCAGAAGACAAGTATAATGCTCTTTCAAAATATGGTATAGATCTTGTAGAAAAAGCAGCAACAGGGAAAATAGATCCGGTAATTGGCAGGGATTCAGAAATAAGGAGAGTAATGCAGGTTTTATGCCGCAGGACCAAAAATAATCCGGTTTTAATTGGAGAAGCAGGTGTTGGTAAAACAGCAATTGCCGAAGGTGTGGCGATAAGAATTTTTAAAGGAGATGTGCCTGAAAATCTTAAAAATAAAAAAGTAGTTGCTTTGGATATAGCATCATTGGTTGCAGGAACTAAATTCCGTGGCGAGTTTGAAGACAGGTTAAAGGCGGTTATAAAAGAAGTAATATCTTCGGAAGGGAAAATAATACTTTTTATTGATGAACTTCACAATCTTGTTGGTGCTGGCAGGGCCGAAGGCTCAATGGATGCGGCTAATATTTTAAAACCAGCACTTGCAAGGGGTGAGTTAAGGGCTATAGGCGCAACAACTTTAAAAGAATACAGACAATACATAGAAAAAGATCCTGCTTTGGAAAGAAGGTTTCAGCCAATTTTGGTTTTAGAACCATCTGTAGAAGATACAATTTCAATATTGCGCGGGCTTAAAGAAAAATATGAGGTTCATCATGGAGTCAGAATAAAAGATTCTGCATTAGTTACTGCTGCTGTTCTTTCTGATAAATACATACAAGGCAGATTTTTGCCTGATAAAGCAATTGATTTAATAGATGAAACCGCATCTCAGATAAAGATGGAAATTGAAAGTATGCCAGTAGAAATAGATGAAATAGAAAGAAAAAAAAGAAGGCTGGAAATAGAAAGAGAAGCAGTAAAAAAAGAAGAACAGGATGAAAATACACGAAAGAAATTAAGCGATATTAACAAACAGATAGAAGAATTAGAAAAAGAAGAAAGAAAATTAAAAGAAAAATGGTATATGGAAAAAGACATAATTCAGCAGATACGAAATGTAAAAAGTGAGATTGACAGAAAGAAAATAGAAGAAGAACAAAATGAAATTGCAGGAAATTATGAAAAAGTTGCAAGAATAAGATATGGAGAATTGGTTGAACTTAAGAAAAAATTAGAAGAGTTAGAAAAAAAGTTAGAAGAGATAACAAAGGATGGAACAATTTTAAAAGAAGAAGTTGATGAAGAGGATGTTGCCAAAACTGTCTCTAAATGGACCGGAATTCCTGTTAGTAAAATGATGGAAACAGAAACTGAGAAATTTTTACATATAAAGGATATACTTAAAAAAAGAGTAGTAGGGCAGGACTACGCAGTAGAAACAGTTGCTGATGCAATTATACGTTCGCGTGCAGGTATATCAGAATCAACAAAACCCCTGGGAAGTTTTTTATTTTTAGGTCCAACAGGAGTTGGAAAAACCGAACTTGCAAAAGCCTTGGCTGAATTTTTATTCAATGATGAAAATTCCATAATACGGCTTGATATGTCTGAATATATGGAAAAGCATGAGGTTGCAAAATTAATTGGAGCACCACCCGGTTATGTAGGTTATGAAGAAGGCGGACAATTAACCGAAAAAGTAAGAAGAAGACCTTATTCAGTTATTTTGCTTGACGAAATTGAAAAAGCACATCCTGATATATTCAATATTTTACTTCAGGTTTTAGATGAAGGAAGGTTAACAGATGGACAGGGCAGGACAATTGATTTTAAAAACACAGTAATTATCATGACTTCAAATATAGCAACAGATATAATAATGGAATTGAAGACAGAAAATGTTGATTTAAAAGAAGATATACAGAAAGAATTGAGAAGATATTTTAAACCGGAATTTTTAAATAGAATAGATGAAATTATTATATTTAATAAATTGGGAAAAGATGTAATTTTAAAAATTGTTGATATTCAGATGGAGAAATTATTAAAAAGGTTAGAAGAAAAAAATATAAAAATCAAAATTACCCAAAAAGCAAAAGAATATCTTGCAAAAGAAGGGTATGATGAAAAATATGGAGCAAGACCTTTAAAACGTGTAATACAAAAAAATATAGAAAATAGCCTGGCACAGTATATTATTTCAGGGAAATTAAAAGAAGGAAACACAATTGAAATTGATGAAAAAGACGGGTATTTGGTTTCACGAATTAAATAAAATTTAAAGAAAACATTTTTATTTATGCATTTTTCGGGGGTTATTATTATTTGACATAAAAAAAGTGTTATATTATAATCTAATCTGATTAAAAAATTATTTGATTTTTTGGAGGAAAAACGTGAAAACTATAGTGTTGGCAGGTGGCTTCGGGACAAGATTACGTCCGCTTACAGTTAATATTCCAAAACCAATGGCTCCTGTTATGAATACGCCTATGCTTGAGCATATAATAAATCTATTAAAGAAAAACAATTTAACAGATATTACTATGATGCTTTTTTTTCAGCCGGAAATTATTATGAATTATTTTAAGGATGGTAAAAACTGGGATGTTAAAATTGATTATATTATTGCAGAAAAAGATTTAGGGACAGCAGGTTGCTTAACTCTTGCAAAAGAAAAAATTGGAAATGAAAAAATTCTGATTATAAGCGGTGATGTTCTGACCAATTTTAATCTGACAGAAACAATAAATTTTCATAATGAAAAGCAATCACTTGCTACTATTGTGCTAACAAAAGTTTCTGATCCTTTAAGATATGGTATTGTTATTACAGAAAAAGACGGGAAAATAAAAAAATTTTTGGAAAAACCATCCTGGGGGGAAGTTTTCAGTGATACAATAAATACAGGAATATATATTTTAAATCCGGAAATATTAAATTATATTCCGGAAAATACAAACATGGATTTTAGTAAAAATCTTTTCCCTTTGCTTTTGGAAAAAAAAGAAGCACTTTATGGCGTGATATGTGATGGCTATTGGATAGATATAGGAACACTTGCTGAATATAAATATGTTCATGAACAGATTTTAAACGGAGATATAGAATGCGATATAAGAGGAGAAAGAAAAGGGAGAATAGGAAGCGATGTCTGGATAGGGAAAAATGTAAAAATTGATCCCAAGGCTAAATTAAAAGATTCGGTTGTAATAGGAAATAATTGTGTTATAGAGGAAAATGCTGAAATTTCAAATTCTGTTATTGGTGATAATAATGTAATTGGGAAAAACAGCAAGTTAATAAGGTCGGTTATATGGAATAATAATAGAATAAATAACGAAGTTGATATAAAAGAAGTTGTTATAGGAAACAATAATCTTATTAAAGACAGAGCATATATTGGTGTGGGAGCGGTTATTTCCGATAACTGTATAATAGGTAAAGAAACTATAATAAAACCGGAAGTAAAACTCTGGCCAGGTAAAAAAGTTGAAGATAATTCAATTTTATCTTCTTCGCTTGTCTGGGGTGAGCGCTGGAGCAATAGATTATTTGATGCTTATGGTATTACAGCAATGATAAACACAGAATTAACCCCTGAAATAGGAGCAAAGATTGGATCGGCTTATGCTTCTACATTGCCCAAGGGAAGTTATATTTTAATAAGCAGGGATTATCATAGAAGTTCACTTATGATTGAAAGAAGCATAATGTCAGGCATTTTATCTGCTGGGGTTAATATTTTTGATTTTAGAATAAATCCATTACCTGTAAGTAAAATGGTTGCGAAATCATTAAATATAGCAGGTGGTTTACATATAAGAAAATCCCCTTATGATGAAAAAATGATTGACATAAAATTTTTTGATAATCAGGGACTTGATATTTCATTATCTCAGGAAAAAACAATTGAATCATCTTTTTTCAGGGAAGAATACAGACGTGTTGATGATGACAAAGTTGGTATAATAACATATCCGCCCAGGGCACTTGAATATTATATAGAAAGTTTAAAAATGGCTTTTGATAAAGATGTGATAAAAAGGAGGAAGTTCAAAGTTGTAATTGACTATACCCATGGTACAACATTAAATATTTTTCCGGCTATATTAGGAGAACTTGACTGTGAAGTAATAGCATTAAATGCCTATAATGATGAAAATAAATTAACCCGTTCGCAAGCAAAATTTGAAGAAGATCTTGATACCCTAGCCGATACAGTAAAAACTTTAAAGGCAGACATAGGAGTTATGATAGATTCCGGCGGACAGAAGATTTTTCTTGTTGATGATAAAGGGCGCATCCTTTCTGGTGATGATGGATTAATAGTAATGACACGTCTTTTTTTAAATGCCAGAAAATCAGGAACAGTTGCGGTTCCTGTTACAGTGACGCGGTGTTTAGAAGAAATAGTAAATAAAAATGGCGGAAGTTTAATAAGAGTTGGAACAACATACAGGGCAATGATGACTGTGGCAAATGAAAAAAAAGCAGATTTTGTGGCAGAGGAAAAAGGAGGTTATATTTTTTCTGAGTTTTTACCTGCTTTTGATGGTATGATGGCAACTATAAAAGCGCTTGAATATCTTGCTGTTTATGGTTCACCTTTATCTACATTGGTTGATGAAATTCCTGAATATAATAAAATCCTTGAAAATGTTCCTGTTCCATGGGATAAAAGAGGCGCAGTTATGAAAGAACTGGTTAATCTTATGAAAGAAAATACTAAACCCATAGAAGGAATTGAACTTATTGAAAATGACAACAGAATATTAATTCTACCTGATAATGATAAACCTTATTTTCATATATATGCAGAGGCAAAAACAAAACCTGCTGCAAAGTCCATTGTTGAAAAATATAAAAAATATCTGAAAAAAATTATAGAAAAAATTTAAAATATCTGTATAATATAAAATCTTAATAATCCAAATTTAAAAGAAAGGAAAATTAAATTGGAAGATATAATAACAGTAATAGGAAGTATTAACCTTGATATTATAGTTAAAACAGAAAGAATGCCTGAGCGTGGGGAAACAATAGCAGGGGATAATATTTATTATTTACCAGGAGGTAAGGGTGCAAATCAGGCAGTCGCAATTGCACGTTTGGGCAAAAAAGTTTTTTTTATAGGCAAAAAGGGGAGAGATTTAATACCGGATGTTGTTATGAAAAATTTAAAACATCCTAATGTAAATCTTGATTATTTTATTACAGATGAAAGTTTGCAAACTGGAGTTGCATTAATAAATACCACAGGTAATAGAGGAAACAAAGTAACGCTTTATACAGGTGCAAATGATGCTTTAACAGAAAATGAAGTTGAGAGAGCAGAAGAAGTTATAAAAAAATCAAAAGTAGTTGTTGTTTCAACTGAAATACCAATAAAAACAGTAAAAAAAGTTTTGGAAATTGCAAGAAAATATAATATCAAGACAATATTAAACATAGGTGCGGCAGGGACAAAAAACAGGGAAGAAATAAAAGAAGTTTTACAGGGTTTGGATATAGTTATTACAAATGAGAGAGAATGCGGTTATTTAACTAATCGGGTTATATCGCATATGGAAACAGGAACATTATCTGCAATGGAATTAAGGAAATCAGGTGTAAATCATGTAATAATAACAATGGGCAAAGAAGGGACTTTGCTTGTAAATAATCATGGCGCGACGGTTTTCCATAGATATGGAGTTGAGGTTGTGGATACAATAGGTGGTGGAGATGCTTTTGTCGGTGCTGTGGCAGTTAAAATTGCAGAAGGTAATTTTGTTGTTGATGCCATTGACTATGGAAATGCTGCAGGAGCGTTGGTTACTATGAAAATCGGTGCACAGGAAGGATTACCAACAAAGGAAGAACTTGATAAATTTATCAATGAAAAAAAGAAAGATAATCATGGTAAAGTTTACAAAAAGTATGATGACACTATAAAATTATTTGAGCAAAAGTCAAATAAAATAAGGGTTAGTATTATTAAAATGCTTGGATGTGCAGGGTCTGGTCATCTTGGCGGTTCTTTATCAATTGCTGATATTATAACAGTGCTTTATTTTAAAGTGATGAGGATTGACCCTAAAAATCCAAACTGGGAAGACAGAGACAGATTAATTTTATCAAAGGGGCATGGTGCTCCTGCTTTATATGCAGCTCTTGCAGAAGCAGGTTTTTTCTCGGAAGAAAAATTGTGGGAATTAAGGAAATTAGGTGGTGATCTTTCAGGGCATCCTGATATGAGAAAAACACCTGGGGTTGATATGACAACAGGGTCTTTAGGCCAGGGACTTTCTGTTGCAAATGGAATGGCAATTGCAGCAAAACTTGCCAAAAAGGATTATCGCATATATGTTTTGCTCGGTGATGGTGAAATACAGGAAGGCCAGATATGGGAAGCGGCTATGACTTCTGCAACAAGGAGATTGAATAATTTATGCGCAATCCTAGATTATAATGGCCTTCAGATAGATGGAAGCATAGGAGAAGTAAAATCAGGATTAGAACCGGTTGTTGAGAAATGGAAAGCATTTAACTGGAATGTAATAGAGATTGATGGGCATAACCATGAAGCAATTTTAGAAGCTTTAGAAGATGCAAAAAAAGTAAAAGATGCACCGACGATTATCATAGCAAGAACAATAAAAGGTAAAGGAGTTTCTTTTATGGAGAGAAAAGTAGAATATCATGGAGTAGCACCTACAGAAGATGAATGTCAGCGTGCTTTAAAAGAATTAGGATGTGCAGAATGGCAGACAAAATAAAAACAACATCAATGCGCAATACATACGGAGATACACTTGTCCGTTTAGGTGCTATTTATAAAAATATAGTTGTTTTAGATGCTGATCTGGCTAAATCAACCCAGACAATAAGATTTGGTAAAGCATATCCGGATAGATTTTTGGATATGGGTATTTCTGAGCAGGATATGATGAGCACAGCAGCAGGGCTTGCAGCATCAGGTATGTCTGTTTTTGTATCTACTTTTGCAATGTTTGGTTCAGGCAGACCCTGGGAACAGATAAGAAATTCAATATGTTATCCAAATTTACCTGTGAAAATTGTTGTAACACATGGCGGATTATCAGTAGGGCCGGATGGTCCAACACATCAGGCATGCGAAGATTTGGCAATAATGCGTGTTCTTCCTAATATGAAAATAATAGTTCCTGCAGATTCTGTTGAAACCGAAAAAATTATTGAATTTCTTGCAACCTATTATGAATCACCAGTTTATGTCCGTCTGGCAAGAATGAATACGCCTGTTGTTTTTGATAGTAACTATAAGTTTGAATTTAGAAAAGCAATAAAAATTAAAGAAGGTCAGGATATAACTATAATAAGCACAGGAGTTACTCTATTTAATGTTTTAAAGGCTTATGAAATATTAAAGCAGATTGGTATATTTGCTGATGTTATTCATATGCCGGTTATTAAACCAATTGATTCTGAAATCATAATTGAATCAGCAAAAAAGACAGGCAGGATAATTACTATTGAAGAACATAGTATAATAGGTGGTTTAGGAAGTGCAGTAGCAGAGGTCCTTGCAGAAAATTATCCTGTTTTTATGATTAGACTTGGAGTAAAAGATATTTTTGCTGAATCCGGCGAGCCAGATCAGTTATTTGAAAAGTATGGTCTTTCAGAAAACCATATAATTGATGCAGCTAAAAATTTGGTAAAAAATAGCACAAAAATAAAATAAACGGAGGTAAATATGCAAAGGAATATACATATAGTAGGAATAATAACTGTTATTTTAATTGCATTATCAATATGGAAAATATACCCGCCTTTTGATATAAAAGATTCAGAAGGCAGTGTAATTGAAAAAGGTAAAATAAAACTCGGGCTTGATTTGCAGGGTGGTATGTATTTAAAACTTGCCATTGATACAGATAGCATGCCAAAGGAAATAAAATTAGAAGAAGCGGTTGCAAGAGCGCTTGAAATTTTAAGAAATAGAATTGATGCTCTGGGAGTTGCAGAGCCAATAATACAGCCAGAAGGAGACAGAAACATAGTTGTTCAACTTCCTGGAATTAAAGATCCGGACAGAGCATTAAATATCATAGGAAAAACGGCATTGTTACAGTTTAAACTTGTAGATGAAATTCATAAAATTTCTGACATGACAGATTCACAGGGAAATACAGTTGCATCAAAAATTCCAGAAGAAGTTATGATACTTAATACCAAAGAAGGAGAAAGAATGGTAATTGAAAAGAAAGAGATATTGACAGGAGCTGACCTTGTTGATGCAAAAGTTCAGATGGGACAATATGGCATGCCTGTTGTTGGATTTAAATTGTCTCCCAAAGGCGGAAAAATATTTGCTGAAGTTACAGGTGATAATGTTGGAAGGCGCCTTGCTATTATTCTTGATGATAGGGTTTATTCTGCTCCTGTTATAAGGACGAGGATATCTGGTGGAGAAGGGATTATAGAAGGAAATTTTTCTTTGGAAGAAGCCAGGGATTTAGCCCTTGTTTTAAGGGCTGGTGCTTTGCCGGCGCCAGTTAAAATAATAAATAAATACATAGTAGGTGCTTCACTGGGTGCCGACTCAATTGAAAAAGGTAAGATGGCAACAATAATTGGCGGGATTTTGGTTGTTTTGTTTATGGTTATTTATTACAGGATTTCCGGATTAATTGCTGATTTTGCCTTGTTTTTAAATTTTTTATTTGTTCTTGCAATTCTTGCTTCTTTAAATGCAACTTTGACTCTTCCTGGTATTGCCGGTTTGGTATTAACATTGGGTATGGCTGTTGATGCAAATGTTCTTATATTTGAAAGAATAAGGGAGGAATTAAGGACAGGAAAAACAATAAGGGCAAGTATAGATGCGGGATATAACAGGGCTTTATGGACTATTATTGATTCTCATGTTACTTCTCTGATAACTGCGGCAATTCTTTTTCAATTTGGAACAGGACCTATAAGGGGATTTGCTGTTACTTTGTTCTGGGGTATAGTTGTAAGTTTATTTACATCGTTTTTTGTGACCAAAGCAATTTTTGATTTGAGAAAACAGTATAATAAATTGAGTATATAAATTATAAGGAGGGAAAGATGCTGGAAATATTAAAAAATACAAATATAAATTTTTTAAAGTTAAGAAAGTTAGCATACATCATTTCAGCGATTCTTGTTTTAAATGGTTTTTATTCTATTTATCTGATAAATTCAGGTAAGGCGCAGATGGGGCTTGATTTTACAGGCGGAACAGCTGTTCAGATAAAATTCTCACAACCTGTAAAAGTGGAACAGATAAGACAGATAATAGAAAAAAATGGTATAAAACAGGTAACAATACAACAGATTGGTAAAGAACAGGAAAATAGTTTTTTAATAAGAATAAGTGCGGCATCAATGCAAATAGGGAATGCTGCAGAAACTTTGGTTAATATGTTAAGAAAAGAAATCAATGATAATAGCATTGAGACATTAGGAAGTAACGAAATAGGACCAACTGTTAGTGCCCAACTTAAACAAAAAGCATTAAATGCAGTATTCTGGGCTGCAATAGGGATTTTAATTTATATATGGATAAGATTTAAATTTAAATTTGCTGTTGCAGCAACGCTTGCCACATTACATGATGTGTTGGTTGTTCTTGGTATTTTGGTTTTTTTAAAAAAAGAGATGGATCTTCTTATAATAACTGCTTTACTTACTCTGGCAGGTTATTCGCTCACTGATACTGTTGTTGTTTTTGACAGAATAAGGGAGAATTTAAGGTATATTTTGAAATTTAATTTTTTTGAAATAGTTAATAAAAGCATAAATGAAGTTTTGAGCAGAACAATAATAACTTCAGGAACGACACTGTTAGTTGTTATTACTCTTTTTTACTGGGGAGGAGAAGTTTTGCATAATTTTTCTCTTGCTTTACTACTTGGTATTTTAGTTGGCACTTATTCTTCCATTTTTGTTGCAAGTTCTATGGTTGTTGACTGGGAAATTATTGAAAAAAAGAAAACATCAAAATAAAAATGTTTTTTTATATTTTTTTAAGTTTATTAAGTTTGATTTTGATACTGATAAGTTGTGAATTTTTTACTAATTCAATTGAATGGACCGGTAAAAAATTTAATTTAAATGAAGGGGTAACTGGTTCTATTTTGGCAGCAGTAGGGACTGCTTTGCCTGAAACAATAATACCAGTAATAGCATTGATTTTTATACCTGGAAAAAAAGGGGAAGAAATAGGAATAGGTGCGATTTTAGGAGCGCCTTTTATGTTATCAACCCTGGCATTTGGTATTACAGGGATTGCTGCAATTTTTTATTATTTTACCAGAAAACGCAGTTTGTGGCTTTCAGTAAATACAAGGATACTTTCAAATGATATTATTTTTTTTATAGTGGTATATATATTGGCAATTTCTGTTTCTTTTTTATCAGGTGAAATAAAAAAATTTTCAGGAATAATTTTTATATTAATATATTTAATTTATATTTATATAACTTTTTCACATGAAAAAGTAGAAAATGAAATAGAGTTGAATCCACTTTATTTTGGTAAAAATAAAGAACCAGGAATATTTTTAATTCTTTTGCAGAATATTGTTTCCCTTTTGGGCATTGTAATCGGAGCTAAATTTTTTGTATCTTGCATTGAAAATCTTTCTAATCATTTAAATGTATCCCCTTTTATTTTTTCTTTGTTTGTAGCGCCAATTGCAACTGAACTCCCTGAAAAATTTAATAGTATAATATGGATAGGAAAGCAAAAAGATACACTTGCGCTCGGTAATATAAGCGGGGCAATGGTTTTTCAAAGCAGCATTGTTGTTGCTGTTGGGTTATTAGGAACAAACTGGGTATTAAATGACAGAGCAAAAATTTCAGCAGCAATTGCGATTTTGGCTTCATTGGTGGTTGTAATGTTTATGAAAATTTTTAAAAAACTACATGCTTTTGTTCTTTTTTTTTGCATTATTTTTTATATCGCTTATATAGCAGCCATATTAAATTTTGTTAAATAATCATCGGTGGATTAATGCTTTATTTTATTTTTTGCCTGTTGATATTATTGTATCCTGTTATTATATTTATAAAAAATAAAAAAACAAAATTTTTACTCGGCGTTGGGCTTGATGTGTTAATTTTATTGTTATTATATTTTCTTAATTATAAAAATAATTTAATATTAATACTTTTTGTTTTTTTTGTTATAAATTTTGTTTTTTATCTGGCAGAAGATAAAGATATGACTTTAAATATGGATATAAGGGATTTGGTTTTTGTGATTATAAATCTGGCAATAATTGTATTTTTTACATTTTTTATTTTTAAAAATTTTATACTTGTTAATTCTTTTGGGCTGACAGAATACGAAATATTTTTTCTATTTGTGTTATTGATAACTTTTTATATTTTTGTTTATTATATTTTACTTAAAAAAGCCGGTGAACAAGATGTTTAAAATACTTTTTGTTTTTCAGTTTTTATTATTGATGAGTTTAAATTATCTTATTTTTTATAAAAAGAAAAGCAGTTTTACAAATTACCTTTTATTTGTTTTATTTAAAATAAATATTTTATTTTTAGTGGTTTTTTATAATGAAAGATTATTACAAATTGTATATATTTTTTATTTGTTTTTAATAATGCCAATTTTATTTATTTTTATAAAAGAAAATGAAAAAAAAAACATAGAGATAAATTTAAAAAAAGAATATATTATATTTTTATTTGCAGTCATTTTATTACTTGTTTTTTCAACCGGATGCAAAAATATAAAAATAAATTATCCATTATACAAAAATGAAATAAAACTTGAATTTACTCCTGGGAGTATTATAGCCGTTGATAAAAATACAATTATAATTGCCCATTTGAATGGAAATAAAGCCTATTTTTATGATGTGGAAAATTTAAAAGAGATTAAAGCAATAAGAACAGGACAATCACCTGTAAAATTAAAAATTTTTGATAAAAAGATATTTGCTGTTAATAATCTTGGGAATTCAATAACAATTTATGATCCAAATAATGAAACAAACGAGAATATATCATGCGGAGGACTATATCCATCTTCAATTGAATTTAATAAATGGAAAAACCTTCTGTATGTTTCAAACATGGGAAGTGATAATATTGCTGTAATTGACCTTAATACAGGCATGTTAAAAAATAAAATAAAAGTAGGTAAATGGCCTGCTGATATATATTTTTCACAGGAAAAATATCTTTATGTGTGCTGTAAGTATACAAATACCATAGAAATTATAGATGCTGAAAAGGAACAACATATATTCACAAAAGTTCACACGGGTATTTCGCCGACACAGATAATACCGATAAGTAAAAAAGAATTGGCTATATTAAATGAATGGGAATATGTATTTAATTATAAAAGCACAATTGTATTGTTTAATAAGGTGAATTACAAAGTAAATGAAAGCATAAAAGTTGATGGTGGAATATTTTATGGAGTAGTATCAAAAAGCCAGAGATACCTTATAATTTCTGTTCCGGTAAAAGATAAGGTCATATTTGTAGATATTAAAGCAAGGAAAAAAATTCATGAATTAAATTTAGAAGATGATACACCGAGATATCTTGCTTTATCTGAAGACGGAAAGCAACTTTTTATTTCTGCGCAGAATTCAAAAAAAATAATAGTAGTTGATTTAAAGGACTTTTCATAAATGTTTTTTCAGGTGGATTTTTTGGAAAGGTTTTTACTTTCTTTTCCGGTTTATTTATTATTTTCCGGGATTTTATTAGCTGTGTCTTTTATTTCAACTAAACGAAAAAATAAACAGTTATGGATTTTTAGTGCAATTTTAATTAGTTTGTTTTTTATTTTCGTTTTTATCTTTTTTTACATACATAAAACTGATTTTCTTGTAGGATTTCCATTAAGAAAAATTTATGTTTTTTTATTTATAATAATTTTAAATATAATTATTTTAAAAAAAACAAATGACTATTATGATGTAATAATGAATTTTTTATTTTTGCTTTCGGCAATTGCGGTAATTTTTTTTGAAAAATTTTTTATAATATTTACAGGGTTAATAATTGCGAATCTGATATTTTTTTATAGTGGTTTATCTCATGAAATAGAAACGAGAAAACATATATTTTATATTATATTTGCAATATTTATTCTGGGAGTTTTTTTTAATTTTTATGAAAGCGAAAAATTAAATAAATTTTATTTAACTGCCTTAATTCTTTTAATGTTTGGTTTTTCAGTGTTTAATACAAATGCTGTTGGTATGTTAAAAAATAAATATTCAATTTTTTATTCGCTTGTTATTTTGCATTTTATTATATTTTATAAAATTTTAACAGCATATAAAACATTTTTAATCTGGCAGCCGGTATTATTAATTTTAGTAATATTATTTATAACCAATGCATTTAATCTATTAACCGAAGAAAAATATAAAAGATTTTTATTTTATGATATTATTAACAATATATTAATCATATTTTTTTATCTTTTTACATCTGAAATTAAAATTAGATTTTTTGTTATTTCTTTAATATTTTTATATTTTTTATTTTTGACTTCTGCTGAATTTATAAAAAACAATAAAGATGATAATTTGACAGTTACTTCTATTAAATATAATATTAATAAAGTAAAAGAAAATTTTCAGTTAATTTTAAATCTCTTTTTAAATTTAATTTTAAATATTTATATTGTTTTTGAACTTGCTTTTTCTATGAATGATAACAGGTTAATTAAGATGGTTATGTTCTTTATTTTGCTGTTTTTTTTAATAATTTTTTTGAATAAATTTTTTATTTTCTTATCATTTGCACAAAAAATTAAATTGCATAAGTCATTTTTGGGATTAATTTATGAAAATTCAATTTTATTTTTATCTTTATGTTTTTATTTAATTTTATTTTTTAATTTAAGGTGAAATATGCAAAAACTATTTATTTCTTTATATCTTTTAATTATTACAATATTGACTTTGTCTGCGTTTTTTATTTTTAAAATTACTTTTACAACAATACTTTTGATTATAGTTTTTTTTATAAATTTGTTACTATTTATTGATTTATATAAAAAAGGATAAAAGTCAAAATGAATCAAAAAAATTATAATGAGTTTTTAAAATCATAAAATTTATCAAAATTTAATTTATGTAATTAATCGCTTAAATAGAAAAATACACGAAAGCGTTGTTTTATACAAAACTTTTTAACAAAATATTGACTCTAAAATAAATATAAAGTATAATTGTAATAGCCACAGATGTTTTATTTTTAGAATTTTAAGGGAAAGATAAAAGTAAAAAATTAAAAAGGGGTTTAGAAGATGAAAAATAAAAATGAAAAAAGTGGCAAAGATAAAATTCCATCCAAATTAAAAACCTACATAATATTACTTATAAATTTATTAATTATAATCCAAGTAAATTATGGAGCAATATACCGGACTTTTGCAGCATGGGGAGATGTGGGAAGTAATGATAACTGGCCTGGACCAACTTTGCATTAACTCAGCAATCAAACATCGGGCATATGTATTTATTCACCACACAGCCAAATACAACAGTGCGGTTGTATGCGGTAAACGGGCAGATGACACCACCAACATTTACTCAGATAAATGGCGGAGCGCCCATTTTAAACCAATTTGTACCAAACGCAGATACGCCTATTGAAGTTATAAATTTAGGGACTATATATTATCCTGCAAGGACAAGAGGTTCTGCGGATTTAGTAAATGGATTTGGATTTACATATTTTATGTGTGAATCAGACCAGCCGGTATGCTGGGAAATAAATTCAAGCATACCTTATGAAGCAAATGACAGGAATTCATGGCATTGCACAGCAGCATCAGATTGTGCAAGTTTTATTGCAAGTCAGAGTGCAACAAATACAGTAAATGCACAGAGTTTTAAGGGTAATAAATTTTGTACATTTATGAGGTGCGATAGTGATATGAGTGGAAATGTCCCTGGACCATATGTAGCAAACGTAGATGGAAATAGTAATGATCCGAACCGTGGAGATGCATTAATGTTTTTTAATATAAATAACAATGCTGTAACTGTAAGTGTGGATTATTGGAATGGTGCGGCATGGGTAGCAACAGGATTCAGTGTAAATATAAATGCAAATGGAGTGTATAGTTGGGGACCATCAGCAACAGGTAGAGGCACAGATTTATCAGTGCAGGGAGCATATAGAATAAATGTAACGGGCGGAGATATATTATGCTATAAAGGAGATGTGTTTTCAGCAGCAACAGACGGAGATAATTATTTTACTTTTGGAATAAACAAGGCAGATGGATTACAGATAGGAACAGAGTTATACTGATATGTGACAGATGTTGATATACCTTGCTGTTCCGGAAATAATAATATAGTTATAACAGGATTAAATGCACCGGCAACAGTTTTTATAGACAGGTTTGATCCGGCAACAGGACCTGTAAATAATTTACCTTGCACATCAGCAAATGGAGCAGGAACATGGACACAGGTAGCAGGACCATTTGTTGTAAATCCTGGGACACATATTGGTTGGTCGCCAACGCCAGCAAATACATGGGCCCCGGCTAAAGGTAGACCATTTAGAGTAAGATCAAATGTGCCTGTGCAGGCAGCGATGGGCGCAAAAATAATGGAAGGAATAAATAATGATGCGAAATTTGTAAGCGGAATAAATACAGGAAGACCGGTAGATGTGGAATTCTGGGTAAGTTCAAATTATGCAAATGGCTGGCAGGGTCCGGCAACATTGCACGCAATAGCATTTTTGCCAGGGACAGTAATAAATGCACCAGGATGCACGCCTGCAATACAGACAACAACAGGACCTTTTCAGGGCGTGATGTTCAGGACATTAAAAAACGTTTATGATATACACATAACATCAAATTATCCAATATATTTGTTTTGGGAGTCATATTCAGGATTTGCAAATTCAGAGTTATGCATAGGAAATGATAATCATCCTGTATGCGAAATGGTATTTATAGCACCACCTGCTGAGATGTGCGCATATACAATAAGCAAGGAATCAAAACAGACAGGGGATACAATAACATACACAATAACTATATATAATTATGGTGTTCAGGATTTAACAATAGATGTATGGGATAGCTTCCCATCAGGGACAAGTTACATAGCAGGAAGCGGAAATCCAACGCCAAGCGGGACGCCTGCGTGGGGAATATACTGGGCAGCCCAGTCAATAACATCAACAGCAGTAAAGCAGTTTAAGTTTGCCATAACCGGATCAATAACAGATGGAACAATACCAATAATAAACCGTGCAAATGGCAGGGATAATTGTGCGGGCTATAAGCAGTCAGAGCCAGTTGCCAATGCAATAGTAAAACATTTGGGATGTTCATATACGTGGAAATCATACGGTTCATACTTTAATGATGGACAGGACGGAACATGGACATCTAAAATACATATATATGCTTTACAGGATAATACCACAGTAAACTTATATCAGGTAACAGGTGGTCAGCCATCAACAACAGCACCACTTACAATAAATAATCAGGTAATAACAAACCAGACATTAAATGCCTGGCGGGAATATACATATACATTACCTGTAGCATCACCAGCAAGAGCATATTATAAGATAACATCAACATATCCTGTATTATGGGAATTTGATTCAATGCCTGGCAGAGACAATAATGGAAGGCAGATGTTTTTATATTCAACAGATATGAACACAAGTGATAAAGTATTTATAACAAGGATGAACAGGGATCCGGAATCTAATTATAATGATACAAATCATGGAGATACTTTGGTCGTAATAAATCCGAATGCAACAACAGTAACAGTTTTTATAGTAAGATCATTAGATGGAGGAGTAACATGGTCTCAGGTTACAAATCAGGATATAGCAGCCAATTCATGCTGGTTATTTGGTGGAACAGATAGTTCATCAGAAGGATTATATATGGTTATAAGTCAGAGTAATGTTATGGTTTATAAAGGAAATACATTTGCACTTGATTTAGGCGGTGGAGGGCAGCAATCAGCATTTATGTATGCAGTAACTCCAAATAATAAAAAAATGGCAGGTAATGGAGAAACATTATACGGTGTCTGGACTAAAAGTGGAGATGGGAGAGTATTATTAACCGGGCTTGGGACAGGGAGTCAAAATTATACAGTAGAAAAATATGTCCCAGCATCAGGTTCAGTTGGAAATTTTGCAATAAGTGGTGCAACCGGGACATGGCAGGTAGTATCATCAGGAACAGTAAATGCAGGCTCTCAGGCAGTTGTAATGAATCCGGATAACATACCTGGCGTAGTAAGGATAAGATTAACAGGTGGAACAGCAGCTGTGCAGGCAGTAACAGGAGGGCAGGTAACCCAATTCTGGAATCCATCAGATATGGATTATGTTCCAGGATATAATAACAGGAATTTAAACTGGATGGCAAGCGGTGGAACAGGGTCACATTTGCTTGATAATGATTTTTTAATGAGTATGCATGGAGGGAATGATTCCTATGTATCAGTTTTAGTGCCGGATTCAGGAACAACAATATACTTAGACCAGACAGGGATAGTAACATGGGGTTCGGATTGGAACAGAGGGCAAACGGCGTATACATCAACAGCACCTGATCAGGTATTTATGTTTTATTATAATGGTGGCACCAGTGGAACAAATAAGAGATTAACATCAACTGCAAATGTTTATATGATGCTTGGCGGAACAAAAAATAACGGAAAATTAATAGAAGGAGCACCGCTTGTATGTCAATCACCTACAAATACACCAACGATAACACCAACACTGCCAGCATCACCAACAATAACACAGACAATAACTAGAACAGCAACTCCTACTTTAACTTTAACTGTAACATTAACATTGACAGTGACAAATACACCAGCATTAGTAGTAAATTTAGCAAAATCAATAGATAAAGGCATAGTGATGTTAGGAGATACAATAACATATTGTATATCATATACAAATCCCGGACCACAAGCAGCAACATTTAATATATGGGATACGATACCAGCGATAACTGATTTCATAGGGTGTTCAACAGGAACAGCAAGTTCAACCTGCACTGTAGATACATACGGAACAACAAGGGTAGTAAGGTGGACGATAACGAACCTTGCAGTTGGGCAATGGGGATTTGTATGTTTCTGGGTAAAATTGGCGAGGTTGCCATATTTAATAGATAAAAAGGAGTATTATGCAATGATAGATGAGGAAGATGTTATAAAGGCAATAAAAGCAAAAGGGATAAAAGGAGTTTTGTATAGTAATAGAGATAAAGATATTGATTTAGAGCGAGAGCGATAATGCAGTTGGAAATGTGGGCTTGTTATGCCTGCAAAATATAAAATAAAAAGGAAAGAAAAAATGAGAAAAAGACTGATTCCAGTATTGATAGGGATTGGTCTGTTTATAATTAGTGGAAAAATATTTGGAACATCGTATGTTCAGAATCTTGCAATAAGTCCTGCATCACCTGCGCCTGGTCAGGTAATAACAATAACATTTCAGGTGAGAGGAGATAATCCTGGATGCGGACAGGCATTTGGGATTGCGCTATCTGATGATACAACGCCTGGTTGTGGTGATGACTGGCTATTTGCAAATCAGGAATATGGCGGAACAAGCAGATTATTTAAAAATACAACATGGTGGTATGATAGCACAACAGTAACTGTAACAAGTACAGACCATACTGATGTTAGCGGGTTAAACGGTGGGTATGTAATACCGTATAGCAATGTATGGCGGAATGTAACAATAATAACACAGATACCAAAAGAAATGAGCGGGACAAAGAATTTAATAGTGCCAATAAGGGATTGCAGTGTGTATGGCAGCTGTTCGCAGGGTTTAAGCAGAGATAATCAGGTTTCAATATCTGTTAATATAGTAGGGACACCGGATCCTTATAAATTAGATTTAGTGGTATGTAATGACGCTTCAAATAATATTGATACAAGAATAAAGTTTCGCATATATAACTGGAGTGAGTCAGGGTCCCCTGTAAGATTATTAACATGGAGATATTATGTTTATGATGCAGATACTTCATGGTGGGCGCAGACAAATAATCATGGAGTTTTTTTCGGGAGCGGGACCAATGTAAAAAATTACAGCGTAAACAATAATGGATTTGTAACATACGGAACAATAAATTGTGGTGCAGGCAGAATGACAAATTTATATTATGAGCATAGATTTAGCAATGGGAATTATAATGAACCGTTGCTTCCGGGTGGAGGTGGGTATATAGAAGCAAACGGGACAACTTATATAAGAAGAAGCAATGGGCAGAATCATGATTATACTAATGATTATAGTAAAATAAGAGATTCAGCAAATTGTGGAACCCCGAGTTCAGATAATAAATATTTAACGTTATATTATAACGGAACACTTGTATGTGAATGGAAAAGTGCAAGTGTGATGGATTCAAATAGTGGGGAAGAACCATGCGGGATAAGCGGGTGTATTGTAAATACACCAACTATAACCCCGACAATAACATTAACAATAACTCAGACAATAACACCAACAGGGGTGCATAATATAGCGTATGATGATGTGGGCAGGTCAAATTCAGTTGCGTTTGTTGTGGTAACAGCAACATTAACAATAACGCAGGCACAGACAAATACAGTGACACAGACGATAACACCGACAATAACCCGGACAATAACAAGGACAATAACTTCAACAATAACTCAAACTATGACGCGTACAGTAACAAGGACAATAACAAATACGACATCACCGACAATAACAGCAACAATAACACCTACAATAACGCGGACAATAACTTTTACTATAACGTCAACAATGACACGGACAGAAACGCAGACAATAACAGCGACAATAACAAATACAGTAAGTCCGAGTATAACACCGAGTATAACGTCAACAATAACGCAGACAGTAACGCAAACAATAACAAATACAAATACTTCAACTGAAACAGATACTAATACCGCAACAGCAACAGAGACAGCAACCGAGACATATACGCGGACATACACAAATACACCAACCGAGACAAATACACGAACATATACGAATACACCAACAGATACAAATACAGTGACATACACAAACACAGCAACAGAGACAGTAACCGAGACATATACGCGGACATATACAAATACACCAACCGAGACAAACACACGAACATATACGAATACACCAACAGAGACATATACACGCACAGAGACAAATACAGCAACATACACAAATACACAGACAGAAACTTTTACAGTGACATTTACCCCCACATTTACTTTTACACGAACTGATACTAATACTGCCACAGATACAAATACACCAAGTTATACAAATACTCCAACAAATACTTTTTCACCAACATTTACATTTACAAATACGAATACCCGGACAAATACAGATACACCAACAAATACATATACAAGAACAGATACCCCGACGAATACAAATACATATACAAGGACTGTAACTCCAACTAACACAAATACGTATACATTGACAAATACACCAACTTTAACCAATACACCGACACAAACTTTTACTTTTACAATAACACCAACAATAACTGAAACATCCACTTCTACCATAACTCCTACGATTACAATGACACCAGTTCCATTCCCTTATGTGCTGGTAATAGAAATATACAATTCAGGAGGAGAAAAAATAGCATTACTGGCAAATACAAGAATGGCAGATTCAATAAAAGATGTAAAACTTATGGTAAATGGGAAAGAAAGCAATATATATAATCCTGAAGAAGGATTGCTGGTAATAAGGATAAGTGGTATTCAAACAAAAGAACATATAGGAGAAGAATACGTTGATTTTGAATGGAATGGATTAAACAGCAACGGACAGAATGTGGATCAGGGAGTATATTTTATAAAGATTAGTGGAAAAGATGCCTATGGATATGAGACAACATATATATATGATGTGCAAATATTAAAAGTAGAAGAGTATGTGAAATTAAGCATATATAATACAGCAGGCGAGTTGGTAAAACAAATTATAGAGAAAAAAGCAACAGATACAGTTGTTGATCTTTCAATAGATGATGTGCTTTTAATAGGTAAGGAACAGGAAATAGAATTTAATTACGGGAATGGTTCAAGGATAAAATGGGATGGAAAAAATGATTTTGGCAGATTAGTTGACAGTGGTATTTATGAGATAAAGGTAGAAGTAAAAACATCATCAGGATTTACAACAGTAGCGACCAAAACAGTATCAATAATAAATGCAGGAGAAAATGAAGTGTTAGGTGAAATAAAAATAATACCGAATCCGTATATAATAGATAATAAAGGAGTAAATGATGTAAAAATAATATGGGAGAAAAAGAATAAAGGGCAGGTAAGAGTAAAAGTATATAATATAGCAGGAGAAATAGTAAGAGTATTAAATGGAGAGATGATATATGGTGAAATTAACTGGGATATGAAAACATCAACCGGACAGAATGTAAGCACAGGAATTTATCCATTAATAATAGAAGGCAGGAATGAATTAACAGGTAAAACACAGAAATTGATTAAAAAGTTAATAATTGTAAGGAAGGTAGGAGAAGAATTGTAGGCGAATAAAAAAGACCTAAACCCCTTTTGCCCGTTTCTTTTTTTTTTAAAAAAAAAGAAACGGGTTTTTATTTTTATTTATATGTTAACAAAAAAAATAAAAATAACTGGTAATCGCCTAATAAAAAAACGTATGGCAATTAATGGATTGCTATTACAAAAAAATTATAGTTTATATATAACCAATGAATTCCAACAACAAATGTTTCAAAATGAAACCGTTGCTTTTATTAAAAAGTTAAATTTTTAAACATTAATATAAAAAAATGCATTAAAAATAAATATATAAAGTGGTATGATTATTGCTTATTAATTATATAAAATTTAAAAAAAATAAAAAAAGGAGTCAAAAAATGCCAAAAATAATAGGAATAGATTTAGGCACAACCAATTCTTGCGTTGCTGTAATGGAAGGAAAAGAACCAAAAGTTATTGTTAATTCAGAAGGTAACAGAACTACGCCATCAGTTGTAGGATTTACAAAAACAGGAGAAAGAGTAGTTGGATTACCAGGGAAAAGACAGGCAGTAGCTAATCCGGAAAATACAATTTTTTCCATTAAAAGATTTATGGGTAGAAAATATTCAGAAGTAGGAGAAGAAATAAAAAGAGCACCTTATAAAGTTGTTGAAGCACCAAATGGAGATGCACATGTAGAAGTTCAGGGAAAAAGATATAGCCCACCTGAAATTTCAGCTATGATATTAATGAAGCTAAAAGCTGATGCTGAAAGTTATCTTGGAGAAAAAGTAACTCAGGCAGTCATAACAGTTCCGGCTTATTTTAATGACTCGCAGAGACAGGCAACCAAAGATGCAGGGAAAATAGCCGGACTTGAAGTTTTGAGAATAATAAATGAACCAACAGCAGCATCACTTGCTTATGGACTTGATAAAAAGAAAAACGAAAAGATAGCAGTATATGATTTAGGTGGTGGAACTTTTGATATATCAATTCTTGAAATAGGAGATGGTGTTTTTGAAGTTAAAGCAACTAATGGAGATACACATTTAGGTGGAGATGATTTTGACCAGAGAATAATTGAATGGCTTATTGAAGAATTTAAAAAAGATACAGGTATTGATTTAAGTAAGGATAGAGTTGTATTGCAACGCCTTAAAGAAGCAGCAGAAAAGGCAAAGATAGAACTATCTTCAACAACACAAACAGAAATTAATTTACCATTTATAACTGCTGATGCAACTGGTCCAAAGCATCTTGTAATTAATTTAACAAGAGCAAAGTTAGAACAACTCGTGGCAGATTTGATTGACAGGACCATAGAACCGTGTAAAAAATGTCTTGCTGATGCAAATTTGGATGCCAAAGATATTGATGAAGTTGTTTTAGTTGGTGGTATGACAAGAATGCCGGCAGTTGTTGAACTTGTCCGGAAATTTTTTGGTAAAGAACCACACAAAGGTGTAAATCCTGATGAAGTTGTTGCAGTGGGTGCTGCCATACAGGCAGGAGTTTTACAGGGAGATGTAAAAGATATTGTATTACTTGATGTTACACCATTATCTTTGGGGATTGAGACCTTAGGCGGTGTTTTTACTAAATTGATTGAAAGAAATACAACTATTCCAACAAGAAAAAGTGAAATATTTTCAACAGCAGCTGATAATCAAACCAGTGTTGAAATACATGTTTTACAGGGCGAAAGGGAGATGGCTCGTGATAACAAGACAATTGGAAGGTTTCATCTTGATGGGATACCACCAGCACCCAGGGGTGTTCCACAAATAGAAGTTACTTTTGATATTGATGCAAATGGTATACTTAATGTTTCTGCAAAAGACCTTGCAACGCAGAAAGAACAAAAAATAACAATAACTGCTTCTTCTGGACTTACAAAAGAAGAAATAGAAAAAAAGATAAAGGAAGCAGAACAGTATAGAGAACAGGATAGAAAACAAAAAGAAGAAGTTGAAATAAGAAATCAGGCAGATAGTATGGTTTATAATGCTGAAAAGACATTAAAAGAAGTAGGTGATAAGGTGTCTGCTGATGAAAAAAAAGAATTAGAAGATGCAGCAGTCAAAGTGAAGGATTTGTTAAAAAACAAAGCCCCGGTAGATGAAATAAAAAAAGCCATGGAAGATTTAACAGGCAAATGGCATAAAGTTGCTACAAAAATGTATCAGAGTTCAGGGCAAAAAGCACCAGGGGCAGAATCAACAAATTCAAATTCAAAAGATAAAGATAATGTTGTTGATGCGGATTATGAAGTTGTTGATGATGATAAAAAAACAAAATAATCAAATTTAAGAAAGGAGGAAGGACATTTATGAAGTTAAAACCGCTTGGAGATCACATTGTTGTAAAGCCACTTGAAGAAGAAGTTGTAAAAAAAGGAGGGATAATAATTCCTGACACAGCCAAAGAAAAGCCACAGAAAGGAGAAGTTGTTGCTGTAGGACCAGGCAAGACACTTGACAACGGACAAAAGAAACCAATGGAAGTCAAAGTTGGTGATAAAATTATTCACCAAAAATATGGCGGAACTGAAATAAAGATTGATGATGAAGAATATATAATAATGAATGAAGATGATGTTCTTGCAATAATTGAATAAAAATTTATAAAAGGAGGTTGATAAAAATGGCAAAACAGTTGTTATATGGCGAAGAAGCCAGAAAAGCAATACAGAAAGGTGTTGATAAACTTGCAAATGCTGTAAAAGTAACATTAGGTCCAAGAGGTAGAAATGTTGTTCTTGACAAAAAATATGGTTCTCCGACAATAATAAATGACGGTGTTACAATAGCAAAGGAAATAGAACTTGAAGATCCGTATGAAAATATGGGAGCTCAATTAGTAAAAGAAGTTGCGTCAAAAACTTCTGATATTGCTGGAGATGGGACAACAACCGCAACTATACTTGCGCAGGCGATTTATAATGAAGGAATGAAAAATATAACTGCGGGAACCAATCCTATGCCGGTAAAAAGAGGAATTGAAAAGGCAATAAATGCAATTGTTGAAGAATTAAAACGCATTTCAAAACCAATAAAAGATAACAAAGAAATAGAACAGGTAGCAACCATTTCAGCAAATAATGATAAAGAGATAGGTGAGAAAATTGCAAAAGCAATGGAAAAGGTCGGAAAAGATGGTGTTATAACTGTTGAAGAAGCAAAAGGAATTGAAACAACAGTAGAATTTACTGAAGGAATGCAGTTTGATCAGGGATATATTTCACCATATTTTGTAACTAATCCGGATAAAATGATTGCTGAACTTGAAAATCCTTATATTTTAATTCATGATAAAAAAATATCAGGAATGAAAGATTTACTGCCTATTTTGCAGGCGGTTGTTGAAAAAGGCAGGTCTTTACTCATTATTGCCGAAGATGTAGAGGGCGAAGCATTAGCAACCCTTGTTGTTAATAAACTCAAAGGGACTTTTGGATGCGTTGCTGTAAAAGCACCTGGATTTGGTGACAGAAGAAAAGCAATGCTTGAAGATATTGCAATACTAACCGGTGGCAGAGTTATAAGTGAAGAAATTGGTTTAAAGCTTGAAAAGGCACAACTATCAGACCTTGGCGAAGCAAAAAAAGTTACAGTAGATAAGGAAAATACAACAATAGTTGAAGGAGCAGGAAAGAAAAAAGATATTGATGCAAGAATTTCCCAGATTAAACTCCAGATAGAAGAAACCAAATCAGATTATGACAGAAAAAAACTTCAGGAACGACTTGCAAAACTTGCAGGAGGAGTTGCTGTTATTAATGTTGGTGCTGCAACTGAAACTGAGATGAAAGAAAAGAAAGCCAGGGTTGAAGATGCCTTACATGCAACAAGAGCAGCAACTGAAGAAGGAATTGTTCCTGGTGGTGGGGTTGCACTTTTAAGAGCAGCAGCAGTTCTTGATAATTTAAAAGTTTCAGATGATGAAGAAGCAATAGGAGTAAAAATAGTAAGAAAAGCTTTAGAAATGCCAATCAGGCAGATAACCTATAATGCAGGTGTAGACGGGTCAATTATTATTGAGAAAATTTTAAAAGAAAAAGATTATAATATAGGATTTGATGCAAATGACGGACAGATAAAAGATCTTGTAAAGGAAGGTATTATTGACCCAACCAAGGTTACAAGAACAGCTTTACAGAATGCAGCTTCAATTGCTGCTTTACTTTTAACCACAGAAACTCTTGTAACTGATATTCCTGAAAAAGAAAAACATACTCCATCAATGCCAGGTGGTGGTATGGGCGGATACGATATGTAATTTAAATTAAGCGGAGATAGAAAAAAATCTGTCTCCGCTTAATTGTATTTATAGCATACATGAAAATCGCACCTGAAAAACGCATTAGCGTTTTTCAGGGGAAAAGAGAAAATATATAAAAAGGTTTATAAACAAATAAGTATTTTAAGAGTATATTTGTTTTTAAAATTAAAAAACAGGTGAATTAAAGCAATTTACTATAAAAATAAAAAATTATTAAGCAAAAAAGCCAAAAATATTTTATATTTCCGTAAAAACGCATTTTCTAATGCGTTTTTACGGTCGCATTAAAATATTGCGATTTTCAGAAAAAAATAATAAAATATTTAAAACAACACTAGTTCTTTATTTTAAATAAAAAACGTGTGAATAAAAGTAAGGCGTTATAAAAATAAAAATTTGTTTAATAAAAATAATAAAAATTTTTCCGTAAAAAACGCGTTTTCTAATGCGTTTTTACTGGTATACAGGTTCATTAACATAATAAGATTGATTGAATAAAATAAGCAGTTGTTAAAATTTTTATAAATGGAAGTGATAAAAATGCCTGTAAAGGATTATTATAAAATTTTAGGTGTCAATGAAAATGCAACAGAAGATGAAATAAAAAAGGCATTTAGAAAACTTGCCAAACAATATCATCCTGATATGAATCCGGGTGATAAATCAGCAGAAGCAAAATTTAAAGAAATCAATGAAGCCCATGAAGTTCTTTCCAATAAAGAAAAGAGAGCGCGTTATGACCAGATGAGAAAATATTCTGATTCTGGTTTTGATTTTTCTTATGCTAAAAGACCAGGGCAGAGTTATAATTATCAAGGCAATTTTGATTTTTCTGATATATTTTCAGATTTGTTTTCTGGTAAAAGAAAAACTGGTTTTACGAGTGATATTTCAAGTATATTTGATATGTTCTTTGACTTTGGCGAAAGTAAGAGAAAAACCAGATTTTATGATGATGAAAAAGAAAATCTGGATTTAACAACAAAAATAAATTTAAAATCAGACATAGCAAAAAAAGGCGGGGAAATAATTTTAAAATTTCAGCGTCTGGAAAAATGTGAAAAATGTGATGGAACAGGATCTGAAAAAATCCATTTTGATGAAGTATGCCCTATGTGCGGTGGAAAAGGATTGATTGAATTTTCCCAGGGAGGTTTTATAATAAGTAAAACCTGTCCACGGTGTGGAGGAAGAGGTAAAGCAACCAAAGTATGTAAAAATTGCGGTGGTAATGGATTAGAAACAAAAGAAGCAAAAATAAAGTTAAAAATCCCTGCCAATATAAAAAATAACACAAAATTAAGAATAAAAAACCAGGGTAATTCTGATACAGAAGGCAGACGCGGAGATTTATATGTTATAATAAATATAAAGTAAACCTAAATGAGATTTTATTTGTCTAAATTTTATTATAAATGAGATTTTATGATAATGTGAAAAGTTCTATGAAAAAGAAAGAAGGCAGAGATTAAAATATATACTAAAAGTATTAAAAATAATATACATTTCTCCCTCTTTAATAAAGAGGGGTTAGTGGAGATTTTAAATTAAAAGAGAGCTAGAAAAAGCTAGAAAAAGAGAATGGATTTAAATCCACTTAAATCCCCTTTTGATAAAGGGGGAACAAAGGCAACAGAAGTATACGAATAATAGGATTATTAAATTAAATGGATGGCGTTAAAACTTTTCACAATACTGATTTTATATTGAGGAGGAAAAAAATGATAGAACTTAAAAATGTTACCAAGCGATTTGGAAATAAAATTGCCGTAGATTCCATATCATTTAAAGTTGAAAAAGGAGATATAGTCGGATTTTTAGGACCTAATGCAGCTGGTAAAACAACAACCATGAGAATTATAACTGGTTTTTTCCCACCGACAGAAGGCAGCGTGAAAATTGCCGGATATGATATATCAAAAGATTCTATGACAGTAAAAGAAAAAATCGGATATATGCCGGAAAATGTGCCGCTTTATAAAGAATTAACTGTGTATTCTTATCTTAAATTTATAGCAGAAATAAAAGGTGTTCCAAAATCCAAAATAGATGGAAGAATTGATAAAGCAATGGAAGAAGTCGGAATAACCAAGGTAAAAAACACTATAATTGGTAAATTATCAAAAGGTTTTAAACAAAGGGTTGGGCTTGCACAGGCAATAATAAATGATCCTGAAATTTTAATACTAGATGAACCAACCGTAGGGCTTGATCCAGTTCAGATAATAGAAATAAGAAATTTAATTAAAAATATGAAAGGCGAAAGAACAATAATTTTAAGCACTCATATATTACCTGAAGTAAGTATGACCTGTGATAAAGTTATTATAATAAATGAAGGCAAAATCATAGCTCAGGAAGAAGTAAAAAATTTAACAAAAGCATCACAGAAAGGGACTAAAGTTTATCTGGAAGTTGAAGCCCCTAAAACGCAATTTATAAGTGAAATTAAAAAATTAAAAGGCGTTATTGAAGCGCAGGAAATAGATAAGATAGAAGAAGGGATTTATTCTTACTCTATATCAATGGAAAATTCAAAGGATATAAAGGATATAGTAAACAAGATAGTAAAAAACGACTGGGGACTTTTGGAATTAAGAAAACAACAGGTGACTTTAGAAGATGTTTTCCTTAAACTCGTTACAAAGGAGGAATTATAATATGGATTTACAAAAATTTTTAGCCATTTATAAAAAAGAATGGAAAACTTTTTTTTCATTGCCGATTGCTTATGCGATCTTAGTTGTATTTATGGTTTTAAGCGGATATTTTTTCACGAGTATAGCTAATTATTATTCAATGGTTTCAATGCGCAGTATGAATCAATATTATAGAAGTATGATGGATCTTAATATCATAGATGGTATATTCAGGCCATATTTTCATAATATGGTTGTGATTTTATTACTGGTAATTCCGCTAATAACAATGCGGGTTTTTGCTGAAGAAAAAAAAGATGGAACAGCAGAACTCCTTTTTACATACCCAGTAAAAGATACAACTGTTGTCCTTGCAAAGTATTCAGCAGTTATGACAATATTCGGATTGATGCTTACAGGGACTTTGTGTTCTATGATAATTTTGCGCATAATAACAGCATATGATATTCTCCCTGCTTTAGCCGGTATTTTAGGTCTTCTTCTTATTACGAGTGCATTTGCTATGCTCGGTATATTTGTATCTACACTTACTGAAAGCCAGATAGTTGCAGCGGTTATTTCATTTGGTATTTTACTTTTATTTTTTGTAATATCCTGGGCCTCCCAGAGTGTAGGACCTTTCTTTGGTAAAATTTTAAAGGAACTTTCAATAATTGAACACTTTGACAGTTTTTCAAAAGGGTTGATTGATACTTCAGATATTATTTTTTATATTAATTTTACAATTTTATTTTTCTTTTTAACTTTAAGAATATTAGAATCAAAGCAATGGAGGGGCTGATTATGAGAAATGAAAATGTATTAAAAATAGTTTTAACATCAGGAATTATTCTTTTTGTTATTGGTTGTTTAATTGCTGCAATTACAGGTGAGTTTAATATTGTTTCAATAATTTTCCTTATACTTGGTTTTCTGTTATTGTTTTATGTTTCTTTTGAAAAAAAAGATTTTTTAAAACAGATAATTTTAAACAGGTCAACCAGATATGGCATAAATGCTTTTATATATTCATTGTTATTTATCGGGATTATTGCTTTTGTTCAGGCAATTTTTTCCATACACACATTTCAACTTGACCTTACAAAAAATAAAAAGCATTCATTATCAGATCAGACAAAGAAAGTTTTGCAGGGATTAAAGAACAATATTGATATTTATTATTTTTATTCTGTTCAGTCAAGGAATATACAGATAGAAGATACTCTGCGTCAATATGAAAAAGTAAATCCTAAAATTAAATTTCAGGCAGTTGATGCGGACAGGAATCCTGCCCTTGCCAAGAAATTGAATATAAATAAATATGGGACAGTTGCTTTAAACAGAAAAGATAATGATGCAGTTGAAAGAGTTGATGAACTTACTGAACAGGCAGTAACAAATGCTCTAATACGAATAATAAAAGATAAAAAGAAAAAAGTATATTTTACAAAAGGACACGGAGAACCATCAATTGATGCGCCACAAAATGAAAAAACAGGGTTAAGTATTGTTAAAAAAGAAATAACAAATGAAAATTATGAAGTTGCAGATATAGAACTTTTTAATTCTGCTTCTGTGCCTGATGATTGTTCTTTGCTTTTAATTGCAGGTCCACAGATTGATCTTTTTGATATAGAAGTCAAGCATATAAAAAAATATTTAAGCAAGGGTGGCAATTTAATTGTTTTATATCCACCATTTATAAAATTGCCAAAATTAGAATCATTATTAAAAGAAATCGGCATAGAACCTGATGATGATGTTATAGTAGATAAATTCAGTAGAATGTTAGGTGGTGATTTTTTAATGCCTATTATTTCCCAATATGAAATCCATGATATAACAAAGTCATTTAATATTGCTTCATTTTTTCCTTTATGCAGGTCATTTGAATTGAAAAAAGAAATATCCGGTATTACAACACAGGTAATAGCCAAAACAAATCCAGGAAGCTGGGGTGAAACAGATCTTAATGGAGTAAAAAAAGGTCAGGCAGGATTTAATGATAAGGTTGATAAAACATCACCATTAAATGTAATGGTTATAAGTTATATTGATAATTCCATATTTAAAATTGATCCTGATTCAGCCACATCAACATCAAAGGCAAAAGTTATTGCATTTGGAAGTTCGGAATTTATAAATAATTCATATCTTTCTGTTTCAGGAAACAGGGATTTATTTTTAAATACAATAAGTTTCCTTGCAGAACAAGGGGAACTAATTTCAATAAGAGCAAAGGACAGATCATTTGAACCATTATTTATGTCAAAAATCCAGGGTAGAATGTTATTTATTTTACCAACAATATTGCTGCCGCTTTTGGTTTTGGCAATCGGCATTATGATTTTTATTAAAAGAAAAATAAGTTATTAAAAAAGGGGTAAATCAATTATGAAAACAAAACAGATATTTATAACTTTTTTAATATTCTTATTTTTGTTAGGTTATTATTATATTTTTGAAGTAAAAAAGAAAAAAGAAGATATAGAAAAAAAAGAAAGTGAGGAAAGAATATTTCCTGAGTTAAAAAAAGAAAATGTAACAGAAGTTTTTATTAAAAATGAAAACGGAAAATTTTTATTTAAAAAAGTTGGTGCTGACTGGAAAATTTTTGAACCTATACATGATTTTGCTGATAATTCTGCAATTGATAATATTATAAATGCTTATGCTAACAGAAAAATGATACAGAAAATAGATAATCCAAATCTTTCTGATTTTGGACTTACCAATACGGCATCTGTTATTGAAACAGAAATTAAAACATCAGATGGTAAAAATTTAAAATTAAATATAGGTGATAAAAATCCGACAGGAATATATACTTATATATTAAAGCCAGAAAATCCAAATATAGTTTATATTACGGATTCAGATATAAAAAGCTGGTGTGAAAAAAAATTATTTGATTATAGATATAGATATTTATTAAGATTGGATGAAAATAAAGTATCTAAAATAGAAGTAAATATAAATGATAAAGAAAAAAAGTTTATTTTAGAAAAGAAGGCTGATGAATGGCATTTGATACAACCAATACAGGATATTGCAAGAAAAGACAGGGTTAATTCGCTAATAAGTTCTTTTAAAACAACAATGGCAAAAAGTATGGAAGAACCAACAAGTATAAATTTAAAAAAATATGAACTTTTAACACCAAAAGAATATATAAAATTTTATGAAGGTGATAAAGAGCATATTATTTATATAGGAAAAAGTGATAAAGAAAAATATTCATATTTTGTAAGAACTAATAGAATTAAAGAAATACTGGAGATACCTGATTATGTTTATACCAATCTTACTAAAGCTGAAGATATGAGAAATAAACAGATAATAATTTTTGAACAGGAAAAAGTAAAAAAGATAGAAATTAAAACAGGAAATAAATTTATAGTAGCGGAAAAAATAAAAGACAAAAAAGGCGTGGAAAACTGGGAGTATAAGGAAACCCAAAATATTGATAAAGAGCAAAAGAAAAAAATATCAATGTGGACAGTTAGTTCTGAACTTTTTAATTCTGATTATAAAGAAAAGATAAAAGAAGATGAAAAAGTCAATGAAAAAGAAAAATACGGATTTGAAAAAGATGACAAATATATACGACTTTTTGATGGTGATAATAAAGTAATCGGGACAGTTTTTATAGGTAAAAAAGTAGAAGGGAAAGAAGATATTTATGTTAAAGTTCCGGAAAGAAAAGAAATTTATACAATAGAAGCAAGACATATAAATAATATGTCATTGCCTGATACAGAGATAAAATAAAATATAATATAATTTAAAAAATAAAAAAGGAGACATTATGAAAAAATTAAATTGGTTAATTTTAGTTTGGTTGTCTTTTGTTTTTACTGTTTTTGCAGAAGTTAAAATGATACCTGCAAGTTTTAAAGAAATTGCAAATAAAGTAAAACCTTCTGTAGTAAATATTTCAACTGTTGAAGTATTAAAAGGTCGTGTTGACCCTTTTTATAACCAATTTTTTGATGATTATATTTTAGAAAAGTTTTTTGGTATACCGAAAGGGACATTTAAAAGGCAAAGTTTAGGAAGTGGATTTATTGTTGATAAAAACGGTTATATAATGACTAACAGTCATGTGGTTGAACGGGCAGATGAAATAAAAGTTAAATTATATAACCAAAAAGAATATAAGGCAAAAATAGTAGGAATTGATAAGGAAACAGATGTCGCAGTTATTAGAATAAATGGGGCAACTGATTTAATTCCTGCTGAACTTGGGAATTCTGATAGTATAGATGTGGGGGACTGGGTAATTGCAATTGGCAGTCCTTTTGGACTTGAACAATCTGTAACTCAGGGGATAATAAGCGCTAAAGGCAGGATAATAGGCGCTGGCAATTATGATAATTTTTTACAAACAGATGCTGCAATAAATCCTGGAAATTCAGGAGGACCACTTGTAAATCTTGCAGGCCAGGTAATTGGGATAAATACAGCGATAACTTCACGTTCCGGAGGGTATGAAGGAGTTGGCTTTGCAATACCTATAAATATGGCAAAAAAAATTTATAATGATATTGTAACCAAAGGTAAAGTGATTCGTGGATGGTTGGGCGTTGGGATTCAGGAATTAACCCCTGAACTTGCAAAACATTTCAAAGTAAAAGAAGGTGTTTTAATTTCACAGGTATTCAAAGGAAGTCCTGCTGAAAAAGGCGGAATTAAAAGGGGAGATGTTATAGTGGAATTTGATGGTAAAAAAGTAATAAATTACAGAGAATTACAAAACATAGTTGCCCAAACACCAGTTAATAAAAAAGTAAAAGTAAAAATTATACGAGAAGGAAAAGAAAAATATTTAGAAGTGATAACAGGTGAGAGAAACATTGAAAAGGTATATGCCCCGGTAGAAACAGACAAAAAAGAAAATGATATTGGAATAATTGTGGGTGATATTTCAGAAAGCCCTTATTCAACTTCTTCGGCAAGCGGAGTTGTTGTATTAAATATAACACCTGGAAGTCCTGCAGATGATAATGGTATTATGCGCGGAGATATAATACACGAAATAAACGGACAAAATGTAAAAAATGTAGAAGATTTTAACAGAATAATTTCAAAGTTTAAAAAAGGCGATGAAATTGTTTTTTTAATAGAACGCTCTGATGCGATGCTGTATATTGCTTTTAAGATAAGATGATTTGGTAATAACCCTTTTTTTAAATCGTAATAAACCGTAAGAACGCGTTTAAAAATGCGTTTTACGAAAAAACAAAATATTTTTATATTTTTTATTTTTTTTATCCATTACTTTATTCATCCGTTTTTTAATAAAAAAATAACACATAAGAATTATTTTAAAGATTTAATTTTTTTAAGAATATTTTTTTTCATGAAAATCGCAATTTCCTGTTGCGATTTTTCAGTTTTGGATTTTTCTTGACATTTATTTTATAATAAGTATAATTTACATAATGAGAGAAAATATAAATTTAAAAGTCCCGATAATTTTTATTTTAATTTTTTTTATTCTTTCTTTTGTTGGACAATTTTTTCTTTATATTAAAAAAAATATAATATATGGTTTAATTTTTTTTGGTTTAGGACTTATTTCTTTAATAATTACTGAATTGATTTCTAAGCCGGAAAAAGATATTTTTTCTGGATTTTTTGATGAAAATAAAGAAAATACACCTGACAAACCATCATTTTTTGAGTTGTTTATATTTTTAACCATTATAGTTATTTCAGTTTTTTTCAGGTTTTATAAAATAGATCAGATACCAATTGGTCTTCACAGGGATGAAACTGCATTTGCTTATGATGCTATGAAAATAATGAAAGGGGAGAACACATTAGGAACAGGAACAAGTTTGCCTATTTATGTAAGGTCAGTTGCGGATAATCCTGCACTTAACGTTTATGCCCTTACTGCATGGTTTAAAATATTTGGTGTGGGCGTGACAGAGGCAAGAACCGCTATGGGTTTCCTTGGTGTTTTGGGTGTTATTGCTTTATATTTTTTATTGAGGCTTATTGGGGGTATTCAGACTGCAATAATAGGTGCTTTTCTGTATTCATATTTTTATTATAATGTAGTTTTTAATCGAATTATGTTCCATGCTGGTATAGCATCCTTATATTTGATTATATGTCTCTATTTTTTCTTTCGTTTGTTTAAATATATGGCATGGTCAGATTTTATACTTTTTGGTATAACCCTTGGACTTACACAACATACTTATTATGCTTCGCGTGCTATTCCGGTCATTTTTGGTATTATACTCATATATTTACTGATAATAAGAAAATCCTACATTACAAAAAATATAAAAAAGTTGACAGTTTCAGTTTTAATTGCATTTTTAATATTTGCTCCCTTGGGGTTGTATTTTATCCAGTATAAAAATTTTTCTCATCGCATAATTGGGCATTTTCTTTTTAATAAAAACAATATTGATACAGAGGTTCAAAAAGCCATCGCTCAAAAAAGAGCAGATTTAATGAAAAATAAAAAAAATATAACAGATAATATTAAATTAACTTTGCCAGATAAAATTTTACTATATTTAAAAATATATATGGATAGTGCAAAAAAAACTTTATTAATCTATAATTTATATGGTGATTACGGATTTGGTATATATAACTCAAATGCTATGCCCATGGCAGGTTTTATAACAGGTGTTTTTATTATAACGGGTATTGGATATTTTGCGTTTCGTGCTATTACGGGTTCTGTTTTTGCAGGAATTATTATGATAATGTTTTTAGGTTTTGCTCATGGTGGAATAATGTTTGTTGACGCACCTCATGCTTCTCGCACAATTTTAGCAATGCCAATAGCCATAATAATAGCGGCATTTTTATTATCGCGTGTTTATATACATTTAAGAAATCAATTTCAGCAAAAGACAAATGTGTTTTTAATTATTTTATTTTTTATTATGATAACAGTTGATATGGTAGATAATTATTACAAATATTTTTTTGTTTATGGGAAAGATCCTTCAAAATGGATTTCCACAGAAGCATGGCGGAGAAAAAGCGCAGAAAAATTAATTGAATTACAAAAGATTGAAGAAAAAAGAGGAAAAAAAATAGTTGCAGTTCTTCCATATGAGTTTATGTTGCCGGATTTTGAATTGATTTATGAAAAAGTTAAAAACAAAGTTGCTCAAAGATTTATCATTGGTAAAACTTTTCCAGCACCTGTTAATACTGATGCAGATTATTATATATATATGATGCCTGCTTTCTGGGAAGTTAGTATTCTTAGTGCTTTTCAGAAAGTTTATCCCAATGGTGAATATATACCTGTTTATAAGCCGTATACTGATAATGAATTAGGTTTTATTATTTACAAAGTTTCCAAGGAAGAAATACAGTCATTTGATACAGCGAAATTAAAAAACGGTTTAAGATTTGTAGCTTATAATAAAAATGGTGAAAAAACAGCCGATAGAATTGATCCGGTTATTTTTTATGATTGGTTTGACCCTGGTTTTGAAGCAGGTGAATTTTATGCTTCCTGGACAGGCAGTATAAATATAGACAGAACCGGGATATATACTTTTTATATACAGGCAATGGGACATCAAATTTATGAACTTTATATTGATGATGAAAAATTAATTTCAAATAAACCTGAATATAGAGCATGGAGAGGAGAAACGACAATTAACCTAAAAGAAGGTTTGCATAAGATAAAAATAACTTATTCTGGTTTAGATAGGGGATATTTTTATTTTCAAATGAAAAATCCACGGAATAATTATGATCAACTTGTTCCGCATGAAATGTTAGTGCCTTTTTAAAATAATACTTATTATTTATTTTAAATTAAAAAACTTGTGAATAAAATAATGCATTATGAAAATATTTTGTTTTTCCGTAAAATGTTTTCTAACACGTTTTTGCGGCTTTAAATAATGCTGGACAAAAATTATAAATCCTTTAGATTTTAGCGTTTTAAAAAACATTAATAAAAAATTTGATATAAAAATCATATATAAATAAGTTTTCAATAATTTTTCTTATCATAATATTTATATATCCAACAAAACACAATTTTTTTTATTGATTTTATCATTTTTTTTTAGTATTATTATAAAAAAAGTTATCGTAAAACAAAAATAGAATACTGTTTTATATAATAAAAAATATGTGAGGGATTTAAAATAATAAAAACAGGAGGTATAAAATGAAGTTAAAATCAACGATATTTTTAATAATAATATATTTAATTTTAATTTCTAATATTTTTTCAATTGGCGCTGGAACAACAAGTGTAAATTTTCTTAAAATATCACAAGGCGGAAGACAGGCAGGAATGGGAGAAGCATTCACCGGAATTGCCGATGATGTAAATGCGATATATTATAATATAGCTGGGCTCTCACAACTTACACGTCATCAGGCATGCCTTATGCATTCATTTTGGCTTTTGGGGGTTAATTATGAATATATTGCTTATGCATTACCTGTTATTGGTTTTGGGACTTTTGCAGTTTATGGAACTTTTTTAAATGCCGGAGAAATTACAAAAACCACAGAAGACAGTGCCGGGCAGTATTTGTTAACAAGTGAAATTGCAAAAGCATCAAACTGGAATTTTTCAGTTGCTTATGCAAAAAGAATAGGAGAAATAATAGGTGAAAATTCATTTTTTTCTGATATGTCAGCGGGTTTGAAAATAAATTTTATAAATGAAGAAATTTATACTGATTCAGGAGGCGGTTTTGGAACTGATATAGGATTTTTCTATTATCCCAAATATGATACATATTCTATTGGATTTGTAGTTCAGAATGCAGGTTTTACCAATAATAGACCAGAGTTACCACTTACTTTACGTTTGGGTTTTGCATACAGGTTTGCACTTGAAAATATTATGTTACCATTTTCAGAAGAAGGTTATTTCACATTTGCTGAAAATAATACAGTAGGAGATATAGATGTTATTTATTATCCGACAGAGCAATTAACAAGGGTAAATGTAGGTGCGGAAAAATTCTGGATATTAAACAAATATCATTCAGTTGGTGTAAGATTAGGTTATAAATTCGGGACAGACCTTGGCTGGGTGTCAGGATTTACACTTGGATTAGGATATGAATTAACAGCAAGTAAAGAACTTAATTTTGATCTTGATTATGCATTAACACCTTATGGGGAATTAGGGATTTCTCACAGGATTTCTTTGACCGGTAAATTTTTAGGTGTAGCAGAAAAACATGAATATGAAGATAAAAATTTGTCAGTTGAATATTATAAAAAAGGGTATGAACTTTTATATCAAAGAAAATACCAGGAAGCATTGGTCCAGTTTTCTGAATCTTTAAAAAGGAACAAAAAATATTCACCATCTTATGTCGGTATCGGAGCATGTTTTTTAAATTTGGGTAAAAAAGAACTTGCTTATAAAGCATATTCAAAAGGTCTGGAATACGATCCTTCCAATATTAAATTAAAAGAATTTCTTGACTCTTCTGATTGGCAGGAAATAAAAGATAAACTTAATAAAAATTCAGAGGGAACTTCAAAATGAGGGTGACTATAAAAGATATAGCAAAAAAAGTAGGTGTTACACCAGCAACAGTATCAATGGTTATAAATAATAGTCCCAAAATAAGTCAGGAGACCAAGGATAGGGTTTTAAAGGCAATAAAAGAAATGAATTATCATCCAAATTATATTGGCAGGAGTTTAGTTAAAGGCAAGACGAATAATATAGCTGTTGTTGCTTCGTTTTTTGCTTCACTTTTTGCATTGGAAGCTGTAAGGGGCATTGAATTTAATTTAAGGAAGACGCCTTATAATTTAATTTTATACTCTACAAAAGGAATGGATGAAAATGAAGATGATTTACTGGAAAGAATTTTATATGAAAGAAGGGCAGATGGGGTGATAATAATAAGTTTAAAGGCAAAAAAGGAACTTATGGATGAGTTTAAAAAAGAAGGGGTCGCTGTTGTTTTTTTAGAAGAACTTATTGAGGATTTTCCAACAGTTAAATTCAATAACATAAAAGCAGCTTTTTTAGCAACAGAATATTTAATTAAAAATAAAAGAAAAAATATAGGACTTATAGTCGGCAACAAAGGGATGAATGCAGAAGAAAGATTGCATGGCTATAAAGAAGCGTTAAGCAAACATGGTATTGAATTTAATTCTGAACTGGTTCATACAGTAGTTGATTATTCTTTTGAGGATGGAGAAAAAGCTTTAAACTCATTGCTTGAAAAAAGTAAGAAATTAGATGCAGTTTTTTGTGCGGCAGGTGATATAACGGCAATCGGTTTTATGGATGCTGCAAAAGAAAAAGGCATAAATATTCCTGATGATATTGCAATAATAGGATTTGATGATGTTTATATTGCAAATCTTACTACACCGGCTTTAACAACTATAAGGCAGCCGATAGCAAAAATGGGGATGCAATCATTTGATCTTTTACTGGAAGTAATAGAAGGAAAAGAGGAAAGTGAAAAAAAGATAATAAGCTTTGAACCAGAATTAATAATCAGAGAATCAGTATAGCAGATGGTTTATGATAAGAAAAATTTTTTAAGAAAATTTTTTCTTACGATAATATTTTTCATAGTCAATATAAATATAATTCATTCAACAAGTATTACTGCTGATTTTTTATTAGTAAATATTTCAGCAAGGGAAACAGCACTAGGTGGTATTTATTCACCATTTTACGCAAAGCCAGGTGCATCTACTGTTAATCCTGCATCATTAATGGGAATAGTTGCGCGATATATAATTTTTTCCCATTATACTTCAGTATTTGATACTCATTATGAACAACTTTTGTATGCACAACCAATAAATGCAAATGATTATATAAGTGGTTTTTTATTTTATGATTCAAATGATAATCTAGAAAGGACCGATTCAGAGGGATATGCTATTGAAAAAATTGAAAATTATGATATTTTAATTGGCAGTTCATATTGCAGACAATTTGAGAAAGAGTTCAGTTTAGGAATAACAACCAAACTTTTTTTGAGTAAAATTTATAAGGCGACAGATTTTGGAGTAGTTTTTAATTTGGGTGCTCTTTATAGAAATTTTGAGAAAAGATATTTGCTCGGATTTGTTTTTGAAAATTTTGGGCTTTCAACAAAATATACAAAAGAACAGAGTTTATTTCCTATGATAATAAGGGCAGGTTATGGTGTAGAAATTTACAGGGAACTGGATATTTATAAGATTGCAATGTATCTTGAAGAAAGAATTTATTTAAATGAAATAGAAGGAACTGAAACTTCATTCGGTTTAGAAGCAATTTATCTTGATATTTTTACATTCAGATATGGTTATATATTCGGTATATCCGAAGGGAGAATAGCACTTGGTGCTGGAATAAAAATAGAAAGTTTTTTTGTTGATTATGCTTATCAGCCGTTTTTTATTTCTGATAATGCCCATAGGTTTACAATAAAATATATATTTTAAATTTACCAATAAAATGGATGAAAAAGAATTAGTAAAAAGGTTAAAAAAAGGACAGGTTGAATTATTTTCTGAAATAGTAAAAAAATATAAAAGCGTAGTTTATAATCATGCTTATAGTTTTTTAAGAACAAAAGAAGATGCAGAAGATGCTACTCAGGAAATATTTGTGAATATTTATAATAACATAAAAAAATTCAAGGGAGAATCAAAACTCGGAACCTGGATATACAGGATAACTGTAAATTTATGTAAAAATAAGTTAAAGCAAATAAAAAGATTAAAGGAAAAAATTACAGAAGAAATACCGGAATGGGATGAAAATGAAGGAACTAATATTATAGAGGAAACTGTGAAGGATAAGGAAGAAAGGAAACCTGACAATTTATTTATAAGAAAAGAGATTAAAAATATTGTTTTCAGGAGAATGGGTGAATTGCCGGAAGAGCAGCGTAAAGTGCTGATTTTAAGGGATATAGACGGGTTATCTTATGAAGAAATAAGTAAAATTTTAAAATTATCAGTATCAGCAGTAAAAAGTAAAATTTTCCGTGCAAGAGAAAATTTAAGGGATAAATTAAAAAAAGATGATATTTTATAAATTTTGTCCGAAACTTTTTATGAGTTTAATTGTCATAAAAGCAGTAATTTAAGGAAAGGTGAAATTAAGTGAAAATATTTGAATGTAAAAAAATAGAGAAAATGATAATGGAATATATAGATGGGTTATTGTATCAGGAAAACAAGGATATTTTATATAATCATGTTTCACAATGTGAAAAATGCAACAATTATCTTGAAAATATGAAAAAATTAAGGTTTTATGTGTCAAAATTAAAAGTAAAAGAGCCGTATTATCTTGAATCTAAAATTATGGCAAAAATAAAGGAACATGAACAAATTAGGCCAAAAGTCAGTATATTTGATTTAAGATTTATTTTAAAGCCGGCTTTATCTTTTGCAATATCTGCCGTGATTATCATTTGTTCTGTTCTCCTTATATATACAAAGGATACTAAGTTATCTATAAATTTACCAGAACAAAAAGTGGAAAAGGTTACAAAGGCAGATGGGACCAGGACAGCAGCAAAGAATATAAAAGTTAGTAAGATAGAGGCAAATAAAGAAAATATTAATAAAGAAATTGTTAAAAATAAAAATGAAAAAATTGTTAATGAAAGAGTTGAAATCAAGTTATCAGAAAATGTTCAATCACTTAACCAGCCCAAAGTGAAGTTAAATCAGATAAAAAAATCTGATGAACCTAGGTATTCTTTATCAAAAGTAGATGATATTAGTGTAAAAATGGCAAAAGAAATTGCAACGCCATCTACTACAAATCCACTCCTGGAAAGAGATAAAGCAATAATAGGTAATAATATGATAAATCCATTAAAAGGGGAATATTGCATAATTAAGGTAAAAGTTGATGAAAGTTCAAGAGTGAAAATAATTATATATGATAAAAGGATAAGGGTTGTTTCAAATTTAATAGATGAGCAAAAAGAACCAGGGGTTTATGAAGTAAAATGGTATGGGAGAAATTCTACAGGTGATATATTAAGCGAAGGTGTGTATTTTGTATATATACAGATTGGTTCCAATGTTATAAAGAAAAATGTTATAATAGTAAAATAAGGGGGAAAAACATGTTAAAAGAAATAAAAAAATTTTTATTAAAAATTTGTTTAAACGTTATACTTGTTTTTTTATTTATGAATGGTATTTGGGCAGGAAATTATCCATTTCCAATTAATCTGAATTATTCATATGGTATAAGAGCGCAAAATGTAAATCATACTACTTTATTAAATCTATACAATACTTGGAAAGCAAGATATGTTACATCAAACGGTTGCCCAGCAGGAACAAGAAGGGTTTTAAGTCCGGAACCAATACAGGGTTATACAAATGCAACATGCTCAGAAGGTCAGGCATATGGAATGCTTCTTTCAGTTTATTTTGATGATCAGGCATTATTTGATGATTTATATAAATACAAGCAGAACAAAAGTGCTTTTAAAAATCCCAGTAAATTAATGCCATGGCTTATAGATTCAAATGGCAATATTATTGATCAGAATTCGGCATCTGATGCTGATATTGATATTGGTTTTTCTTTACTTATGGCTGATAAGCAATGGGGTAGTGGTGGGACATTAAATTATTATAATCTTGCAATGGCAGAACTTACTGACATACGTTTATACGATATTGCCACAGATAATCATTTAAAACCTGGTGATAATTGGGATAATTGGGAATACCCATCGTATTTTATGCCTGCATTTTTTAAAGTTTTTGCTGAAGCAGATTCAGCTAATGCTGCAAAATGGAATGCTGTATATAACACTTGTAACACCCATATAGATACAGGTAGGAATGATAATAATGGATTGATAGGTGAAATTTTAAATACAAATGGAACCCCAAGGACTGATGATCCATGCAGTAGCCAATGTGATGGCAGGAAGTATAAATACAATTCATGCAGAGTCCCTTGGAGATATGCAATGGAATATGTATGGCATGGGGTTGATCCGGTAAATGAAGTTAGTTTACTTGCTTCATTTTTTAATAATATAGGTCCTTCTAATGTAAAAGATGGTTATTGGGTGTCAAGCGGAACCCCGGAAGGACAATATCATAATGCGGCATTTACAGGAACTGCTGGTTGTGCATTAATGAGAAGTTCAACTTATCAAACACAACTCAATAATTTTTATCAGGAAACAATATCATTTAATGTTACTGAAAGTTATTATAACGGCACATTACAATTATTAACATTACTTTTAATGTCAGGAAATTTTCATAATTTGCGAGCAATGGGAACACCACAACCAACTGCAACTGCTACTCCTGTTCCTTCTGGAGAAATGCTAGATAATTTTGAAGATAACAACAGCCAGAATTTATGGGGAGGATACTGGTATACTTATAAAGCAGATGGTTCGGTTCCTTCAACTGTGTGGCCGGCAGGTGGAACAACTTTTACACCATCAGCACCCGGGGCAGCAAGCACTTTATATGCAGGTAGGATAACAGGTTATGTTGCTGCACAATCAGGTTCTTATTATCCTTGTGTTGGTATGGGAACCCAGATGGTTGAAAACGAGGCTGGCACAAGGAATGTGAGTGCTTTTACAGGTATAAGATTCTGGGTGAAAGGAGATGGAACTAATGAATACAGTATCAGGTTTGTGCCATCTAACGTAACAAATACTGGATATAATGATTATAAATTTTCATTTATTCCACCTGCTACATGGACACCAATTGCCATACCTTTTACTGATTTGACACAGGAAGCTGGATGGGGCACACCTGTTTCAAGAACACTTGTTCTTCAATATTTATCAAAGATTAACTGGCAGACAAAAGGCTATGGGCATAATGTTGATTTCTGGATAGATGAAATAGAATTTTATCCGAATCTTGGCTGGACACCAACACCAACAAAAACAAATACACCAACAAATACCTATACGTATACATCATCACCAACTATAACTCCGACTTTTGGCTGCTCTGAAAAGTTAGATACCTGTGAAGATGGGGATAATATAAATAACTGGGGTGGCTTTTGGTATACTTATGATGATAGTGGAAACTCAGGGACAAGTTATGTTATGCCACGACCTGGTTCTGTTTTTACAATGGCATCAGGTGGGGCTGCATCAACTGCTTATGCTGCAAGGATTACTGGTTATGTGACAACCAATTATTTATATGGTTTTATAGGGATGGGGACACAGACAAATCCGGGAAGTGGTTCCGGAATTGGTTTTAATTGCACAGGTTTTTTAGGAATAAGATTCTGGGCAAAAGGAACTGCAACATCGTTTGATATTAAATTAATTCCGACAAATTCAGTAAATACAGGCGGAGACCATTATAAATTTACATTTAATGTAACGAATAACTGGCAGCAATATCAATTATTTTTTACTTCATTTACCCAAGAAGGCTGGGGCACAACAGTAAACAGAACATTGGTTCTTCAAAATTTAAAAGATATTCAGTGGCAGACAAGAGGACAGCCATGGTCATACATTGAATTATGGATAGATGAAGTTGAAATGTTTCCATGTCAGAACTGGACGTCAACACCGACTAAAACAGCAACATTTACAAATACAGCAACAAGAACATCAACATTTACATCAACAAATACACCCACATCTACACGAACATTTACAATAACAAATACTCAAACAAACACATCAACAAACACACGGACAAATACAGCAACACCAACAAACACACAGACAAATACGCCACCGCCAACAAATACACCGACAAGCACTGCAACACATACATCAACAAACACACGGACAAATACAGCAACTACAACAAACACTTTTACTGTTACAAATACAAATACATTAACAAATACAAGAACTTTTACTCTCACCAATACTATGACTAATACACCAACAAATACAAATACATGGACAATAACAAATACATCAACAGATACAAAAACTCCGACAGAAACAGTAACAGGAAGTCAGCCACCAACCTGGACAAATACAGATACACCAACAAGTACAAGAACATTTACAGCAACCAATACAAATACATTTACGACAACTTTTACCAGAACAGAAACAAATACATCAACACAAACCAGAACATCAACATTTACACATACATTTACAACAACACATACTCCAACCAGCACCAACACTTTTACTGTAACAAATACTTTAACTGAAACAATGACAGGAACACAACCAGCAACATGGACGTATACTGAAACGCAAACAAATACTATGTCTGATACAAATATACCAACAAATATTTTTACTTCTACAGAAACTCAGATACCGACAGATACCTCAACTTTTACAGAGACAGTAACAGGCACACAACAAGCGACATGGACAAATACAAATACACAGATACCAACTGAAACGTATACAATGACATCAACATCAACAGTACCTTATACAAGTACACACACAAGCACATTTACTTTAACAGTTACATCAACTTATACCTTTACAGCAATGAATACAACAACTATAACAATGACATTTACAAATACTTTTACACATACAAATACACCGACAGGCACAATAACTTTTACAACAACATTAACTCCTATGCCAGCTACTCCCACTCCTACTGAATCAGAAAAATTTGAGTTTAACAAAGAAAAACCGGTAATTGTATATCCAAATCCATCATCAGGCAAAACAGATATTAGTATAAAATTTAATATTACCAAGAAAGCCAACTCAGCAGTGGTAAGAATTTATACGAGTGGTTTAAGGTTAATAATGGAAAAGATATACAAGGAAAATTTTTTGCAGGGTGAAAATGAAATAAAAATTTCTAGAAAAGATTTAACTGGTCTTTCGCGTGGAACATATTATTATGTATTATATGTTAAGGATAAAAATGGTCAGGAAATAAAATCAACAATAGAGAAAATAATAATTATTTATTAAAGATTTATAAAATTTTATATAAAAATAAAAAGGTGTGATTATATTAATTAAAATATAGTGAAACTAAAATTTTAAATGAAAGAATTTTATTTAAAACCTGAAAAACGCATTAGCGTTTTTCAGTGGAAAAGAGAAAATATATAAAAAGGTTTATAAACAAATAAGAATTTTAAGAGTATATTTGTTTTTAAAATTAAAAAACAGGTGAATTAAAGTAATTTACTATAAAAATAAAAAATTAATAAGCAAAAAAGCCAAAAATATTTTATATTTCCGTAAAAACGGATTTTCAAATGCGTTTTTACCGTTAAAAGTATAATATTGACAAAATATTTCTTTTAATTATATAATAATTCAAAATATTAAATTTAATTTTAAAAAGAAACTTTTTTGTTAAAAAAATGTCTAAAAATTTAAATAAAATG
>CALHNI010000030.1 GCA_938034975.1 Candidatus Goldiibacteriota bacterium | reverse complement strand
GGTTCCAACTGCTACACCTGTATTTGAATTTAAGTTAAAAACAAATTACCCTAATCCATTAAAGGATATGACTTATATATTATATTATTTAAGCAGGGAAGCAGTTGTAAAAGCAAAAATTTTTACATTAAGTGGAGAAGAAATAATTGAATTGAGACAAAATGGTTTAAAGGGAGATAATAGATTGTTCTGGGATGCAAAAAATAAATATAATGAAAAAGCATCAAGCGGAGTTTACATTTATTGTATTGAAGCAATATCCGGAAATGACAGGGCAAAGGAATGGAGTAAATTGTCGGTATTAAGATAAATCCTGAAAAGTGCAGTAGGAAAATGCTCCTTAGTAGGAAAAAATATAAAAATCATTAAAAATTTAAATTTTTAAAACAACTCTTATTTTTTATCAGAAAAACGGATAAATAAAAGTAAAGTAATGCATAATAAAAATTGGGTTTTAATTTAAGAAAAATCCCAGTTATTACATCTAAAAATAAATATAAAATAAATCGTTATTTTATTATTATACATTGTAAAATTTTTCACTAACTTTATTAAATAAAAATAAAAATAATTCTTGACAAAAGTTATATTATTTGCTATATTTTATAAAACAAAGTGAAAAAAATCACTTAAAATTAAAAAAGGAGGAAAGTAAAAAATGAAAAAACGTTACATTATGGCACCAGGACCAACAGAAGTTCCACCAGAGGTTTTAACAGAAGGTGCAAGACCTGTAATGCATCACAGAACACCGCAATATAGAAAAATTTTAGCAGAGGTTATAGAAGGATTAAAGTATGTTATTCAGACGCAAAATCCTGTTTACCTGATAGCATCATCCGGAACAGGAGCAATGGAAGCAGCGGTTGCAAATACTGTAAATCCTGGAGATAAGGTAATAGTTGCATCTATGGGTAATTTTGGTGATAGATGGGAACAGATTGCAAAAGCATATAATGCAAATGTGGTAAAAATAGCACCTGAATGGGGTTATGCTGTAAAACCTGAAGAACTAAAAAAAGTTTTAGATGAAAATCCAGATGCAGTTGCAGTTTTTACACAACTAAATGAAACATCAACAGGGGTTTATAATGATATTGAAAAATTCGGAGAAATTACAAAAAATCATAAAGCAATTCTGGTTGTGGATGGCATAAGTGGTATTGGTGCACAGCCTTATTATTCTGATAAATGGAATGTTGATATAACTGTTGTCGGTTCACAAAAAGGTTTTATGATTCCGCCAGGGCTTGCATTTATTTCTGTAAGTGAAAAGGCAAGAAAATTAATAGAAAATAATAAATCACCAAAGTATTATTTTGATTTAAAAAAATATGAAAAATCAGCAACAAAGGAAAAAATGCCTGATACACCATTTACATCTGCTGTATCATTGGTGGTTCAACTTAATGCTGCTTTAAAACTTATAAAAGAAGAAACAATAGAAAAAGTATGGGAAAGACACAGGATTTTAGCACGTGCAGTAAGAGAAGCAGTTATTGCTCTGGGTTTAACTCCATTTGCAAAAGAAAATCCGGCAGTTGTTTTATGTTCTGTTGTTGTCCCTGATGGTGTTGATGGCAAAGCACTCGTTAAAAAAATAAGAGATGATTATGGTATTTCTATGGCAGGTGGTCAGGCAAAATTAGAAGGTAAAATTTTTAGAATAGGAACTTTAGGATATACGGACAGATTTGACCCGATAATAGGTATTGCAGCAGTAGAAATGGCATTAAAAGAATTAGGAGCAAATATAGAAATAGGTAAAGGTGTAAAAAGGGCAATGGAAGTATTAATTGAAGAAAAATATTAAAAAATCTAATTTTTAAAATAAAAATAGGAGGTTTAAAATGTATAAAATACTTATGAGTGATAAACTCGCAGAAGATGCTTTAAAACTTTTGCAAAATGAAAAAGATGTTGAATATGTTGTAAAGACAGGATTGTCTGAAGAAGAACTTGCCGAAGAATTAACAAAATATGACGCATTGATTATACGAAGCGGGACGAAAGTTACTGCAAAAGTTTTATCCAAAGTAACAAAATTAAAAGTGATAGGAAGAGCAGGTGTTGGAGTTGATAATGTTGACATGCCTGCTGCCACTGCAAAAGGTATTATTGTTATGAATACTCCTGATGCAAACACAATTTCTACAGCTGAGCAAACCATAGCACTGATTGTTGGGATGGCGAGGAATTTACCACAGGCAGATGCTTCTTTAAAAGCAAAAAAGTGGGATAGAAGTAAATACACAGGAATTGAATTATACGGCAAAACCCTTGGAATTATCGGGCTTGGCAGAATAGGAACAGAAGTTGCAAAAAGAATGCTTGCCTTTGGAATGAAAATAATTGGCTATGATCCATTTATTACAAAAGATAAGGCAGAGTCGCTTGGTATAGAGTTAATGGAGTTAAAAGATGTAATTAAAAATGCTGATATTTTAACTTTTCATGTGCCGAAAAATAAAGAAACTACAAATATGATAACGGCAAAGGAAATTGAGATGATGAAAGATGGAGTGATGATAGTTAATTGTGCTCGTGGTGGAATAATAAATGAAAAAGATATTGCAGATGCATTAAACAAAGGGAAAGTAAAAAAAGCAGCATTTGATGTGTATGAAAAAGAACCACCATTTGATAGCCCTCTTTTTACTGTTGACCCTGATAAAATAATAATGGCACCGCATCTTGGTGCTTCTACAATAGAGGCGCAGGAAAATGTAGGTAAAGTAATTGTTGAACAGGTGCTTGAAGCGTTAAAAGGTGGCATGATAAGAAATGCGTTAAATATACCAGCTGTTGACCCTGAATTATTAAAAGAAATGCAACCCTATCTTACATTAAACGAAAAATTAGGTGCATTTGTTGCGCAATTGATAGAAGGAAATATAAAAAGCATTGCCATTGAATATAGTGGCGAAGTGACGAAATATAATTTGAAAATTTTAACAATTGCAGCTGTAAAAGGTGTTTTATATCCGGCTCTTGGTGATACTATAAACTATGTAAATGCAGTTCCGCTTGCAAAAGAACGTGGAATTGAAGTAATTGAAAAAACCACAACGATAAAGAGTGATTATCCTAATTTGATAAGTGTTACGGTTCAAACAGATAAAGAAAAAAGAAATGTATTTGGCACAATTTCCATAAATAAACAGGCACGTATAGTTATGGTTGATAAATTTGAAGTTGAAATTGTTCCGGAAAAAAATATTTTAGTTTATAAAAATGAAGACAGACCAGGGGTAATAGGAAGAATAGGAACAGTTCTTGGGGCAAATAATATAAATATTGCTTCTTTTGCATTAGGCAGACACAAGGAAGAAAAAGTAGCACTTGGTATTGTAACTGTTGATAATGAAGTGTCCCAGGATGTAGTTACAAGTATAAAAAATATGGAAGGGATTTTAGATATTAAATATATTATTTTGTAAAAGTAACTAAATAAAATGCAAAATTACCTTAAATAACAAAATATTTTCAAAATAAACAAGTGTTTAAAATATCACAAAAAATGTAATCTAATACTTTACAAAAGATTAACGTTAATCAAACATTTATATTTTTTAATTTCGCATTGTAAAACCAATTTTAAAAAAAATTAATTTATCTATTGACAATAACAAAAATAAAATATATAATTTATTACGAAATTTACGAAAGCATAATTAACGTGCAACTAAAACTTCTTAAAAAGAAGTTTTATCATATATTATAAAAAATTTAAAAATGGAGGGAAAGATGAGGGAGAAAAAATTAGAATGCAAAAAAATTTTTTTAATTTTGCTCTTTTTTGTTTTTTCTTCATTTGTTTTTTCAGCGCCGTATGATGGAGATGAATTTGAATTAAAACAGCCTGATGGAACTTATGTAAAAGTTTTAGTTTATGGAGATGAGTATTATCAGAGAGTTGAAAGTTTAGATGGCTATACA